>JBILNZ010000057.1:0-12200 GCA_044374745.1 Prochlorococcaceae cyanobacterium | reverse complement strand
GGAACATCTGCCAGCTTGAGACAGGCGAATTGCCGGTTGCTGCATAACCGTGATTTCGGCCTGCCTGCACCCCCTGGTTCGCTGTTGCGTTTGACCCAGGCTCGCAAAACGTTTTTCAGGAGTCCCAAAGTAAGCGATCCACTTCGGGATGGCTTGACCGTCGCGGATCCGGGCGCGGAACACATGGTTCTGATGGATGCACTCGCTGATCTGCCCCTGCCAGATCCAGCCTCGGCCAAGCTTGTCGCGGTCGCCGCCCTCATTCAGCAAAATGTCGCCGGGCTCCAGGCGATAGCTGGCAATGGCGCTCTCCCTGGCCGGGATCGTTTTCACCTCTGAGAGATCCAGGCGTAGCCGCTGCACATTGGCCACGCGTAGATAGGGCACTTCGCGATAGTCATCGCCCTGCTTCTTCGAATCCTTGGTGATGCCAGAGACGATCTCGCAGATCGATCCCAGCGGTTGCCGCTCCCAACTCACGCCGCCACCACCTCATTCAGCTCCGCCACGATCCCCTCCAGCTCCTGGCCAAACAATGCATACACCTTGCCCAGGCCGCCGCGTTGGGCGAAGGGTGGTTCGTCGAGGTCTTCAAGGCGCACCTCCAGGTCCACCACGATCTGGTCGCGGATCAGCTCCAGCCAGCTCCGTTGCTCATCCGTGAAGGTGCGGCCGCGGTGGGCCTGCTGGGCCAGCCAGCCGGCGAAGCGCTCGGCCGCCTGGTCCTGAAAGCTCACCAGCTGCTCCTCCACGCCCAGCGCATGGCGGGCCAGGGAGATCAGATCGGTGAGGTGTTTGCCCTTGCTGGCGCCCTTCACCCGGTTGGCCTCCACCTGCTCATAGGCCTGCCACAGGGCTTCGCTGGTCCACTGGCGTGGCGGCCGCTGGATCGCCTGGGCCAGTTCCACCAGTTTGGCGCGCGTGATCCGTGCCCCATAGGGCTTGGCATAGAGCACGCTCAAGGCATCGAGCTGGTCGCGGTTCTCGCGGCAATAGGCCTCAAACGCACTGGTGAGCCCGGCGGCGCTGGCGCCGTAATCCAGCGCCTGATCCGGCCGCGCTCCGGCAAAGGTCACCCGGTCGTGGGTGAGCACATCCACCGTGATCTCCTGCTGCTGGCGCACCGTGAGCAGGGCTTCGCACAGCTGTGGGTTGTGGGCCAGCGGTGCGGCGGCTTCCTCCAGCAGTGCGTCGCGGCCTTCGGCCTGCAGCTGGTCGGGGTCGAGGCGATCGAGCACATGGGCCACCAGATCCCGCAGCGGTGGGGCGCCCGGCACCGCTGCCAGCTGGGCCTGCTGATCTGGCGTCAGCCGCCGGTCCATTCGATCCAGCCGCGCCGCCAGGGAGGAGAGCACCTCCTCGTCGCGGTTGCCGAAGCGCACCAGCTCCAGCAACTTGGCAAACGGCACGCTCGGATCGCCATCGAGCGGGGGGTCGGCCTTCAGTTCCTCCATCACCCCCACGCAGTCGATCAGCACAAACTGGGTTTTGCTGCCGCCATCGGGGCTGATCGCCTGGAAATCGGCATCGGCCATCACCCGCACGCCCCGGCCCTTCATCTGCTCAAACAGCGCCCGTGAGCGCACCATGCGCAGAAACACCACCCCCTCCAGCGGTTTGATATCCGTGCCGGTGGCGATCATGTCCACCGTCACGGCCACGCGCGGGTTGTAGCGGTTGGCGAAATCCTTGATCAGCTGCTCCGGGCGGCGCGACGGTGCAGTGGAGCCATTGCCATCGCGTTCGGCCTTGTAGGTGATCTTCACCGCCTGCTCGTTGCTCAGGTTCCATTCCTCGCGCAGGATGCGCAGGATGTCTTCGGCGTGGCTGTCGCTCTTGGCGAAAAACAGCAGCTTGGGGATCTCCGTGCGGCCCGGGAAGAGTTCGGTGAACAGCTTCTGGCGGATCGTGCGCAGCACCGTGCGGATCTGATCCGGCACCACCACGCTGCGATCCAGCGCACTGGCGGCATAGCTGAGATCCTCATCGAGCGCCTGCCAGCGCTCCTCGCGGGTGAGCCGGTTGCGCTTGATCACCCCCAGCCCCGGCTCGGCCTTCACCGTGGCGCCGTCTTCGCCCACCGCCGTGCGGATCTGATACACCCAGAAGGGCACGTTCACCTTGTCGCGCACCGCTTCCACGTGGGCGTACTCGCTCACCACGTTCTGCTGGAACCAGGCGTAGGTGTGGCCGCCCGGTGTGGCGGTGAGGCCGATGATCGAGGCATCGAAATACTCCAGCACCTGGCTCCAGAGGCTGTAGATCGAGCGGTGGCATTCATCCACCACAATCACATCGAAAAACTCCGGCGGGATCAGCGGGCTGTACACCACCGGCTGCGGGCCGCGCGCCAGCGCCGGGCCGTGGCCATCAAAGGCCGATTCCTCCTCCAGCTCCTCGGCAAACTCCGGCTCGCCCTTGAGGATCGAATACAGCCGCTGGATGGTGGTGATCACCACCTTGTTCACCGGATCGATGCGGTTGTTGCGCAGGTTGGCAACGTTGTAGAGCTCGTGAAATTTGCGGCCGTCGTCGGGCGTGCTGTAGGCCTGGAATTCCTTCAGCGCCTGGCGGCCCAGGTTGCCCCGGTCCACCAGAAACAGCACCCGTCTGGCGCCGCCCTGGCTGATCAGCCGATACAGCGCCGAGATCGCCGTGAACGTTTTGCCGCCGCCGGTGGCCATCTGGATCAGCATCCGCCGCCGGCCGTCGCGCACGCTCGCTTCCAGGTTGTCCACCGCCCGGATCTGGGCGGGCCACATGCCGGCCCGGTTCAGCGCCTGGGCCTCGCGCATGCGGCCCTTGAGCGTGTGGCGTGTGCTCAGCCACTGGCGCAGCGTGGCCGGCCGGTGGAAATTGAACACCCGCCGCGCCGCCGCGTCCGGCTCCAGCCCGTTGGTGAAAAACGTTTCCGCCCCCGTGCTCTCGTAGCGGAACGGCAGCGGCCGGATCGGCACCACCAGCCCCGGCAGCGTTTCGCTGGCATAGGCCAGCGTCTGTGCTTCCACGCCGCCGAGGGTGCTGCCCAGCTTCTTGGCCTCCACCACCCCCACCAGCTCGCGGCCCAGGAACAGGCCGTAATCGGCCTCGCCGCCGCCGCTGGGCAGCTCGCGCACCGCCACGCCCTCGGCTGCCGCCATATTCACGGCGCTGCGATCTTGCACCGCCCAGCCGGCCTGCTCCAGCAGGGCATCGATCCGCTGGCGGGCTCGGCCTTCGGGGGTGGCTTCCGGTGGCTGGGGGGCGGCGGCCAGGGGTTGGACTAACGAATCCCCTCAATTCTGGGCGCTTAGCCGATAGCCGGCCATGGGATGCAGCCCGGCCTTGAAACCCAGGAACTGGGCTGACACCCTCGATCCAGAATCAAACTGACGGCAACATGCAGGGTTCTGCCATGGAACCGCTCCCAGCACCGCTCCCAACACCCCCCTCAACGCCTCCCCGGGCGCCTGCGTCGCCAGGGCCCCCTGCGCAACCCCGATGCGCTGCTGGAACCCATGCCAGCCGCTGAGCTGGCCAGCTGGCACGACACCCGCCTCCTGCGTTAGCCCGCTTCCGCCAGCGGCGTGTTGCCCACCACCCACTCGCCCACGCCGCTGCTCCATTCCCGCTTCCAGAACGGCGCCTCATGCTTGAGCGCCTCCAGCAGCTCCTGGCAGCAGCGCTGGGCCGGGCCGCGCCGGTCGGCCAGCACCGCCACCACCACGATCGCGTCGCCGCAGAGCACCAGGCCCGTGCGGTGGCGCACCATCACCCCCGCCACCGGGTGGCGGCGGGCGCAGGCGGCGGCCAGGCGCTGCAGCTGGGCTTCGGTCATGCCCGGGTAGTGCTCCAGCTCCAGGGCATCCAGGGGGCTGCCCGCCTCCGTGCAGCCGCGCACCCGGCCGATGAACAGGCTGGTGGCCGCTGGCGTGGCGCTGGCGGTGGGGGCCAGCTGGGCCTGCCACTGCTCCAGTTGCTGGCAGGGGTCGATCGGGTCGGGGTGCAGGCTCACGCTCACGACGCTGGCTGTGGCTGGGCTGCTGGGCATGGGGGAAGCGGGCGTGCGGACGGGGCGGTGTCGGCTGGCTGCTTCAGCCGCCGCTGATCGGTGGCAGGAAGGCCAGCTCGTCGCCGTCGGCCAAGGGGGTGTCGGCGCTGGCGAACTGCTGGTTGATCGCCACCCGCACGCCCTCCGGCAGCGCTTCGACGGCTGGCGTGGCGCCTGCCGGGGCGCTGGTGGCGGCCTGCCAGGCCCCGGCCAGCTCCAGCTGCCGCCAGAGATCCAGCGGTGTGGCGGGGCTGGTGGCGGCGGCCACCTGCTGCTCGCTCCAGCCCATCGCCTCGCGCAGGGCGGCGAACAGGCGCACCCGCACGGTTGGATGGGTGGTGGGCGCGGTGGCCGGCGTTTCGGCATTGGACGCAGGCATGGGCCGCTGCGGCTGTGCCCCAGTCTGCAGCCCCCGCGCCGCCACAATGGGCCCCATGCCTGCGTCTGCCCCCGCGTGAGCCTCGCCATCGCCCTGCTCACGGTGTCGGACACGCGATCCCTGGCCGATGACGCCAGCGGTGACGCCCTGCAGCAGCGCCTGCAGGCCGCCGGCCACCGGCTGGTGGAGCGGCTGATCGTGCCCGACGACCGCTATCGCATCCGGGCGGTGATCAGCCAGTGGATCGCCGATCCGGCGGTGCAGGTGGTGATCAGCAGCGGCGGCACCGGGCTCACCGGCCGCGACGGCACACCCGAGGCGGTGGCACCGTTGCTCGACAAGACCATCGAGGGCTTCGGGGAGCTGTTCCGGGTGCTGTCGTTCGACACGATCGGCACCAGCTCCCTGCAGAGCCGAGCCCTGGCGGGGGTGGCCAACGGCACCGTGCTGTTCGTGCTGCCGGGCTCGCTGGATGCGGTGGAAACCGCCTGGGACCGCCTGATCCGCGCCCAGCTCGACGCCACAACCCGCCCCTGCAACCTCGTGCAGCTGCTGCCGCGGTTGCGGGAAGCGCCGGATCAGCCGCTGCCGCGCTCCTGAGGGACTTCGCCCCTCCCCCGGCTCAGCGCCAGTCGTCCGCCGGCGCGGCCTGGGCGGTGCGGCTGCGCCGGTCGAACAGGCAGAGGCTGAGGCCTTCCTGGCCGGCCATGGGGGCCTGGGGGTAGCGGCCGGCGATCAGGGCAGCGCTGCTGCCCACGCTGTCGTCGAAGGTGATCACGCTGCCCACCAGGCGCGCGTCCACCAGGCCGCTGGCTTTGATGCAGGCCCGCGTCACCTCCTGGTGGTGGGCGGCCCAGGCGTCGGCCGAGGAGGCCCGGGCCGCCAGCGGGCTGGCCAGCGCCAGGCTGCTGATCAGGACAGCAACAGCGCGCGCTGTGGGCATGGGCCAGGGCGGGGAGGTGCTGGTGAAAATAGGGCGGCGGCCGCTGTGCTGCCAGGGGGTAGCAATCGCCACCGGGGATGGAGGCGCCGCTGGAGACACTGGATGCGTACGACGTGTTACAGCCTGAGGTTGCTGGGGTGGTGATGCTGCAGAGCTGGCTGGTGGAGCAGCGGCGGCGCGGCCGGGCCTATCAGCCCAGTTTCCGCAAGAGCCAGATCTCGGTGACCTGGCTGGGGGCGCTGCTCGCCCTGGCCCTGCTCGGCCTGCTCAGCGCCTGGAGCGGCATGGTGCTGCTGGCCGCGCCGCTGGGGGCTTCCTCGGTGCTGCTGTTCGGCTACCCGGCCAGCCCCCTGGCCCAGCCCCGCAACATCGTGCTCGGCAACCTGGTGGGGGCGCTGGTGAGCGTGGCGGCGGTGGCCTGGCTGGGCCAGGGGCCGCTGGTGATCGCCCTGGCCGTGGGGTTCACGGTGCTCCTGGGCCAGCAGTTGCGCTGCCTGCATCCGCCCGCCGGTGGTCTGGCCTTCCTGGGTGTGGCCTTGGGGGCCAAGCCGCTCTATGTGCTCACACCCGTGCTCAGCGGCTCGCTGCTGCTGGTGCTGTTCGCCGCGGCCTTCAGCCGCTGGGTGAAGGGGTCCATGCCCTACCCCCACCACTGGCTGTAAGCCTCAGGCTGCCTGCAGTTCGGGCTCCCGGTAGGGGATGAAGTTGGCCTTGCGGGTGCCGCAGATCGGACACACCCAGCTGTCGGGGATCGCCTCGAAGGGGGTGCCGGCGGCGATGCCCGACTCCGGATCGCCCACCGCCGGGTCGTAGATCATCGAGCACACCTTGCAGATCCACTTGCCGGCCACCGGTGTGGCCGCCTCGCCAGCCGTGCCCTTGCCCTGCAGGGCCTCCAGGGCCACGCCGTAGCGCTCGGCGTGGTGCTGCTCGATCGGCTCCAGGAAGCCGAAGTTGCTGGCGGCGCGGCGGAAGATGGCGGCGTGGTCGCGGGATTCGGCCGCCTGGTCGTCGAATTCAGCGGCGGCGGCGCCGTCGCGGTCGGCGCGGGCCCGGGCGGCGAACTCCGGATACATCGTGGTGTACTCGTAGGTTTCGCCTTCGATCGCCAGCTCCAGGCAGCGGGCCAGGATCGCTCCCTTCTGCTCCTCGCTCAGCGCTGCCGGATCGCTCACCACCAGCTCCGGATGCAGCAGGCGGAAGTGGGCGAAGGCGTGCTCCGTTTCCTGGTTGGCCGTGTCGCGGAACAGGCGGGCCAGATCGCCATTGCCCAGTTGCTTGGCCACCTCCGCGAAGAACAGATACTTGCGGTTGGCCATGCTCTCGCCGCCGAAGGCGGCTTCGAGGTTGGCGTTGGTGGCGGGATGGCTCAGGTCCAAGGTGGGGGGTGACGCGCGCTCCACCCACTCTGCAGCTTTCGCGGGAATTCAGCCGCCCAGATAGGCCATCTCGGCATGGGCTGGCACCGCCATGGGGCCAGGGGGGCCGCCGCCGCTCCAGGCCGTTGCCCGTTCCTCGCTCCAGCGGTCGCGCCGTTCCCGCCAGAGCCGGCTGATCCTCTCCCGCAGCGCGCCCTCCGGGGCGTCGGGCTGCAGCCAGGGGCGCAGATCGAGGCCGCTGCCGGGGGCGGCGAACAGGCAGGTGTAGGCCCTGCCATCGGCGGTGACGCGCAGACGGTTGCAGTCGCCGCAGAAGGGGGCACTCACCGAGGCCACCACCGCCAGGTGCCCGCCCCCATCCCAGTAGCGCCAGCGGCCGGCGGTGCCGTGGGCGGCGCGGCCCAGGGGCTCCAGCGGCCAGCGCGCGCCGATCCGCTCCACCATCGCCGCGGCGCTGAGCACCGCCTCGGGCCGCCAGCCGTTGCGGTTGCCCACGTCCATGAATTCGATCAGGCGCAGCTCCACACCCCGCTCGCGGGCCAGGGCCGCCAGGGGCAGCAGCTGGTCGTCGTTGGCGCCGCCCTGGATCACGGCATTGAGCTTGAGCGCTCCGCGCGCCGGATCGAAGCCGGCGCTGCGGGCGTGCTCGATCGCCGCCAGCACCTTCGCCAGCAGGGCCTCGCCGCGCCGTTCCCGCTCCTGGGGATCGCTGCCGCCCACCCCGGCCATGCGGGCCACGGAGGCGCCGGTGGTGCCATCGAGGCTGAGGGTGATCCGATCCAAGCCAGCGGCGCGCAGGGCCCGGGCCCGCTCGGCGCTGAGCAGGGCGCCATTGCTGGTGAGGGCGATCTCGCGCAGGCCGGGGCCGTCCGGCTGGGTGGCGCGCAGGGGTTGCACGGCGGCGATCAGCGCCTCCAGGCCGCCGTGCAGCAGCGGCTCTCCGCCGGTGAGCCGCAGGCTGTGGGCGCCCAGGCCCACCGCCGCCGCGACCACCCGCAGCCGCTGCTCCAGGGAGAGCAGGCCCGGCGGCTCCACGCCATCGGGCAGGCAGTAGGGGCAGGCCAGGTTGCAGCGGGCCGTGAGCGACAGCCGCAGCACCCCCAGGGGTCGGTTGAGCGGGTCGGTGGCGCGGGCCATGGCTGCTGGCTCGGCCAAGCTCACGGGCGGGTGCTGGCCGGGTCGCACGCGGTCCAGTTGCACTGGAAGGCCTTCACCCCTCGTCGCTGCCAGTACTGCAGCTGCTCGCTGCTGGCGATTCCCTGCAGCGCCAGGGTGCAGTTGTGATACCGGCAGTAGCTGAGCAGGAAGGCCACCAGGTCGTCCACGCTCTCATCCTGCAGGCGGTGGCTGTAGCCGGCTTCCAGTTTCAGGAAGGCCGGCTCCAGCTGAAAGAGCGCCTGGATCGGCAGCGGCTGATTGCCGAAATCGTCGATGGCCACGCGCACGCCCAGGTGCTGCAGGGAGCCCACCGCTTGCCGCAGCGCCACCGAGTCGGCCATCCGCATGCTCTCGCTCAGTTCCACCACCAGGCGGGCGCGCTGATCGGCCCGTGCGCTGCCCAGCTCGGCGATCAGCGTCGCGCCACCAGCCTCCAGGCTGCTGGCCGCCAGCGTGATGCCCACCACGGCAGCCGGGTCGCTGCTGCGCTCCAGCCAGGAGAGTGCCGCCTGCAGCAGGCCCGCGTCGATTGCGCTCCGCTCTTCGCCTTGGGCCGTGCCGGGCAGCCAGGGGTGGAGTCGGATCGCCGTGTAGAGCGTCTGCGCTCGCCCGCTGTTCCACACCTGAATCGGCTCCAGCCGGAAGCTGCCCGTCGCCAGCTGACGCTGCCATTGCTCGATCGGCAGCTGAGCTGGTTGCCCGTCACCGCCCTGTGGGTCAACCCCCTGCAGAACCTCGATGGGCTCGGCGGCTTGCCGGTGCCGCCTCGCCGCGCAGAGTCCGAGCAGTTGTCTGGCGCCCTGCCCGGCCTGCAGGGGCGCCATGCTGCCGCCGCACTGCGGATGGCACAGCTGCTGCAGCTGATTGCGCAGCAGTTCGCTGTGCCTGGCGGCGATCACCAGGGCCAGCGTCTCCGGCTCGATCAAACCCATCGCATCCGGTTGCAGCTGCTCGCTGATCGCCAGTGCCAGGTTCTCCAGCGTTCGCTGCTTTTCCTGTTCCGTGGCGGGTTCTGCCACATGGAGGGCAGCGATCCAACCCCGCTCCAGGGTCTGGGGCGGGTGCTCAAGCAGCAGCAGCAGCTGGCGGCGCGTGGTCAGCACTCGGGCGATCCGCTGACGCCGTTTCCGCTCCGTGCGGATGTCCTGCAGCATGCGGATCCGGGTCGGCAGGCGCCGCTGACGGGCCAGCACCAGGCCGCCCGGCAGCAGCGTCAGGCCAGCCAGGTTGAGTGCCAGCCAGGGCGGAATGGCCTGTTCTGCGGCCCGGCGGGCCGTGGCCATGGCATCGAGCGGGGGGAGCATCACGAAGCGTTCCTTCGGTGGGAGCAGCTCGCTGATGCCCGCCACCGTCTGGGCCTGGGTTGCGGGCCGGTCGGTCTTGCTGCGGTCCTGCAGCACAATGCTGCGGTTGATCGCCCGGAAGGTGCGGTTGAGGCTGGGGTTGTAGCTGGGGCGTTCCAGCGTGCTCAGGTGAATCACCCAGCCCCGTTCCGCTGCCTGGCCGCCGGAGGGCCGGATGCCGGTGCCCGCGCCGATCAGCACCTGCTCCCCGTCGCGGCAGTAGAGCCCGAAGGCCGTGGTGATCGCTGCTCCCGGGGTGCGTTGGCGCAGGCGCTGCAGACGCTGCTCGATGCAGCTGCGCAGTCCCGCTGTGAGCGGGGTGCGCGGCTGAAGCGCCAGGGTGCGACCGGCCGCGTTGCTGATCAGCAGCACCTGGCGGTCGGCCACGATCGAGGAGGGCAGGAGTTCCCGTTCCACGAAGTTCTGATCCTGGCCACCGGCGAAGGCGTACATCGTGTCCCAGTGACCCCAGTCGAGGGCGGTGGTGCGGTGCTGGTTCACCCGCAGCTCCAGCAGGCCCAGGTTGGTCTGGATCTGCTCGCCCTGGGAGCGTTCGAGGGCATGCCAGCGCTCCCGCCAGATCAGCAGGAAAGAGCCGACGCTCAGGCCCAGCAGCAGCAGCAGCCAGAGCGACAGGCTGCGACGGTTGTACCGCAGATGGTAGGAGAGCTCCTTGCGCAGCAGAGCGATCAAGGCCCAGCACCTCCTGCACCGCCGCTGGCACGCTGGCGCCGTAGCCGCTGCTCGAGGGTGGCCGCCGGCAGCGCCTGATCGAAGAGGAAACCCTGATAGCTGTGGCAGCCAAGCCGGCGCAGCAGCAGGCACTGCGCTTCGGTTTCCACCCCTTCCGCCACGCAGCCCAGCCCCAGCTTCTGAGCGATCGACACACACGACTCAACCAGCGCCCGGCTCTTGTCATCGCTGGTGATGCTCTGCACGAAGCTCCGGTCGATCTTGAGGCTGGTGAAGGGCAGCTGCTGCAGGGTGACGAGCGAAGAGTACCCGGTGCCGAAATCATCGAGGGCCAGCCGGAAACCCGCCTGGGCCAGCCGTTCCAGTTCCGCCCGTGCCAGGTCGATGTTGGCCAGCACGGTGGTTTCGGTGAGCTCGAGCTGCAGCACATCCGGTGCCAGGCCGTGCCGCTGAACCGCTGCCATCAGCAGCTCGTGCAGGGGGTTTTCGCTGTCGCCGAGCTGGGCGGGCGAGATGTTGATCGAGAGGTGGTCGAGGGTCAGGCCGCGGCGCTGCCAGGCCGCCAGCTGCGCACAGGTGCTGTCGATCAACCAGCTGCCCAGCGCGCCGATCCGTCCGGTTTTCTCCGCCAGGGGAATGAAGGTGCTGGGGGGGATCATCTGGCCATCGGCCTGGGGCCAGCGCATCAACGCCTCGGCCCCGGTGAGCTGGCCCTGCAGATTCACGATCGGCTGGTAAAGGATGCGGAAGGAGCTGTTATGCACGGCCTCGATCAGCCGCGACTCCAGCTGCAGGCGCTCCTCGATCGTGCGGGTCATGGCCGGTTCGTAGAAGCGCTGGCGGTTGTTGCCGCTGCGCCGCGCTTCGCTGAGGGCGGTGTTCACCTGCTGGAGCAGCTGGTCTGCTCCAGCAGGTCCGAGGTGCTCCCCCGGCTGCAGCAGGGTGGTGCCGCTGCAGTAGCTGAGCATGGTGGGCATGTCGTGGGCGCGCCTGAGCTGGCCCTCCAGTTCCTGCAGCCATTGGCGGCGTTGCGTCTCCTCCGTGAGATCGAGCTGTGAGCCAGCGGCGGGCAGGGGCGTGATCAGCAGAAATTCATCGCTCTGCAGGCGAGCCACCAGCCCGGTGGGACCGATCCGCTCGGCGAGGGCCTGGCCCTGGCTGCGCAGCAGGCGGTCGCCCCGCTCCCGGCCGAAGGTCTGGTTGAGCCATTGAAAATTGTCGATGTCCAGGGTCACCAGCAGCAGGGGTGCTGGAGCCTGTTGGTTGAGGTGCTGCTCCAGCCACTCCAGTGCGGCCTGACGGTTGACCAGCCCCGTGAGCGCATCGGCGTAGGCCAGCTGGCGCAGGCGTCGGTCCTGTCGGTTCAGTTCGCTGATGTCACGCACCCGGGTGAGCAGGGCTTGTGTTCCCTCGAGGACGATGCGGCGCATGGTCACCAGAGCGTCGAACGGCTCACCGTTGTCGAGGCGGCGGTGCTGCCAGCGGAACTCATGCGCTCCCTGCTGCAGGGCGACGGCGATCATTGCGGCGGCGGCCTCCCTTGAGCAGCGGCCATCGGGCTGATGGGCGGGCGAGAGATCGGCCGGCTGGCAGGCCAGGAACCGCTCCCGGTCGCTGCAGCCGAACATCTGCAGTGCTACGGGATTGATCTCCAGCAGCCGGCCGTCGCGGTCGATCACCCCGATTGCATCGGGACTGGCTTCAAAGAGCAGGCGAAATCTCTCCTCCGCGCGCTGCTGGTGCTGGTCGGCCAGCTTCTGCTCGGTGATGTCGGTGATGAAGCCCGTGCACCCCAGCAGTTCGCCCTGCTCGTTGGTGAGGCCGCAGCCCCGATCGGCAAACCAGCGCTGGCCGCCCTGCTCCAGGTTCACCCTGTACTCGAGGCTGTAGTCCATCCCCCGGGCGGAGCACTCTGTCATCGTGCGGATGACACGCTCGCGGTCGCCGGGATGGATCAGATCCATAAAGTTCAGGCTCTCGCCGCCGAGGCTGCTGGCCGCAACCAACCCAGTCAGTTCGGTGAAGCCCGCACTGACGTACTCCATTGTCCAGCGATCATCGTTGCTGCGTTGATAGACGAACCCGGGAAGATTGCTAAGGATCTTGCCGTCGATGGATGAACAGGAGCTGTCGATGGATGGGCCCGAACTAGGGAAACTCTGGACAAACGGGGTTTGAGCGGAGGCAGCAAGCAGCAAAGAGTGCCTTTGACCGTAAATTGCTTCTGAGACCGTTTTCTGAGGACTTTTTCTCTCTTGGTCAGCCACTCTGGGCT
>JBILNZ010000072.1:0-3808 GCA_044374745.1 Prochlorococcaceae cyanobacterium | reverse complement strand
CCCCTGCTGCTGGGCCTGGCCGTGCAGCGCTGTCTCGACGCCAAGCGCTCAGTCGGTGGCTATGCGCTGATCGTGGACGCGAAAGACACAGCAGCCAAGGCATTCTACGAGCGCCATGGCTTCCGCACGTTTCAGGACACACCTCAGAGCCTCTATCTGCCCCTGGGCGCCTGATCCCACCCCGGCAGCGGGGGCGTGATGGTGTCACACGGCGCAAGGGCTTCGCGAGTCGGTGAGGCCGCTGCGCGGTCACCGACCCTTGCGCTCGCGTGATCTCTTGCCTCCTCGCCGCCGCCGGGATGGGTGGCTCAGGTCACGCCGGCCCGGCGCTGTTCCCGCGGCTGCGGTGCCTACACAATCCCAGGGCCAGGGTGCTGAATTGGGGTGATGGGCTGGGGTGATGGAAGCCGATCGATCACCTCGCGCGGCTGCGCGGCCGGCAATCCAAGAAGATCGAGCGTGATCAAGTTGCCGCGCTTGATGTTGATTGATGCGAGGCGGGATCGATGGCCCCGATTCCCCCAGAGCCATTGCAGCACAGCCGATCCGCCAGGCCACGAGTGCATCTGTACTGATAGAATAAGGGCTGCGCCAAAGGCCCTGAGCCCATCGCCGGCGGCAACTTCATCCCCTGGTCTCGCCATCACCGCTGCGTTGTTCTGAGCGGTTGTGATGCCCCGATCAGTTGTCATCTGTCGCACCAATCGGTGCGCCTAGCAATTCGGCAACTGAATCCATGGATCTTTGTGTATTGCCACGGCCCATTGAGGCCCCCTCCCGCTCCCTGGTGATCGCCGCCGGTGGCGGCCGTGATCTGGCCTGGCCCCATCAGCGGGTGGCCGCTGAACTGCTCGCCCGCAGTGGCGGCCGGCTGGTGCATCTGGTGCTCCATGGCGGGGCCCGCGGGGCCGATGCCGCCATTGGCCGGGCTGCCCATCAGCTGGGCTGGTCCTCCGTGGTGATGCCAGCCCGATGGGAGCGCCACGGCCGGGCCGCCGGGCCGATTCGTAATCGCGAGCTGCTGGAGCAGGCCATTGCCCGGGCCGTCGCCCACACCTCCACCGGCTGTCTCGCCTCGGTGCTGGTGGTGGCTTTCCCCGGCGGCCCCGGCACCGCCTCCCTGGTGCAGCAGGCCCGCCGTCTCGCTTCCCGATCCCCGGTGCCGATCGCCGTGGTGGAGGTCAGTCCATCGGCCGGGCTGTGGGCCGTCCCATCTCCAGAGCTTCCGCCTGGCGCCTGAGGCCGCCTGCCCCGGCCCCATCCATTGCATCCGCTTTCTCCGTTTCCCATCACCTCTCACCGTCATGGCCGTTCTCACCCCGATCCATGCCGCTCCAGTCGAGGCCCCTGCCCAAGCGGCAGCCCCCTCGGCATCCGGCCCCTCCTGCTCGATTCAGCGATCAGGCTCTCTCTGGCAGCTGGGCATCGAGGCCCAGGAGCTCACCACCGCTATCGGTCAGCTGGCTGAGCAGCTGAACACCGATGACCCCGAACAGCGCGCCTCAGCCCTGGCTGAGCTGGAGGCCGCCCTATTGGCAGAGGAGGGCAACAAAGCAGCTCTCTCCGCCAAGGCCGATGCCACCTGCTGGGTGATCGAGCACCTGCGCGGCCAGGCCGCCTACCGCCAGCAGCAGGCCAAGCGTCTCAGCGATCTGGCCCGCTCCGATGCCGGCCGGGCCGATGCCCTGGAGGAGTCGCTGATCTTTGTCCTCACCCAGCTGCAGCCCAGCGCCACCCGTTTCTCGTTCCCCAATCACGAGCTCACCTCCCGCAAATCCTACGCCGTGGTGATCGACGACGAGCAGGCCCTCGATGCCGAGTGGCTCGCCGTCACCACCACCACCAAGCCCGACAAGGCCGCCATCAAAGAGGCCCTCAAGGCCGGCCGCCAGATCACCGGCGCCCAGCTCCTCTCCCGCCGCTCCTGGCGCATCCACTGAGGGAGGGGGGAGAGCCCCCTTTCACGTGGGGTTGCTGCAGGAGCGGGCCCACGTGATCGGCCCCGAACCACAACAGCAACCAGAAGCCAATCCCAGAGCCATGGATCTTTCCAGCTACGCCAGCGCCACCGCCCCCAACAGCCCCACCAGCACCAGGCCCAGGGGGCACATCTGGTCAACCCGGCTGTGCAGCTGGGTGGTGCCGATCACCCGCAAGGGCAGCCGCCGGCCCTCTCCAGATCACATCTATTGCAGCGAACCGCCCTGCTGGTTGCTGATCGAGCCCCTCGATCCAGCCAGCACCGCCAGTTGATCGCCTGCTGTCCATCCATTCCCGTTCTGACCGCACACCTCACCCCTCATCGCCATGACCTGCACCTTCTCCACCGAGCAGATCACTGCCCTCTCCGCCCCCCTGGATCGCGCCAAGGTGCGCCAGCGGGAGCAGGGCCGCAGCCAGGTGAGCTACCTGGAGGGGTGGCAGGTGATCGCGGAAGCCAACCGCATCTTTGGCTTTGACGGCTGGCAGCGCGAAACCGTCGCCCTCCGCTGCGTCAACCAGAGCGAACGGTCCATCGGCCGGGACCAACGCCCCGGCTGGGGAGTCACTTACACCGCCCGGGTGCGCATCACCGTGGGCGAGAGCACTGGTGCCCAGTTGATCCGTGAGGGCTGCGGCGCCGGCCACGGCATCGACACCGACCTGGGCCAGGCCCATGAATCCGCCCTCAAAGAGGCCGAAACCGACGCCATGAAGCGGGCGCTGATGACCTTTGGCAATCCCTTCGGCTTGGCGCTCTATGACAAACAGCAGCGGGAGGTGACGGGGGCTGCTGGCGGGGGCGCTGCTCGTCCCGCCAACCAGCCAGCGGCCCGGCCCACGGCGTTGCGGGTGGTGCCCGCTACGTCGGCTCCGGCTCCGCACCGAGCCCCATCCACGCAGGAGGGCCAGAGGGAGGCGACATCGAAAACTGAGCCACCCGCAGCTGCAACGGCTCAAGTTGCTCCAGCTGTTGCAACACCCCAAGCGCAACCGGATCCCAGCCTGAGCCCCCTCGATCCGGCCACCATCCGGCAGCTGCACGCCACCATCCGGGCCCTTCCCGCCCCGATGCTGGAGGGTTTCAGCAAGGCCTTCCGCAAGCGCTTCCAGGTGCCGGCCGAGGCCCCCTCGATCGCCGATCGGATCTGCCAGCGCAGGCACCACGACTGGATCGAGGCGTTTTTCGTCCAGCACCACCAGACCTATGGAGCCAATGCACTCCAACGGGCCTGATCCGATCAGACTTGCTCTCAATGCTGTGGCCCTGGCTGCTCCACCCATGCGCCACTCCCTCGGCAAGGTCGTCACCACTGCCGCTATCGCGGCCTCTGTTCCGGAGTCGGTGATCATCGGCCTGCTGGATCGGCATGCAGGCCGCGACTGGGGCGACGTCGATGCCGAGGACAAGGCGGCCAATGACGCCGACCACAGCCACGCAGAAGGGCGCCTGTTCTCCAGCTAAGACGCCCCGGAGCACGGCACCATCTGGGTGATCACAGAAGACCTGCGCGGCGAGGGCGGCGGCCCGATCACCACCGTGCTGTTCCCCGAGGATTACTGATCTTCTGTGAGGGATGCAGGAGCTGCGGTATGCACACCCTCAGTCGGGGTGATGGGCTGTTGTGCCGCTGTCCTGCTGCAGGGCCCGATCAATCAGCTCCAGGGCGAGTTCGTCGATGCTGCGGCCGGAGGCCTCGCTGCGGCGCAGAAGCTCATCGAGCAGCTCAGGGGCGAGCTCCAGTTCAATGCGCCGGGGCAGACCCAGCAGATGGGGGGGGGGGGGGCACACTGCGTCCAGGCATCATGGCTCACTGAAAAGTGACAG
>JBILNZ010000056.1:0-12513 GCA_044374745.1 Prochlorococcaceae cyanobacterium | reverse complement strand
CCGGATCCGGAGAAAGCGCTGAGCGACGGACCGAACATGGTGCCGCTGCACCGTCTGAGGGGACTGCTGGAACAACTGCTGGCGATCCGGAGAGCGGTGTCGGATGGCGTGGCGGTGAGCACGCTGTGAGCCTGAGCGGATTCCAACTGCGCTCGCGCGTGCAGGGGCGGCTGCTACGGCCGCGGCTGCGCCAGATCCGGCTGTTGGTGTGCGACGTGGACGGCGTGCTCACCGATGGCGGCCTGCATTACGACGAGGCCGGCCGGGTGGTGAAGCGCTTCGAT
Source organism: Prochlorococcaceae cyanobacterium (assembly GCA_044374745.1). Taxonomy (GTDB): domain Bacteria; phylum Cyanobacteriota; class Cyanobacteriia; order PCC-6307; family Cyanobiaceae; genus NIES-981. The sequence continues at coordinate 12,229 of JBILNZ010000056.1, read as the reverse complement.
GTGCGCGACGGACTGGCGGTTCGCATGTTGCAGAGGGCCGGCATTGCCGTGGCCTTGCTCAGCGGCGGCCGCAGCGGCGCCATTGAACAGCGGGCGCGCCACCTGGACATCGCCCATTGCCGGGTGGGGGTAGGCGACAAGCAGAAGGGCTTGGAGGAGCTGCGCAGGGAACTGGACGTGGCCCGCGAGCAGACCGCCTTTCTGGGCGACGATCTCAACGACCTGGCCGTACGCCCCGTGACAGGCCTCCTGGTGGCCCCGGCCGATGCCGCCCTGGGGTTGCGCCACCAGGCCGACTGGGTGCTGCGTCACCGCGGTGGTGACGGCGCCCTGCGGGAGTTCACGGAGGCTCTGCTGGCCAGCCAGGGGCACCTGGCCGCGCTGCACCGCCACGGCTGGCGCGAGGGCAACGGCTAACGGGTTACGGAGCAACGACTCACTCACCGGCCAGCAATGCGCGGGCCTGCTCCAGCTGCTCCTGGGTGTCCACCGAGAAGCAGTCGCTGTCCACGCGGAAAGTGGCGAAGGGGATGCCCGCCTCAATCAGACGCAGCTGCTCCAGTTTCTCCAAGTCCTCCAGGGAAGAGGGGGGGAGGCGGTTCCAGCCGGCGAGCACATCGGCCCGGTAGCCGTAGATGCCCACATGCCCCCAGTAGGTGGAGCGGTTGTGCCATTGCTCGGGCGGCAGATCGCGCACGTGGGGCAGAGCACTGCGGGAGAAGGTGATCGCCCGCCCATCAGCAGCGAGCAACACCTTGACCACATTGGGGTTGTGAATCGTCTCCGGCGCCAGCGGATGCACCGGCGTGATCACGGGCGGCCAGCCCAGGGCCACCATCTGGTCAGCCATCGCTTCCACGATGGAGGGATCCAGCAGGGGTTGATCCCCCTGCACATTCACCACCAACGTGCGCTCGGGGCTGGCGCCGCCAGCCGCCACCAGGGTGTCGATCACAGAGGCGAGGCGCTCACTGCCGCTGCTGCAGCTTTCCGGGGTGAGCAGGGCCTGAAATCCCCAGTCCTGCGCAGCCTCCAGCACCTCCGCGCTGTCGGTGCAGGCCAGCACCGCCGCCACGCCCCGGGCGCGGCCGCAGCGCTCAAGCACATGGCGCAGCATCGGCTTGCCGGCAATGTCGGCCATCACCTTGCCGGGCAGGCGCGACGAGGAGAGGCGGGCCGGCACCGCCACCACAACCGCCGTGGGCTTGCCTGCTTCAGACCCCATGGACACCGACTCCACTGGCTGGATCCTATTCAAGCGGCTCAGAGCCGCTCGCTCGCCAGACGTTCAGCGCGCAACCGGTTGAGTTCGGCCCCCAAGGCCGGGCCGGGCCGCAGGCCCCGCGCGATCAGCTCCTGGGCCGACTGCGGTGAGCGCAGCTGGCGCCAGCGCAGCAACCAGCGCAACAGCGGCCGCCTGGGACCATCACCGGCGGCCAGGGCCAGGGCCGCCGCTTCAGGGCCATGGCCCTGGCCCTCCAGCAGGGCACACCAGGCTTGGACAGAGAGGTCCGTGCCCCCTGCCGGCAAGACACTGCGCAGGGCCAGCCAGCGGGCCAGGAGCCGATGCTGGCGGTGGGGAAGCTGCAGCCGCTCCGCCACGGCCAGCGGGTCTCGGGCACCGGCCACCAGGGCCACCAGGCGCGGCAAACCCAGACGCACGGCCCACTGGATCCGGCGACACCAACGCCGATCGTCCTGAAGCGCGGGATCCAGCAACACCAGGCCGCCCCACCGCTGGAGCACCATCAGCGCTGCCGACCAGGGCTCCCGCTCCAGGAGCAACTCCAGCTCCATGCGCAGGCGGGTGCCCAGCGCCGGCGGTGCCTGGCCTGGGGGATCCCCAGGCCGCCAGGGCCAGGGCCAGGCCGCCAGGGTGGCATAAGCCTGCGCCTGCGTGTCATCGGCCAGGGCAAACCCGAGCCTGGCGGCGTACCGAGCCCCCCGCAGCAGACGGGTGGGATCGTCGCGGAGGCTGGCGGCATGGAGCAAGCGCAGGCGACGCCGCTGCAGGTCCAGCTGACCGCCATGGGGATCCAGCAACTGGCCACTGCCGAGATCGAGCGCCATGGCATTGATGCTGAAGTCGCGCCGGGCCAGGTCGTCCGCCAGGGCCCCGAGAGTGACCACGGGATTCTCGGCGGGCACTGGATAGGTCTCGGCGCGGGCGGAGGCCACATCGAGGAGCACCGGCTGACCGGCGATCACCACTTCCAGCTCCACGGTGCCGAACGCCCCATGCTCCCGAGCCGCCCGCACGGCCTCCGCTGGCAGCAGCTGCGCCAACCGGCCCACAAACGCACTGGCCCGTCCCTCCACCACCAGATCGAGATCGGGCAGTCCACGCCAGGGGTCGTTGTGAACCCGGTGCAGCAGGAGATCCCGCACGGCCCCGCCCACCAGGGCAACCCGGCAGTCCCCGGCGGCGGCGGCGAGCTGGCGAAGCAGGCTGGGGGGCAGGCCGGGGATATCCATGCGGCCAAAGCGGGCACCCCGGGAGCGTGCCACACCAGCGCCTGACGGATCAGTCCCAGAGGCGAAATGCAGCGTCGCGTGACGCGAACCATTCGGCCGCCAGCGCGCCCCCGGCGTAGCGATAGTCGCTGAACCAGGGCCCTCCCTTCGTCCAGTGCACCAACAGCGGCCCGCCTTGCTGCGGATCCAGCGTCGGCGCCTCCTGAACATCGATGAGATGGTTCCAGCCCTGGGCCGGCAGGGCGCCGATCGCGTCGTCCTCCAGCCACTCGAAGCGATGCAGGGCCAGTCCGCTGGCGGTGTTCACGTAGTCCGGCGTGAGTGTGGTGCAACGTGAACAGTTGAAGAGCATCAGGGAGCTCCAGTTCTTGCGCGCGTAGCGGGTCTGCACCGCTCCGAGGAATTTCACTGTTTCCTCAGGCTCGTGGCGGTGCTTCACCACCATCAGCGCATGGCGATCATCCCGGCACGCCCACAGCTCGGCCAGGTCACCGCGACACAACATGTCGCAGTCCATGAACACCGCCCAACCCTGGTAGCCCATGAGATACGGAACCAGAAAACGGCTGAAGGAGAACTCGGTGCTCTGCTGGGGATTGCGCTCGCGGTTGAACACGTCTGTCAGCTGGGAGGCCACGATCGGCGTGATCGCCAGGGGCAGGCTGCTGCGCTGATAGAGGCTGTCGATCAGGACATTCACCGCCGCCCGCTCATGGGGGTCGTAACCCACGAACACGGGGATAGGAACTGGAGAAGACATTGCACAATGATATCAAGCCTACGTGATAGCACGAATAAGGGGAAGCATTGAAGGGCGGCCGGTCCCCGCCGCGAATCAGGATGGATCGCCAATCGGCTGAATGGGCGCCAGGCGCGGATCGAGGATTTTCGGGCCCATGCCCTCGAACTTCACGGCCAGCGAGATCTTCTCGCCGCTGCCGAACAGGTGGGTCACCCGCCCCTCGCCGAAGGCCACGTGACGCAGGCGATCGCCCACGGCCCAGTTGCGGCCGGGCACTGCCGCCCCGCGGCGGCGCACGGCGTTGCTGGGGGCGCCGGCATCACCGCCGCCGGCCACCCGCCGGCTCTCCTCGCGATCCACGCGGGTGAGCCGATCCAGGCGCTGCTCCCGCCGGATCGCCGCGCCGCCGCTGCGCGGGATGTCGCCCTGCACCAGTTCCTCAGGGAGCTCGGAGAGAAAGACCGAGGGCACGGCCGGCTCGCGCATGCCGCCCCACAGGCGCCGCTCGCTGGCATGGGACAGGAACAGGCGTTCCTTGGCGCGGGTGATACCCACATAACAGAGCCGCCGCTCCTCCTCCAGGGAGGCGGGATCGTCGAGGGAGCGGTAGCTGGGGAACAGCCCCTGCTCCATCCCCACCAGAAACACCACCGGAAACTCGAGGCCCTTGCTGGCGTGCAGGGTCATCAGCGTGACCCGGTCCTGCTCGGTGTCCTTGGAGTCGGCGTCGCTGGCCAGAGCCGCCGAAGCCAGGAAATCCTCCAGCGAACCCTCCTCGTTCTCCTCCTGGTACTGGAGGGCCGCGTTCACCAGCTCGTTGAGATTGCGGCGCCGGTCTTCGGCCTCATCGGTGCCGGTGGCGATCAGCTCGGCCAGGTAGCCGCTCTGCTCCATCACCTTCTGCACCAGCTCCGAGGGCGGCGCGTCCTGGGCCGAGCGCTGCAGGTCGTTGATGAGCTCGCAGAACTGCAGCAGCCCCTTGGCCGAGCGCCCGCCCAGGGAGCGCACCGCCTCGGCATCGCTCACCACATCCCAGAGGGGAATGCCCAGCTGGCCTGCGGCATCGGTGAGGCGCTCGATCGTGGTCTTGCCGATCCCGCGCTTGGGGGTGTTGAGCACCCGCAGCAGGCTCACCGTGTCGGCCGGGTTCACCAGCAGTTTGAGGTAGGCGAGCACGTCCTTGATCTCGCGCCGGTCGTAGAAGCGCAGGCCGCCCACCACGATGTAGGGGATGCCCCAGCGCACCAGCGACTCCTCCATCGCCCGCGACTGGGCGTTGGTGCGGTACAGCACCGCCATGTCGCCCCAGCGCAGCTCGTCGTGGGCGGCATCGAGCATGCGCATGCGGTGCACCACCGCCTCGGCCTCGGCGATCTCGTCGTCGCAGCGGGTGAGGGTGATCGGCTCCCCTTCGCCGCGGGTGGGGCGCAGCACCTTGTCGATCCGCTCCGAGTTATTCGCAATCAGGGCGTTGGCAGCCTCCAGGATCGTGGCGGTGGAGCGGTAGTTCTCCTCCAGCTTCACCATCGTGCGGGTGGCCTCATCGGGAGCACCGTCGCCGAAGTCGTCCTGAAAGCCCATCAGGATCGTGAAGTCGGCGGCCCGGAAGCTGTAGATGCTCTGGTCGGCGTCGCCCACCACGAACACCGAGCGGCCGTTCCAGTCATCGAAGGCGTCGGGATCACGGCCGTCTGTGACCAGAAGCTTGATCAGCTCGTACTGGGTGCGGTTGGTGTCCTGGTATTCGTCCACCAGCACGTGGCGGAACCGCCGGTGCCAGTAATTGCGGACCTGCTCGTTCTGGCGCAGCAGCTGCACCGGCAGCAGCAGCAGGTCGTCGAAGTCGAGGGCGTTGTTGGCGGCCAGGGCGCGGCGGTAGAGGCGGTAGGCCTCCGCCTCCTTGCGCCCGCGCATCCCCTCAGCCTTCGCTTCCATCTGCTCCGGCAGCCAGCCCTGGTTCTTGGCATTGCTGATCGCCCAGCGCACCTTCTTGGGCTCGAAGCGCTTGGGATCGAGGCCCAGCTCCTGGGTCACGATCTCCTTCACCAGGCTCTGGGCATCCCCCTCGTCGTAGATCGAGAACTGGCGCGTCCAGCTCAGACCCTCGGGATCCCTGAACTTGTCGATATCGAAGCGCAGCAGCCGGGCGAACAGGGCGTGGAAGGTGCCGATCCAGAGGTCCTTGATCACCTCGCGGTAGATGCGCGAGCGCAGCTGGCGCTGCTCCACCGCCGGCAGGGTGCTCCAGGGCTGGCCGAACTGGCTCTGGGCCAGCTTCTGGGCCAGCAGCAGCTCCAGCCGCTCCTTCATCTCGCGGGCGGCCTTGTTGGTGAAGGTCACCGCCAGCAGCTCGGCCGGATCCACGCCGTGGTGCCCCACCAGGTGGGCGATGCGGTGGGTGAGGGCCCGCGTCTTGCCGCTGCCGGCGCCGGCCACCACCAGCAACGGCCCGGTGTGGTGGTCCACCGCCCGGCGCTGGGCGTCGTTGAGGCCGGCAAGGAATGCGCTCATGGGCTCGACCCTAGGCAAGGTGGCGGGCCAGACCCGCGGGCAATCGCTTGCTCAAGCGTTGCCGCCAGAGCTGCAAGCGCAACCGCGCCAGCGTGGGGGCCCGCAACGGCGGATCGCCGGCCTGCAGGCGATCCAGGTGGGCGTTGATCGCCAGCAGGGCCTGGCGCCAGCGCTCCCGCAGCCGCGGTTCGCTCAGCTCCACAAGCAGCTCCTCCAGCTGGCGCGGCGGCGGCAGCCAGGCGGCCGGATCGGCCACGGCAGCGGCGATCCGCTCCACGTCGGCGGCCAAAGTGCCGGCGCCGATCTGGTGGCCCATGGCGCCGGGATCGAGGGTGTCGGCCAGGGCGTGGTTGAAGCTGCTGAACAGCACGCAGCCGCAGGCCAGGGCCTCGATCGGCGGCAGGCCGAAGCCTTCACTCACGCCGCTGCAGCGCCAGTGGTCGGCGGAGTCGTAGAGCACCACCGTGGCGCTGTTGAACAGATCCACCAGGTCGGCCACCCAGCCGTCCTGCACCACCACCGCCAGGCCACGGGCGCGCAGGGCCGGCAGCAGCTGCTCGAGCACGTAGGCGCTGGTCTTGCGCTTCTGCACCAGCACATCGATCGTGCGGCCGCCCACCGCCGGCTCACCGCCCAGGTTGTGGGGCCGGTCGCCCTGCACCAGCCAGCGCTCCTCCAGGGCATTGGGCACCAGAAACAGGGGATTGCGGCTGGCCCACTGGCCCCAGTAGCCGAGCGTGTTGCGGCTCACGGCCAGCACCGGCACCCCCGGCGGCAGGCGGAAGCCATAGCCGCTGCTGTGGGCGTGATAGGCCACCGGCCGGCCGCGCAGGGCGCGCAGCTGGCGGGGCACATCAAAGCCCCAGCTCACGATCCAGAGGGCCTGCGCGGCGGCTGCGCTGCCGCGGGGCTCGCTCTGCAGCAGGTCGGCCAGGAACGGCAGACCAGACTCGCGCTGCCGGTAGGTGACCAGCTCAGTGGGCACCAGCTCCCCGAGCAGGCGGGCGGTCTGCTGCTCCACCAGCAGGCCGCCGCAGCGGAAGCGACCGCTGGTGCCCGGCACCAGAAAGCGGAGAGAACGCAAGGGAGCGCAAGGAGATTCCGCCGACTCTGGCCCAACAGCCGGCCAGCAGTCAGCCCCCGCCGGGTTCAGGCGGCCACCGCTTCGGTGCTGCCGCTGCGCTGGCGGCGGGTAAGGAAACCGAACAGCACCTTGCCGATGGCGGCGATCAGGTTGCCCTCCAGCTCCTGGAACATCTTCATATTGAGGTGGAAGGCGTGGTTGGCCTCCTCCACGATGCGATCGGCCATGGCCTGGTCGATCGGCAGGGCATCGAGGGTGGCGCGGTAGTTGGTCTTGAAGCCCTTTTCGTCGGGGATGGCGTCGAACTCGTAGAAGCGCAGGCCGTCGTGCTCGCCCAGGTTCATCGCCTTCTGGGCAATGGCCTTGAGGATCTGGCCACCGGAGAGGTCGCCGATGTAGCGGGTGTAGTGGTGACCCACCAGCAGCTCGGGAGCCTCGGCGGCCACCTGGTGGAGGCGGGCCACGTACTCCTGGGCCGCCGGGGTGGGCTTCACGCTGTTGCGCCAGCCATCGCCGAAATAGAAGGCGAGATCCTGCTCCAGGCTCTCGCGCCGGTTCAGTTCGGGGAAGCCCACCGGGCCCACCACCGGGTGACCGGCGGCCCGCAGCCTGCCGATCTGCTGCTCCATCGCGTCGTACACGAAGTAGAGGTCGGCCACCAGGGTGCGGTAGCTGGCCTTGTCCACCACACCCTTGAGGAAGCAGCTCACGAAGCCGGTGTTCTCGGCCATGGTGTGCGACTTCTTGGTGCCTTCACGCAACTGGGAAGCGAGGGCGACGGGCATGGCCAGGCGAGGGCGCAACGGGAGCGAGAGGCCAAGTTAGGTGCGGTCTTTGCCCCAGCGCTGCCAAGGTTGCGAAGGATTACGCGGCGGCGCTTTCGGAGGTGGGCGGCGCGGCGAACAGATCGAACAGCTCGCGGCAGAAGACCTGCAACTTGTCCACCACCGCCGGATCGGGCAGGTGGCTGCCGCTGGGCTGCCAGTCACCCACCGTGGCCAGCCGCCAGCGCTCGGATTCATAGGTGAGCCCGCGCACCACCACCCCCAGCAACCGGGGCCGGCCGCTGGCGGGAGCGGCAGCGAGCCGCAGCTGCACCAGCACCGAGCGGCACTGGTTGCGGGGGTTCCAGCCGGGGAAGTGGAAGGAGAGATCCACGCTCTCGGCTTCAGCCCAGGCGCGGGTGAAGGGATCGTCGCGCCAGGGGGTGAGATTGGCGCGAGCCGCCGGGAACTGGCTGCGAAACAGGGCCGCCACCGAGGCGATCGCCTGGGCCAGTTCCAGATTCCGGGCCTGGTCGGCAGCGTTCATGCCGTTTCCCCTGAGCAGAACCGCAAATCACTGAAACCTAGGCTCGCCCAACCGCTTCTGCCGCACGAATGGCTACCAGCACCGCGCCCTACGCCAAGCTCACGCCCCCCAGCACGGGCACGGCGATCCGCTTCGAGAACGGCCAGCCGGTGGTGCCAAGCGACCCGATCATTCCCTTCATCCGTGGCGACGGCACCGGTGTGGACATCTGGCCCGCCACCCAGAAGGTGCTGGATGCGGCGGTGGCCAGGGCCTACGGCGGCGAACGGCGGATCGAATGGTTCAAGGTGTACGCCGGCGATGAGGCCTGCGACCTCTACGGCACCTACCAATACCTGCCCGAAGACACCCTCACCGCGATCCGGGAGTACGGCGTGGCCATCAAGGGCCCGCTCACCACGCCGATCGGCGGCGGCATCCGCTCGCTGAACGTGGCCCTGCGCCAGATCTTCGATCTGTACTGCTGCGTGCGCCCCTGCCGCTACTACGAGGGCACCCCCAGCCCCCACAAGCGGCCCCAGGACCTCGACGTGATCGTGTACCGGGAGAACACCGAGGACATCTACATGGGGATCGAGTGGGAGGCCAGCGATCCGGTGTGCCTGGAGCTGATCCAGCACCTCAACGACGTGGTGATCCCGGCCAACGGCAAGCTCGGCCAACGCCGCATCCCGGAGGGATCGGGCATCGGCATCAAGCCGGTGAGCAAGCACGGCAGCCAGCGCCACATCCGCAAGGCGATCCAGCACGCCCTGAAGCTGGAGGGCGACAAGCGCCACGTCACCCTGGTGCACAAGGGCAACATCATGAAGTTCACGGAAGGCGCCTTCCGTGACTGGGGCTATGAGCTGGCCACCAGCGAATTCCGCGAGGTGTGCGTCACCGAGCGCGAGAGCTGGATTCTCGACAACGCCGACAGAAATCCCGGCCTGAGCGTGGAGGCCAACGCCCGCATGGTGGATCCCGGCTACGACGCGCTGACGCCGGAGAAGAAGGAGGCGATCTGCACCGAGGTGCAGGGGGTGCTCGACGCCATCGGCGCCTCCCACGGCAACGGCCAGTGGAAGCAGATGGTGATGGTCGATGACCGGATCGCCGACAGCATCTTCCAGCAGATTCAGACCCGGCCCCAGGAGTATTCGGTGCTGGCCACCCTCAACCTCAACGGCGACTATGTGAGCGACGCCGCCGCCGCGGTGGTGGGCGGCCTGGGCATGGCCCCCGGCGCCAACATCGGCGACAGCGCCGCCATCTTCGAGGCCACCCACGGCACCGCGCCCAAGCACGCCGGCCTCGACCGGATCAACCCCGGCTCGGTGATCCTCAGCGGCGTGATGATGCTCGAATACATGGGCTGGCAGGAAGCAGCCGACCTGATCACCGCCGGCCTCAGCGCCGCCATCGCCAACCGGGAGGTCACCTACGACCTGGCCCGGCTGATGGAGCCGCCGGTGGAGCCGGTGAGCTGCAGCGGCTTCGCCGATGCCGTGATCCGCCACTTCGGGGGGTGAGGGGCCATGGGCACCCCCCGCCTCGTTGCCGACATCCGCCCCAGGGCAGCCGGCTCTTGGCCCAGGTATCTCACGGCCCTTGGTGAGACTCTGATTTTCTCAGCAGACGACGGAGCCAGCGGTACTGAGCTCTGGCGCTCCGATGGCACAGCAGCCGGCACAACCCGCATCGCCGATATCCGACCCGGGCTGAGGGGTGATGCCACCACGCCCCCTGCCAGTTCCTACCCGACCCGCCTCACTGTGGTGGGTCGGATGCTCTTCTTCTCGGCGGATGACGGCCACGGCTTTGAGCCCTGGACCAGCGACGGTACCGCCGCAGGCACACGCCGCATCGCTGACATCAACCAGGAGCCCGACCGGGCTCCGTCAGGCCCCTCCTCCTCTCCCAGGGATTTCGTGGCATCCGCCGGCCGGAGCATTCTGTTCTCCGCAGAAGACGGCATCCATGGCAGGGAGCTCTGGCGGAGCGACGGCAGCGCCACCGGCACCACCCTGCTCGCGGACATCTGCCCCGGCGGGAAAAATTCCCACTCCAATCCCGCGGGCCTGACGGCGCTCGGCCGCCGCACTGTAGTTTTCTCGGCCTTCGACGACAGAAGGGGCACTGAGCTCTGGCGGACCGACGGCAGCGCCACCGGCACCACCTTGATCGCGGACATCAACCCCGGCAGCTCCAGCTCTTACCCCCGCTCCCTTGTGGCAAGGGGCGACACCCTGTTCTTTAGCGCCGATGACGGCGCAACCGGCGCTGAACTCTGGCGCACAGACGGCACCGCCGCGGGCACCAGCCGCGTCACCGACCTGCGCCCAGGCCGCAAGGGCTCCATCCCCAGCAACCTCACAGCGCTGGGGGACAGGCTGTTCTTCTTTGCCAACGACGGCATCACCGGCAATCAGCTCTGGCGTTCCGATGGCACGGCAGCCGGCACGGTGCCGGTGGTGAAGGTGCCCGCCCCCCGCTGCGTCACGGTGGCCGGTGACTCCCTGATCTTCAGCACCAACAACCGGCTCTGGCGCTCAGACGGCACCCCAGCAGGAACGGCCCCCATCGGCCGTCTTAATCCAGGTGGGAAGGAAACGCTCCCGCCCCCTAACTATCTAACCGCCATCGGCCCCACGCTTTACTTCGATGGAACCCGGGCGACCAGCGGCCGTGAACTCTGGGCTCTCGTGATTCAGCCAGGGGATCCGCTGGTCGGATGAGCCAGATGAGGATTCAGATCACAACAAAAGAACTGCTGCTGAGCTCCAGTCCCTTGGGCAGCGAGGCGAAAACTGTAGCAGCACCAGCCAATGATCCATTGGAGTCATAGGAGAGGGCGCCTGAATTCGGATTATAGAGAATGCGATGGCCAGCTGTTTTGGCAGCGCCTAAAACAAAGGCATCAGCAGACAATCTACCCACAGATGATAACTTCGTAAACACTGCATTCTCCAATAAGATTTTATCTCCTTGACGAGGATTGAAGTCGATGATGCGATCTTGGTTGGTCCTGGCATTCAGAGGGGTTGAGAAGCGGAATTTATCCGCGCCAGGGCCACCCGCCACCTGATCCTTGCCATCGAGACCATCCAGCAGGTTATCGCCTGCGTTACCCGTGATCGTATTGGCGCCTGAATGACCAATCCCCGTAAGGTCGTCGGGGCCGATCAGATTCAACCTGGCATAGGAGACAGCGAGAGAGGTAACGGAAGCCGCTGCAGTAAAGGTATCCGCCAGCCGACCGGGAGCCGCGATTGAGCGCAGATCATTGTCGAAGTCGTCCTCAATTACGCCTTCGCTGTCGTTGCCCACTGGATCGGCATAGGTCAAGCGCACCTGTTCAGAGCTGAGCGGTTGGGCACCAGAGAGCGTGAGCAGCACTTCGGAGCGGGCAGAACCGGAGGTGATGGAAGTGACCTCACGGGTGGATGATCCGACTGTTACCGAGAAGCGATCACTGGTCAGTTCTGTAAAGACAACTGGCTCAGTAAACGTGAGCTGCAAACGATTGCCCTGGATGACCATCCCTGTGAGGGCTGGGGGCTTGGTATCGGTTTTCAAACGGATGTTATCAACAGCCCAGACATGCGCTCCCGTGCTGGTCGTGATGTTCTGATCCCAGCGGAGTAACGTGGCCTCCTGTTGCGCAGCAATCGGCAACTCCACGATCTCGCGATTCCAGACACCTGAATTCACAAAGGTCTTCAAAGGCGTCCAAGTGGTACCGTTGTTGGTCGAGTATTCCAACGCGATTGGGAAAGCATTAGCAGCTCCGCCATTGGATCCATTGCCATAGATCAGATCAAACTCCAAGGCACGGTATTTGCGTGTATCGATCGCAGTCGTATCAACGAACCTGGCGCCGCCGCCGGTGAACGTCAGCGATTTCGATCGCCCAGCAAATGCATCAGCAACCTTGGCATTGCTGATATTACCGAACAGGCCATCATTCAAGCCATCGGAGAAATCAACATTGGTTGGATGTTGAAAGAAGTCCTTGTTGAAGGCAATATTATCGAGCGCCCAGGCATGGGTTCCAGCACTGAAATTGTTGTTCTGGTCCCAGCGGAAATAGGCCTCACTGTCCTGATCTTGTGGGCTCAGATTCA
>JBILNZ010000055.1:0-12646 GCA_044374745.1 Prochlorococcaceae cyanobacterium | reverse complement strand
ATCGGCTCACCTTCTTCAAGCTGATGGCCAAGGAGATCGCCCACCGCCATGGGCTGATCGCCACCTTCATGCCCAAGCCCTACGGCGATCGCACCGGCAGTGGCGCCCACTTCAACATGTCGCTGGCAGACCTGCACAGCGGCGCCAATCTGTTTGAAACCGCCGATCACACCCCCGGCCAGGTGAGCGAACTCGCCCACCAGTTCATCGCCGGCGTGCTGCGCCATGCGGCGGCCATCTGTGCGGTGATCGCCCCCACGGTGAACAGCTACAAGCGGCTGGTGGCCCAGGGAAGCATGTCCGGGTTCACCTGGGCGCCGGTGTTCATCTGCTACGGCAACAACAACCGCACCAACATGCTGCGCATTCCCTCCCCGGGGGGACGGGTGGAATGCCGGGCCGCCGATATCTCCTGCAATCCCTATCTCGGGGCGGCGATGATCCTCGCCGCGGGCCTGGAGGGCATTCGCAAGAGGCTGGATCCAGGTCCCCCCAATCTGGTGAATGCCTACACCCTCACGCCGGAGCAGCGCGCAGCGCGGGGGCTCACCATGCTGCCGCGCACCCTGGATGCCGCGATCGATGCCTTCGCCGCCGATCCACTCTCCAGAACCGTATTTGGTGATGCCATGTTTGAGGCCTATGTGGCCTACAAAAGAGAGGAGTGGGAGGCCTACCACAGCGCCGTTTCCGAATGGGAACTGCAGCGCTATCTCGAGTTTTTCTGACCCTGTCTGTCCCCCTGCAGGCAACGCTGCGTCGGCGTCCTCCGCCGGCCCAAGTTCGAGCCACGCGTTCCTGATTGATCCCATGCCGGTCACGTGATCAGCCTGATCTCCCCATCAGAGTTCGCCACCGAGATTCCCTATTCCATTTCCGAAATCAACCTCCGAAATCAAGCTCAGAACTTCAATCTCACAGGTTCAATCTTCCATCGCTGAATTCTCCCCTTCACGGTTTCACTCACCCCGCCTGACGCACCATGCCCCATCCGCAGCCGTCTCACCTTTCCGGCCAGTCCAACCTCCAGCGCAATCCCAGACCCCAGTCCCAAGCAGGCCGTCGCCTGGCCCTGCTGGCCCTGCTGGCCTCCCTTGGCAGTGGCCTGCTGGCGGCCTGTCAGAGCCCGAGCGGCCAGCCCCCGGGGGGCGAGGGGTCGGCCGTGCGGATCGGCTACAGCGCCTGGCCGGGTTGGTTCCCCTGGGCCGTCACCGAGGCCAAGGGCCTGTTCGGCAAGGCCGGGGTGAATGCCCAGATGCAGTGGTTTGACGGCTATCTCGACAGCATCAATGCCCTCAATGCCGGCCAGCTCGACTGCAACAGCCAGACCCTCAACGACACGATCAGCTCGGTGGCGGGCGGCGCCGATCTGCAGGTGGTGCTGCAGAACGATTACTCCACCGGCAACGACCAGATCATCGTGACCGAGGGCATCACCTCCATCGCCGACCTCAAGGGCAAGAAGGTGGCCGCCGAGGAGGGAACGGTCGACCATTACCTGTTGCTCAAGGTGCTCAAGGACAACGGCATGGAGGCCTCCGACATCACCTTCGTGCCCCTGGAAACCGGTGCCGCCGCAGCTGCCTTTGCCGCCGGCCAGGTGGATGCCGCCGCCGTCTACGCCCCGTTCAACACCCAGGCCCTCAAGCGCCCGGGCAGCAAGGTGCTCACCTCGTCGCGCGAGCATCCCGGCGCGATCAGCGACCTGCTGGTGTGCCGGCGGGAGTTCGTGGAGCAGAACCCCGAGGCGATTCAACAGGTGGTGAATGCCTGGTTCGCCACGCTCCAGTTGATGAAGGACGATCCGGCCACCACCCTGCCGATCCTGGTGCAGCGCTCGGGCGTGTCCGAGGCGGAGTTCAAGGAGTACGACGCCGGCACCACCATCCAAACCCTGGCGGAGAACCGGGCCAACTTCAAACCCGGCACCACCATGACATCCCTGCCCTTCGCTGCGGAGCAGATCAGCGCCTTCCTGGTGGAGGTGGGTCTGGCCAAGAGCAAGCCAGATCTGAGCAACCTGCTCAACGCCACCTTCGTGGACAACGCCAAGTAACCCGCAGCCGTTGGTCATGCCCGCGTTCCAACGCCTGATCCGCCACCCCTGGGCCCTCGGTCTGCTGGGCATCCTCACGGTGCTGGCGCTGTGGTGGCTCACCACGGCCAGCGGCAGCGTGAACAAGCTGTTCCTGCCCTCCCCCCAGGCCGTCTGGCAGGCGGGGCAGCTGCAGTGGACCAGCGGCCTGCTGCTCAAGGATGCCCTGGCCAGCATCCAGCGGGTGTTCATCGGCTTTGCCATGTCGGCGGGGCTCGCCCTGCCGATTGGCATCGCCATGGGCAGCAATCCGGTGATCTGCCGGCTGCTGGAGCCCCTGATGGGCTTGATCCGCTACATGCCGGCGCCCGCCTTCATTCCCCTGCTGATCATCTACTTCGGGCTGGATGAATTGCCCAAGGTGCTGCTGATCTTCATTGGCACCTTCTTCTTCAACACCCTGATGATCATGGACGCGGTGAAATTTGTGCCGCACGAACTGGTGGAAACCGCCCGCACGCTGGGCGGTCGCACCCTGCCGATCCTCACCCGAGTGGTGGCCCCGTTCATCGCACCCCAGGTGCTCGACACCTACCGGATCAACATGGCCTCGGCCTGGAATCTGGTGATCGTGGCCGAGCTGGTGGCGGCCACCGAGGGGCTGGGCAAGCGCATCAGCCTGGCCCAGCGCTTCCTGCGCACCGATGAAATCTTCATGGGCCTGATTGTGATCGGCCTGATCGGGCTGGCGATCGATCTGGGCTTCCGGGCGCTGATGCGCCGGGCCTGCTCCTGGGCCAACTGAGCCTGGCCAACTGAGCCTCTTTCCCCATGCATCTCCAGATCGACCGCCTCTGCAAGAGCTTCGGCTACGGCAACGCCCGCAAAGAGGTGCTGCGCGAGGTGAGTTTCGCGGTGCACTCCGGTGAATTCGTGGCCCTGGTGGGCAGCTCCGGCTCGGGCAAATCCACCGTGATGCGCCTGATCGCCGGGCTGGATCAGCCGAGCGCCGGAGCGATCAGCATCGACGGCCGCCCGGTCACCGCCCCCGGCTCCGATCGGGGGATGGTGTTCCAGAAGTACAGCCTCTATCCCTGGCTCACGGCTGCCCAGAACGTGGCCTTCGGCATGGAATTGCAGGGGCGCAGCCGCCAGGAGATCCGCGAGCGCACGGCCTACTTCCTGGAGGTGGTGGGTCTGGCCGACGCGGCCCGGCGCCTGCCCCGCGAGCTCTCGGGGGGCATGCAGCAGCGCATCGCCATCGCCCGCGCCCTGGCGGCCGAACCCCAGGTGCTGCTGCTCGATGAACCCTTCGGGGCCCTCGACATCCAGATCCGCGAGTCGATGCAGGAATTCCTGCGCGACCTCTGGCAGCGCACCGGCCTGACTGCCCTGCTGATCACCCACGACCTGGAGGAGGCCCTGCTGCTGGCCGGCACGGTGCACATCATGGCCCCATCGCCCGGGCGGATCGTGCGCAGCGTGTCGGTGGAGCTGGATCACAGCTCGATGGCCCACCTGCGGGTCTCGCCCTCCTTCCTCGCCCTGCGCGAGGAGCTGGCCCAGACGCTGCGCAGCCTCGAACCCGCCCTCCCCTGCTGACCCTGTCGCCATGGCTGCCGCCGCCTTTCTCCCCCCCTGGCTGTACAGCTCGGCGGCCGTGGCCGAGCGGGAACGCTCCAACTACAGCGCGCGCTGCTGGCATCCGGTGGCGGCCCGCTCCGAGCTGGAGGTTGGCCAGGCCCTGGCGGTGGAGCTGCTGGGCCTGCCGCTGCTGCTCACCCGGCCAGCC
Organism: Prochlorococcaceae cyanobacterium; assembly: GCA_044374745.1. Taxonomy (GTDB): domain Bacteria; phylum Cyanobacteriota; class Cyanobacteriia; order PCC-6307; family Cyanobiaceae; genus NIES-981. The sequence goes on along the minus strand of JBILNZ010000055.1, from coordinate 8,819 downwards.
GCCAACCCGCCAACCAAACCGTCTGCCAACCCGCAGGCCCATTCGCCTGCCCGCGCCTTCCTCAACCGCTGCCCCCACCGGGGCGTGGCCCTGCTCGAGAACGGCGACGCCCCCCGGAGCTGCCGGCGCCTGATCTGCCTTTATCACGGCTGGAGCTACGACCTCAACGGCCAACTGCTGGCGGCGGCGCGGGAGACGGACTTTCTCGAGCCCTTCCACCGCGATGACTGGCCGTTGCAGGAGCTGGCCTGCCGGGAGCTGGGCCCGCTGATCTGGGTCGCCCTGGGGCCCGATCCCCTCCCCCTGGAGCACCAGCTCGACCTCGTGCTCGATGAGGCGGGGGAGTTGTTCGCCGAACCGCGCCTGCTGCTGGCCCGGGAGCTGTGCACCCTGGCCTGCAACTGGAAGATCGCCCACGACAACACCCTGGACGACTACCACGTGGCGATCGCTCACCCCACCACCCTGCACCGCGAACAGGGGCCGGTGCGCCTCTACCGCCACGCCCTCAGCCCCCACGGCACCCTGCTGGCCACGCCGATCCCCCCTGGCGGCGAGGGCGACGCCAGCGGCACCTTCTTCACCTTCGGCCTGGCCCCCTGGACCCATCTGCTGCTCTGGCCCGATCGGCGCCTGGCCCTGATCAGCTTCCTGCCCGGCGCCGAGCTGGATCGCTGCACGATGGAGGTGTGGCTGCTGGGGCCGCCGGAGCTGGCCGCCACGGCAGACAGCTGGATGGCCAGCATGCAGAGCTTCCTGGAGGAGGACCGCCATCTGGTGGAATCGGCCCAGCGGGGCTATTGCAGCGGCCTGACCCCCGGGCCACCCCATCGCCTGGAGCAGCGCATCCTCCAGTGGCAGGCGCTGTATGCCCGCATGCTGGAGCTGGAGCAGTGGCAGCCCCCAGGGGAAGCCGCCCCAGGCTTCACCAGGGCACCTGGTGGCGCAGCCAGTGGGCCATCGCCGTGTTGAGCTCCAGCAGGTCGGCGACCGGCTGGCCGGTGAAGGGCAACTGGGGCAGGTAGCCATCGGGCCCGAACTCGGGGGTGATCGTGAAGGGCCCCTGGCTGGCCGCGGAGCGCTCCTGGGCAAACAGCTGCCAGCAGCGCCGGTGGGCCTCCAGGGCCTCTCCCCATTCCGGCGCGAAGGGGTGGCCCACCGAGGGGCCCTGGGCATGGCCCACCCGGGCATGGATGTGGTCCACCCGGGCGGCCATGGACTGCACGGGCGCCAGTTCGGGCGTCATCAGCCGCTCGGCCACCGCACACCAGTGGCTGAGATCGGCGGTGAGGCGCAGGCTGGGGAAGGTCTCCAGGTAGGGCTGCAGAAGCCAGGGGCTGTAGAGACTGCGGGAGCGGTGGGTCTCGAAACTCACAGGCAGCGCGCAGGCCGCCGCCAGGGCGAGGGCCTGGCGCCAGAAGGCCTCCTGCTCGGGCCATGGCCAGCTGTCGCTGCCGGTGAGCACGGTGATCCGCAGGGGCCGGAAGGCCGGCGCCAGGGCCAGCTGCTCCTCCAGCTCCTGCAGATGCTGCTGGGGCGTGCAGCCCAGATCGGGCACGTAGTCGCCCCCGGTGAGCACCTCCAGCACCAGGTGCTGACCCGCTGCGGTCAGCTGCTCGGCCACAGCCTCAGGGGGCAGAGGCGCCAGGGCCGGATGGCGCAGGTTTACCTCCATGCCATCAAAACCCTGGCGGGCTGCGGTGGCGCTGGCGGCCTCCAGGTTCCCTTCGAAGCCCCAGAGGCTGAACAGCAGCAGGGGGCCGGGGCCGCAACCGGGGCTGGGGACCGGCAAGGGTCAGCCGCCGCCGGTGAAGGCGTCGGGCTGGATCCCCAGGTAAACGGCCTCCTTGAACAGGGCCTGCTTGGCGGCGGCGTCGCAGCGCGCTTCGGCACTGCGGTAGCGGTGGCGCAGGGATTCCACCAGCGCCTGCCGGCGCGGGTCCGGGCTGGAGCTGGCGCTGTCGGGGCGCTCAGGGGGGGAATCGGCTTGCGGTTTGCCAGGCACCATCAACGGCAGGCGCAGACCGTGGCAATCTAGGCAGCCTGCGGCGGTGCAGGTCCAGCCTGTGCGCGGCCGGGAGTCGAATCGCAGATCGTCGCATCGCCTACCGAAGCCGGGCGGGGGCAGCTGGTGGGATAGCGCCAGCCCATCGGTTCCCCGTCTTGGACGCCCCTGCCGCTAGCTCCAGCCCCGCCGCCGCTCCGGCCCCAGCCGCAACGCGAATGGCCCTGATCCCCCGCGCCGAGCTGGCGGCCCTCAACCAGCTGCGCGATGGGCCGGCCTGGATCCGCCTGGCCAGCCACCTGCTCACGATCACGGCCGGTGGGGTGGCCTGGGGTCAGCAGGCCTGGCCCCTGGCCCTGCGCCTGGCGGGGCTTCTGCTGTGCGGGGTGGGGCTGGCCACCTGCTTCGCCGGGCTGCACGAGTGCAGCCACCGCACCGCCTTCCGCAGCCGAGGGCTGAACGACGGCGCCGCCTGGCTGCTGGGCCTGCTCAGCTTCTACAACGCCACCGCCTACCGCCGCTATCACCAGTGGCACCACCGCTACACCCACCAGCCGGGGCTGGACCCGGAGCTCGACGACCCGGTGCCCACCACCGCGGCGGCCTACCTGTTGGAGATCAGCGGCTGGCACTGGTGGAGCGGCAAGCTGGCGGGCTTCAGCCGCCTGCTCTGGGGTGATCTCTCGGCCCTCCCCTACCTCAGCCCCGAGGTGATTCCGGCCGTGCGCCGCTCGGCCTGGCTGCAGGTGGGGGTGTATGGGGTGCTGGCGGCGGTGTCGCTGATCGGCGCCAACGGCTTTCTGCTCTGGTTCTGGCTCCTGCCCCTGGCGGTGGGCCAGCCCTTCCTGCGCTTTGTGCTGCTGGCCGAGCACAGCGGCTGCAGCTTCTCCACCAATGGCACCAGCAACACCCGCACCACCTGGCCGGTGCGCTGGCTGATGTGGAACATGCCGTTCCACGCCGAGCACCACCTGCTCGCCTCGATTCCCTTCCACGCCCTGCCGGCGGCCCACCGCCACATCGCCCCCCACCTGCAGCACATCGATCGGGGCTACCTGGCCGTGCACCGCCAGCTGCTGGCCAACCTGCCGGCCCTGGCCCTGCCCACCGCCGGCAACCAGCCCGCATGAGCGCCGCAGTCACGGGCGATCGCCACACCCGGCGCCAGACGATCCACCACCCCCTCGGCGACTGGCCCCTGCACTGCGGCCACACCATCCCGGCGGCCCACATCCAGGCCCTGCAGATCGGCGAGCTGAATGCCGAGCGCAGCAACCTGATCCTGGTGCCCACCTCCTACGGCGCCCGGCCCGAGGATCTGGCCTGGCTGGCCGGCCCCGTGCTCGACCCCGGGCGCTGGTGCATCGTGATCGCTGGCCAGTTCGGCAACGGCGCCTCCAGCAGCCCGAGCAACAGCGCCATGGGGCTGGCGGAGCAGGGCTGGGTGGTGCGGCACCGCGACAACGTCGCCGCCCAGCGCCAGCTGCTGCGTGAGCGGTTCGGGGTGGAGCGGATTCCCCTGATCTACGGCTGGTCGATGGGGGCCCAGCAGGCCTACCAGTGGGCCGTGGAGCATCCGGAGCTGGTGGAGCGCATCTGCTGCGTCTGCGGCACGGCGCGCACCTCCCCCCACAACCGCCTGTTCTGCCTGAGCCTGCGCCAGGCCCTCACCGCCGATCGCCACTGGACCGGCGCCGGCTTCGCCGCCGACCCGGAGCAGGGGCTGCGCACCTATGCCCTGATCTATGCGAGCTGGGCCGCCAGCCAGCCCTTCTTCCGCACGATCCGCGAGCCGGTGGAGCGCCATGTGGAGCAGCAGTGGCTGCCCCACTACCGCCGCCACGACCCACGCGACCTGATCGCCATGCTCGACACCTGGCTGGCCCACGACGTGGCCCCCGGCCGTGACCTGGCCGCCGCCCTCGGCGGGATCCGGGCCCGCACCGCCGTGGTGGCCGGCAGCCACGACCTCTACTTCACCCCCGACGACCTGGCCGCCGAGGCGGCAGCCATCCCCGGGGCCGGCTTCGAGCGGATCGCGTCGGAGCTGGGGCACCGCGCCGGCAACCCCCACAGCAGCCCGCCGGAGCAGCAGCGGTTGCGCTCGATCGTCAATGCCCTGCTGGCCGCCGAGCCAGCGCTCTGAGCCCCGCCCCCCCCAGGCCCGTTTCCCCGCCCCCACCCCCCCCCCGCCGGCATGTCCCAGCCCACCCCCGATCTGAACCAGCGCCTGCAGGAGCTCCACCTGCAGTTCGTGCTGGTGTCCTTCACCGATCTGTTCGGTATCCAGCGGGCGAAGTTGGTGCCCGCCTCGGTTGCCGCCGCCATGGCCAGGGATGGCGCGGGCTTTGCAGGTTTTGCCGCCTGGTTGGATCTCTCCCCGGCCGATGGCGATGTGTTGGCCATGCCCGATCCAGCCAGCCTCACGGCCCTGCCCTGGCAGAGCGGCGTGGGCTGGATGGCGGCCGAGCTCATCCTCAACGGCGAACCGATGGCCCAGTGTCCGCGCCGGTTGCTGCGCCACCAGCAACAGCGGGCCGCCGCCATGGGTTTTGAGCTGCGCAGCGGCGTGGAGGCGGAGTTCTTCCTCCTCAGCCCGGATGGGGCGGCGATCGCCGATCCGGCCGACCACCAGGAGAAACCCTGCTACGACCAGCTGGCCCTGATGCGCCGCTTCAGCCTGATCGGCCCCCTGCTCACGGCGATGGAGCAGCTGGGCTGGGGGCCGTACCAGGCCGACCATGAAGATGCCAACGGCCAGTTTGAGATCAACTGGACTTTCGCCGATGCCCTCACCACCGCCGATCGCCACGCTTTCTTCAAGGTGATGGTGAAGGCCATGGCCGAGCAGCAGGGCCTGCGCGCCAGCTTCATGGCCAAGCCTTTCGCCGCCCTCACCGGTAATGGCTGCCACACCCACCTCTCCCTCTGGAGCACGGAGGAGCCGGGAGAGCAGTCCAATCAGGCCGGACGCAACCTCTTCCACGACGCCAGCGGCGAGCTGGGTCTCTCGACCCTGGCCTATCAGTTCATCGCAGGCCTGATTGCCCATGCCCCGGCCCTGTGCGCGATCACCAACCCCACGGTGAACAGCTATCGCCGCCTGGCGGCGCCGCCCACCACCTCCGGCGCCACCTGGAGTCCCGGCGGGATCAGCTATTCCGGCAACAACCGCACCCACATGGTGCGCATCCCCGACAACCAGCGCCTGGAGCTGCGCCTGGCCGATGGTTCGGTGCATCCTTACCTGCTGCAGGCGGCCGTGCTGGCTGCAGGTCTCGATGGCATCGCCCGCCAGCTCGACCCCGGCCCCCGCCGCGACAACGACAACTACGCCGACCCCCTGGGGCCCGGCGCCTGCCAGCGCCTGCCCGCCGACCTGGGCGAAGCCCTCGACGCTTTTGCCGCCGATACCCAGCTGCGCCAGGCCCTGGGCGAAGAGTTCTGCGGCGCCTACGAGCATCTGCGTCGCCGCCAGTGGCAGCGCGAACGCGGCGACATCAGCGACGCCGAACGCCGCTCCAGCCTGGATTGCTGACTTGTGGCAGCCTGAAGAGACCAGTGGGTTCGAGACCCTGATCCGGCCACACCAGACGAAGCAGGCTGGGCCGTTTCAGATGATTCGAGATCTCACCATGCGGATTTGCCCCGATTTCTACCTCATGATTAGGGGAGGGCAATGATGAGATTCAAGGCAGTCATTCGGCAGTCGTTCCTGATCACGCTCTGCATCACTGTCAGTGTGATGCCGTCGAGGGGGCGTGAAAAAGCTGAGTCTGTACCTGCGTTTCAACCAGCGTCAGTCAATCCGGCCTTGTTCCAAGGTGAAGAGTATCTTTATGCCTACTACCTGGCCCATCTGCCAACACTGGCCAATGCCGTGGCAATGGAGGGTGAACATCGCGGGTTTATCACCCGGCCGGTGTGGCGGCCCTTGAAGATGAACGTTCCTGGCAATGCGCGGGTGCTGGAGAATCACATTTCGCTGGCCTTCTTCTACACGATCGACCGGCCCTGGAATGCCTATCGCGGAGATCCGGCTCTGCGTGCGCGCCTTGAAGCCGTTCTCGACTATCTCGTGAAAACCCAGCACAGCGATGGCCGCTTGGGCTCTGATGTGGTGGCTGGCGCGCCGGCCAACCTGGAGTTAGCCGGTTCTAGTTTTGGCGTGAAGTTCCTGGGCGAAACCCTCTTGCTGCTGGAGAGATCCCGGCGCGCGGGTGGTCCAACCATTGATCCCGAGATTCACCGGCGCACGATCGCCGCAACGCGTCGGGCCATTGAAGTGTTATTGACGCGCGAGAGTTTTGTGGTTCACGCCACCCGATTCAGCAACCAATACCCTGGGTTTTGGGGTGGAACATTGGCTTTTCTCAGCGCGCATCCGGATGAATCGCTTCGCCAACGACTGGCTGATCGCATTCGAGAGATCTCTCCAAAGTTGAGTAGTCCTGCTGGGTTCCACTACGAACGCGGTGGTTGTGACTGGGGATACAGCCTGGTGACCCAGTACGGCAACGTTCGTCAGGTCTGGAACTATGCACGCGGAACCTCCTTGATGTTTCCGATCATTGCCATGGAACGGCGATGGATCGAATGGTTGGCATACAATGCCGTTCGTGAGCCTGATGGCACCTATTTCACGCTCAACCGAGCGATCCAAACCCGCTTGATCAACTACGGCGGATTCAGTCTTGCTGAACTCCCGCTAGCCGAATCCATTCCCCTTGCTAGAGCGTTTGCCCGATCGCGCGAGGAGCATCAAGCCCATATCGCCCGAAGTCGCCAGCGCTTCATCAACCAATGGCCTGCCATTGAGCCATTGCGCTCGTACAGCCCGCACATTTTCGCTGACGTCATCGTCGATGGCGAGTGGCGTCCCACCACGGTCGATCGAAATCAGGCTATTGCCAGCCTGCCCTACTTAGCCCGTGATCGTTTCGTGCATCAGCGCGCCGATAACCGTCAGCCCATGAGTAGCACTTTTGTGCGTCGCCCCCGTTATTACGCCACCTTCAACGCAGGCGTAAAAGTGGCCGACATGCAACGCTACGGTATCGGGTTGTTATGGAATCCCCAAATGGGTACTGTGCTCCAGACCCAGTCTGGAAGCGTGGCACCTTGGGGAACCTCGCGTGCGGGTGCCCAGCCCTTCGAGGCCAAAGACTTTCACCCGAGCATCACCATTGACGGCCGGATTATCCCGATTCTGCCCGGTGCGAGGGATCTGCCAGGTGGCGCACATGGTCGTCTGGTTGTCGCCTATCCCCTGCGGGAGGAGGGTCGTAAAACGGTGACCTTCAAGCCAGACCGCATCGCCGTGAGCGTTCGCCTTCCTGGCCCATTCAGTGAGCAGTTTCCCCTTTTGCTGCGGCCTGGAGACGACCTCCAGATCAAACCCGGCGTCGTGCGTTTACGCCGCGGCCAGCGCGTCTTTGACATCCTCCTTCCTGCCGGAACCAAGGTGAGCAAACGTGACGTGAAAGGCTGGCCTCCTGAGCCGTTCCGGGTGATTCAACTCACGGTTAAGGCATCCGGATCTCTTGATTATTCCATTGCCTTTCATTAGTTCTTATTTGATGACCAGAACCCTGGTTGTCCAGCAGGAACTCCTGCAGTCAGGGATAGGCCCTGACGAGGAAGATGTCTGGGTGGTGTTGAGGTTCTCTTCCTGAACCGCAGTGCAGGTGAATTGCTTTCGTCATGCACCCTCTGTCTGTTGCATCTGCCTGCTCGCTGACATCCGAGGCGTCCCTGCTCTCCACTGGTGAGCACCAGGCTGGCCTCTCCAGGGATTTGCAGGCCAGGCAGAGATAGCTATGCTCATGTGGTGGATTCAGGGATTGTATCGAAAGAGATCCAATGAGCCATGGAAATGGGGCTTGGATTCTTGTTCGATTTCCAATGCCCAAATCGGTTGACCAGGTGCTAGGCGCTCCTGCAGCGACTAACCTGAACTGCTGCCAACGTTTTTCACTTAAGTTGGGCTATGAAAACAGTCTGGATTATTGATGGCGCCTATCTGTTTAACTATGGCCGGGGCCGGCCCTTTGACTACTTGAAGCTCAAGGACGAACTCTCCCGCCTGAATGGGGAGCCGATCTATGAGAGTTACTATCTGAATTCGACGCGTGATCCCGCGTCCGATGCACAGAATGCATTTCATTGCTGGCTGAAATCCGCGCCACCTAGAGGCCCAAAGATTCGCGTTCAGCTTTACAAGCTCAAGGACATCCGCGTCAGCTGCCCGAACTGTTCTCATCAGTTCGAGCGTGAGGTCCAAAAAGGCGTGGACGTTGGCATCGCCACTTTAATTGTGAAGATGGCCGCACAGAATACCTATGATCGCCTAATAATTTCCGCAGGCGACGGTGACTTCGAGGATGCGATCTCTTACATTAAGTCTGAGCTTCACAAAGAGGTTTGGATCTGTGGATCTCAGGCAAATCTGTCGACCGATCTTCAATCATACTCTGATGCAGTTGTATGGCTAGAAGACATGCATCCTGCAATTGATAAAGCTGCATAACATCATTATCCCCCTGAATCGATTCCGAAGAGCTAATTCCTGAGCTAAACCTGTTGCTGTTAAGAGGACCAGCACAAAGGCGTGATCCTCGCTGCTCACCAACAACACGAATAACCATGCAATCAAGACCGGACCTGTACAGCCATCTCCAAATGCCCCCTTACTAATAAGGGACTCCTGAAAAAACCAGATCAACTGCGGCGCAACTGGTTTCAGCGATCGAGACCCGATAGACTGGCCTGGTACTGGGCAATCAACGATTGCTGCAATTGCTGAACGCTGCAG
>JBILNZ010000071.1:0-3909 GCA_044374745.1 Prochlorococcaceae cyanobacterium | reverse complement strand
GTGGAGCACCAGCAGCTGGGAGCCTGGGGCCCGGGGATTGGTGGTGACCATGGCCGCTGCTCTGCCAGGGAAGGGGGGCAGGAGCGTACACCCAATCTCCGGGGTGAAGTTGCTGCCTGAGCGGCAGTGCCGTTGGTCAGCGGCGCACCGGCACCACCTGCATGCCGATCGGCGCCAGGGCGATCAGCGCCAGCTTGAGGTGCTGGATGCCAAAGGGAATGCCGATGATCGTGATGAAGCAGGCCAGGGCGGAACTGAGGTGGCCGATCGCCAGCCACCAGCCGGCCAGCAGGAACCAGATCACATTGCCCAGCAGCCCAAAGGGCCCGGTGCCGAAGTCACCTCGGCCGGTGAGTTCCCGCCTGCTCACCGCCTCATTCCCAAAGGGCCAGAAAGAGTAGTTGCTGATCACGAAGCAGGCCCTTGCCCAGGGGATGCCGATGATGCTGATCGCCGCCACCAGTCCAGCCAGCCACCAGCCCAGGCCCATCACCACCCCGCCGAGCACGAACCAGAGCAGGTTGAGCAGAAAGCGCAGCATTGGGGCGTTCGCGGTGCTCCCAGCCTGGCAATGGAAGGTGCGAGCGCAGCCCGGACGGGGCGCCCGCAGCACCACAGCCGTGATGGGTGATGCCCTCCTCTCTCTTCTCTCAGACCAACTTCCCTCACTCCAGCCGCTCCAGCAGCGGCAGCGCTCCAGCTCCCCTGGCCCCTGCTGCCCCGTGGCAGCACTACAGCCAGCCGCAGCAGCAACCCAACCAGGGCCCAGCTGCATCCAGTGCTGCCCCGGCCACTGACCCTGATCCCCTCGACCCCGACGAGGATGACCTCGGCGGCGTGGACCTGGGCGGCAGCGACGACAACCTCGATCCCGCTGCCCCTTCCGACCCCAGCAGCACCACCGGCGGCAGCAGCGACAGCGACGACCCTCCTGCCACCCCCAGCGCTGCTGATCCCCTGCGGGCTGAACGGCGCCGCAGCAACCAGCTGGAAAAAGAACTGCGCAAGGCCCGCGCCCAGCTGGCGCGCTTCTCCGAGATCAACCCTGACGAATACGCCCGCCTGCAGGATGCCGAGCGCAAGCGTGAGGAGTTCGAGCGCCAGGTGGCCGATCGTGAGCGCCAGCTCAACGAGGCCAACCTGCGCCGCGTGCGCAGCGTGGAGAAGGAACGAGACGAGGCCCGCTCCCAGGTGCTGAACCTGCGCAAGGAACGGCTGATGGAGCGCCTGTTCTCAGAAGCGGAAGGCCGCGTCGGTGGCGACGAGCGGGGCACGTTCTTTGACACCTTTGTGACGCTGTGCGGCGGCCACTTCCAGCTGGGTGAGGTGGACGGCAAGGGCCAACCCCTCACCGCCGATGGCGTTGCTCTTTCGGACGGCGACTACATGGAGGAGCTGCGCCGCCACCCGGTGTACAGCTTCCTGTTCCAACAGCGCAGCGGCCTGTATTCCGCTGCCGTGCCGGAGAGCGGCCACGAGCATGGCGGCACGGTGAACCTGCAGACCCTGAGCACCACCGAGCTCTACCTGGAGGCGGTCAAGGGCACCACGCCCAGGGCAGCGGCACCCCGGCGCTGATCGCAGAAGGAGCAGAGGGCATGGCCTGGTATCTGGTGTTCTGGCGCAACCGCTCCACAGCAACAGTGGTGCCGGCCGCCAGCGCCAGCCAGGCCCGCTCCCGCGCCGAGCGCAAGCAGAAGAAGGGCTATGGGGCGATCGTGGCCGCCCGCCGCGCCAATGCCGACGACGCCCGGTTGATTCGCCGCGGGGTCTGGGTGCGGCGGCGCCGTGACGGCTCCAGTCCTCAGTTCGGCTCTGCTCGCTCCAAGACCAGGGCACGGCGACACCGCAGCCTTTACAGGCGGTGGCTGGGTGCTCACCGCCAACCGAGCCCTTGAGCAGTCGGGCCATCTGAGGCCTGCGGCGCCAATCGATCTTCCGGACGTCGTGCAGCTCGCCGATCGGTTACAGCCGCGCAATGGAGGTGGCATCGGCCGTGCGGCTTGGCTTTGCTGCGCCCCAGCGCTCCCTGCCGCTGCCCCGTCATGCCCCATCGCGTCGCTGTCGAGGCCAGCGACTACGTGCTCCTCCACCGCGATACGGGCTCAGCGCTCTACATAACCCGCGCAACAGAGCAGGAAATCCATCGTGCCAATCTCAGCCTCAGCAGGGCCGACCAGCGTTCGCGCTTTGTGGCCGCCAGGCACCTGATGCATCACCAGTCAGACCCGCAGAGCTGAGCCAGGCGGCTGCAGAAGCGCTCGATCCCCACCCCTGCTCAGGTGTTCCGTGAGCATTCACTGCATGGCAATGAAGGCCCAGCCACCAACCGGCAGCCGGGCCAGAGCCCTTGGGATCAGCAGACCGAGACGGTGCAGCCGGGGGTGCCTTGCAGCTTGCGGGCAAAGGCGAACGCCTTCTCAGCGGGGATCAGCCGCATCTTCTTGACGGGCTTGCCGCGCCGGCCCAGGAACTCGACCTCACAGGGGGCAGTGCCGAGCTTCTTGACGCCGGGCTGATAGCGGTGAACCACAAGCAGGCGGACTTCGCAGACGGGGCCTTGGGGAATGGCCATGGCTGGGGTGGAGCGGAGAACACCGACCACACGCCCCGCAGGCTCGCACGGGCCAGGGGCGAGCGCCGCGAGCCTTGCCTCAGCCCTGGCCCGTGCGAGCCGCAGGGGCATGCTGCGGAGGGGTTTCGCGCCGCCCTGCCAGCCACGCCTCACTGGCCCCGCTGTGGATCCGTGCTGAACACCCACCGCGCCCGAGGGCAGAACTGCTCCACCTCCCCACCCTGGAATCGAGGAGTGCCCAGCGGCACCGTCAGAGCTGATGCGGCCTGCCGCGCTGCGGCGCCCTGGCTGCCCGCTCTGCAGCCCCCCGCCCAGCGTTCGTCTGTGGCCTGGGTACAGGTCCCGGCCTGGTTGGTGGCAAGGGCTGTCCCTTTTGTCGGTTCCTTCCTGCGGCTGTCAGATCCACTTGGCGGAACCGCGGAGCCCGAGCAGGCGCGAGAGGCGGAACGGTGCAGGCCAAAAGGGCCGCCAACCCTGCGGCGACCCGGACCAGAAGACCTGAAGGGGGCCCGGTGGCCCCCGCCGGATCAGACGACCGGCATGGCCCCACTGCACTGCAGCCCGCCGCGGCGCAACGCGGCTTCTGCCTCCACCTGCTGGCGGTAGCTCAGCTCGGCTTCTGCTTCCAGGGCGCTATCGATCTCATCGACCCGCGCCAGACACTGCTGAATCGCAGGCAACACCTCCTCCTCGAGGCGAGAGATCTCCTCTTCTCCATAGGGCCGATCAATCCAGGTGCGCCGCAGCGGCCGGCCGGCATGGCCCCTTAGGATGGATTCGATGGCCTTGCCGCAGGACTCCAGCAGCAGGAACGGATCCTCCTCCGGCCGGCAGAACGGTGAGGCAGAAGCAGAGAGCGTGGCCATGGTGATCGGCGCCAGGAGTGGCGCAGCGACGGGACCGATCCCAGCGGAGGCCCGACGCCAGGAGGGCCTCAGACTGGAGAGGCCCGGAGCAAGCTGAGTTGCAAGTCAGTGCTTATGGACAAACTCTTCGCCGGAATGCTCATTGCAGTCGCTGGTTCGCAAGTGGCTGTCGCTCAAGGCTTGCCTGTATTGCAACAAGGGCAGCTTTATCGAGTGGAAAGAGAGAAACTGCTTGCAAGCGGCTGGCAGAAAGTGATTACCCTTGGCCTCAACTGTGTATCGAAGTATCCTTCGAGCCCGAAGACAGGCCGATTTGACTCCTTCAAGAGAGAAACCTGCTTTAAGGAAACTCTGGACAAACGGGGTTTGAGCGGAGGCAGCAAGCAGCAAAGAGTGCCTTTGACCGTAAATTGCTTCTGAGACCGTTTTCTGAGGACTTTTTCTCTCTTGGTCAGCCACTCAGGGCTG
>JBILNZ010000019.1:0-50245 GCA_044374745.1 Prochlorococcaceae cyanobacterium | reverse complement strand
CCGCGAACGGCGCCATTCAACGATCGGATACCTGAGTCCGATCGACTACGAGCAGGCGTTCATCACGGCCCGTACACTCACCCCTGTGAACCCTTGATCGGTGTCCACGAAACCGGGGGAGCGCCACATCATGTTCCCTGCTGGTGTGCGCCAAGCAGAATCCTCAGGGCCTGCCTCACAGTGCTGGCTACCTCCACCATTTCTGTTAGTTCCTCGGCTGAGGTTTCATAACCGGGATAACGTGCGAGCACTGCTCCTGAGGAGAGAGCAGCCAGATCCTCATTGTCCCAGCTCCATTGGTCATCCACAGCTTCCAGCTGGCTAGACAGAGCAGCCAGATCATGAATCTTGTCCACCGGCTGCCCTAGCTGGATCAACCGGGCCTTGAGCAGTTTCTCCACACATTGCTGGGCGTGAAACACCACCGCATCACGCAAGCCGGGTGTGCTCCTGCTCAGGAGAATCTCCAGGGCTTCCCAATCTCCCTCGGACTTGGCAATCCACTCAGGGACAGCCGACCAGGGTTCAACCATGGAGCACCTCGCCATAATCGATCGCTTCGCGCACGACCGGATCACCCCCCCGGTAGCGAAACGCAATCTCCTCCGGTCGCCGGACCAGCAGATCCAGGGGGAATCGCACCGGGCAGAGACGGCGCATTTCACGGATCTTGGCCAGGTGGCGACCCTCAAAGGGCATCACCACCAGGATGTCGGCATCGGAATCCCAACGTCCCTCACCACGGGCCAAAGAACCGAAAAGGATCACCTTCTCGGGGGCGTAGAGCTCAACCAACCGCTGCGTGAACGCCTGCAGCGCTTCGCGAGTCACCAGAGGGGTCGGAGTGGTGGTCATGGGCTTCATCATCGCGAGGCTTCTATGAAGAGTCCACGGTGCCCTTGCGGCGCCGGCTTCACCAGCCTGCGGCGCGAGCTGGGCTGGCTGCCTGGTGCCCCCCATCCCCAGGAGGAGTCGCTCAGCCGCGCCATCGGCGCCGGCCTGCTCCACCTCGACGATCCCGATCGCCTGCGCGCCACCACCCAGCTGTTCGGCACCGGCAACCGCTGGCGGCCTCTGCCCGACGCCCTCACCCTGCTCTGGCAGGCATCCGCCTGGCGCGACGAACTGCGCCAGCTGCTGCTCCTGCTGGCTGAGCGCACCAACCGCCGCCTCCACTCGCTGCCCTGGGCCCTGCCGGTGCAGTTGCGCGTGCACGGCCGCGCCGAAATCGAAGCGGCGTTCGGCATCCTCCACGACAACGCCCCCTGGATCCACCGCGAAGGCGTGCTCTGGCACGAACCCAGCCACACCGACCTGCTGTTCATCACCCTCAACAAGAGCGAAGCCCTCTTCTCCCCCTCCACCCGCTACCGCGACCTGGCCCTCAGCCCCTCGCTGTTCCACTGGGAAAGCGGCCGATCCCGGCGGGGTGGATGCAGGGGATGGGGTTGGCAGTTTGAGAACGCCGTTCAACCGGCTTCAGGAAGGGTCCCCAGCCACCCGGAAAGCCGCTGCCTCACCCCTTGGGTGATGGCAACGGCCCTGGCGGCGTCCTCTGCTTGGGCCTCCATCCCCAGATAGCGGAACATCACCCCTCCCTGGGTGATCCGGGTCAGATCGGAAGGATCAGCCTCCCAATCCGGCATCCTGATGCCGAGTTGCCTGGAGAGCTCCCGAAGATCATGGATCTTCTGCACGGTCTCCCCATGGGCAATCAGGGCTGCCTTGAAATACTTCTCCAGGCACTGCTGAGCGTGAAAGACCACCGCATCTTCATGTCCTGGCTGCTGATGCAACAACTACATGGCCCGCCAATCTCCCTCGGCCTTGCTGATCCACTCGTCAACAACAGGATTGCGCTCAGCCATGAAGCACCACACCGTGGTCGAGGGCTGCACGGATGAATGGGTCACCCCAGCGGTAGCGCCTGGCTATGTCCTCCGGTCGCCAGAGAAGCATGTCCAGAGGAAACTCGGGGTGGCAAACCTCGCGGATTTCCAGGATCTTCTCCAATGCTCTCCCTTCGAAGGGCATCACCACCAGTACATCGGCATCCGACTCCAGCCCGGCTGATCCTCGTGCCATCGAGCCGAACAGAATCACCCGCTCCGGGGCGAACGCCTCCACCAGGCGATCGGTGAAGGCCTTGAGGGCTTCTCGAGTGACGAGCGGTGTCTTAGCCATGGTTCCATCATCGCCGGATACGCCAGGGCCATCACCTTCGACCTGCGGTTCCTCGCCACCCGCGGCACCGGCTTCACCAGCCTGCGGCACGAGCTGGGCCCCTCACTTCGCCACGCTCAGTGGAATGTTGGGGCTCTCGGGATTCACATCCACGCTCTGCAGCTGAGGACGCAGCACCAGATCCATGTCGTCCATCGGGATCGCACCCAGCAGCACCTGATTGCCCAGCACCATGGCTCCCGTGAAGCAGCGGCGGTTGCGGAAGCGCACTTCCACCGGCCCCACATAAGGAACGGTGCGGCGATGGCCATCGGCCAGCACCACCTCGCGCCGCTCAAGTTCGGCCAGGCTCAGATGGATCGCCAGATGCTCGGGAATGCACAGATGCACGGCCCCGCTGTCTGCCAGGGCAGACACCTCCAACGGCGCCAGGTCGGGCCGGGTGGGGTTGCTGAGCGAGAAGCTGCCGCGGATCAGTCCCATGGCGCCACCGTAGCCAGCGCGTACCGCTCAGCCAGCAACTGCCGCACCCTGCCGATACCGGCGGGGTGGATGCAGGGGATGGGGTTGGCGGTTTGAGGGAGCAGCGGCAATGGCCAGATCCCATCAGACTGAGCTCGCTAGACCGTCACCGATGGAACTCACCGCTGTGCTCACACCTGCGGAAGAAGGCGGGTATGTGGCCTTCAACCCTGAAACGGGCACCACAACCGAAGGGGAATCCATCGAGGAGGCCCTCGCCAACCTGCGCGAAGCCACCACGCTCTATCTGGAGGAGTTCCCCGCCGTGATCAAGGGCCACCCCCTCGTGACCCTGTTCACCGTGCCAGCGCATGCCTAAGCTCCCGCACCTTTCTGGTCGGGAGATCATCCGTGCGCTGGAGCGCCTGGGGTTCAACGCCGTCCGCCAGAACGGCAGCCATGTGGTGATGCGGTGCGGTAGCAGGGGGTGTGTCGTTCCCCTCCACAAAACAGTCAAGACCGGCACCCTCGCGGGTCTGCTGAGGCAGGCCAAGGTGGATGTGAGCGAGTTCCTGGATCGGCTCTGAACCGGGTCCCTCTTCTCCCCCTCCACCCGCTAGCGCGACCTGGCCCTGGGCCCCTCGCTGTTGCACTGGGAGTGCCACCAGGGGGAGCGGCCGCTGGCGGCGGGGTGGATGCCGGGGATGGGGTTGGCTTTGAGGGGGCGCCAGAAGCCCTGCCGCCTCCGTTTACTCGAAACCGAAGAGGGCTGGATCTGGGGCTTTGATTTCCAGGCCCCTGGTGCCTCAATTCACCACGCTCAGTGGAATGTTGGGGCTCTCGGGATTCACATCCACGCTCTGCAGCTGGGGACGCAGCACCAGATCCATGTCTTCCATCGGGATCGCACCCAGCACCACCTCGCGCCGCTCCAGTTCGGCCAGGCTCAGCTGGATCGCCAGATGCTCGGGAATGCACAGATGCACGGCCCCGCTGTCGGCCAGAGCCGACACCTCCAGCGGCGCCAGGTCGGGCCGGGTGGGGTTGCTGAGTGAAAAGCTGCCGCGGATCAGTCCCATGGCGCCACCGTAGCCATCGCCTACCGCTCAGCCAGCAACTGCCGCACCAGAGCGATGAGCTCCTTCTTACTGAAGCTTTCCAGGGGCGGCGGTGGTGGGGTCACGCCATGGTCTTCCAGCACCTTGGCCAATGCCGCTTTCTGCAGCTTCGAGGTGCCTTTGATGCCTGTTCCCTGCCCAGGGGTTTGAGGGTGGCCACCGTGAGCTTCTGAAAACTCCCTTTGCCCAGGAGAGCTTGGGGAACGTGGGTTCCGCCTGGCTCTGGCTGGGCATCCTGCAGTGCTGCCAGCGCAGATCCGGAGCGCTGCAGATGGTCGGCCACCCGCCGGTACACCCGGGCATCGGTGCCTGCCAACTCTCGGTTGGTCTGCTCCAGCAGATCGGCAAGCGAAGGGCCGGCGTTCATACCGGCCCACCGATCTGGTTGGTGGGAGTGCTTGCCTCGGCCGCCAACACGGCTGCCTTCGCTTTTACGGTTCGCCAGCGCCTTGCCTGCTTCATCAAGCGCCGGAACATGTCCACCAACCAGAAGCCGCTCTGGCGCTCGCTCTCGTCAATCAGCCCAACCATCGCATCGCCCGTGTCCTCCAGTTCGCGGATCACGGTGCCGAGCCTGGCGTTGAGAGCGTGGAGCCGGGCCTTGGTGCGTGCCTCATCGGCCAGATCTGCTTCCAGGTCCACCAGCTCGCGCTGCAGCTCAGCAATCACCACCCCCCGCCGATCGGCACTCCCGGTAGGTGCCATCAAGAGCCTCGGGGTCTGGTGAGGCTGGAAAGTCGCTGGCCGAGCGGAGGGGCATGGCTGATCGACCGGGTGACCACAGGATGGGAAAGGAGATCCAATCCTCACCGGATCCAGCTAAGCCACAGCGCCAAGGCATTGGAGCTGGCATATGCATGTTCCGCATACATTCCCAGGCCAACGGCTATCCCCCTGGATCCACGGCGACGGCGGCATCTGGCACCAACCGAGCCAAGGCGCCCCCATCCACCCGCTTTCGCCAGGAGCCGTCGCGGCCGCCTCACTCTTCGTCGCTGCCTCCAGCGGGGATCAGCTTGATCTGTTTGCGGCCGAGTTTGATCTCGAACTCATCGCCGGGCTGGAGATCAAGCATGGCGGTGTAGGCCTTGCCCACCAGCAGGTTGCCGTTGCCCTGCACGGTGGCCACATAACTCAGCTTGCGGCCACCTTTGCCACGGCTGGCACCATCGCTGCCGAGGCTGAGACCCTTGGCCTCCAGCAGCGCCTCATAGAAGGCCGTGAAGTTCAGCCGCTCGCCACCATCCTTCTTGGTGCTCACATAGCCACATTCACGCACCAGTTCAGACTTGGAGGCATCCCCCAATTCCTTCACTTTCGTGAGCAGGTCAGATCCCGTTAGCATGGTTTTGAGCATGATTTGATAGCCACCATAAGCAATCGAGCCGCCGATGGCTAGTCCTTGCTGGCACAGATGTACGGGGAAGTTCCAGCCTTGCCCCCCGCGCACACCCCGCCCACAAAAAAAGCTGGGATCGAGCCCAGCCTGGGAAGCACCAGGAACACAGCGCCGATGGAGCAAAGCTCAGCCGCGCCAGGTGGGCCGACCGCCATGCACCAGGGTTCCCCGGTTGCGCCAGAGCGCCTCCTGTGTCACGGCAACGCCATGGTCACAGGCCAGCTGGGCGGCTTCTTCGGTGGTGTCGGTGCAGCGCAGGGCTTCCGCAAAAACAGGATCCTCGCGCAGCAAGTGCTTGAGATGATGCA
The DNA here is from genome assembly GCA_044374745.1 of Prochlorococcaceae cyanobacterium. Lineage (GTDB taxonomy): Bacteria > Cyanobacteriota > Cyanobacteriia > PCC-6307 > Cyanobiaceae > NIES-981. Next base: position 44,774 of record JBILNZ010000019.1, on the reverse strand, counting down.
ATTCGTCGGCGACAGAAATCCCGCTCGCAGTCGAACAAGCACGGGTCGGCAGATGGCAGGTCGTCATACACCCTCCTTCTCTGAATGAATTCAGCCTAGGAAGGCCCCAGGAAGGGGCGGGTGTACTGGAGCGCCAGCTGATCAATCGTTACGCGCTGCCCACAGCTACCCGCTCAGCCTTCATCACCAAAATCAAAACGCAGGCCCACGCATTGCAGCTGCCGATCCTGGGGATGGGGCCGCTGCCAGCAGCAGAACACAGGCCGATGGTTGCAGCCACCGCCATGCATCGGCGTGATCAGCATCCCGTGCATGCCTGGTTGGGCGGGATAGCTGGCAGCCATCACCACCCCAACCCCCCGGCTGTTGGAAGACACCAGATCCACCTGAATGGCCTCCTGGCGCACCGCATCGAACGCAAGCCAGCCTTCCTGGGGAATGGCCATCGGCCAGGAGGGAAGGGAGCGGCAAGGATCCCGGCTGCAGCAGAGGTGCGGCAACTCCTGCAGGGGAAACAACTCCCCGTTAGGGGGCGCCAGATGATGCGGACGTGGATCAGCATTCACGGGCCTTGAAGCTGGCGTTGGTTGACCCCACTGATGAGCCATGAAAGAACGTTCCATCTGCCACCCCCCGCACACAAACCAGCCTAAGAATCAGGGCCGACGATCGACGGTTGCCCATGCAGGTGCGCATTGATTCGCAACCTGGTTGATGGATCCGCCATCCTGCGTCCAGGCAGCACCCGGGCCAACCAGCGTCAGGTGCCTCGATAGCGGTTCAAGAGCGCTGAATTGATAATCACAGATAACGAGCTGAAGGCCATCGCAGCACCAGCGATCATTGGATTGAGCCAACCCGTGGCTGCGATTGGTACGGCCAAACTGTTGTAAAAGAAAGTCCAGAAGAGATTCTGGCGAATTTTGCGCATGGTTGCCCGCGATAAGCCAAGGGCAGTGAGAACGGCACGCAGATCATTGCCAAGGAGCAACAGATCGCCGGCCTCCTTGGCCACATCAGATCCCGAACCGATGGCAATGCCGATGTCCGCCGTAGCCAACGCGGGCGCATCGTTGACCCCATCACCCACCATCGCCACCACCTGGCCTGCCTGTTGCAGGGAGCGAATGGTGGCTGCTTTGTCGTCTGGGCGCACCTCGGCAATCACCTCATCGATGCCCAGCTGCCGCGCAATCGCCTGGGCCGTGGTGTGGTGATCGCCACTGAGCATCACCACCTGGATGTGGCGCCGTTGCAGCGCATTCACCACCTGCTGGGCCTCCGGTCGCACGGTGTCGGCCACCCCGAGCAGCGCCAACACGGCACGGCCCTGGCCCAGGAGGATCACGGACATGCCGGCCGCTTCCAAATCGAGCAGGCGGCTCTGCACCGCATCCTCGAGGTGGGGCATGAAGCGCCCGGCCAGTTTGCGATTGCCGAGCCAGAACGGCTCACCACGCACGTCGGCCATCACCCCCTCACCCGCCAGCGACCGGAAATCCTCTATCGGCATCAGGGGCAGCCCCTGCCCCTCAGCGGCATCGCGCACGGCCATGGCCAGGGGATGCCCAGACCCGTACTCCAGGGAGGCCGCCAGCTGGAGCACCCGCTCACGGCTCTGCTCACCGAGGGGCACCACGGTGGTGAGGGCGGGCTTGCCGCGGGTGAGGGTACCGGTCTTGTCGAACACCACGGTGGTGAGTTGCTCCACCTGCTCCAGCACTTCGCCGCTGCGGATCAGGATGCCCAGCTCGGCTCCCTTGCCCACCCCCACCATCAGGGCCGCCGGGGTGGCGATCCCCAGGGCGCATGGGCAGGAAATCACCAGCACGGCGACGAACGCCAGCAAACCACCACTGAAACTGCCGAGGAGGCTCCACAGCAGCATGGTGAGCAGGGCAACCACCACCACCACGGGTACAAACCAGGAGGTGACCCGGTCGGCAAGGCGCTGCACCGGAGCGGAACTGGCCTGGGCCTGTTCCACGATGCGGATGATCTGAGCCAGCGCTGTCTCCGCCCCCACCCGGGTGGCCTCAAAGCGCAACAGGCCGTGACCGTTGATCGTGCCACCGATCAGCTCCGCGCCCACCTTCTTGCTCACCGGCAGAGATTCGCCCGTGATCAGCGACTCATCCACCGATGACTGCCCGTCGAGCACGACCCCATCGGCCGGCACCTTGTCGCCGGGGCGAACCACCACCACATCGCCGCGTTGCACCTGCACCACCGGCACCACCAGCTCTTCACCCGCCCGGATCACGATGGCCGTGGAGGGCTGCAGATCCAGCAACCGGCGTACCGCCGCCGAGGAGCGCTGCTTGATGGTCTCTTCCATCAACTTGCCAATCAGCACAAAGGCAATCACCACCACCGACACTTCGAAATAGACAGTCCGCCCATCCACCCCAGGGGGCAACAATTGGGGTGCGAACACCACAAACACGCTGTAGATGTAGGCCACGGATGTGCCCAGCGCGATCAGCACATCCATGTTCAACACCCGGCGCCTGAGGGCCACCCAGGCACCGCAGTAGAAGCTCCAGCCACCGATCAACTGAACCGGTGTGGCGAGCAGAAACAGCCACACGCCCCAGGTCAGCCAGGGCAGCTGGGGAACCGGGACCCAGCTCAGCACACTCACACCGGCCGCCAGGGCCATCAGGGCGGCGGCCCGTAGTACCGCAAGAGCCAGCACACCACCGAGGGCCACGGCCATCCGGAGGCGCATCCGCTGCAACTGTTGCTGGGGAGCCAGAAAGCTGTTTCGGCAGCCCTGGCTGCAGAAGAAATAGGCGCGTCCAGCCCGCTGCGCGGTGAGGGCAGTGGCCTTGGGAACCACCATCCCACAGATCGGATCCTTGGCCATGGCGGGATTGGGGGCCGCCGACCGCTCGTGCTGCGGTGTGCTGATCATGGTTTCCGATCATCCAAGTGGGCTGTCCGATCAATCACCCCAAGCTCCAGCAAAGACCGCAGGATTCCCTGGCACTCCATCAGCGTTGTTCAACATCAAGCACTGCTGGGTTTGCATGAGGTCTGCAGCAGAACCAGCTCAGACTGGTACTGATTACGAATCTGTGGAGCAGGATCCGATTGCTACACGCATCAAGATGAGAATCCCAATGGGTTACCAACTCCGTTGCACGCTCAGCTACGGGGATATCTACGGGCAGATCATGGTGTGGCTGTTGCTCACCTTTCTAAGCCTGGCTGCAGCGGCTGCCCTGGGTGCGGCCGGGCATCCCATCGCCGGCGTTGCCGTGATCTCCCTGATCCTCGCCTTCAGCCTGCCGTTCCTGCTGTTTTCGTTTACAACGACCTTGATCAGCCATCTGGTGATTGATCAGCAGGCTCAACATCAACCGGCCCTTGCCCCACCAGAAACGTTCTGACACGAGCGCGGAAAGCCTCCTCCGGCATGGCACCAACGATTTCGCCTCCAACAGCGACGTCATCGCCCGGCTGGCGAACCAGCAGATACACGGGAAGGACGATCGAATGATGGTCGGAGTGACGCGAGAACAGAAGGGGGAGATAGGGCCCATCGCAGTTCTGATCGCTGATATCCACATCACAGAAGTCCAGCCCCAGTCCCCGAGCCACACGCTCATCAAACCCGGCCATAAATTCACTGAACGAACAATCAGGCCTGCTGAACTTGATGAGGATCAACCTTGATCTTGAGATCAACAACCCCTCCTGGCGCCAGCTTGCATCGCGATGCTCACTGTGACGCCGGGGCTCCCATTGGCACATGCCCTGCAGCGATTTGCCGCCCATCCCAGGCAAATCCGCTGGGATGGCCAGCACGGGATGATCCATCCTCACTTGCTCCTGCCCATGCTCATTCACCGGTTGTGGCCCAACGCGCCACGCCGCCTCAGCTGATCCAGGCATCCCGGCGCTGATCGGGTCGTTGCGGGGATGGGTCCGGCTGCAGCAACGGGGCCATGCTGCTGATCCCCAGCATCAGGAAGGCGAAGGCGCCCAGCAACGCCAGCAACCGCAAGCCGAGACTTCGCCCCCGATCCTGGAGGAGCTCGTCGAGGTCGTCGTCGGGGTCGGGCGGGGGGCTGCCACTGGCCATGCCGCTCAAGGCGCGGGTTCCTCGGACGGCACGGGCGGGGGCGGTGCCACCGGAAGGGGGCTGGCGCTGGGTGGCGGCGGTGGGGCCTCTGGCGGGGACTGGGAATCCACGGCGGGTGCCTCCCCGTCACCGGACTCCTCCGGCGCTGGGGGCTCGGTGACCAGGGACTCCCGGGCCAGCTGCTCCAACTGCTCGCGCAGCCGTTTGGCTTCCGGCGCCGCAAAGCCGCGCGGCGCGATGGCCTCCAGCTCCTGGGTGGCGATGGCCAGCAGGGAAGCCCGCTGCTCGCCGCTGCTCTCCCGGGCTGAGGCCAGGGCCCTGGCCACCTTGTCCAGACGCCGAAGGTCGTTGTTCTCTTCCGCCAGCACGTCTCTGGCGTCGCGGGCCACCTGATCCAGCCGTTGGCGGCGTTGCTCCTGCTCGGGCGTGAGCCTGGCGTTGGCCAGCTCGAGCAAATGGCGTTCCAGCGCCACCAGCGCCCGCTCGTAGGCGCCCAGATCCTCGGCCCCACGAAGATCCCGTTCGGCCTGCTCAGCCGCCTGCAGCGCCTGCTGCACACCGCTGGCCACCTGGACGCCGGGACAGAAGCCCACCAAGGCACAGAGGTCGGTGGCGCGCAGCAGCACCACGCCGCCTGCCACCGCCAGGGCCGTGACCAGGCCGAGCAGCACCAGCCCGCAACCAGACACCCCCCGCTCCCGGGAGCGTTCCAGGGGCGCCGGCTCGGCAGGCCAGACCGGCACCGGTGGCGGCAGCGGAGCGGATGGGGGCTGGGGTTGCGCCACCTGGGGGTAGGCCTGAACCGGGGCCTGGACCGGGACCGGGGCTGGTGGCGGCGGCGGAGATGGCAGTGGCAGTGGCGATGGAGGCGGCGGTGGTGGCGGCGGTGCGGGCCTGGTTGGCGGCGGCGGTGTCATGGCCGCTCCTGGTGGGAGATCCAGAAAGCCATCCAGCAGCTCGGCAATCGCGGCGATCACCTGCCGCGAGAAGGTGGCCTCCATCTCCTGAAGCAACGCGTCCCGCTGCACCGCGCCAGTGCCGGTACCAGACCTGGGGATCAACGCCTGGAAGGCCGGGCGGGTCACCAGATCCCTGAGCGGCAGCATCAGTTCGGTGTGCTCTGCCGCCAGATCGGCCACCAACCCCTGCAGGCGGGCCGGGGTGGTGATCGCTCCATTGCCCTGGCGCAGGGTGTGGGCCAGGCGCTCACCCAGGTCCCGCCACTGCGGCTGCCCACTGCCCTTCACCCGCTGCCCCCAGCGCACTGCCCCCAGCATGGCCTGGCGTTGGGCTCAGGTCTGTCCCGCTGCAGCGGCCATGTACTGGCCCCACAACTCGGCCACCAGGGCGCCGCTGGCGGCGGCCGCCGGCTTGTTGTCGTCATTGCCCATCCAGATCGCCGTGAGCAGATCCATGGCCGGCGAGTAGCCGATGAACAGCACATCCACGCCGTCGTTGGTGGTACCGGTCTTGCCGCGGGCATCCGCCACAAGCCCGGCGGCCTGCCCCGTTCCTCGCACCACCGCGGCCCGCAGCATCCGGTCCATGGCGGCGGCATGCTCCGCACGGAGCAACTGGCGCGGTTTCTCGCCGAGAGCCACCGTCACCCCACGCTCGGGGCACTGCTCCAGGCTCTGCAGCGACTGGCAGATGCCCAGGTCGTAGATGCGGGTCACGCCATGCATCGGCACCCAGGCACCGCCGTTGGCCACCACCGCGTAGGCCCGGGCCAGCTCGTAGAGGAAGGTTTCGCGGCCACCGAGCATGGCCGAGACATCCGCATCCAGGGGGGTGCTGATTCCCAGCTGCCGCGCCAGGCGCACCACCTGATTGGGGCCCGCCCGCTCCGCGACCCGCAGGGCCACCACGTTCTCCGAGAGGGCGAGGCCATCGATCATGCTGATCGCCGCACTGCTGCTGCGGCAGCCAGCCACGTACTCGAAGGGTGCGCAACTCACCAGCTCCTGCTCCCCCATGCCGGCCTGCAGGGCGGCGAGGAAGGGGAACAACTTGAATGTGGAGCCTGGCTGGCGCAAGGCCTGCACCCGATCGAAGCTGGAACGTTCGTAGTTGCCCCCGCCCACATAGGCCAGGATTTCGCCGTTGCTGGGCCGCAGGCTGATCAGGGCCCCCTGCCCCAGGCCCGCGCCTTTCGCCGGCCCCTCCAGAAAGCTCCGCAACTGGCGCTGGGCCAGGGCCTGCAGTTGGGGGTTGATCGTGCTCACGGCCACGTAATTGCCCCCTTCCCTACCGCCCAGGTTGAGGCCGTAGCGCCTGCCCTCCAGCTCCCCCATCACGTAGTCGGAGAAGAAGGGATAGCTGGTGATCGGCGACTCCCGGCAAGCCGAGGGATCGATGTTCAGCGGTTGGCGCTGGGCATCCCGCAGGCCCTGATCGCCGAGATATCCCTGGCTGTGCATCAGCTCCAGCACCAGGTTGCGGCGCTTCACGGGCAGCCAGGGGCCTGAGCGCACCGCCGCGATCCGCTGCTGCTGTTTCGTTGTGAGTTGGCCCCTGGGCGCCTTCAGGGCCGCCTCCAGCTCCGCCGCCTCCTGCGCCTGGCTGGGGGCATGGCAGGGGCTGTAGCCATTGGGGCTGGGCAGCAGCCCCACCAGGAAGGCCGACTCCGCCACATCCAGCTCCCGGGCCGACTTGCGGAAATAGAGCTGGGCCGCCTGCTCAAACCCATCGGTGCCCAGGCCCAGATGGGCCCGGTCGAGATACATCTTCAAGATGCGGTTCTTGCTGTAGCCCACCTCCAGCTGCAGGGCCACCCACAGCTCGCGCAACTTGCGGGTGAGGGTCACGTCGCGGCCCACATCCGGGTAGTAAAGCCGCGCCACCTGCTGGGTCAGCCCGCTCCCCCCGCCCGTGCCCAGCAGGGCGGAGCGCAGGGTGCCGAACAGATCAATGCCACTGTTCCAGCCAAAGCGGGCCTCTTCCGAGGCCAGCAGCGCCTGGCGCAGGTGCAGGGGGTAGTCGGCCAGCGACGGCAAGGCCGTGGACGATCCCTGCTGGGCATCAATCTGCTGGCCATCGGCCGAGAGGATCTTCACCGGGCCATCGATCACCCGGATCTTGGAGCCACCGGCCACGGTGGCCGCCAGCAACATCCCCGAGGCCAGCAGTGCCGAGCCCACCAGGCTGGCGAGGCCCACGGCATGCACCCCCAGTTCCAGGGCACTGCGCCGGTGCTGGTAGCGCAGCAGCGGCGTGTCGTCCTTCAGCGACGAGCCCAGCGCCACCGTGTCGCCATGGCGCAGGCCAAGCGAGCGGATCCGCCGGTCGCGGTGAAACAGGCCATTGCTGGAGTCGAAATCCACGAGCGTGTGGTCGCAATCACTGGGGCGCCGCCGTTCCAGCACGGCGTGCACCCGGCTGAGGCCAGGGGAATCGAGGGCCAGCTCACAGGCCGGGTCGCGGCCGATGCGCACCCGTTGCTCCCCCAGCTCCAGCCGGCGCACCAGCCGCTGGCCCTGCCACAGTTCGGCATAGGCCTGGTGCTGGCGCAACGCGGCCCAGGCCTGGCGAACCGCCGCCGGTCGCCGGGCCAGCTCGCCCTGGGCACAGGCCTTGAGCAGCTCCCGCCAGAGGCGCTGCCGCGATCCACACAACTGGAGGGGAGACGCCTCGATCAAGGGGCGATGGCAACCCGGGACTCGTCCCACGCTACGGACCTACCCTGGGCCCAGTCGCTGGAGCGGTGCGTGGCCCAGCCGCGTGATCCCTGGGAGCCCTTTCGCTTCTGGTTGGCCCTCACGTTGGCCGTGTATGCCCTGCGGGCCCTGTTCGCCGCCCAGTGGCCAGGCGCCATCCCCGGCTGGGTGTTGCTCACCCTGGTGCTGGTGGCCCTGGCCCTGGCCAGCAAGGCACTGATCTTCCCTGGCCGGGTGCAGCCCTTCCGCCAGGGGGATGGCGGCTTCTGGAACGACCTGCGCGACGACTGGCAGTTGTGGTGGCAGCGCCGCCGGGGTGGGGAATGACAGGGCCCGCCCTGCTGCAGCTGCGCGATGCACCGGAGAAATATCTGCGGCTCAATCCACACCAGCCCCTCACCATCGGCCGTGCCAGCGGCAACCAGCTGGCCTTGCCTTCCCAGGACGCGGTGTCTGCCCACCACGCCGTGGTGCGCTTCTCCAGCCGCCATGGCTGGCTGGTGTGCGACTGGCAGAGCAGCGATGGCACCTACCTGGAGGGGGAGCGGGTGCAGCGCTGCCGGCCGATCGGCGATGGCGATGAGATTCGCCTGGGCCGCTCCGGGCCCGTGCTGGTGTTCCGCCTGGGCGAATCGGCGGCGGCGCCACCGGGGCAGGCCCCCGGCAGCCAGCCGGTCAGCCCCACCAGCCCAGCCAGGCGACCCACCGATGCGTCCGCAACGGTGGCCATCGGCAGCGAGGCCATCCGGCTGGATCAAATCCGCAGTGCCGTGGTGCTCAGCGAACCGCAGTACCCCCACATGTTCAGTTGGTGGGTGTTGCTGAGCGTGGCGCTGCTGCTGCTGCTGCCCGTGCGCGTCGGCCCCGTGGGGATCTTCTGGCCGCTGCAGCTGGCGGTGCTGGCGGCGTGCGTGCTGCTGGGTTCGCGCAAACGGCACACGCTGCAGGTGGAACTGCGCGATGGCCAGGCCCGCCGGCACCCCTTTGCCAACCGCCGCACCGCCCTGGCCCACCGCAACGGCATCCGCCAGGCGATCGGCGCGGGGGCGGCTGCCGCGCAACGGAACCAGGGACGATGACCTGGATCCTGCCCGAGGGCAGCCAGCTTTCCTTTGCCGGGCTGAGCACGCCATTGCGGGTGCTGCGGGGGATCGGCAGCGGCAGCCAGGGGCAGGTGTATGAGGTGGAACTGGCCGGTGAACGGCTGGCCCTGAAGTGGTACCTGCCGGCCAGCATTGCCCGGGATCCCGGGCTGGAGCGGCGCCTGCTCGCCGCCATCAGCAGCACCGCCCCCAACGCCAGCTTTCTCTGGCCCCTGGCCCTGCTGCGGCCCACGGCCGAATCCCAGGGCCTGCTGCGCTGCCGGGAGCAAGGGTTCGGCTATCTGATGAACCTGCGACCGGCGGGCTTCGTGGGGGCTGTGGAGCACTACGGCGGCAGGCTGGACCTCAGCCTGGCCAGCGCGCTGCGCGCCTGCCTGGAACTCAGCGCAGGCTTCCATGACCTCCACAGCCGGGGGCTCTGTTACAAGGACATCTCCCTGGGCAATCTCTTCCTCGAGCCAGCCAGCGGCCGCATCCTGATCTGCGACAACGACAACGTGGACGTGGATGGCCGCGACCCCGGGGGCGTGCTCGGCACCCCGGGTTTCATCGCCCCTGAAGTGCTGATGGGCCGCGCCAGGCCCAGTGCCAACAGCGACCTGCACTCCCTGGCGGTGCTGCTCTTCCGCCTGCTCACCCGCCACGACCCCTTCCGCGGCGCCCTGGAACTGCAGATCCGCTGCCTCGATGAACCGGCCCGCCGGCGGCTCTATGGCGAGGATCCGGTGTTCATCTTCGATCCGGGCGACCCGCGCAACCGCCCCGACCCCGAGCTGCACAGCGCGGCCCTGCTCACCTGGCCCATCTATCCAAGTGGGTTGCAGGCCCTGTTCATCCAGACCTTCGGGCCGGGATTGCGGGACGCCGGCCAGCGGGTGCTCACCGGCCAGTGGCGGGACGAACTCGCCCGCACCCTCGACCGGCGCCAGATCTGCCCGGCTTGCGGCCAGGAGAACTTCCGCAGCCACCAGAGCCCACCCCCGCCCTGCTGGAGCTGCGGGGCGATGCTGCCGCCACCCCTGCGCCTGCAGCTGCCCTGCGGCGCGGTGGTGGCGGCAGCCGGCACCACCCTGCATCGCCACCACTTCGATCCGCTCCAACCGCCCCAGGTCGACCAGCCCCTGGCCGAGGTGGTCGCCCACCCCAGCGAGGCGGCCATCCTGGGCCTCCGCAACTGCGGCCCTACGCCCTGGCAGGTGACGCTGGTGCAGGGCCAGGAGCTGCAGGTGGAGCCGGGCCGGAGTTGCAATCTGGCGGCCGTGGCAGCCATCGTCAGCGACGATGGTTTGATCCGGATCGAGCGCTGACCCCGGAGCCGCCCGACGCGTTGCTGCCCCGCTGATGCCGTCCTTCCCCAACGTGCGCCTGGCCAATCGGCCCCTGCACTTCATCTACCTCTGCGACTGCTCCGGCTCGATGGCCGCCCAGGGCAAGATGCAGGCCCTCAACCAGGCCATCCGCCAGTCACTGCCGGGCATGGCACGGGTGGCGCGGGAGAACCCCGAAGCCCGGGTGCTGGTGCGGGCGGTGCGCTTCGCCGACCGCGCCCACTGGCACATCGCCGAGCCCACACCGGTGGAGCGGCTGCAGTGGCAGGACCTGCAGGCCGGTGGGGTCACGGCGATGGGCGAGGCCCTGGAGCTGGTGGCCGACCAGCTGGCCTCGCCACCGATGGAGGAGCGGGCCCTGCCACCGGTGCTGGTGCTGATCTCCGACGGCCAGCCCACCGATGACTTCGAGGCGGGACTGGAGCGGCTGCTGCGCCAGCCCTGGGCCCAGAAGGCCGTGCGCCTGGCGATCGCCGTCGGCCACGACGCCGACCAGGAGGTGCTGCAGCAGTTCATCGGCCCGGAACCCAGGGCGCCGCGGGGCGGCGCGGAAGTGCCCGGCGGCAGCGGTGAGCTGCCCCGACACCGGCTGGCCGGCCCGTCCCGCTCCCCAAGGCGGCCCCTGCAGGCCAGCAATGCCACGGCCCTGGCCCAGTACATCCAGTGGGCGTCCACCGCCGTGGTGGGTGCCGCCTCGATGCCCGCCAGCCGCCTCGGCCAGGAGGGCGAGCCGGCTGGCAACATTCCGCTTCCGGACCTACCACCCACCCTGCTCGATCCCATCGGCGACGTGGGGCCCGTGGTGTGGTGAACACCCCTGCCCATGGCGGCTGGCTGCCGGCCTGGCACTGCAGCGTGATCGGCGCGGCCCACCGCCGCCGCGGTGTGGTGTGCCAGGACTTTTCCCTGGTGCGCCAGCTGCGCGCACCAGCGGGCGACCACCTGCAGCTGCTGGCGGTGGCCGATGGCCATGGCGGTGAGCACTACCGCTACAGCGATACCGGCAGCCGCCTGGCCTGCGAGCAGGCGGCGGCTGCCGTGCAGGCGGCCCTGCAATCCACCCCCCTCAACGACCAACACACCTGGCGGCGGTTGCTGGCTGAGGACTTGCCGCAAGCCATCCAGGCCCGCTGGCTGGGGGCGATTGAGCGCCATTGGCAGCAGCGGCCCCCCGGCGAACGCGAGCCGTTCTGCTCCTCGCTCTACGGCAGCACGCTTGGCCTGCTGCTGCTGGCACCCAGCTGGTGGGGATGCACGGGGCTGGGCGACTGGGATCTGGTGCGGGTGGGCAACGGTGGCTGCCAGCTCCTCAGCGAGGAAGGCCAGCAGCAAGGCGCCGGCGAGGCAACGGCCAGCCTCTGCCTGCGGGAGGCGAGGAGGCGATGGGCTGAGCGGGCCAGGCTGCAGGCCATCGCCGGCTCGGGGGCAACCTTTTCGCTCTTGATCAGCACCGACGGGGTGCGCAAGTCCTGCGCCACTGATGCGGACTTTCTGGAACTCTGCTGCCAGCTGGTGGACATCCGCGACAGCGGCCAACTGGCGCAAGGCCTGGCGGAAATCAGCGCCGGGGGCAGCGGAGATGACCTCTCGATCGCCGTGGGCAGCTGGTGCCCATCGGCGGTTGGACACCCCCCACCAGGCCGCAGCGTGCCCCTGGCCATCCAGTGGCTTCTCACCGTTGGGCTGGCCGTTGGCGCTGCCGCCTGGGCCCTCAGCCATCCAAGCTGGAGCTGGTTGGTCCCAGGTCGGGTCCCAGCCAGGCCCCCCAGCCCAGTGCCGGCCATACAGCGGGAGGCGGAACGCCTGTGCAGGAATCCCCAACTCCCCACCGCCCCCGGCGATCGTCAGAAGCTGCTGGCCACGGTCGATCAGGACCCCCTGGGCGCCTTGATCGCCTGGAGCCAGCCCCCGAGCCGCCCCCCCCAAGCCGGCCCACCCTCCCCCGCCGAGACGCCGGTTCCGCTGCCGGGCAGCTGCCCAGCCCTCGATCAGGCCCTGGAGGGCTACTGGCGTGCCCAGCGCCCACCCGCCACCCCTCGCCAACAGGAAGGCGCCCCGTGGGGGGCGCCTTAGCACCGGTTGCGGCCAGACCTCGCTCACACCGGGGTCAACCGTTCGGGTGTCTGGGATTCACGCATGCCGTGTCTGGGGCCTGGCAGGGAAGGACACGGGATCACGTCCGAGAGAAGAGAGACTCAAGGTTTGAGCTTCTCACTTGTGATCCCAACTCGGGTTATGCAGCCCAAGCTCAAAGAACGCTGGAATCAGTCATGGCGTATGGCTTCTTGCGGCTACGGACTGACGTTCGCGCGGCACCAGCACGGTCACTGAACTTGGCTTGACCAACATCACCTCCGCCCTTGCACCGGCTCCGATCAACCGAACCGGACTCTGTGGAGGGTGGGGGACGGAATGGCTACCAGGCATCCCCTCAACGTCAACGTAAGCCTCTTGAAGAGCTGGGTAGGGGCATCGGGAGCGCCTGTTCCCGTACCTCCATGGGTGCCAGCGGAGGCGACTGGCAGACCAGGGAGGGAGCCGGACACAGGGAGAGCCCCGGCCATCTGGACGGACGAGCCACCGTCCACACCAACGCAGGATGGACACAGGGGGCAGGGGATAATTGGAGGATAGCTGTGTATCAATCGAGACCCGCAGCTGCACGCCAAGGCGCGATCAAGATCCTTGGGCAAAAGCAACGCAGGCCACATCCTTCACGAGCTGCTCACCGACCCCACGTCCAATATTTTTCAGATCCCCCATAAACCAGTCCTGTAAACCCTTTTGCCCAGAACTAGCCAGAAGTCAGAAAAAGACAAAAATAGAGGAGACCGACAAGCAATTCCGGGCCGAACAGACACACATTGAACGGTAAACCTGCTAGGTTGCCGAGCAACTTTAAGCACCGATCCGTTGTCAACAGGAATCTTACCAAGTCCGTCTCCGCCAGACGTAATTGTGCAATGGGGAGATTCGATGATTTATTATCTAACTTCGGATCGCCTTGCTAAGCGCCTTGGCACCACAGTAAAAGTAATCAACCGCGGCGTTGGCGGCCAGCGTTCTGTAGAAATTGCCGGCCGCCAAGGGGGAATCATCGCCTCAGGCCGCGTCGAAGGCGGACAGATACCAGCATCCGGCGCTGTCACCATTACCAACCTCTCCGCAACCATTGCCAGGGGGATGAGCAGCGGCCTGCCGGTAACGATTGCTGGCGTAGCGGGTGTCCTCAAGCCTGTAGGCGACCCCCAGTCACCCACGGGTTACCAATTTTTGCGATCCGTATCGGGAACCGCTGTCACTGCCCTCGGTGCGCAGGTGATCACTCCGATCACACGGGACAGCATCAATGGAACCGCCTACGAGTTAAACAGTCAAAGTGCAATCTTTTGGCTTGGTCGCAATGGCATTGGCACCCCAACCGAAAACGATGTCAGCATCTATCAAAAGATGCTGTCAAAAATGGCCGGGTCAAATACACCCATTTTAATGCTACCAGTGTTCAATGGAGGTTATAGCATCGAAGGGGGTGGTAATCCTGCCCTCCAAACAGCACCCTCCTCAGGTTACAGCGCGATCATCAACAGGAATTCTTCAATTGCCGCTTCATTTCCCCAGTACTGGTACGACGTCCGCCGCGATTTCATTGATGGGGCGGAGGCATGGATGAAGGCCAAGTTCCCCACTCAGTACGCCAGTGACTGGAAGCAGTCTTTCCCAACCAGATCGGATCCAAAGCTAGGCCCAGACAGTGCATGGGACGTGGCCAATGACATTCCTCCTCGGGCATTGCGGTCTGACAAACTTCATCTCAATGCCATGGGCAATGAGTTTCTCACTGAACTGATTGCCAACAAGGTTAAATCTCTTGGATGGACAGGAATACCGGCCGTCAGCTCCATCAGCGTGGAGGGCAATCAGGTTCATTTGAATTTCTCGGAAGCGATTGTCAGCACTGGACTCAGCAGCAGTCGCTTTGTGATTACCGTCGATGGCACAAGTCGCTCGGTGAGCGCAATCACGGCTGGTTCCAGTAGCAGTCAACTGCGCCTCACCCTCACTGGGACAGCTCCAAGCAGCACACAGAGTGTGAGGGTGGGCTACACCGATCTGTCCAGTGGTAACGACAGTCAAGGTGTGATCCAGGACCATAACGGCAACGACATGGCCACCATTGCAGCACCGGGGCAAGCGGCCGATACCTTTCGCAGCAGTGTCAGCGTAAGCTCGTTGGCCAGCACCACGGCCCACCTGGTGCTCACTGGCAGCAATGCTGTGAATGGAACCGGCAATGACCTGGCCAATTCCATAACCGGCAACGCAGCCGCCAATGTGCTCAAAGGTGGAGTCGGCAATGACACCTTGATTGGAGGGCTAGGCAATGACACCCACTCTGGTGGACTGGGTGCCGACATCTTCCGTTTTGACACGACTCCAGACAGCACGAAGAACAGAGACACCATCACCGATTTCAACGGCGCCCAGGGTGATCGGATCCAACTGGCCAAAACCGCATTCCCTGCTCTCCCAGACACCGGCATCCTCGCGGTATCGCGATTCCGCTCGGGCAGCAGCTTTAGCAACACAAACGAACGGATCCTATACAACCCAACAACCGGCCATCTCACCTATGACAGCAACGGTAGTGCCGCGGGAGGGATATCGGTCATGTTTGCAACCCTGACCAAGAATCTCAACATCAATAACACCCATTTTGCCATCGTCTGACAGTCCCCATCGGCGGATGCACCTGTTCATCGGTGCCGTCAATGGCTTCAGTGCAGAGCTGTATCCCACGTTTGGATCCGGCCTGGCTCGCTCGACGAGGGCTGGTGGAGCCGCGTCAACCAGGCACATTGGCAGCATGAGCAATCATTCCGCTTGAGCAGACCCTCACGCCGGTGGAGTGCTGCAGGGCCCAGGTACGCAAGAAGGTCAGCTATCGGAGAGAGGTTGCAGTTCACGGGAAGGTAGCGGTGCGGAAATTCCCCCCCCAGGTGATCGCAAACGCCACAGCCCGTCCCGTGTTGTCCACGCGGGTGATGTTGGCTCCGGACAGGGAGAGGAAAAGCGGCACACCCCGCAAGGGCACGTACGACAGGGAGGCGTTGAGACCGCGACCGGCCCAACCGGCACTGAGGCCCACGTTGGGAGCAAGTTCAACCCCCACTGAGGCAATCAATCCGCTGCTCGCCAGGTCCACCGCATCCAACCGTTGGAACCGGCCTCCCCCGCCACCGAGATTCACCTGCAGGGTCTGGCGGAACAGCGGATCATCAGGTCGCAACGCCCAGGCCGCCGTGATCACCCCGTAAGGCGAACCTCCTGCATTCGGCCAAGTGCCATAGGAGGCCACTCCCAGCCAGCCAGCCCCCAACTGCAAAGCAAAGTTGTGGGTGCTGATCAGCTCCCGGCCCAGGCGCACATCCAGGGTTCCTCCATTGTTGGTGTTAGCGAAGCTCTCAAGGTTGAAATCCACCTCTACGGCGACCAACTTGCGGGCACTGCCAAAGCCCACACCCACACTCACGCCACCATCGGTGGTGAGTGAACTACTGCCATCACCCTCCTCGTAGCCGTAGACGTATCCAGATACGAAATAATCACCTCACTGGGCGACATACGCCGAAGGTATCTGGGTGGGGGTGAGATTGGGCGACTTATAGGGCGGCAGGGTCACCGCGGCCGGGGGTGCTCCTGGCTGAGAGTCGACGGGCAACGTCTCGTCTTGCGCTAGGGCAGCGGGCTGGGGATGGGGTGACTCTTGCTGAAGATGGACTGGGGGCAGCTCCACAGCCCTTACAGGCCCATGGCAGCAGGCAGAGTGCATAGCCAGGGCACTACCCACCGTGAGCCAACAGCTTGCCAAAGAGCGATCCCTTGGCATGATTCAGGCCCCCACACAGGAGAGCCCGCGACGTTCCGGCAAGGGCAAGTGCTGCAGAAGCCACGTCAATGGCCCCTGTTTCAGCCGCCAGTCTTCATGGCCGGTTGGCAGGGGCATCCAGCTAGGTTGAGGTGCCTGGAAATACACCAGCCCACACACGTCGGGAGACTGAGCCATTACTCTGAATGCATCCTGAAGCCACCGTTGTTGATCGGCAGCTGATCCACTCACGCCAGCTTCAGCAATGAAAAGCGGGCGCCCAAACCGCCGCTGAAGCCATCGATTGCGCTCAAGAATCTCAGAGAAACTCTCAAGCGAACGGTCGACCCTCCAAGCCCGGCTGGCATAGGCTGAAATACCAATCAAGTCAACATAGGAATGTCCTGGCCAAAAGCGATAGGCCTGTGGGCTGCCAGCTGGTGACCACACCCAGCGCACATGGGGGATGTCACTACCGTTGAGAGCGTCGTATACATAGCGATAGAGGCTGATATAGTCTTCAGGGTCTGTGAAGCTCCAAGAATACTGACCAGTCTTATCCATTTCGTGGCCAAAGCGAAGCAATAGTATGGATGGCTCTGCTGCCAGAACGTCCCCCAATGCCCGGAGGCGCTGGTCATAGCGACCTCTGCGCACTTCATTGAGGAGGTCGGCACCTGCTTGCCCCGGGTTCGGAGCGGCAAAGGGTTCCAGATTCAGCAACGGCACACGGCGTTGTTGGCGAGACTCGGATAGAAATGCTTTGACCTGGAGGAGCAGGTTTGGGTCATTCCAGTTGAAAAAGCCAACCGAGAGATCAAGCTTGCCATCCTGCGCAGGGGTAGGCTGATATTCATACAAGCCAATCCAAGGACGGGTAGGGGGAGTGAGAAGGAGTTGGCTCATCATGACGAGCAATCCCGACGAAACGGCAGATACCGCAACTAGAGCAAGAGGTCTCAGCCATCGCATGACTAAAGTGCGGTGAATGGGAGTGGAGGAGGTGACTTCAAGGGGGCGGTGATTTCAGGTAACCGCCACAAACAGCAGCCAAGGGTGACGAGAACCGCACAGCCGGCCAGGCCCAGCGGCGGAAGACTTCCCCGCAGTGAAATCGAGCGACGGCGATGGCTGAGGACTGCAATGGCAAGCGAGGTCATGGCAAACATGGATGTGGTAATCAGGGTGAGCAGCACATAGCCATGGGTGAAACGCACCGAGCCACCCAGGACAGAGGCGGCTGACACGCCAATCCCCACTGCCAGGAGATAGGGCATGAGATACGTGAGCGGCAACGGCACACTCACAGACTCCTTGCGCGTGACACGGAAGGTCACTGGCCTTGGCCACAGCCTCTCCAAGAGCGCACTACCCACACCGGCAAACACCCACAGACCTCGACTGAGTTCAAACAACCCTTGCTCCCACGACAGGGGCGGCGCGTTGGGCGGTCGCATGAGCCCTGTGCGGCGAAGCAGAAGGATGGGCATCAGGGTGAGGATGATTTGAAGAACGCTGAACATCAGAAAGGTGGGGTAATGCATCCGCATCCAAGGATGATCCAGCACCAGCGCCATCACCGGTAAACCGAGTGCCAACATGCTTAAACCACCGCGCAGGGGATAAAACACCTGGGAATAGAGAAATTGCAACCGTAGATGGGGCGGCAGTTTCCCCAGCAAAGGTGGCAGGTAGCGCAGCAAGATCGTGGTGAGACTGCGCGACCACTGAAATTCCTGCACCATCGCATCCTCAAAAGTCTCTGGACCCAGGCCATAACAGATGGCACGGTGGGCAAAGGCCCCGCGCCAGCCGTGTGCATTCAGCAGCAGGGTGGTGGAGTGGTCTTCAGCCAACTCCGGCCCCAAACCCCCAGACTCGCGCAGGGCCTGGGTGCGTACGGCATAGTGGCTACCGATACACAGCGGTGCCCACTTATCATTCAGCCCCAGCTGCATGGGTCCATGCAACAAAGACTCGGCAAATAACCTCCCTCTTGCCGACCAACTGCGGTTGGCATTAGCACTGCAGATGGAGGGAGCCGCCACATATCCCACAGAGGGATCATGAAACGGCTGGAGCATGGCGATCAGATAGCCCGGTTGGGGCACATGGTCGGCATCGAGCTGCACTACCACGTCGTAGTTTGCGTAGCCGTAGAAGTCATAGAAGTAGGCCAGGTTGCCTTCCTTGCAGCGGGTGCGGCGCGGCCAGGTGGGGCGGTGGTAGTCGGGCACGCCAGCACGACTGGAGAGCTGCACGCCATGACGCTCACACCACTGGCGTACCGCATCTGTGGGTTGCTCATCCGCGAGCCAGACGTCTTTTTCACCCGACTGGGCCAGCATCGCCTCGAGGGTGCGTTGAACCAGTGGCCAGGGCTCCGACGGCGCCTTGGTCACCACCATGGCTACCCGCAGCCCCTGGGGCTCAGGCAGATCAGGGCGTACCTGCCGCATCCTTAAAAAGAGATAGAAGGGCCAGGCAGGCATGCCGGTGGCGTAGATCAACAGCAGCAGGTTGAACAAGGTGCCAGGCACACTGACCCACACCGAAGGCTGCAGCGCCCAGCGCCAGAAGGCCAGCGTGCCCACCCCCCAAAAAAGCACCAGCAGCAGCAGCAAGCGGCGCTGCGGTGCAGGCAGCGCGGGCACAAAGAGTCCTGGAGTCGTCATCACACCCCCACAGCAAAGGGGCGCCCTAGACCGTGAATCAGGGCTGCAAGAAGCAGAGAAGGCCGCTCGCCAACGACCGCCCAGGAGGAAAACAGTGCAAATGGCGGCGGCGACCAGGGGCGAGAGGTGATCGCCTGCTGGAGGGGATCAAGCACGCTGGCCATCAGTGGCCTCCCCCGCGTCCGATCTGCCAGGTCTCAAGGCCATGGGCCTCAGCTTCAGCAAGATTGGTGCCACGGCGAGCGTCAAACACCCACCCCGGACGGCGCATGCGGCCGGCCAGGGCACCCCAATTGAGATCGCGATACTGGCCCCAATCGGTAAGAATCAACACCGCGTCAGCACCATCGCAGGCGCATTCCACGCTTTCGGCTTTAACAAACTCGCCCGTAGGGGCCAGATCGTCCCCGCGTGCCGTGAGCAGCTGGGCGATGGCCTCAGGCTCGACCCGCGGATCATGGATGCTCAGGGAGGCGCCATCGTGGAGAAGATCACGGCAGATGGCAATTGCCGGGCTTTCACGCGTGTCGTTGGTATCGGCCTTGAAGGCAAATCCGAGCACGGCAATCTGCTTGTTACGCAGAGTTCCAAACAGTGCCTTAACGATCATCTGGGAAATCCGTCTTTGAGACCAACTGTTCAGCTCCACCACCGAGCGCCAGTAGCGGGCCACAGCACCAAGCCCGTAGTGATCAGCAAGATAGATGAGATTAAGCAGATCCTTCTTAAAGCAACTGCCGCCAAAGCCAGGCCCAGGCTTGAGAAACTCCTGGCCTATGCGGCGGTCGGAGCCAATCGCGGATCGCACCTCCGCCACATCAGCACCGGTTGCTTCGCAGAGGCCAGCAATGGCATTGATCGATGCAATGCGTTGGGCTAGGAATGCATTGGCGGTGAGCTTGGCCAGCTCCGCTGACCAGAGATTGGTGGTGATAATTCGACTCGGATCGACCCAGTTGCCATAGATCCCTGCCAGCGCATCAATCGCTACATCACTCTGGCCTCCCACCAACACCCGGTCGGGATTTTGAAGATCATCGATGGCGGTACCCTCCGCCATGAATTCAGGATTGGAAAGGATATCGAAGTGCTTATCACCAGCCTGGCGCAGAATGCGGCTGATGCCGTCGGCGGTGCGCACCGGCAAGGTCGAGCGCTCCACCACAATCGTGCTGCCCTGAGCCGCAGCGGCCACTTGACGGGCTGCCTTTTCGATATAAGTGAGGTCCGCCGCAGATCCGGCACCGTGGCCAATCGTCTTTGTCGGTGTGTTCACGGACAGGAACACCATGTCGGCACGCCGAATCGCTTCAGCCACATCTGTGGAGAAGTGCAGATTCTGGCCCCGCACCCGATCCACCACCGCCTGCAGGCCAGGCTCGTAGACAGGGAGATCGGCTCCATGCAGCTTGTTCCAGCCATCAATCCGGCGCTGATCCAGATCCACGACATGGATATCCACGCCAGGGCAATTTGCAGCCATCACAGCCATTGAAGGCCCGCCCACATAACCTGCCCCAATACAGCAGATAGTGTTTACAATGAATGAATGATTTAATGAATAATTGAATGAATGATTAGAGGGCTTAAATAAACAATGCTAGTGTTCATACCAACTGTGGCTCAGGTTGCTTAAGCTCAATGGACAGCTGGCTGATGGTGGCCCGCAAGCCCTCGGCAAGATCCACAACCGGACGCCAGCCCAACAGCAGCTCAGCCCGCTGGGACCCTTTCAGATCGCTGTTCATCAAGGCTGGCAGACCATTCACCTGATCTGATCACCTGATCTGAGCGATAGCAGAAGCTTCGGGTTTGCTCTCCCGTTCCGTCAATGATGATGAGCTGTTCCTGCAGCGCTTGACCAATGAAGATGAGATGGGAGCCGATAAATCCAGCTCCACCCGCTCCCAGATAACGCATAAAAAAGTATGTGTTCGCTGCATCGGAATCCTATGGAGAGCCCTTCCTAATGTTCAACTAATCAGCAGCAATGTCCAAGATGTGCGTCAGCCATGGCACCTTGATCTCCCAATGTGCTGTTTTTTTTGGCTGCTGGCCCTGCAGCCGCATATCCGCCACCAGTGCAGCAACCATGCCGAATCCAGGGGCCGCTCCTCTCGCCGGAGAAGGTGGGGTGGGGCGAGCGCACATTGGGCTCCCGTTGCTCCCTGGCTGCCGCGGCCCAGAAAACCACCGCCAAGGCGATCTGCAGCGCCACCTGGCTTCGCAGGGGTGGCCCCAATCCCCTCGCTATCAAACAGCTGGAACGTTCAGACCACGGGCGTAGTTGGCATCCTGCGTGTCGAACACCCGGTCCCATAAGGTGAAGTAGAGGCCGAAGTGCACCGCAGGCCGCCTGTGGTGGGGGAAGCGGGCTGGCAGACAATCGAGGTCGAGATGGTTCACGATCGCCCACACGGTCATGGTGCTCAGCACCGCCAGCAGGGTGATCAGGTGCAGGGGGATCAGCATCACAATCCCCACCAGAAACAGGGCCTGCACCAGGGCTTCCGGCGGATCGAAGGCGAAGGAGGTCCAAGGGGTGGGTTGGCGCGAGCGGTGGTGGCCCCGGTGGAACGCGGCGTACAGCGCCGGTTGATGGAACAGGCGATGGGTGGCGTAGAAGAGCGCATCCTGGAGGATCAGCACCAGCGCATAGCTCACACCCAGATAACACCAGGTGTTGGGATCGGCGCCCGTGTACAGCCGGGTGCAGCCGTGGGCCGAGAGCACAGACAGGCGAATGTCATGGCGGATGCCGTCACGGATCCGCTGGCCCTGCAGCTCCGACAACGCCGCTGCCGGGCGGGGACGCCAACGATGCACCAGCCACCAGCATCCACCAGCCACCACGAAATAGCGCGCCAGGATGATCACGAACAGCGCCAGACTGTCGCTTCCAAACGACTGGATCCTCCCCAGCTGCCCCAGTTCCTCGGGATCGAGGTGGAACAGGTGCGTTGGCTGGATGAATCCGATGGGGCGACCGCTGCTGATGGTGTTGCCGATGGGGTTGGCAGTGCTTAAGGCAATGCCACTTCACCGGTTTGATCACGCTAGAGACAAACAGCCCTGGTTGACAGCAGTGATGCTGTGGCAGAGCTTCACTCGGGGACCTGGGCCCAGTTCTCTGGGCCAGCCAGCAGCGCGAGAATCGGGCGTGGGGCTCGATTCTCCCCCTTCGATCAAGCAACCGATCGAGCCCTTGGCTCTCTGGTTGTCATCACCGGTCTGTGCAGGGTGAGTGGCCGGAGACCGACGCCCTCCTATGGCGAATCATCGACCGCCTTCAACCTCAGCAGTGGCAACGGCTCCTGCCGTGCCGCGGACTTGGCCACCAGCTGCCGCAGCACCCGCAGGCTCAGTCGCGCCGCCTGGCTGTTCACCGCCCCCTGGGGGAGCAGCAGCCACAACCGCTCGGGCAGGGGCGGTTGCTGGGCCAGGGGCACCAGCTTGTGGGCGGCCAGCCAGGCGGCGTCGAGCAGGCCGGCGCAAATGGGCATGGCCAACTGCCGGTCGTGGGCCCGCTTGATCCAGGCAGCCGGCTCGTGGCAAGCCAACGGTTGCTCCCACACCTCCCACCCCAGTCGCTTCCCTGTCTGATGCAGTCCTGGGGCGGCCAGCTTGCGGGGCAGCAACACCCCCCGCGTCCGCTGGGCGGTAGCCACCAGCTGCAGGTGAAGCTGGCCCAGGGGCAGCGCTGTCAGGCCATCCCAGGTCGGTCGGCCATCGACGGGCAGCGGCCCGCCAAGACTGAAGGAGCTCACGATCGCCCCATCCAGCAGCCCAAGACGCACAAGCTCGGCCCACCTGTGCCCATGGCGGAACCGGGGCGGCACCTGCTGCACCACCTCCAGCCCCTGCAGCAGGCTCTGGTGCAGGGGATCGGTGCCGATGCGCAGCAGCCCCTCCATCAGCCGGTGCTCGCGGTAGGCCAGCCGCAGGTACTGCAGGCAGGTGTTGTGCCCATAGCGGCAGGTCGCCGCCGAGCCCTCTGCCGGCACCAGCCAGAACTGCTGCCGCATCAACTGCACGCTGCGGCTCACCGTGCTCTGGTGGACGGCCAGGGCTGCACCGGCCTGGTACTGGGATCCCGCCAGCTCCAGTAAGTCGAGAATATGCAGATCCTGCAGAGGGGTTGGCGGTACGTATCGGGCCGCCCTCCTTGGGGCAGAGCGGGCCGGACTGGAACAGGAGCTGGTCATGGCTGATGCGGGAACAGCGCTGAATGCAGCCTCAGCGCTGCAGCCCCCTGGCGGTTCACTTCTCCTGCGAAAGACTGGAGCCTGTCCTGCTGAGGTGGCTTGATGACCCCGTTGCGCTGCCACCTGCTGATCGGCCAGCCCGCCAGCGGCAAGACCACCCTCGCCAAGGCCCTCGCCCCCCTGCTCACCGGCCCTGGCGAACCTCCCGCCCAGGTGCTCTCCACCGACGCCATTCGCGCCGAGGTGTTCGGCGACGCCGCCGTGCAGGGGCCCTGGGGCGACATCCAGCAGCGGCTGCACCAGCGCATTCAGGAGGCGGTGGCGGCAGGGATCCCGGTGATCGTGGATGCCACCCATGCCCGCCGCGCCTGGCGCCTGGCGATTACCCAGGCCCTGCCGCTGCCGGCGCCGGTGCAGTGGATCGGCTGGTGGCTCTACACACCCCTGCCCACCTCCCTGGCCTGGAACGCCACCCGCCAGCGGCCGGTGCCGGTGCCGGTGATCCAGGAGATGGCCGCCGCCCTGGCCGATCCCCACTTCGGGCCAGCGCGTGCGGAGGGTTTTGCGACGATCTGCGCCGTGGAGCCCACCCACCACGACGATCTGGCGGCGGTGCTGCAGGCCGAGCTGGCGGCCCTGGATCGGCGCATCCGCAGCGCTACCAACCGCGAGCGCAAGATGCAGCGCCACGGCTACTCGCGGCTGCTCGATCTGGAGCGACTGCTCTATCTGATCAGGCTGCTGGGCACCTGGCCGGATCTGGCCGCCAGCGACCCCGCCAGCGCAGAAGAGCTGGAAGCGATCCTCTCGCCCCTGCCCCAGGGCGACCTGGCCGACCGGGCCGCCGCCTTCCTGGGCCGCCTGCACGGTGCCTGCTACGCCGATGCCAGCGCCATCCGTTCGGATCTGGCCTGGCTGGAGGCCAACGGCTTCTGCTCCCCCGCCCCGGTGCAGTCGCCGCTCCAGCTGGCACCCACGCCGCCGGGGCCGAGTGCCGCTACCCCAGCTGCTCTGCACGGCGGCCTGCCACCCATGGGCGATGGTCCCGTGTTCCTGCGGGTGATGACCCTGCTGCGCCACCTGCTGCAGGTGCCCTTCGATCGGCCGTCTGAGCGCGGCACCAGCCTGCATGAGCACCTGATCACCGCCACCGCCGCCATCCCCGCCGGCTACCTGAGCGGCGAGGAAGCCACCCTGCGCAAGGACCTCGAAAAGGTGCTCACTCCCTACGGGTTCCGCAGCCGCCACAACAACGTGCGCCACGGCTACTGCCTGGGCACGGCGCTGTTCTCACCGCCGCGCTTGCGGGAGCTCCACCAGGTGGTGCGCCAGGCGGCCGGCCGCCTGGCCGATCCCTCGGCCCAGGACCTGCTGGACGAGCTGGATCAGCGGCTGGGCTGGGCGGGGATCAGCGCCGATGGCCTGCCACCGGTGCGCAGCTACGCCCGCCACACGGTGGTGGACAGCGCCGGGGCGATTGAGGCGGCGATCGTGGAACACCGGCGCGTGCAGCTCCAGCGCTATCGGGGCGTGGGCAGCAACCCGGACAGTCCGGAAGGGGAACTGCGGGTATGGCCCCTGCAGCTGATCTTCCACAACGTGGGCTGGTATCTGCTCTTTGAGGACGACCAGATCGGCCAGGAGCGGGGCCTGATTCGCAGCGAGCGCCTCGATCGCCTGGCCCTGCGCTCGGCCCATGGCGACCTGCGCCGCAGCGGCGAGCAGCACGCAGCCGCCGTGGCTCGCCTGGATCGCTTGCTGCACCACAGCGGCGGCATCTATTTCGGCACGGATCTGGAACAACAGCTGGCCATCGCCAGTCCATCGGCCGCCCGCCGCTGCCAGGCCCTGGTCACCCTGCGCTTCCACTGCGCCCCCTGGGCGTTCGCCTTCATCCGCGAGGGACTGCAGCGCTACCCGATCGAGCACACCCGCTTCTCCAGGCCCCTCCCCGCCGACAGCTGGTGGCACCACCCCAGCGCCCCCCATGTGCTCCCGCCCGGCCCGGCCGACTCCAGCCACCCCTACCCGGTGGAGCTCGATCTGCCCCCCTGGACCGTGGCCGCCGACATCGACCTGCGCAGCTGGCTGTTCGGCTTTGGGGGCGGCATCCGCATCGAGAGCCCCGACAGCCTGCGCCAGGAACTGGTGGAGCGCTGCCAGCAGGCGATCGCGGCCAATCACCCCAGCGCGGGAGGCAACCAGGGGGGGGCTTCCAGGCCGGATTGAGGCCCCCGCGCCACACCCTGTGGTGCGTGGCCACCCTTTGCCAGCGGCGGCCAGCCGATCAGAATCGAGGCCATGGATCTCCATGCCGACCTCAGCCAACGGGCCCAGCTCAACAGCGGAGCCCTTGCCTGGCAGCCTTCGCCCATGGCGGGGGTGGAGCGCCGCCTGCTCGATCGCCGCGGCGGTGAGGTGGCCCGGGCCACCTCGATCGTGCGCTACGCCCCGGGCAGCCACTTTGAACAGCACAGCCATGGCGGCGGCGAGGAGATCCTGGTGCTGGAGGGCACCTTCTCCGATGGGGCCGGCGACTACGCCGCGGGCACCTACCTGCGCAACCCCGTGGGGTCCAGCCATGCCCCGTTCAGCAGGCAGGGCTGCACGATCCTGGTGAAGCTGCAGCAGATGCACCCGGCCGATCAGCAGCGCGTGGTGATCGATACCCGCAGCACCGCCTGGCTGCCGGGTCTGGTGCCGGGGCTGGAGGTGATGCCACTGCACGCGTTCGGTTCCGAGCACGTGGCCCTCGTGCGTTGGGCGCCGGGCACCGTGTTTCAACCCCACAGCCATCCGGGCGGGGAGGAGATCCTGGTGCTCGCTGGCGTGTTCCAGGATGAGCACGGCAGCTATCCCGCCGGCAGCTGGCTGCGCAATCCCCCCGGCAGCGTGCACCGGCCCTGGAGCGAAGCGGGCTGCACCATCTGGGTGAAGACCGGCCACCTGCCGAGCAGCCTGGGGCCCGATGGTTCCCGCGCACCGGCCTGAGCCGGGGCCGCCTCGCCGGGCCATGGGCGAACAATCAGCAGGTTTGCAGCACCTGATTGCAGCTGCTGCTCTGCGGCGCCCGAACCATCAGCCCTCCTGAAGGGTGGAGTTTTCCCCAGGATCAGGCGGTTTCCCACGCAAATCAGGAGGTTTTCCACAGGATGGGCACCTGAGACCCACCACCCCGCCGCCGACTTGGCATCACCGATGCGGAAAACGGCTCTCCCCTTGACTCACCCCGCCCAGCGGCACGCCCGCGTGCGCGGAGGCCGTGGATTGATGGTGGCGTCCATGCGATGCGCCCATGAGCCAGATCCCCGACGATCTCCCGGCCCACGTGAGCATCGTCAACGAGTTCCCGGAGGATCTGTATGAAGCCATGCGCGACTACCTCATCAGCCATCCCAACTGGGATCAATACCGCCTGCTGCAGGCAGCCGTAGCCGGGTTTCTGTTCCAGCACGGCTGCAAGAACCGCAGCGTCGCGCGCCACGATCTCGACGGACTGTTCCAGCCGCTGTCCGCCAACTGAGGACGCGGACCCAGGGTGACCCCGGTCGTAGGCCGTTCACCTGCCAGAGGACGCCCCTGCAGCAAAGGTGCTGGTCATTGCCATCCCGACAGGCTTCAGAACAAGCAACCCGGAGGAGGGGTCACAGCTGACATTGGGCTGGGCGGCTGGATCGGCGCCCCCCTGCAGGGGCATCCAACTGGTACCGCTGTTGCACATCAAGGCGGGCCAGCTGGTGGGGGAGCTGCTGAAGACCAGGTTGGAGCGGATGCGACTTCCCCTCACATTCAGCGAGAGCCTGGGGTTCACCTGTGCAGATGGAAGGTCTGAAACCAGTAGTTCGCAGTCTTCACGGGGGCAGCGAAGATCTGCCATGGAGGTGTAGCGCAAGTCGACCTCAGGTAGATTCACGATCATGCGTATGATCTGGGCCTGCCAGAAATCGGAGAACACGAAGTTACCCCGATCGAGAATCACATTCTCCAGCGTGCTCTTGACGAAGCTGAGTCCGGCATAGTCCGGAGGGTTGCGTTGGTCACTGGCCCTCTCAACGGGCTTGGATGCAGGCACGGATTGGGGCGCATCCTGATTGGAGAGCACCACGCAGCGGAGTGTGGCCTGGGTCAAGCGGGCACCATCAAGGTGACCATTGATCACAAGCCAGTGGTCGCAGAACGGGGCAGGTCCGGGCGAGGCGAGGGGCTGATTGGCTGTCCCATGGGCCTGCTTGGCTGCCAATCTCCCCTGCAGAAGGGCGCCCGAGAGGTCAGTGCCCCGAAGATCCACATGGAGGATCGAGCAGGGGGCGAGGCGTTGCCTACCAATCGTCGGGCAGAGGCTGGTCCGCTGCTGCTGTCTGCAGGTGCTGAAATCAAACAGGGTCTCACTCAGGTCCGCCCCGGAGAAATCAACCTGCTCGAGCGCGACGCAACTGAAGTCGGCCCGAGCCAGGTGGGCACCCCGCAATCGGATCGTCCGCAAGCCCCGGGCAGGAAATCGGGCTTCCCGAAGATCCATGCCGGAAAGATCCTGATCCTGCAGGCGGATCGGCAGCAGCCTGGCGCCAATCCCCTCCGGACTCAGATCAAGTCCTTTGAGCAAATAGGGGCGATGGTCCCGGATCTGGGGCAACAGGGAGCTGTCCTGGCGCCCGAGCGGCCGTTCGGGTGAACTGGCATTGATGAAAATGGCCAGGGTGCTGATCAGTGTCAGCACAACGGCATGGCCGACGACTCGGAACACCTTCATCCGGGTACCATCCAGTAAAGAAGATGCAGGGGCCTGAGCGGTAAGGGTGCAAACAACACAGGTGCCAGGAGATCCTGGCGAAAGGTTGCTGGCTCGTCTTGAATCCGTTGGTCGAACTCCTCACTCGACAGTGCCCCACGCAGCAACTGAGCTTCGTTAAAGGCACCCAGGTTGAGCGATTTATCCAGCAAAATGCCCCGGAAAGCAACGTTCCGGGCCCTGACTCTTTCGATTCGCATCCCGCGGACATCTGCACCTGTGAAGTCAACACTATCCAGAGTGCTGTCACTGATCAGTGCTCCCTGCAGATCGGCACCGGAAAAATCAACATTGCGCAAACGCACATTGTGGAAACGGGCATTCCTAAAATCCGCCCCCACGAACTGAACATTCTTGAGGCTGAGGCCCTCAAACCTGGCGTTGGTGAAGAGACCTCCTGACCAATTTCGATCTCGATAAGCCAGAGGATGGCTGAGCAGTCCGTTGCCTGGATCCTTACCCCCGATGAAGCGGCGGTTCGCGCATTTCGCCCCCGCCTGGATTCCGATGGGCTGCGGCAGCCTCTGCGGGGCATCACGGTTGTTTTCGGGGTCCAGAGGACAGAAGGTCCAGGAATCAGCGAGGAGGAGGCCGTTCCTGAGCATCTCCCTGCCGGCGTTTCCCTTGAGCAGCTCCCAGGAGATGATCCGGCTCATCGGGGGCGGCGTGCACTGTCTGGCCAGAGCGTCCTGCCGGGTGGAGGAGGGGAAGTGGGCGTAAAACGCCACCATGCCATCCACCAGGGTGTCGCAATCGATTCGCACCCCCGTGAGGTCGGCACCTACAACAATGGCGCCTTTGAGATTGGCGCCGTTCAGATTGGCACCACTGAGGTCTGCGGCTTCCAGCCGGGCATAGCTCAGAACCGCACCCGCAAGATTGGCGCCACGAAGATTGGCGTGGCTTAGATCCACGTAGGGCAGAAACGCCTGGGCGAGGTAGGCGCCTTCGAGATTGGCGCCGCTGAAGTCCATGCTGTCGAGAAACACCCCAGGCAGGCATCCCGGAGCGGTCGCGTCGATCTCAGCTTCGGCATCCCTCTGCGTTTTGCTGCCCAGCTCTGGCGTCAGCGCTGCGGCGAGCTGGGCCCGAGTACAGGCTGTGCTGGAGGGGTTGGTGAGCAGCTGGCCTGACTCATAGAGATGGCGCAGGAGCTTGCCCTTGCGATCGCCATCCACCACCCCATCGGCGCGACGCAATTGCGGCAGGAGCGCCCGCAATTCCGACACCATCACCGCCCGTTGGTCCTGGCGGGTGTGGTTCTGGTTCGCCATGTAAAAGGCCAGGCGCTCATTGAGTTGCTTCTCCAATCCGTCGAGGCGCACATTCAGTTGCTGGCTGGCAGCCTTCTCCTCCTCGCGGCGCCGTTCCTCCACCTGTTGCTGCTGGCGCTGCTGCAGCTGGCCTTCCTGCACCCGGGCATAGGTCTGCACCGCCACGGTCCCCAGCGCCGTGAGCAGGGTGCCGATGCCGAGGGTGGCGCTGGACAGCTTGAGATCCTTGGCCAGGAAATCCCCGAAACCGCCGATCCCCGATCGCAGGCCCTGGGCGATCTCCTGCAGCAGGGTGCGCAGCCGGCGCCGCCCCATGCCGATCACCACCACAACCCCACACACCACCGCCCCGAGCACCAGGGAGAGGAAACCGATCTTCAGCACCAGATCGAGGAAGGCCTGCACGGTCGAGGTGACCAAAACCACCACCGTCTGAAAGGCCAGCACCAGGGCCTGGAGGGTGAGCAAGCCATTGCGACCCAGCTGAAACACCGTCCAGAGGATCATCAGAATGGCGAGGGCTGCGGCAGTCCAGCCGCCCAGTGCATCGAAGTCGGCCACCAATCGGCGCAGCAGCTTCAGCGCGCGGCTCCCGGGCCGGCGCTGCGGCTGGAGAGAACCGTCAAGAGGGGCTGGGAGAAAGGGCAGATCATCAACATCCATCTCCATCGCCCGCATCTGGATTCGCAGCTGGGCCAGGGCGAAAAACGCCAACCAGAGCAGCACGGCGGCAACGGTGAACAGCCCGCCGAGCAGGCGCAGCGCCACGCCGAGTTGCCCATCGGCGGACCATTGCCGCAGCACCACCACCACCAAGCCGCTGGCGTAGAGCACCAGCCCCGGAAGCAACAGCCGCCCCAGGAAGCGCCAGGGTTCCGCACTGATGATCCGGAAGCTGCGCTCCATGCCGCCGGCCAGCGCCCCCAGGGTGGAGCGGTTCTCCTGGGAGCCATCCAGGGCTTCCACACTGGTGAACAACAGGAACATCGCGCCGATGCCCAGCAGGGGATTCACGGTGCCCAGCAGGCTGAGCACCGCCATGAACAGGAAGCCCCCATAGAGATCAAGCACCAGCCTGCGCCCCGGCGAACAGCGCTGCGTTTCGTCAGCCTGAAAGCGTCTGCGCAAGCTATAGAGCTGCTCGCACCACGCGCACCACAGCAGCTGGAACCTGGCAAGGTTGAGGAGCTCGTGCAGTACGGCACCATGGGGATCCGCCGGCGCGGCGCCGGGTGCCGTGATCAGGGGGCCAATTAACAACAGCGCCTGAATGATCAGCGCCCAACGGCCCGGGCGTGTAAGCAACCGCCAGTAGGCCTGGACTGCATGGCTGGCGCGATAGGCGGTCGGCAACTGCACCGGCGTGTTGGCGCGGTTCCCCCAGTTTGGATGGGGCATCGATCGCCAGCAACGAGGAAGCGAATCCCCGCTGGTCTCGAGGGAATGGGGGTTTGGAGCCGGGGTGAACGGGCAGGTGTCCGCTCGTGCGTCAGTCCAGTGATCGACAGGTCACTGCCAGCAGGTGGGTGAAACCATCGCCGAAATTCTGATCAACTCCGGCCTGCCGATGGCCTCTCGGAAAACCCCACGACTCCCATCCCAGTGGTGACGCACCCAGCAGGGAGCCCTCAGGCCCGGCGGTGGATCAATAACTGATGACAGGGCCGGGTGAACTGAGCAGACTCATTCATGGGTCTATGTACATTGATTCGCTTGTGGCCATCAAACGTTGCCCATTCCCCATGCAAGTGCTGGGATTGCTGCTAGCAGCTGTACTTGGATTCGTCAGTCTGGCACCAGGCACTGTTCTCGCGAAGGATGCGCCTACATCCAACTGGGTGATGCTCGATGGCCAGAGGGTGATTGAAATCAAAGTGGCCGCTGGGGCCCAGAACCCTGCCGAACTGGCCCGACGCCTCAGTTTGGCACTGAAACGCTTGGCCAATGACAACACCCGCTCAGCCGATCAGCTGGTGGTGGTGGAACAACCGCCTTACTGGATGGTCGCAGAACAACAGGCTGATGGGCGGATCGTGCCAGGACTGGCCGTGGATGAACGGGCAGCGCAGCGCTTCGGCATCTCGCAGCAGGAGCTGGCTGAACAGTATCGGGATCGGCTGCGTGCTGCCGTTCAGCAATACCGCAGCCGACGAAATCCAGAAGCATGGCTGCGGGGCACATTACTGGCCCTATTGGTGCTCGGAGCCTATGTGCTCTGGCTGATCGTGCAGCGTCGGCTGATTCAACGGCTACGCCTGCGGTTGCACAATCACGCGCCGGGGTTGCAGATCGGCACCATCCGGCTGATGGATCCGGACCAATTGCGCCCAGTTCTGCTGTGGTGTGTCACTCTCCTGAACTGGACACTGCTGCTGCTGATCAGCTATCTGCTGATTCCTCTGTTGCTGGGCTTCTTTCCGCCCACCCAGGTGCTGGCGGCCGGGCTGCGCGGGCAGATTCTGGCTGTGGTGAGGGGGCTGGGCCGGGCCGTGTTCCAGGCCATTCCCTCGCTGCTGGCGATTGCAGTGATCCTGTCTGTCACAGCGCTGTCGGTTCGAGCAAGCAACAGCTGGTTTCGGGCCCTGGACCACGGGCGTGTGCGCCTGCCTGGCTTTTACCCCGAATGGGGGCGGCCCACAGGCCGGATTGCGGCTGTGTTGATCGTGATGGCGGGTCTGGTGGTGGCCTATCCCTACGTGCCGGGCGCGGGCAGTCGCACCTTCCAGGGTGCAGGCCTGTTCGTGGGTCTGCTGGCGGCGCTCGGATCCAGCGCGGTGGCCACCAATGTGATCAGCGGTGTGATGCTCATCTATACTCGAGGGTTCCGTGAAGGTGACAGGGTCGAGATCAATGGGGTGGTAGGAACGGTG
Source organism: Prochlorococcaceae cyanobacterium (assembly GCA_044374745.1). Classification (GTDB taxonomy): domain Bacteria; phylum Cyanobacteriota; class Cyanobacteriia; order PCC-6307; family Cyanobiaceae; genus NIES-981. The sequence goes on along the minus strand of JBILNZ010000019.1, from coordinate 12,918 downwards.
CAGGATCGGGCCATGCTCGTGACGCGCATTCGCACACCGCGCAACGAAGTGGTGAGCATTCCCAATGCCACCGTGATCGGGGCTTCAATTGTGAACTACAGCCTTGCTTCAAGAGAGATTAATCAACCCGTCGCGATCGCCACAACAATCACCATTGGCTACGACGTGCCTTGGCGGCATGTTCATGCTCTCTTGCTGGACGCGGCGAAAGCGGTAGCGGGAATTGCGGCCGAACCGGCACCCTTTGTTCTACAGACATCACTCAATGACTTCCACATCAGCTACGAGCTGAATGCATCAGTGCAGGATACAAGGCGATACCGAGAAACCCTCTCCGATCTACTGGGATCGATTCAAGATCAGTTTGCCGCTGCGGATGTGGAAATCCTCTCGCCTGGCTATCACGCCATTCGCAACAGCAATCGCAGCACCGTTCCTCAGGCTCACTCCTGAGGGGTGATTGAAAGCTGGGTTTGCTGCGTTGCCCTGGCCAGGGGGCAGACACCCTGGGGCACCGGCTGACCGGTGTTGATCGCCTTCTTACTCCAAGATCTCGGCGGCCAGGCGGGGCTGGATCGGCTGGCCGATCTCAGAACCACTCCAGCACCGCCTCCTGCTGGCTGTTCACCCGCGCCTCGGGCGTGCTGCGGGCGAACTCCAGCCGGATCGAACGCTCCTGCTCGCCATCGGCCGCCACCGCCCGGATTGGATACACCTGCTGGCCATCGCGGAAGGGCACCTGCAGCCGGAAGGTGCCATCCCTGTTCAGGGGCACCTGTTCATCGCCAATGAACAGGCTGGCGCTGGGTTCGGTGGCGCCGTAGACGACCAGCTCGGCATCGGCCACCAACCAGAAGGAGCGCGGCTGGACCAGCCCACGGCCCGATTCACTGCGGCCGCTGGCCCAGAGCCCGGCCCCGGAAGCGGAGGCCCGCTGCCGATCCCCCCGCTCCTCGGCCTCCGCCTGCTCGTGCCACGCTTCCGAACCCAGGCGCAGACGGCGCGGGCTGGCGGCGATGGCCTGGCGATACATCCGCTCGTGCTCCACGCCGCCGCCGGTCTGGGCCGGCGTCATCGTGGCCAGCACGGCCGGCAGCACGTCGAGGGAGAAGGGCACAAACAGATCGGCCACCACGTTGCTCGGACCATCAGCCGGCATCCGCGCCACCGAGGAGAAGGCGAGGTGCAACCAGCCGCCCGAGGTCAACCGGTAGCCCAGTTCCACGCGGTAGTCGCGATCACAGAGCGGCAGTGGGAGGTACCACTCCCGGGTGTTGGCATCAACCACCACCTCCTGCAGGGCATGGGGGTGGCTCTGGCCGGGTTGCAACCCGGTGACGTCGTTCACCCGCAGGCAGAGCTGGCTGGCTCCTGCAGCGGCAGCACGCTGCTGGTCGCTGCGGCTCACGTCCCAGAACACATAGGCCCACTGCGGATCGCGCGGCAGGAAGGTGACCTGGCTGCCATGCTCAGGTTGGTTGACCGCGGGCGGCTGGGGCGAGGGATGGCCCATGGATGGTCTCTGCTCAGGCTGCACCTGCTGGAGAGCGTTGATTAACTGCGAGCGGCTGAGCCGGCTATAGACATTGCGAAGCGATGTGGTGCGGGCCATCTGACGCAACTGGGCCAGGGTGTAACCGGCCAGGGACAGCGACGGGTGAGTAGCAGAGGGCTTCACAACGGCTCAGAACGTCTCGTGAAAGGGTCGCGCAGGGACAGCACCAATCGCGGCCATGTCAGCGGATGGCCACCGCCGGGGATCAACAGGCCGTGTGCTGCCGTCCACAGGCCTGCGGCTACCGAGCGCCAAACAGGGCTTGCTCACAGCTCAGAGGGGGCGACAGGAACGGCCCCAACTCACGGATAGCCGAGCAGCCGCGCACCAGGCAGGATCAGCGGACGCAGACATGGCCTCCCGATCAGGCCCTGCTGATCAGCCCACTGGCCGCATCGGGCCTTGATCGTGCCGCGGGTCAACCGGCGTGGCGGGCGCTACACCAAGCCAGCCAAGTCACAGACCGCTTCAGCAAGGATGAAGCCCCTTCGCTGGCAGACGGGCTGGGGCTCGGCGGTGGCTTGGTGGCCTGTGGGCTGGTTCAGCTTGCCGTGGCTGTTCTGATCGCCATCCTTGATTGATCCCCCATCAACCGGGAAGCCGAACTGCGGGTGATGCTGACTGCATCAGTCTGCAGCATCAAGAATAGAGATTCGGCACCAAATCCAGGCAGACATGGGTTGGTAATGGATTACAACGGAATATGGGCGAAGCCTGGCCCACCTGTGTCAATCTTGCTGGAGCCAGGTCGCGGACGGCATCCCGTAGTTCAGGTCCAGGGACAGGCGTGATGCCACACAGTCAGCCATTCATCTCTGATCTCTATCCCCCGGAATCCATGCATAGGGGGCTGGCCAGTCAGCTTTATCCAACAGGAAGGCAATCTCCGTGAGTCACGCTGACGAGCAGGCACACCGTAAGCCGGCAAAGATTCTCTGGACGGGCGGCTGGGATTCAACATTTCAACTGCTCCGCTTATTGCTGCTCAACCAGCGGCCCGTGGAGCCTTACTACCTGATCGACGAAGATCGCCCCTCAACAGGCACTGAGCTGCAAACCATGAAGCGCATCAGGCGGCGCATCCGAGAACTGGAAAAGCCAGCAGCAGACCTCTTGCGGCCGACTCAATATTTCTCCGTTTCCCAAATACCCGAGAATTCAAAGATCACAAGGGCCTATAACACTCTACGAGAAAAGCAATTCATTGGCGGCCAATACGACTGGCTTGCACGATACTGTCAATCGCAAGCCATCAGCCATCTTCAACTTTGCATCCATGAAGACGACAAAGCAGCGGCAATCGTTGGCCCCATTCTCGCAGGACCCAGGCCAGATCAGGAATCACCAACCTGGGGGCGGGAATACCTTGGCTCAGATGAGCACTTGATTTTCAGATGGTTTGAATTTCCGGTGATGACATTAACCAAGACAGACATGCTCAACCTTGCCAAGCAGCATGGCTGGAGCGAGATCATGAACATGACCTGGTTTTGCCATCAGCCCTGGAATGGAAAACCATGCGGCAGCTGCAATCCTTGCCGATACACAATCGAGGAAGGCCTGGGCTGGAGGATTCCATTGCATCGGCGCGTCATCGGCAATCTCCATGCATGCTCCATACGGCCAGTGAAAGCACTGGCCCTGACAATACGAACCAAGCTGGAGCATTGAGCTGGCGAGCGCCGCACCAACTGCAGCGCTGTGCGGCGGCCCGGTCATGCCGATCGTGTGGCTGAGGGCTCTGCGCAGAATGCGCAAGCATCACAACCGCGGCGTGCTGGCGAGCCTGTGGTGAGGCGGCTGCCATCCTCACAAGTTCTCGATACGGTGCAGGCAGCGAACAGGGGCTGATGCTGCAGGAGCTGGTACTGGCCATTGGCATTCCCCTGGCACTGCTCCTGGTGGCGGTGCTGGCGCTGGAGCGTTGGGGCGAGCAACTGCCGGGCTGGTTACAGCGATTGGCAGGGCGTGCGTCCTGGCTGTGGAACATCGGCATCGGGCTGATCATCAGCCTCTCCCTGCTGCGCTGGCTGCTGCAGCGCTGAGATCGCTCAACGCAAGGGCACCGCGATCAGCCGCCTACGCTGGAGGGTGATGGGCTGGTCGCAGTGATGGTCGCCACCCCCCTGGTTCACGCCGCAGTCGCCGTTTCTTCCTCTTCTGCGGTGCCGGCAGGAATCAGCTTGATCTGCTTGCGGCCCAGCTTGATCTCAAACTCATCACCGGGCTGCAGGTCGAGCATGGCGGTGTAGGCCTTGCCCACCAACAGGTTGCCGTTGCCCTGCACGGTGGCCACATAACTCAGCTTGCGCCCGCCCTTGCCGCGGCCAGCAGCATCGCTTCCCAGGTTCAGACCCTTGGCCTCCAGCAGCGCCTCATAGAAAGCGGTGAAATTCAAGCGCTCGGAGCCATCCTTCTTGGTGCTCACATAGCCGCACTCGCGAACGAGTACGGACTTGGAGGCGTCACCAAGCTCTTTGACTTTGGCGAGAAGGTCTGATCCTGTGAGCATGATTGTCCGCATGAGCTCCACAACTATAGCTAGCCGATTCCAGGTTGTGGGTCTTGTACAGGCTCCCCTGGGATCAAGCGTTAAAGGTGGTCACCACCACCCCCTAATCGGACCCTCGATGGTGGCGACAGTGTGAGGGTGTGGTTCTCCCTGATGGCCATTCACGGGGGAGGCAGTTGGCAGCTGGCCACATCCGAATGGCGACGATTCGGTTGTCCCGCCAGGGTGATTCGGGGCTCCGAACCGAGGTGGGGCAGGCCGAACTGCCGGGTTCGGCTCCCCACTCCTCCTGTCTGAGTCGGCAGGGCGACAGTGAGCGCACCGGGGGCGAATGACGACCCCGCCACCCCAACCTTCGCCATCCGAACCATGCGCACCCTGCGTTCCCCTTCTCCTTTTGATCTGTTCGATCGCCTGGAGCAACAACTGAGCCAGCAGCTGCACAGCGCCGAGCGCGTGCCCGCCGCTGAAGTACACGAGACCCCCGAGGTCTACGAGCTGGTGCTGGAACTGCCCGGCGTCGACAAGGCCGCCATCGAGGTGAAAGCCACCGATCGCACCCTGGTGATCAGCGCCGAGCGCCACAACCAGCGCCAGTCCCTCCCCGGCCCCCAGGACGGTGCCCAGCCTGATGGGACCTCGGTAGCCAAGGCTGAGGCCGGCAACACGGCGCCTGCGCCGCTGCTCAGCGAGTTCCGCTACGGCACCTGGAGCCGCAGCTTCCGATTCCCCCAGCCGATCGAGCGCGAGCAGCTGCAGGCGGTGTACCGCGATGGCCTGCTCACCGTCACCGCCCCGAAGGCCAACAGGGTGAGCTCGGTGACGGTGAAGGTGGAGGGCTGATGTCCTGACATCTTCCCCGGGCTGCGGCCCCGTTCATGGGAACCCCTGCCCCTGGCTCCGGCCGGGGGCTTTCAGTCGTTGGAGGGTCTCCCGTTGGACGGTCTGTCATGGAAGGGTCCGCGTACGCCACCCTGGGTGCGCTGCCCGGCCCTAGGCGCCCCCCAATCCGGTCGATGTTCCCCGCCGCACCGATCCCCGGCCTGTTCGAGCTGCTGGAGCGAATCCACAGCGAGCTGCTGCCGGAGCTCCAGATCCACTGCCCCGATCCGCACGACCCCGTGGAGGTGCGGAGCCTGCCGGCCCCCTGGCGCACGCTCGGCTGCGGCAATTACGCGGCGGTGTTGCAGCACCCCCACCACCCGGAACTGGTGGTGAAGGTGTACGGGCCCGGCCGGCCGGGACTGGAGCAGGAGGCCGAGGTCTACCCCCGGATCGGCTCCCATCCCGCCTATTCCGAGTGTTTCCACGTGGGGGATGGCTATCTCGTGCTGCGGCGCCTGCACGGCATCACCCTCTACGACTGCCTCCGCCGGGGCATCCCGATCCCGGAGCAGGTGATTGCCGACGTGGAGGCGGCCCTCAACCATGCCATGGCCCGCGGTCTGCATGGCCACGACGTGCATGGGCGCAATGTGATGCACCACCAGGGCCGGGGGTTGATTGTGGACATCTCCGACTTCCTCAACCCGGAGCCTTGCCGGGCCTGGGGTGACCTGCGCTGGGCCTACCGCACCATCTACCGGCCGCTGATCGCGCCTCTGCGGCTGCGGGTCCCCGGGGCCGTGCTGAACGGGGTACGCCGGGGCTACCGCCTGGTGCGGGGGCTGCGCAGGATCGCCGGCACCCGCTCCGCCACCATGAAGCGCCCTTCATGAAGAGCCGTTGCCGCCGGTGAAGAGCGGTGTCGAATGCTCTGCTGGCCTTGCCGCTTCCTGCTGGCCGGCCCATCGTGGTGGCAACGGGATTCGGAGGCTCCATCGATGGACGACACCCCCCCTGAGCACCAGCCAGGAGCGCGCTGACGATCCGGCCCCTGCTCCAACACTCTCGACGGATCTCTGACGTTCCTGGCGTGATCGCCATCCATTGCATCGCTTGAGGTGCCCCGGATTCAACGGAACGTCCCAATCGACACCTGGCCCCAGGTGCCAGCGCCGGCAGCTCCGCCCTCAGCTGAACACAATCCCAAACCAAGATCATCCCAATCCAAGAGCATCCCAGCTCAAGACCAACCCAACTGAAGACCACCACAACTCAAGACCACCTGATCCGACAACGATCAAGCTGTTGCCAGGCACGGCTGAATCGACAAATGCCCGGGGCCAACGCTCCGGGCATTGTTGTGTCCTGGACGGATGGTGCCCTGTCAGCTTCAGGCCTTGAAGGACCTGCGAATCTGGTGCAACCAGTTGCCGGGTAGATCGCCGGTGCGCACCTGGAGGCTCGCCATGGAGCGGGCCAGGGGCCAACCGCCCCGCTGCAGCACAGCCGACCCATGCAGCCCCACGGCCATGGGGATCAGCAGCCAGGCCAGCAGATGCAGGCTGTAAACCAAGTGATTCAATTGGCCGTCGCGCAGCCAGTTCTCATCCATCAGCTTGCCGCTGCCCACCGCCAGGGCCAGGGCCAGCAGGGCGAGGGCGTTGGCTGGCTGGCGCAGGCGGGCACGTCCCACGGTGATCGCATAGAGAGCGAACAGCAGGGCCACCGGCCAGAGCAGAACTCCCACCGTGCCGTGGATGTCGATCCAGTCGCCAGCGATGCTGAAGGGGAGGCGACCCAGCCGCCCATCGACTGTGGCGAACACCACGAAGCCCGTGAGCCAGGCCAGCGGCACGAGCAGGGCCGTGATGCCATGGAGCAGGCGCAACAGGGAGGGCTGGTAGGGGCGGGCCATGGCGCAGAACAGGGATCAGAACGGTATCGGGATCGGGAGTCCAGAGGTGTGCCGTTCGGCCGTCAGCCCTGTTCCCAGCGAAAACCCTGGTCGGCCCAGGCCTGGGGATCCTCGATCGGCTCCAGATGGGTGAGCACATGGGTGCGAGGCAACCGGGCCGCCACCTGGCGCTCAAGCTGCTCGCAGAGGTCGTGCCCTGCCCGCACGCTCCAGTGGCCAGGCACGAGCACATGGAAGGACACAAAACGCCGGGAACCAGCCACCCGGGTTCGCAAGGCATGGAAGCGGATCTCGTCCGTTTCCCAGTCCGCCAGCAGATCCTCCAGAACCTGCTGCTCCCCGTCGGGCAAGGCACGATCCAGGAGACCGGAGACCGTTTCACGAAACAGCTTGTAGCCGATGACCACGATGTTCAAGGCCACCGCGATCGCAATCAGCGGGTCGAGGATCGCCAGGCCGGTGAGCTTCACCAGGCCGATCCCCAGAACCACGCCGGTGGAGGTCCAGACATCGGTGAGCAGATGGTGGGCATCGGCCCTCAAGGTGATCGAGTCAAAGTGGCGGGACGCCTTCAACAGCACCCAGGCCACCACCCCGTTCAGCGCGGTTGCCACCAGAGAAACGACCAGGCCAAGGCCCACTTGCTCCAGGGGCTGGGGCTGCTGCAGGCGACCGATGGCGGCATGCAGGATCGCGAAGGCCGCCACCACGATCAGGACGCTTTCCAGGCCGCTGGAGAAATATTCAGCCTTGAAATGGCCGTAGGGGTGGGTGCGATCAGCAGGCTTTGCAGCCAGGGTGAGCGCCCAGATCGCCCCAAGGGCTGCAACCAGGTTCACCCCCGACTCCATCGCATCGGAGAGCAAACCCACCGAACCGGTGAGGCGCCAGGCCACGGTTTTCAGCACGATCGTGGCGATCGCCGCTGCCAACGAGAGCAGCATGGTCGAACGCGGAGAGACAAAAGCCATGGCCATGGAAACCGCTCCCCCAGGACGCCAATCGTGGGTCTGACCGCCCCAGCATGCCGGTGGTTGGGGCAACACAAGGCGGCCTGGAAACAGAAAACCCCCGCGATCTGCGGGGGTTCTCCGGAGCCACCGCGGCCATTGCAGCACGGGGCTCTGATCGGCGTCGAGGGCGTTGACGCCGTGCTTCCAACTTGCAACGACAGCATCCAATGCGCCATTGGTCGCAATCAATGCTCACAGAGAAACCCTGCTCACAGAGCCATCACGCTCACTCAGCTGCGGGGGCCCCGGCAAGCGCACGCCGCTTCACCGTTTTCGGTCATTCCAGGATTCATCCAGCCACGGTCATCAGACTGAACCATGGAAGTCGCCACCACAGTGCGCATGGCGACGGCGACATCCATTGCCTCGTCAGCCAGCGCTCAATTTGCAAGTCAGCGCAAAAAAAACAGCTTGTCATAGTGGAAATACTCGGGCTTATGGAGGCCGTTGTGTTGGAGCATCCTGCGGATCTGAATGATTTCCACACGCTGTTTGAGGATGATGTCGCGGGCCAGGCGCAACAGCGTGGGGTTGCGCGAATTCCTGAGGGCATCGTGGGCCATACTCAGGGCGCCGCCATGGTGATGGAGCATTCCTTCCAGGAACCAGATCACCCGGTTGTCACGCGTCGGCGTTGACACCACCATCCGCATCGACTGCATGCGGGCCGCGCCCATGGGGGTGAGATCAGCCAGGGCATTGGGATCGCCACCGGCAATGAGCACCACGGGGTACACAGGTGCCTCGGGATACCAGGCTCTGCGCCATTGCCCCATCGCCTTGATCTCCTGGGCCTGGTCCCGCCAGATCTCCTTGGCGAGGGCGCCCACGTCGGGCACGCCAATGTCAAAGACGTATTCACTCATGCGCAGGGCACCGATGTGGTGCTGCACCATCGCGTCGAGCCAGCGCAGGTCATAGGTGCGACCCGCCGGGCCCACATCGTGATTGTGGGCACTGTGAACCACCGGCTTGGCACCTGGAGCAGCCCCTGCAGGTAGGGCCTCGATCGGGTGGTGATGGGGGTTGTTCTGGGCCTGGCTGGCTGGAGTGGCCAGGACGACCAGGGCCGCCACGAGAACGTGGAGCGATCGCATCGGTTGGGCCTGGCAGACAACAACTGCCCATACGATGCAACCTCCCCCCAGGTGGAGAGTCAAGTGGTGGTGGCGCTGCCCCAGAAGATCGGCGAGCTGGCCCGGCGCCCAGGCCTCAGCGTGAAGACCATTCGCAGCGAGGGCGGCTAACGGCTGTTCGGGGATGCTGTGTTGCTGCAGCAGGCGAAGCACCTTCAAGCCCCAGGGGCAAGGGTGATCGGAGATTGATGCGGTGTGAGCGCACATCACCAAACCGCATCGTCTCCAGTTACTCGAGAGTCAAAGGCCGGTCCGATCGCCTTGCCGGTGCCCCATCGGCCTCCAGCTGCAGGGTGCAGTGGCGGATGCCCAGCGTCGCCAGCTGCCGGCGCGCCAGGGCCAGGAGTTTCTCGGGGCTGAGCTGTTGGTCAGCCAGCTGGGCGGGATCCACTTGCAAATGGGCTGTGAGGGCGGTGCGGGACGTGCTCAACCCCCACACGTGCAGTTCCTCCACAGCCACCACCCCGGGGAGGGCTTCCAGCGATGCCTCCACAGCACCGAGGTCGATGCCCCGCGGTGCCGCATCCAGGTTGAGGGCGATCGCCTCCCGCAGCAGATCTGTGGCGCTCCAGATCACGGCGCCGCCCACGCCGAGGGCCGTGACGGCATCGAGCCAGAGCCAGCCGGTGAGGCCCACCAGCAGGGCGCTGATCAGCACCGCAACCGACATCGCCGCATCGGTGAGCAGATGCAGCACCGCCGCCCGCTGGTTGAGGTCGTGGTGGTGGTCATGGCCGAACAGCCGGGCAGAGCCGAAGTTGATCACGATCCCGGCGGCAGCGGCCCAGGCCACCGGGCCAGCGATCAAGGGCACCGGGTTGAACAGGCGCTCGATCGCCTCCACCACCACCACTGCCCCGGCGGCAAAGATCAGCAGGCCGTTGATCAGGGAGGCCATCTGGGTGCTGCGGCCATAGCCGTAGGTGAAGCGGCCCTGGGCCGGCTGGCGGCTGAGCCGATCGGCGCCCCAACCCAGCACCAACCCCACCACGTCACCAAGGTTGTGCAGGGCATCACCGATCAGGGCCAGCGACCCGAACGTGAAGCCGATCAGCAGCTGCAGGGCCGTGAGGCCGCTGTTGAGGGCGATGCTCCAGCGGAAGGCGCGGCCGGGCGGGCTGCCCCGCTGCTCGCCATGGCTGTGGTTGTGGCTGGGCTCGCGACCCATGGCTCAGCCCTCCTCCGCTGGGTGCAGCCCGGGGGCACGTAACCCCTGGCGGCCCAGACCCGGTTGAGCTCCAGACGCAACTCTGGGGGTGCTCCAGAAGGAGAGCCGCACCTCGCCGTCGCGACTGGGCCTGCAACACCTGCTTGCCATAGCCCAGCAGCGGACTGGGAGGAATGTATTCAAATCAACGCGTTCTGGGGGCGGTGCTCCACCGCAATCGGCGCGACTTCACCCCCTACCCAGCCGCGGGTGCACGACTGGCTGAGCCATACCACTGGCGATACCACTGCTCCATCTGGGCAATCTCCTCGCTCTGCACCTGCACCATCTCCGCCTGCAGATCCCGCAGCTCGCGCCGCTGGGTGTTCCACTGGGCGTGGGAGGCCATCATCACGCCCATCCGGTGGTGGGGAATCATCTGCTCGATGAAGGCCCGATCAAAATCTGTGGCCGTTCTGAGCGCGTCCAGGCTGGTTGTCATCCCGGGCATGCCGCCGCCCATCCCCCAGCCTGGCCCCATCCCCATTCCCCAGCCAGGCCCCATCCCCCTGCCACCACCAGTCCATCGGGGCACATCGGTGCCGAACCACTGCCTGTACCAACTGCGCATCTGGGCGTTCTCGGCAGCCTGACTGGATCGGATCCGCTCGGCCAAAGCCCTGATCTCAGGTCGCTTGGAACGGGTAAGGGCCAGCTCAGCCATGGCAATGGCCCCCTCGTGGTGCGGAATCATCATCACGATGAAGCGCTGATCCGACGGTTGCATCCCCATCGGTCCCTGCCCCATCCATGGGCCAGGGGCCGGCAAGGGTGCGGCCAGCCCCTGGCCGGCTGTCGCCTGGGAGCCGAGCAGTAAGGCGACGCAGAGCAGCGACGTCGAGCCGCGCTTGACGCGGGTGGTGCCCATGACATCCTCCAGGGCTCTAGAGCTCTTTCAGTCTGGGCAGGCTTCCGAGGGAGGGGCAGGGATCAGCCGGGGGGAGTCTGCGGGGGATCAGCCGCAGGGCCACGCGCCCGGCAACGCTGGCAGCGCGGGCAACCCAGGCCAGCAGCCACTGGGCCCATCGCGATGCTCTGAAGCTGCCAATCGCGCTCACTTCAGTGCTTTTGTGCGCTCGTGCATGACTGCCAGTTTTGAAACCTGAAACCGTTTAGAATGATGAGGTTGAGAAAACAGTTTTGGTCGCGTCCTCCGGGATGAAATTGGCCATCTATTACCCCTGGACGATGCATCTCTATCGCGATCTGGATCACGCCTGGCAGATGGATCAGGCGGGGTCCGCCGTCACGACCCGTTCTGAATGAGGATCAGCCATGGATCTGAACCGGCCACCGGCTGATCTGGAGCGCCTACCCAAACGCCTTTCCCTGGAGCTCACCCCTGCGGTGCTGGCTGAGCTCCAACGCCGCAGCGAGGCCTCAGGACGCAGCATCGACGAACTGGCCCTGGAACAGCTCGATCGGGGCCTGCAACAAGACGCAGGCGAACCAGCCCCTCACCCGAACTGAGCGGATCACAGGCATCCCTGGCGGGGATACGCAGCCCCGTGCTTTCGACCTCTGGGCGGCCTATGTGAGCAGACAGCCGGTCGAGCGGACAGCTAGTCCGACTGATGAAGTAGGGGGGGGTGGTTGAATTCGAGCAACCGCAAAGAGCCATGCGGCGGCATGCGGTGCGCTGCCGGGTAGAACCCACTGGTTGTCTCTGGACCAGTACAGAAACCAGGCCCCCGCGAATTGCGGCGCGGGGGGGGGGGGGGGTGCTACGCAGCCAGAAACACTGATTGGCATCCAGGGGGCTGGCGCCTGGCCTCAACGATGCAACCGGCTGGTCAGGACGTGTGGCTGGGCGCCATCAACGATCAGGCAGCGGCGGCTGTGTCGTCTTCTTCTGCGCTACCGGCAGGGATCAGCTTGATCTGCTTGCGGCCCAGCTTGATCTCGAACTCATCGCCGGGCTGCAGGTCGAGCATGGCGGTGTAGGCCTTGCCCACCAACAGGTTGCCGTTGCCCTGCACCGTGGCCACATAACTCAGCTTGCGGCCGCCCTTCCCCCGGCCCGTGGTGTCAGTGCCGAGGCTGAGACCCTTGGCTTCCAGCAGCGCCTCATAGAACGCCGTGAAGTTCAGCCGCTCGCTGCCATCCTTCTTGGTGCTCACGTAGCCGCACTCGCGCACCAGTTCGGACTTGGAGGCCTCCCCAAGGGCCTTGACCTTGGCGAGCAGATCTGTTCCGGTCAGCATGATTGTGCCCAATAACTCCATCACTGTAGCCCGCTGATTGCTGGTGGTGGGTCTTGCTCAGAGCAATTCAGGTTCAGAGGTTGAAGGTGGCCAGCACCACCCCATGACCTGTGGCTGGATCATTGCTTCACTGTGTGGGTGCATCACCCACCGATGGCCGTTCAAGCGGGCCAGCATCGTTCGTGCCAGCGGCAGGTTGGCGGGGTTGACCAGCCAGGAACTGGCAAAGATGGGGGCAAACAGCTCTCCGCAGTCCTTGAACCTGCGGGTGAACGGCGGCTGCCCCAAGGCGGGCATGATCGGGGTGGGGAGGGCCAGGGTCTACCGCCGGTTCAGCTCCCATCCCGCCGATTCGGAGTGCTTTTCCGTGGGGGATGGCTAGCTCGTCCCGCGCTGGGCCGCCTGCACGGCATCACCCCCCTCCCACTGCCTGCTTCATGAAGAGCCGTTGCCGCCGGTGAAGAGCGGTGTCGAATGCTCTGCTGGCCTTGCCGCTTCCTGCTGGCCGGCCCATCGTGGTGGCAACGGGATTCGGAGGCTCCATCGATGGA
>JBILNZ010000021.1:0-46791 GCA_044374745.1 Prochlorococcaceae cyanobacterium | reverse complement strand
CCAGCCAGGAGCGCGCTGACGATCCGGCCCCTGCTCCAACACTCTCGACGGATCTCTGACGTTCCTGGCGTGATCGCCATCCATTGCATCGCTTGAGGTGCCCCGGATTCAACGGAACGTCCAAATCGACACCTGGCCCCAGGTGCCAGCGCCGGCAGCTCCGCCCTCAGCTGAACACAATCCCAAACCAAGATCATCCCAACCCAAGACCACCTGATCCATCAACGATCAAGCTGTTGCCAGGCACGGCTGAATAGACAAATGCCCGGGGGCCTCGACCCGGGCTTTGTTGTGTCCGGAACCCATCGCCATCCACCGCGATCCGTGATCGCCGATGCAGCACTGGATGGCACGGAAGAAGGCCCGAGCCATGGCGGGATGGGCCGTAGCATTCACAAAGCATGCTGTCTTCACGATGCCGTTGAGCAAGGTCGAGGAGGGACATCGGGTGCGGCTGGAGACCCTGCCTGCCAATCCGGTGCTGGTCCAGCGCCTGCGGGCCATGGGCGTTCAGCCAGGGGCTGAAATCGAAGTGGTGCGCCGCGGCAGGCCAGGCGGAATCCTGCACCTGGCCTGCGGCTTCCTGGAATTCATGCTGCGCCACGAACACGCCAGTGAGATGACCGTGCGGCCTTGCCAGCACTGACTCTTCAACTCAGCTGAAGCCCAGCAGCAGCCCGCCCTGGAACACCACCAGGGCCATCAGCCAGGCCAGCAGCAGCGACCAGCCCAGCGAGAGCAGGGCGAACCGGCGACTCTTCGACTCCTTCAGCTGGGCCGCCACCGTGCCCAGGCAGGGGGTGTAGAGCAGCACGAAGGTCATGAAGCTGAGCGCCTGCAACGGGGTGATCAGGCTGGCGATCACCCCGCCAAGACCAGCCTCGCTGGTCTTGTAGATCACCGCCATCGCCCCCAGCAGGATCTCCTTGGCGATGAAGCCGAAGAACAGCGTCACGGTGAGCGCCGGATTCATGCCAATCGGCGCCAGCAGCGGCTGGAACAGACCGCCGATCCAATCGGCGATGGTGGCGCCACTGCCAGCCGCCGCACCGGGTGGCAGGTGGGTGAGCAGCCAGATCGCCGCGGCACCCAGCACGATGAAGCTGCGGGTGGTGACCATGAAATTCAGCATCTGGCTCCAGCCGCGACGCAGGATCGTGCTCAGGCTGGGGGTGCGATATGGCGGCAGCTCCAACACAAAAGCCTCCTGGCTGGGATAGGCCCGCTTGAACAGCAGGCCGGTGATCACCACGGCCACAAAACTGAGCACGTAGAAGGCAAACACCACCAGCCCCGGCGCCCACCAGGGCCGGGGAAAGAACACGTCAGCCATGAACAGAAACACCGTGAGCCGGGCCTGACACAGGGCAAACGGGATCACCAACATCGAGAGCAGGCGCATGCCCCGATCGCGGATCACCCGGGTGCCCATGATCGACGGCACATTGCAGCCGAAGCCGATCACCTGCAGCACGAAGGCGCGGCCATCGAGCCCGAGCCAGCGCATGAAGCCGTCCATCAGGAAAGCCGCCCGGGGCAGATAGCCGGAGTCTTCCACCACGGCGAGCATCAGGTAGAAGAGGAAAATGATCGGCAGGAACGTGGCAACCGTGCCCACCCCGAGCCACACGCCGTCGATCAGGAAGTCATGCAGCAACGGCGGCGTGTTGAGTGCCACCAGGGAGGGCTCCAGGATCGCGCTCTGGGTCCAGTTGATGGCACTGCCCACCAGATCCTGCGCAGGTGCACCCAGCGCGTAGAGCAGCTGGAAGACGGCCAGCATGATGGCCAGAAACAGCAGCAGGCCCACCAGCGGGTGCAACAGCAGCCGATCCGCCTGGCGGGTGCGGGGGTTGCTCAACCGGGGCGGCAGCTGCACATGCCGGGTGAGCAGGGAATCCACCCGCTCCTGGGGAATCTCGGCCAGGGCCTGATCGAGATCAGCTGCCGGGGGCAGAGCAGCGCCGAGCCCCTCGCCCAGCTGATGCACCCGGTGGATCAGCTCATCGATGCCCTGATTGCGGCGGGCACTCACGGCCAGCACCGGCACCCCCAGGGCCTCGCCCAGGCCCTGGGCATCGATCGCGATGCCGAAACGGCGGGCCTCATCGCTCATGTTGAGGGCCACCAGCGTGGGAATGGCCAGGGCCCTGAGCTGCAACAGCAAGCGCAGCTGGCTGGCGATCTGGCTGGCATTCACAACCACCAGCAGCAGATCGGGCGGGGTGTGGCGCAGAAAGCGCTGCACAACCGCCTCATCCTCACTGCTGCCGCTCAGGTCGTGAATGCCCGGCAGGTCCACCAGCTGAAAAGCGCAGCCACTGCTGGCGGGCGGCATGGCGCCGCGCAACAACTCCACCGTGAGGCCAGGCCAGTTGGCGATCTGCGCACTCCCCCCCGTGAGCCGGTTGTAAAGGGTTGATTTGCCGGCGTTAGGCATGCCGAGCAGGGCTACGGTCACGGCGCCGCCATGGCTGCCAGATCCCCGGCGCCAGGGTGCCTGCCAGGGGCGGCCCTGGCAGCGACAGGAGCGGCTGGTGGTCATGGCAGAACAGTGCAGATGCGGAACGGGAGCGACGCAGGGCTCAGGCAACCGTGAGCGAGCCCGGACCTTTCACGTGGGCCAGGGCAGTGCCCTCCAGGAACTGCTGATCCAACAGGAGCAGGGCGGCGCTGTTGTCCCCGGCCTGCCGCAACCGCTTGAGCACGAAGCGGGCCTCGGCCTCCTCCTGGAGCTGCTCGGCCACAAACCCGTCGGGCATGCACTGGGAGAAGCCTGCCAGGTCCTTTTCCCGCAGCCAGATCGCCATGGCCAGAGAGGTGTGGCTGGCCTGAAATTCGGAGGCCACGTGGGCGTTGATCGCCCTGGTGAGTTCGTTCATGCCGGGAATGGGGATTAGGCTCAACACCATCACACTTTCATGCTGGCTGAGCAGGCGCCAAGCCGCAGGCCTGCGCAGGTGTCATTTGCTACCTCACGGGGTCATGCCAGCCCAAGGCCAACGCCACAAGCCCCATGCATGGCTTGCCCTGGTCATCGGCCTGCTGCTGGTGTTGGCCCCGGTGAGCACCCCAGTCCACGCCCCCGCCGAGGGGATCGTCCTGCACGTGTTTGTTCGGGAGGGCTGCCCCCACTGCGCCGACGCGGAAGCCTTTCTCGATGAACTGCAACGCACCGAACCGAGGCCGCCATGGCAGCTGCGGCTGCATCGGCTGGAGGCCGATCCCAACGCCCTGGTTGAACTGCAGGCGATCAGCCGACGCGCCGGCATCCGCACCCCTGGAGTTCCCACCTTCCTGATCGGCGACTCGGTGCTGGTGGGCTTCGACAGCCCGGCGGGGATGGGACGCCGGCTTCAGGAGCTGCTGCGCCAGCAGCAAGCCCCTGGACCGATCCGGGCCGGTCCCCTGGGTCAGCTCAGCGCCTCCCGGCTGGGGCTACCTGTCTTCACCTTGGCGCTGGGGCTTCTCGATGGCTTCAACCCTGTGCAATGTGTGCACACGGCCAGCATGCCCCATCGGCATGGACGCCGTCAGGGGCGTTGCCAGAGCCCCAGCCATTCGTTGTCGCGCTCCGGCAGGGATCCCTGGGCTGGCTCCCACAGCCGCCGTTGCAGACCGGACGCCGTGAGCTGCTGCTCCAGGTCGGGCGCATCACTGCCCCAGGGCGGCCCTCCCGGCCGGCCATGGCACCAGAACAGCGCCAGAAACCAACCGCCCGGCGCCAGCAGCCGCACCACGGCGTCGAGATAGGCGCCACGTTGGCCGGGATCAATGGCGCAGAAACAGGTGTGCTCGAGCAGGCCCCGCAGGCTGCCGGCTGCCAACCCCGCACCCTCCAATGCGGTGGCGTCGAAGAGGTCGGCCTGCAGCCAGCGCAGCTCGGGTCGATCGGCGCCGTGCAGCTGGCGGGCGTGGGCGATCGCCTCGGCGCTGAAGTCGAGCCCGATGGCCTCAAACCCCAGCTCGGCCAAGAGGTGTGCCTCATGGCCTCGGCCGCAACCGGGCACCAGCACCCGCCCGGGCGGCTGGGGACGGCGGGGATCAGAGCGCAGAAAGCGTTCCAGCGGTGGCGCCGGTCGGCCCAGCTCCCAGCCGTCGGAGCCTTCGCGGTAGCGCTGATCCCAGCGGGCTGAATCGGACACGCATGGTTCACCCATGAATCCCGACCTTAACGAGACCACCCACGCCAGCCCTCAGGCGCCATGCAGGGCGGCCACCGCAGCGGCTCCTGCCACCAGCCGGGCCCGATCGCCACCGGCAAGCGGCACCTCCAGCGCCAGGGGCAACTCGGCCCGGGGCCTGGGCTCCAGACCCGCCAGGTCGAATTGGGCAGAGGCAGGCGGGAGCAGCGTTTCACCGGCTGGCACCAGCTCGCTGCTGCGGTTGTCCAGCTCCCAGACACCACCCAGGCCATCACGCAGGCGCAGGTTGCGGCTGTGATCCAGCGGCTGGCCACCGGTGCGATCGGTGATGCGCAGGCGCAGGCCGGCTGGATAGGAGGGGTCGCCCTGCTCCAGCAGCGTGAGCGACCAGGCGCGGCCGTCCTGATCCTGCAGCAGCCAATACCGGGCCTCCAGCGCCGGGACGGCCCCCGGCGCCACCAGCACGACGGCCTGCAGCACGAGCACCAGCACCAGCAACCCCCAGCACCGCCGCAACGATTGAGCAAAAACACCCATGGCCATCACCTCACACCTCAGCGTCATCACGCTACCGTGATAGGCGGGTAGAGCGCTGCTCGTGACCCGCCCACGCACTTCATAGCCATGACCTCCACGTCCCTCGCCCCCACCCGGGGCGGCTCCTGGGAGTCCTTCAAGGACTGGATCACCTCCACCAACAACCGCCTTTACATCGGCTGGTTCGGCGTGCTGATGATCCCCACCCTGCTGGCCGCCGCCATCTGCTTCGTGATCGCCTTCATCGCCGCACCGCCCGTCGACATCGACGGCATCCGCGAACCGATCACTGGCAGCCTGCTCTACGGCAACAACATCATCACGGCCGCGGTGGTGCCCAGCTCCAACGCCATCGGCCTGCACTTCTATCCGATCTGGGAGGCCTCCAGCCTCGATGAGTGGCTCTACAACGGCGGCCCCTACCAGCTGATCATCTTCCACTTCCTGATCGGCATCTACGCCTACCTCGGCCGGGAGTGGGAACTCAGCTACCGCCTGGGCATGCGCCCCTGGATCGCCGTGGCCTACAGCGCCCCGGTGGGTGCCGCCACCGCCGTGCTGCTGGTGTATGCGATCGGCCAGGGTTCTTTCTCGGATCCCATGCCCCTGGGCATCTCCGGCACCTTCAACTTCATGCTGGTGCTCCAGGCCGAGCACAACGTGTTGATGCACCCCTTCCACATGCTCGGCGTGGCCGGCGTGTTCGGCGGCAGCCTGTTCTCGGCCATGCACGGCTCCCTGGTCACCAGCTCGCTGGTGCGCGAAACCACCGAGGCCGAATCCCAGAACCGCGGCTACAAGTTCGGCCAGGAGGAAGAGACCTACAACATCGTGGCCGCCCACGGCTACTTCGGCCGGCTGATCTTCCAGTACGCCTCCTTCAACAACAGCCGCAGCCTGCACTTCTTCCTGGCCGCCTGGCCGGTGGTGGGCATCTGGTTCGCCACCCTGGCGGTGATCAGCTTCTCCTTCAACGTGAACGGCTTCAACTTCAACCACTCGGTGCTCGACGCCCAGGGCCGAGTGATCAACACCTGGGCCGATGTGCTCAACCGCGGCGGCCTGGGCATCGAGGCAATGCACGAGCGCAACGCCCACAACTTCCCCCTGGATCTGGCGGCCGCAGCCGCTGAACCGGTGGCCCTGCGCGCGCCCGTGGTCGGTTAGTGAGGCTTTGAACCTCGCCCAGCCGGATCACGGAAAACACCGTTGATGGCCCCGGCACCGGCTCGCGACCACACAAGCAATCCTTTCATGCTGCAATCACGTCACCATTGTATGAGGGCCTCCCAATGACTGATACCAACAGCCTTGCCTCCCCCGGCGGCGGGGCGGTCCCTGATCCATCCCGCCGCCAGCTGCTCAACCTGCTCACCTTCGGAGCTGTGACCGGTGTGGTGGGGGGCGCTCTCTATCCCGCCCTGCGCTTCTTCCTGCCGCCGCTGGCTGCCGGTGGCGCCGCTGGCGTGCTGGCCCGCGACGAACTGGGCAATCCGATCTCCGCCAGCGGCTGGCTGCGCGCCCACAAGCCCGGCGGGCGCAGGCTCGTGCAAGGACTCAAGGGGGATCCCACCTACCTGATCGTCACCGGCGACAACGCCATCGGCAGCTACGGCATCAATGCCATCTGCACCCACCTCGGTTGCGTGGTGCCCTGGAACGAAGCCGCCGGCAAGTTCATCTGCCCCTGCCATGGCAGCCAATATGACGAGGCCGGCACGGTGGTGCGCGGGCCGGCCCCCCTGTCACTCGCCCTGGCGCACGTGCAGGTTGAGAACGACCAGGTGCTGCTCAGCCCCTGGAGCGAAACCGACTTCCGCGACGGCTCCAAGCCCTGGTGGACATGACCAGCAGGAATTCACTCTGGCTGGATGCTGGGCAGCCTGCTGGAGGGCTGGGTGAGGGCCGCGAGTCTCCGCTGGCGGGCACTTGCCCATTCACCGTTTGTATCGAAATGGGCACCGATCAAGCGGGGATCGCCAGGGTGAAAGCACCCGTGCGAAGCCGCTGGCGGTTGCTCCCCATGGTTCCTTTCCGACTCGCCTGCCGTTCTCAACAGCCGGAGCGCCCCTCCCTGCTGTGGGCCTGGAAACGACCGATCCGTGCCCTGCTGGGGGTCGTCTGCGCGCTGCTGCTGCTCTGCCTCCATCCCTGTGGGGCCCTGGCGGCCAGCGGTGAAGCTCCCGTGGATCCGGCCGTGCTCGCCAAGGCCGTGGATCAGATGGAGCAGCTCGACCGCATGCGCATCTCCCTGGCCTCCAGCCTGGAGGGCACCGGCGAGGAGCCCACCATGGACACCATGCGCCAGGTGTGCATGCCCGTCGGCAAACGGGCGATGGCGATTGGGCAGGAGAACGGCTGGCGCGTGCGGCAGGTGGCCAGCAAGTACCGCAACCCGGACCATGCCCCCGTCGGCTCACAGGAAACGGGTGTGATTGACCTGTTCGCCAAGCACCCCGAGATCACCGGACTGTGGGAACCGGCCACGGCCGAGCAGGGTGCGGGCGTGAACTGCTACCGGCGCATCGATGTGCAGGCGAGCTGCCTGGCCTGCCACGGCAGCAAGGACAGCCGCCCCGCCTTTGTGAAAGACAAGTATGCAAACGACAGGGCATTCGGTTTCAAGCCGGGGGATCTGCGCGGCATGTATGCCGTGTACATCCCGGAGGTGCAGGCGATCCTGGAAGCTGGAAGCCCGAAGGATTGACTGACCTCGATCCACCCGGAAAGCCACCCATCACGGGCCAAACGAAGAACGGCTGACACCTACGGCCAGATGGAGCCCAACACCTGGTGGGCCTGGGGGTGGGCGGCCTTCACGGGACGCGCCGGCGCACCCGGATCAGAGCGACTTCTTGCAGAAGTACCAGTCGGTGTACTCGTAGCCCTCGTTGATGCGGGCATCGGCGGCGACGACATCGGCTGGCGGGGGCACGATCACCTTGTCGCCGGGCTGCCAACCCTCTGGGGTGGCCACACCGTGGTGATCGGTTGTTTGCAGGGCCTCCACGAGACGGAGAAACTCGTTGACCGAGCGCCCGTTGGTCATCGGGTAATAGACCATCGCCCGCAGGATGCCCTTGTCGTCGATCACAAAGGTGGCGCGCACAGCTGAGGTGTCGGAGGCGCCGGGCTGGATCATTCCGTAGGCGTGGGCCATCTTCATCGACAGGTCTTCAATGATCGGGAAGGGAATCTCCACCCCGAACGTCTCTTTGATATTGCGCAACCAGGCCACATGGGCGTAATTGCTGTCGATCGACAGCCCCAGAAGCTCGCAGTTCAGCTTCTGGAAGTTGGGGTAGGCATGGGCAAAGGCCATGAACTCAGTGGTGCACACCGGGGTGAAATCGGCCGGATGGGAGAACAGCACCAGCCACTTGCCGGCGTAGTCGCTGAGCTTGCGCGGGCCATGGGTGGTACGCGCATCGAAATACGGTGCCGGCTCCTTGATGCGGGGGAAGCCCGGCTGGGAAGCCGCAAGGCTGGCATCAGACATGGAAGGAACGCAGAGGAGGGGCAGGAGGCAAACCGGATGCCCCGCAACGCTTTATCGCTCTTACAACGCTAGAGACAAGTCGGAATGCCTGCATACACTGACATCAGTTGCCTGAAGGCCATGGATCCATCCCCCATGCGCCACCACAAGGTATTGATCGTGGGCGGCGGTGCCGCCGGCATCACCACCGCCAACCTGCTCAGGCGCCAGCGGCCCCAGCTGGATGTGGCCATCCTGGAGCCCTCCACTGATCACTATTACCAGCCGGGCTGGACCTTGGTGGGCGGTGGGGTGATGACCCTGGAGCAAACCCGACGCAGCGAAGCATCCCTGATCCCCAAGGGTGTGAGCTGGATCCGGGCGGCTGCTTCAAGCTTCGATCCCGACCACAACAGCGTGACCACCAGCGCGGGCGAGACCCTCAGCTATGACGTGCTGGTGCTGGCCACCGGGCTGCAGTGCCGCTGGGACCGGATCGCGGGCCTGGGCGAGGCCCTCGGCAGCCACGGCGTGTGCAGCAATTACAGCAAGGACTTCGCCCCCTACACCTGGCAGAGCATTCAGGCCTTCACGGGCGGCAATGCGGTATTCACCATGCCGGCCACCCCGGTGAAGTGCGGCGGCGCGCCCCAGAAGGTGATGTACATGGCCGACGACGTGTTCCAGGCCAGGAGCGGCGTGGGCGTGAACAGTCGGCTGATCTTCTGTACACCGCTGCGGTCTCTGTTTGCCGTGCCGGCCTATGCCCGCACCCTGCAGCAGGTGGTGCGGCGCCGGGGCATCGAGGTGCGCTTTGGCTGGGATCTGCAGGCCGTGCACGGCGCGGAGCAGGTGGCCGTGTTCCAGGTGACCGACGCTGACGGAAACGTGCACACGGAGGACCTGCCGTTCGGGATGCTGCATGCGGTGCCACCAATGAGCGCACCGGAGATGGTGGCCAGCAGCCCTCTGGCCATCGACGGGCCTGGCGGCTGGGCCGCCGCGGACAAGCTCACCACCCAGCACCCCCGCTACGCCAATGTGTTCGCCCTGGGCGATGTGGCGGGGCTGCCCACCTCCAAGACGGCCGGGGCCGTGCGCGGCGAGGCGCCGGTTACCGCAACCAATGTGCTGGCGTTCCTGGAGGGCCGGCCGCTCACAGCCCACTACGACGGCTACACCGTGTGCCCGCTGATCACTGGCTACAACAACGTGGTGATGGCGGAATTCGACTACAGCCAGAAACCCATCAGCTCCTTCCTCATCGATCCCACCAAGGAGCGCTGGAGCATGTGGCTGATGAAAACCAGGATGCTGCCCTGGCTCTACTGGAACCGCATGATCAAGGGCCTGCCCCATGAAAGCCGCTATCTGAAGCCCTTCGCCCCACTGGTGCGCCTGCTCAGGCTGGACTACCGCGAGCCGCCAGCCGCCCAACAGGAAGGAGCCGGGGCAGCCGGCAGCTGCTGAAGACAGCTGCTGAAGCCTATTCCGCCTCTGCCGGATGGGGCACTTTGCCGCTGAACGCCAGGTAGTTGTAGATGTTGTAGAAGAGCATGATCGGGATCAGCACGCCGATAAACGTGAGCATGAACACCAACGAGCTGATCGAAGCATGGGCTTCAAAGATCGTGACAGCAGGCGGAATAATGGCGGGAAACACCATCAGGCCAAGCCCCGCAAAGCTCAACACAAATAGCAGCACCGTATAGACGAACGGCCACACCTCCTGCCCCAGCGAAAGACTACGAAACAGCTGCACGATCAGGGTGATCCCGACCAGCGGAAGCACCACAAACACAGGCAGGAACTGGGGGTCAAAGATCCTGTCCTTCAAGGTGCTCGAGACGAACGGCGTGGCCAGGGTGATCAGCAATGCGCCTGCCAGGGTGGTGGCCGCCGCCAGTCGGGCGGTGCGCCGGTGCAGGCGCTGCAGCTCGCCGCTGGTTTTCAGAATCAGGTAGGTGGAGCCGATCAGCACGTAGCCCTGGATCAGGGTGAGGGCCACCAGCAGGCTGCTCCAGTTCAGCCAGATCCACGGGCTGCCCGTGAAATGGCCCTGGCTGTCGGTGGGGATGCCGGCCAGCACCGTGCCGAGACAGATGCCCTGCGCTGCAGCCGCCAGCACACTGCCCAGGCCAAACATCAAATTCCAGGGGCGTTTGTGCTCGGCGTTCTCCCGAAACTCAAAGGCCACGGCCCGCAGGATCAGGCCCAGGATCATCAGGTAGATCGGCCCATAAAGGGCCTTGAGAATCGTGCCGTAGGCCAGGGGGAAGGCGCCAAATAGGGCGCCACCCATCAACACCAGCCAGGTTTCATTGGCATCCCAAATATTGCCCAGGGATGTCATCAGGATGGAGCGCTGGGTTTCGGTTGGTGATGTGAGCGAAAGAATGCCCACCCCCAGATCAAAGCCATCGAGGATCACATAGAGCAACAGAAACAGGGCCAGGATCACGAACCAGACCCCCGGCATGAACACATCCAGGAACTCCATGGCCACTCACTGGGGAAGGACGCCGCGGCTTGTTGCTGCGGCTTGGCTGGCTGGATCAGCCGGTGGCATCAGGCTGAGGTCGGGCCCACGGCGGATGATGCGCGAGCCAAACCAGAGGGCACAGCCGAGCAGCACGGCATACAGCACGGCAAAGGTGCTCAGACTCACCAACACCTCCGCTGCCGGCAGCTGGGATGCGGCATCGGCGGTGCGCAGCTGGCCGTACACCGTCCAGGGCTGGCGGCCCACGCAGCGCACCACCCAGCCAGCCTCGATCGCCAGGTAGCCAGCTGGTGCGGAGAGAATCCAGGCCCAGGCCAACCCAGGAACGGCCGCCAGGGTTTCGGCCGACAGGCCCCGGCGCCACCACAGCAGCACAGTGGAGGCCATCAGCAAGGTGATGGCGATGCCGATGCCGGCCATCACCCGGAAGGAATAAAAGAGAACGCCCACCATCCGCGGCCGTTGGTCGACTGGCCAGCTGGCGAGGCCACGCACCGGATGGCTGAGGCTAGATCGCCCCTCCAGGATCCAGCTGAAACCGCCCGGTACCGCCAGGGACCAACTGTTACGGCTTGCGCTCTCATCAGGGGCCGCCAGGAGGTTCCAGGCTGGCGAGCTGCCAGCGGGCTGGGTGGACCAGATGCCCTCAATGGCAGCCAGTTTGGTGGGCTGATGCTCGGCCACCTGCAGGGCGCTCTCATGGCCCGCCAGCACCTGCAGTGGCGCCACCACCAACAGAATCACCAGCGCCAGCTTGAGGGAGAAGGCAAAGAAGGCACGCACTGCCGCATCGGCCTGCTTGCGGAGCAGCCACCAGCAGCTCACCGCTGCCACCACCAACATGCTGGTTTCCACGGTGGCCAGGCTCATGTGCAGCACGCTGCGCAGCATGAATGGGTTGTTGATGGCTGAGAAATAGTTCTGCACGTGGAAATGGCCATCGTTGAAGGTGCCACCGGCCGGGGTTTGCAGCCAGGAATTGGCACTGAGGATCCAGAACACTGAGAGGTTGGCCCCAAAGGCCACCATCACAGTGGCCAGGAAGTGGATGGCCGGCGGCACCCGGTTCCAGCCAAACAGCATGATCCCGAGGAAGCCGGCTTCCAACATGAAGGCCATGGCACCTTCAAAGCCGAGCACCGAGCCAAAGAAATCACCCACGAATTCCGAGAGGGGCGCCCAGTTGGTGCCGAACTGAAACTCCATCGGCAACCCCGAGGCCACGCCGATGCCGAAGTTCAGCACATACAACCTGGCCCAGAAACGGGCCTGCCGGTAGTAGAGGGGGTTGCGCGTGCGCAGCCAGAACCCCTCCAACACCACCAGGAAGATGGCCAGTCCCGTGGAGAGCACCGGCCACAGCATGTGAAAGATCGCCGTCAAGGCGAATTGCAGGCGCGAGAGCACCAGCGTGTTATCGAGCCAGGTCATCGCCTCACCCTGTTAACCCGAGCGAACTACTGCAGAAACCCTGACGGAGGGGAGGAGATCAGGCCGGGCACCGGACCACGATCGAGAAAATCTGTTGCAATCACACTAGTGTTGTGTGCCAGGCCGCCGTTGTGGTTGCTGCTGCAGCCAGCACAGCAGCACTGCAGGATCCGCATGGAAACCAATGCTGATCTGTGTTTCGGAGCCTGCAAGATGGCTGACACGCGCAGCAGATTCACGCAGGGTTGAAGGAAGAAGGAGCCTGATGACTTCACCTCCCGTCTACACCCCACTTCTTCCAGCGCAAGGCTGCGTGGTGCAGTGCCGCAGCCACCGCTGGCTGGTGGAGGAGGTGGAGCCGGCCGAGCACCCCGAGGGCGACACGGTGGTGCGGATGGCCTGTCTCGACGACGACGCCAACGGCCAGCGGCTGGAGGTGTTCTGGCAGCGGGAGGTGGATGCCCTGGTGCTGGGGGAAACCACCTGGGACACGGTGGGCCAGCGGGGCTTTGATGACCCGCAGGTGTTCGGCAGCTACCTCAACACCCTTCGCTGGAACTGCGTGACCAGCACCGACCCGGGCCTGTTCCAGGCGCCGCTGCGGGCCGGCATCGACGTGAAGCCCTACCAGCTGGAGCCGTTGCGCAAGGCGCTGCGCATGCCGCGCGTGAGCCTGTTCATCGCCGACGACGTGGGCCTGGGCAAAACGATCGAGGCCGGGCTGATCCTGCGCGAGCTGCTGCTGCGCCAGAAGGTGCACCGGGTGGTGGTGGTGGCGCCGCCTTCGGTGGTGCTGCAGTGGAAGGGGGAGATGGAGAGTCGCTTCGGGCTCGGGTTTGCGGTGATGGACCGCGCCTACATCTCCGCGATGCGGCGTCAGCGCGGCTGGGGCATCAACCCCTGGGCCACCCACACCCGCTTCATCCTCAGCCAGGCGCTGGTGCGCGATGAGGCCTACGCCGGGCCGCTGCGCGACTGGCTGGGCGATGAGGGCAAGCAGGCCCTGCTGATCCTCGATGAGGCCCACAACGCCGCCCCCGCCAGCGGCTCGAAGTTTGCGATCGACTCCAAGCTCACCCGGGCGATCCGCGATCTGGCCGGGCGCTTCGAGCACAAGCTGTTCCTCTCGGCCACGCCCCACAACGGCCACAGCAACAGCTTCTCGGCCCTGCTGGAGATCCTCGATCCCACCCGCTTCTGCCGCGGCGTGGCCGTGCGCAAGCAGGACCTGGAGGATGTGATGGTGCGCCGGCTCAAGGAAGACCTGCGCCAGATTGGCGTGGAGCTGCCCGAGCGGCTGGTGACGCCCGAGGTGATCGAGGGCCTGCCGGCCGACACTCCGGAACTCCAGCTGGCTGAACTGCTCAGCCGCTACCGGGAGTTGCGCAACCAGCGGCTGCTGGGGGCGGGCAAGCGCGAGCGGGCCGCCGAAAACCTGGTGATCGCCAACCTGCAGAAGCGTCTGCTCAGCTCGATTGCGGCCTTTGATCGCACCCTGGGGGTGCACATGCGCACCCTGGAGAAGCGCGCCGCCCAGGCGAGCCAGCAGCGCCCGATCCGCCTGGAGGCCCTCGATCTGCTGCGGGGCGCGATTGATGGCGACGACGAGCGCGCCGCAGGCGACGAAGAGGAGCTGCTGCTGGAGGCCGATGCCCAGCACGAGGCGGCCCTGGCCTCGGCGCTGGCCGCCAGCGAGCAGGAATGGGAGCTGCTGAGGCAGATGCAGACCATCGCCCAGGCCGCGCGCTATCAGGCCGACAGCCGGGTGCGGCGCCTGGAGCAGCTGATCCGCCAGCACCTCTGCCCCCAGCTGGGGCAGGAGGGCGCGGCATGGCACCAGGAGCGGCTGCTGATCTTCACCGAATACGCCGACACCAAAGACTGGCTGGAGCGGCGCGTGCGCGCGCTGATCGCCGGCAGTGATCGGGCCGAAGCGCGCATCGCCACCTTCCACGGCGGCATCGGCGATGAGCGGCGCGAGGCGATCAAGCGCAGCTTCAACAGCCCGCCGGAGAGCGACCCGCTGCGGATCCTGATCGCCACCGACGCGGCACGGGAGGGCGTGAACCTGCAGAACCACTGCAAACGGCTGGTGCACTTCGACGTGCCCTGGAACCCGGGCCGGATGGAGCAGCGCAACGGCCGCATCAACCGCACCCTGCAGCGCGCGCCGCAGGTGTTCTGCCACTACTTCGTGCTGCCGCAGCGGCCGGAAGACACGGTGCTCGACACCGTGGTGCGCAAGACCGACCAGATCCGCAGCGAACTGGGCTGCCTGCCGCCTGTGGTGATCCGCAAGCTCAACGACCTGCTGGCCAAGGGCATCAACCCCACCGCCCTGGCCAACACCATCGCCGCGATCAAGGGGCTCGATCAGGAGGCCGATTTCCGCCTCACCCGGGCGCTGCTCGATGAGGAACTGGAGGGCAGCCGCGAACGCAAAAACGACCTGGAAAAACAGGTGGCCACGCTGGAGCGCTACCTGGAGCGCTCGCGCAAGTGGCTGCACTTCTCCAGCCAGCAGTTCCGCGATGCCCTCAACACCAGCCTGCAGCTCACGGGCGAGCGGCACGGCCACGAGGCCCTGGCGCTGCGGCCGCGCGATCCCGCCCAGGCCGCGCAGGATCCGGAGCGGGCCATCTGGGAGTTTCCCAGCGCCGCCCATCTGCCCGGCGGCGAAGCCGCCTGGGGCGATGTGCTCGATGCCCTGCGGCCGCCGCGCCAGCCCGGTCAGAAGCTGTGGCAGTGGCGCCAGGAGACGGCGCTGCAGCCGGTGGTGTTTCGCGATCCCCAGGAGGTGAACGCCGATCGGGTGCACCTGCACCTGGAGCATCCGCTGGTGACGCGGCTGCTCAACCGCTTCCTGATGCGCGGCTTCCAGAGCGATGCCCTCAGCCGGGCGGCTGTGCTGGGCACGGCCGACGACACGGCCAAATTGATTGTGCTGGCCCGCCTGAGCCTCTACGGCCACGGCGCCTCGCGGCTGCACGATGAGGTGCTGGCGGTGGCGGCGGAGTGGGATCCCACGGATCCCAATCGGCGGTTGCGCAAACTCAGCCTGGAGAAAACCGGGCGCGCCCTGGAAGATCTCGAAGCCTCCCTGCAGCAACGGCTGGAGGCGCCGGAGGGCATCACCGCCACGCTGCAGACCCACCTGGGCCGCGACGTGGCCCAGCTGCGCGAGGCCCTGGATCAACAGGTGGAGGCGCGGCGGCTGGAGGCGGCCGACAAGCTGGCCAAGCGCGCGGAGGAGGAAGCGGCCCGCTTCATCAAGGTGCTGGAGGAGCAGCGCAGGCGGATCACCAGCACCCGCAGCCGCACCAACGAGAACCTCGACCAGCTGCTGCTGGATCTGGGCGGGATCCAGGAGGAGCGCCGCCAGCTGGAGGACAACCGCAAGTACTGGGAGCAGCGCCTGCAGACGATCGACAGCGACCTGGAGCGGGAGCCCGAGCGCATCCGCCGCACCTTCGCGCTGCAGACCCACCGGGTGGAGCCGGCCGGGGCGATCTATCTGTGGCCGACCGACCTACGCTGAACAGATGGGATGGACAAGCCGTGACAGTGAGGCTGCCCGCCAGTGGCTGGATGAACTGCAGGGCCGATCGCAGGACGCCCTGGAGATGGATGAGTCGTTTCGGCAGGAGTGGAGCCAGCTTTGATGGATCGCCGCGTCTCAGCCCCTCTCGTCACCCGTGAAGCTCTTGAAGCATTCACCCAACGGCTGGTCGAGCATTTCGCCCCTGAACAGATCATCCTGTTCGGCTCCCAGGCCCGCGGAGACGCCCTCTGGGATTCGGATGCCGACATCCTGGTGGTGATGCCCTGGAGCGCGGCCGGCTCTGCTCCAACGATCCCTTCTGCTCCATGCACAATCCGGAGGATGGGCTGGAGAAGCGCTACAGCCATGGCGCCGCCTGCCATGGCTGTCTGCTGATCGCCGAAACCAGTTGCGAGCAGCGCAATCAGTTTCTGGATCGCGCCTTTGTGGTGCCCACGCTCAGCGTGGCTGACGCCGCCTTCTTCCCCGAACAACTGCCGTGAGCGAGCCCCTGCTGGCCCTCACCACCGGGGAGCTGCAACGGCTTGCCGCAGGGGTGCGCGCCTTGGCCGTCACCCCTGGGGAGGCCACCCTCTGCCAGCTCCAGATCGCCAGCGATCGCCCTGAGCTGCGCCAGCGGCTGCTCGCCTGGCTGGAGGGCTGGAGCCAGAAGGGCGGCAGCAACAGCACCCTGGAGCTCACGATCCAGCTGCTGCTGGAGCAGCGCCACCACGGCAGCAGTGGGGCGGCGGAGCTGGTGTGGTCGGGGCCCCATGCGGGAGCGGCTGGCATTGCCCGCGACCAGGCCGTATTGATTCGCGAGATGGTGGAGCGCTGCGAGCAGCGCCTGCTGATCACCACCTTCAACATCTACCGAAAAGGGTTCATCGCAGCCCTGCTCGATCGCATCCAACAACGGCTGGAGGCCTGCCCGGGTCTCGATGCCCGCATGGTGGTCAACATCCCCCGCCGACAGGGCAGCACCGTGGTGGCCGAGCAGCTGCGCCAGGCCTTTGTGCAGCACACCTGGAACAGGCTTTGGGATCCAGCCCGTCCCCGTCCCAGGGGTTACTTCGACCCCCGCTCCCTCGACCTCAGCCGCGATCGGCCCACGGTGTTTCACGTGAAGTGCTGCGTGGCTGACGCCGAGCTGCTGGTCACCAGCGCCAACCTCAGCGACAGCGCCCAGTTCGACAACTGCGAGCTCGGCATCCACTTCCCCGCTGGCCAGAGCCTGCCTGGCAACAGCCGCGCTGATGCGGTGTGGGCTCACTTTGATCGCCTGATCCAGCGGCAGCCGCCGGCGCTGGTGCCGATCGAGCAGCCCCTGGCGGATCAGTGAGGAGCTGATTCCTCCCGGCTCACCAGGTCACCCGCCGACACAACCTCCGATGGATAGCTGATCCGATCGAGAATCACCTGGATGCGCTCCCCGTAGCGCTGCGCCTGCGCATCCACCAGCCGCGCCGCCAGATCGGTGTCACCGCCGCTGCGCAGGGTTTTCTGCAGGATCGTCTGGCGGGAGAGCTCCACCAGCTGCTCCACCCGCACCACCTGCTGCCGCAGGGCCTGCACGATCAGCTCGCGGTAGATGATGCAGTGGTAGAAGCGGAAGTCGGGATCCAGCTGGCCCATCTCCTGGGCAATCGTGAAGCGCAGATCCTGAAGCTGCTGGTACGCCGCCTGCACACTGGCCAGCGCCCTGGTCCCATCCACAGGGCTTGCCCCACCAGACTGACGCGAGGCCCTGAGGGCCTGGGCCTGCAGCACCAGCAGCTCCCGCAGCTGGGCGCCGATCCCCTCAATGTCGTCGCCCAAGCGATTGAGCACCGGCCCGATCGCGCCGCTCAGCGCCGCGAAGCGGTCCTGCAGGATCGCCAGCTCCTCCCGCATCTGCGCGAGCTCCTCAGCCTGCAGGGCAGGCCCGACCTCGGCGGCAGGTGGATGGATGGCCAGCCAGCGCTGCGCCAGGCCCGTGCGCTCGCCGGCCAGCTGCACAAAGGCCCGCTCCACATGGGCCAGCAGCGGTTGCGCCTCGATGCCACCCAGCCCCAGCAGGGCCTGCTCCAGGCCGGCCTGCACGGCCGGCGGCATGGTGACGGCCGTCGCCAGGATCATCTGAGCGCTGCCGATCAGTTCTGCCGGCATCTCGGCCAGCCGCAGCACGGCTGCGTGCCAGGAGAGGGAGTGAAAAGCGGTATCGGCCTTGGAGTGGGAGGCGTGGTGGCGGTCCTGCTGCAGCTTGATGCACAGGCCCCGCGCTTCCTGGAGCAACCCCGTGAAGCGCCGCAGCTCACCGGCACCCTCCGGCTTGAGCCGCACCTGCTCCGGCAGATGGCGCCAGAGGTCGTGGATCAGGTTGCCCATGCGGCGCGTGCCGCGGTCGCTGCTGAGCAGCACCTCCCAGCGCTCATAGAACTTGTAGGGCTCCGGCTGGATCTGGGTCAGCAGCCCCTCCAGCTCCTGGCGGGCCTGTTGCAGGTCGTCGGGTTCCTCCCGCTGGTAGGCGCGCAGGCTGCGGCCCTGGACCTGCAGCTGCTGGAGGTTTTCCACTTTCACCGGCAGGGCCAGATCCAGCAGCGCCAACAGCAGCCGGCCACTGAGCAGGGCCAGCCCCCGCTCCTTGTCGAGCGGCACCGCCGCCTGCAGGCTGCCGTAGGCCGGCTGCTGCGCCACCACAACGTCTAACTCAGATGCCCTTCATTCTGGCCGTGCTTTGCAGCATGGCCGCTGAAGATTGGCTCCCCCGAGCCATGGTCAACGCAGCCACTCCGCCAGCTTGGTGTAGAGCCTGGGGGTCTACAAACCAGGCCATGCTCTTTCGTTCCTCATCGAGGACAGATAAATCCCTCTGGCCAAGGAGCCTGCTCAAGGGCGGCCTCGCATTTCTCTTCCATGCCATAGAGCTCCATGAATTGGGCAAGGGACATCCCTGGCTGAAACTGGATGCGGTTGGCTGGCATGACCCACTCTGGTATTTGGGTACCCCTTTAGCGGTCTGCCGCTGCTCCTCGGAGGTATCTGCCTAATCAAGTCTTTCCCTGCCTCTGCCCCTGTGCCAGCCAGCACAGGGTTTCAGGGGGCCGGGCGGCAGCGCTGATCGAGGGCGCGAACGATCAGGGCGACGGCATTGGGCTGGCCCTGCACGGCAAAGGCCTCCTGCTCCAGCAGCCGCTGCCGGGCGCCGTAGTTGTTCAGGGTGAGGGCGGAGATCTCCCGCGCGATCAGCGGGCTGAGGGGCAGCTGCCAGCCGATGGGCCGCAGCACGCCATCGGGGCAGCTCTGGGCGGCGTGGGCGGCCTCATGCAGGAGGGTCTGACGGGCGATGCCCAGTTCGGCTGTGATCGGTGCGATCCAGAGGGTGCGGCGTGCGGGATCGAACTGGCCGTAGGCCCTGCGATTGGGCGGCGGCTCAATGCGCACAGCGAAGCGGTGGCGGCTGAGGGCAGCCAGCAGGGGCTGCAGCTCGGCCGGCCAGGACCAGCCGGCGGAGGCGATGACACTGCCCAGCAGCAGGGGCAGGGGCGACAGCAGTGCCGGCAGCTGTTGCACCGTTATCGCCTCCTTGATCAGTGCTGGGGCCCCATCGTCGCCCCAGCCGCCAGCGCAGCGGCCTAGTGGCCTGGCTGGCCTCCAGCCACAGCCAGTGGCCGGCGGGCAAGGAGGGAGCAGCAAAGGCGCCGAGGCTCAGGCCTGCAGGGTTGCCATCGAGGGTGAGGGCACAAGTCATCACTGATCCGTGGTCTGCAGGTTGTCCGCGACCCAGCGAGGGAAGCCCTCACGATTCAGCTCACCGCTGGCCACCGCCAACACCACAGCCTCTGAGGCATCGACGGTGGCATCCAGCTCGTGGCCTTTCAGGTCGAGCGTGGTTTCCATGGCGGCATGGCCGATCCGCTTGTTCTTGTCCACAAAGGGATGGTTCTGGATCCGAGAGGAACCCAGTGCTGCGGCCTTGTCACTCAGTTCCGGGTAGGGGCCAACTCCGCCAAAACTCTGATGGGGCTGCGCCAGGGAAGCCTCCAGCAGGCCCAGGTCCCGCAGACCGGGCATGCCACGCTTTGCTCAATCAGGCGGCGATGCAGATCAAGCACCTCCGCCAGGCTGAGCCAGCGCATCAGGCCAGCCGCCAGTAGAGCTCCTGGTTCTTCTGGAGGACGCGATCCGCAGCGCTCTGGAAGTCAGCCGAATGACGCGACACCAGATCCCGCACCGCGGCAGAAGCCAGATCGGCCTCGCTCACCTGGAGACGGCGAGCGGTTTCGCTCAGGACCTGGGCCTGCTGGTCGCTCAGGTGAATCGCGATTCCCACCGGCGCTCTCCACCTGGAGGACTGATCCTTCCAGGTTGGCACCTCTGACCAGAGGCAGCCAGGAATCGGATGGGCGCAGGCATCTGGTTTCGTCGCTGCGCCACTGCTGACGCCGATCACCATGGCCACGCTCTCATCTGCCGCTTCTCCGTTCTGCAGGCCTGAGGAGGATCCGTTCCTGCTGCTGGAGTCCTGCGGCAAGGCGATCAAATCCATCCTCAGGGGCCACGCCGGCCGACCGCTGCGCCGCACTGGATTGACCGGCCCTATGGAGAAGAGGAGATCTCTCACCTCGAGGGAGAGATGCTGCCCGCGATTCAGCAATGTCTGGCGCGGGTGGATGAGATCGATAGCGCCCTGGCCGCAGAAGCCGATTTGAGCTACCGCCAGGTGGTGGAGGCAGATGCCAACTTGCGCCGCGGTAAGCAGCAAGGCCGTGCACTGGAGCCGATCTGCTGAGTGCCGCAGGCCAGGCCACCAGTAAGAAGAGCCTGCACTTCTGATCACCGGGCGCGGTGAGGAATCAGCACAGCGCTTGCAGAATTGACACTGGGGTCTGGCCGGCAGGGAAGCGCGAAACCCCTCTCCAGCATGCCCCTGCGGCTCGCGCTGGCCAGGGCTGACGCGAGGCTCGCGGTGTTCTCCGCTCCACCCCAGCCATGGCCATTCCCCAGGGCCCCGTCTGCGAAGTCCGCCTGCTTGTGGTTCACCGCTATAAGCCCGGCGTCCAGAAGCTCGGCAGCGCCCCTCGGTAGGTCGAGTTCTTTGGCCGGCGCGGCCAGCCCGGCAAGAAGATGCGGCTGATCCCGGCCGAGAAGGCCTTCGCCTTTGCCCGCAAGCTGCAGGCCCCCCCGGCTGCACCGTCTCAGTCTGCCGAGCCGTTCGGCTCTGGTCCGGCTGCTGATTTGGTGGCTGGGCCATCGGTTGGAGGCTCAACCTGGCCCGAGCAGCTCAACACCTGCAGAGGCGGCGAACCGACGGTCAAAGCTGAGCACCGGCAGGGCACCGGTGCTGGCGGCCCGGGCCAGGATCAGCTGATCGGCCAGATCACCTCCCAGGCGGAACTGCTCGAGGGCATCGATCACCGCATCAATGTCATCCACCACCACGCCGCGAGTGCGCACCAGCCGCTCGAGCAGGTGGTAGCGAGTTGTGCGCTCGAGGTCGTAGCCCCGCAACACCCAAGCCACCTCCGCCAGCACGACATCCGGTAGGTACACCCCGCCGCTGGCGATGGCATCAAGAAAGGCTTTCTCGGCGATCGGGGTCTGCTGCGGATCGTCGCCGATCAGCAGCCGTACCACCACGTTGGTGTCAAGCGTCCTCATCGCCAGCCGCCAGGGCAATGGCCCGGTCCATATCGGCGATGGTCATCACGCGATGAACCTTGGGGCGGTCCCGGAACAGCTCCTCCGGCTCGTACTTGGATGGCACCAAAACCAACCTGCCGTGACGGTCGATGGAGGCCTGCAAACGGGCGCCCGGTGCCAGGCCGAGCGCTTCCCGCAACTGCCGCGGAAGCGTCAGCTGCCCTTTGCTGGTGAGCGTCACGGTGGTCATGGATCAAGTGTAAGGCGAACTGCCTTACGGAGTAGATCGCAACCAGTGGCGGTAGCTGCTGCGCTGCCGGCGGGCCCGGGCCTTGGAGCGAGCACTGCCGAACTGGGGGCTGGTGCCGTCACGCCGGCGCCGCACCCAGATGCCGCGGCGAATGAGCTGGCTGTCCTGGGGGTTTGCCCGGCGAGCGACCACGATCGCCCCATAGCCCTTCTTCTGGCGCTGCCGGGCACGGGAGCGGGCCTGGCCGGCGCTGGCGGCCGGCACCACTGTGGCGGTGGAGCGGCAGCGCCAAAACACCAGATACCAGGCCATCTCGATCTCCAGGCGGGGTGATCAGCGGCGGGGTGCCGCTGCCCTGGGCGTGGTGCCCTTGACGGCTTCCAGGTAGAGCTCGGCGGTGCGCAGCCCGCAGGGGATCAGCACCGATGAGGGTGGCAGGAGGGTCGTCGCTGTCGCTGCTGCCGCCGGGGCCGCTGTTGGGGTCGCCAGGGGCAGCGGGATCGAGGTTGTCGTCGCTGCTGTCCAGCTCGATGCCGCCGAGATCGTCCTCGTCGGGGTTGAGGGGATCGGGCTCAGCGCCTGCTGGGGCACTGGAGCCAGCAGGACCCTGGTTGGGTTGCTGCTGCGGCTGGCTGTGGACCTGCCAAGGGGCAGCAGGGGCCAGAGGGGCTGGAGCGTTGCCGCAGCTGGGGCGGCTGGACTGAGGGAAGTGAGTCTGAGAGAAGAGGGAAGAGGGCATCACCCATCACGGCTGTGGTGCTGCGGGCGCCCCGTCCGGGCTGCGCTCGCACTCTCTGTTGCCAGGCTGGGAGCACCGCGAACGCCCCAATGCTGCGCTTTCTGCTCAACCTGCTCTGGTTCGTGCTCGGCGGGGTGGTGATGGGCCTGGGCTGGTGGCTGGCTGGGCTGGTGGCGGCGATCACGATCGTCGGCATCCCCTGGGCGAGGGCCTGCTTTGTGATCGGCACCTACTCCTTCTGGCCCTTCGGGAACGAGGCGGTGAGCAGGCGGGAGCTCACCGGCCGGGGTGACTTCGGCACAGGGCCCTTTGGACTGCTGGGCAATGTGATCTGGTTCCTGCTGGCCGGCTGGTGGCTGGCGATCGGCCACCTCAGTTCAGCCCTGGCCTGCTTCATCACGATCATCGGCATTCCCTTTGGCATCCAGCACCTCAAGCTGGCGCTGATCGCCCTGGCGCCGATCGGCATGCAGGTGGTGCCGGTGCGCCGCTGAGGCAGCAGCCGGCCCCCAGTGATTGGGTGTACGCTCCTGCCCCCCTCCCTGGCAGAGCAGCGGCCATGGACACCACCAATCACCGGGCCCCAGGCTCCCAGCTGCTGGTGCTCCATCCGCACCAGCTCGAGGACGCCCAGACCCTGATCCAGGCGGTGAAACGCAACCAGACCGTGGTGCTCAATGCCAGCAGCGCCGATGCTGGCCAGGCCCAACGGCTGATCGATTTCGCCTGCGGCGGCATGGAGGCGATTGACGGCCAGGCCCACCGCATCGACGGCGAAACGTTCCTGTTCACCCCGGCGCGGGCACGGGTGGAGCAGTGGCCGCTGGCGGCCTGAGGCCTGCGCCAGCCGTTATCCCAGGGATTCCTCCGCCTGGCTGGGAACAGAGCAGACAATGGCCCCTGGTTCTCCAGCAGACAGCCATGGCCACCGGCATCATGGTCACCTCCAACCCCGGTCCAGCGCAGCTGGAGAGCCTGGGGGTGACGAGCTGGCCCACCTGGGGCTGTGGGGTCAGCACCTTCCCCTGGACCTACGACGAGCAGGAGACCTGTCTGCTGCTGGAAGGCGACGTGACCGTTACCCCCGATGGCGGCGAGCCGGTGCGCTTTGGCGCCGGCGATCTGGTGGTGTTTGACGCCGGGCTGAGCTGCACCTGGGAGGTGCATGCCCCGGTGCGCAAGCACTACCGCTTTGGCTGAGCACTCCCGCCAGAGTGGAGGCCATGCAGACACCGCCCCGGCCCAGCCCCAGAGAGAGCACCGAGGCAATGGTGCGCAACATCGGCCGCGAGCTGGCGGAGATCGAGCGGGCGATGGGCCGCTGCCAGGGGGATGCGGTGGCGGAGCCCCGGTTGACGGGCACCTGGATGGCCCACCTGCTGATCAGCAGCAATGAGCTGCTGCACAACCTGCTGATCGACACGACCAGGCGGCCGGAGCAGATCAGCAGTCCGGGGTGAAGGGCCGAGTCCAGCGCCGGTAGAGCCAGAACCCGCCGCCACCCCAGAGCAGGCTCCAGAGGATGAAGGTGGCGGCAGTGCCGAGCTGACCGCCCTCCAGGGAATACACGCCGGCGTTGATCAGGCCGGCATCAATCAGTGAGCCGCCAATTCCCCAGCCCAGCACCCAGGTGAACAGGAAGCCAATGGCCTGGAGGTTGCCCGTCATGGGAGTGGGAGTGGGTTTCTCGTGGTGGCCATCAAAACCCCCCGGGCTGCCGGGGGTGGTGGGTGAACGAGCCGGACGGTGGCTCAGAAGCAGAAGGGCAGGAACTGGGTGCGGCAGGCGGCGTAGCCATCCACCAGGGCGCCGAGGCCGATCTGATGGGCGATACCCGAACCGGTATTGATCGGTTCAGCGCGGTTCTGGAACCACTGGTGGTTGGCGGCGTGTTGGTCATGGCAGCTCCGGTGCGGTGGATGGGGAGCGGTCGTGGTGAACGAACGGCTCAGTCGGCCAGCCCGCGGAGGCGATCCGATGGCCGTTCTTGTCCAGTCCTCTCAGTTCTCGGGCGGGCGGCGCAGCCCCCATCCCCCAGCTGCTGGAACTCAACTGAAAAACGGGCTCCTCCAGGCCTGCCTGCGAGCCCCTGGTCCGATCCCCTCCACGCCACCGGGAACCCCATTCGACCATTTTCCGTACATCGCCCTCCAGGGGGCATCAAAAAGGGCCCCGACATCGCCGAGACCCCTTGCTATCACTGAATCGGGGCGACAGGATTCGAACCTGCGACCTAATGCTCCCAAAGCATCCGCGCTACCAAGCTGCGCTACGCCCCGAACGCTGTTACCAGCTTTGCGAGCTTAGCTGGCAGAGGAACAGGGCCAGGGACGCAAGCGATCAGCAAGGGCTTGGGGCCCATCGTCGGGCCGTTCCTTCCCCGACTGCGCGGCGGTGTAAGAGCACCGGACGCATCAGACACACCCACGGTGGACCGCCAGCCCGACACTGGCTAGTGTTGAAACCAACACACGTCAGTCGTCAGGGCCATGACCGCCGACTTCAACCCTTGCGCCCATGGCAGCCCGGCCAGCGACGACGGGCCGCTGGGGCGCTCCGTGATGAAGTGGGGCGCCGACGGTGAACTCTCCGCCCTCGACCTCCAACAGATTCTGGCCCGCCTGAGCAGCTCGGATGCCCAGGCTGCCGGACTGATGAGCTGCCGGATGGATCAGTCCTGAGCCAGCACAGCGATGCAGTCGATCTCCACCCGGGCGCCCTTGGGCAGGGCGGCTACCTCCACGCAGGCCCGAGCAGGAGCCACGGCAGTCTGGAACGTCTCGGCGTAGATCGCGTTCACCTTGGCGAAATCGGCCAGATCGGCCAGAAACACAGTGGTGCGCACCACCTGGGCCGGGCCCACCCCGGCCTGGCGCAGCACCGCCTCCAGGTTGGCCAGCACCTGGCGAGTCTCCGCCTCCACATCGCCATCGCCAACCATCGCGCCGCTGGCGGGGTCGAGGGCGATCTGGCCGGAACAGAACAGCAGGCCGGCGGCCTTGACGGCTTGGTTGTAGGGCCCCACCGGAGCAGGCGCCGCGGTGGTGATCACCGCTTCAGGAACGGAGGGGGTGCTCATGCCAGGCGCGGGAAGGGGCCGAAAGGGTTGGGCAGAGCTTATGGCCCATGGCAGCCCGGCCCGCTCACCACTGGTCCTTGCTGAGCCGCAGGCGGGCCAGTTCGGCGGCACTGCCGGCGCGGAGAAACAAATTGGTGCGCCGCTCCTGGCCGATGCTGCTGGGCACGGTGGCCTGGCCCGCGGCCCGCAGGTTGCGAACCTCCTCCAGCCGGGCGGCGATCGCCGCGTCCTCAGGCGCCTGGGCCGCCGCCCAGCGCAAGTTGCCCTCGGTGTACTCGTGGGCGCACCACACCCGGGTGGCCTCGGGCAGGGCGGCGAGTCGCTGCAACGACCGGTGCATTTGCTCCGGCGTGCCCTCGAACAGCCGACCGCAGCCGCCCACGAACAGCGTGTCGCCGCAGAGCAGGTGGCCGCTGGCCGGCAGCCAGAAGGCCAGGTGGGAACGGGTGTGGCCCGGCACCGCCAGCACCTGTACGGGCTCCTCCAGCAGGGTGAACTGATCGCCGTCGCCCACCCCCATGGTCTGGAGGGGAATGCGCTCCCGGTCGTTGGCCGCGGCCACCACTGCCGCCTCGGGCCATTGGCGCAGCAGGCCGGGGGTGCCGCCGATGTGATCGCTGTGGTGGTGGGTGTGCAGGATCGCCTCCAGCTCCAGCCCCCGCTCCAGCAGAGCCGCCGCCACCGGCTCGGCCACGGCCGGATCCACCACGGCCGCCCGCCGGCCCCGCTGCAGCACCACCACATAGTTGTCACGCAGCACGGGGATCAGCCAGAGCGCCAGCGGTTGGGCAGGCTCTGCGGCGGATCCCTCGGCCGGGATGGGTTCAGCGGAGGGAGGGGCCATCGTTAAAGTCCGCTTTGCGGCATAGCCCCATGATCCCGTCTGGAGCGCCCATCACCGTCGCCCTCGCCAAGGGCGCCCTGCTCAAGGACAGCGTGCGCCGCTTTGCGGCGGCGGGGCTGGATTTCGCCGCGGTTCTCGATCCCCAGAACCGCCAGTTGATGGTGCCCAGCATCTGCGGTCGCGCCCGGGCCCTGCTGGTGCGCAACGCCGATGTGCCGGTTTATGTGGCCTATGGCCAGGCCCAGCTGGGGGTGGTGGGCTACGACGTGCTGCGCGAGCACCAGCAGCCCGTGGCCCAGCTGCTGGATCTGGGCTTCGGCGGCTGCCGGATGAGTGTGGCCGTCAAAGCCAGCAGCCCCTACCGCCGCGCCGCCGACCTGCCGGCCCACTGCCGCATCGCCAGCAAGTTCACCCGCTGCGCCGAGGCCTATTTCCATTCCCTCGACCTGCCGGTGGAGCTCATCCATCTGGCCGGCTCCGTGGAGCTGGGTCCGATCACCGGCATGAGTGAGGCGATCGTCGACCTGGTGGCCACCGGCCGCACCCTGGAGGAAAACGGCCTGATCGCCATCGAAGACCTGTTCCACTCCACCGCCCGACTGGTGGGCCATCCCCTCTCCCTGCGGCTCGACAGCGGCGCCCTGCAAGAGCTGGTCGATCGCCTGGACGCCTGTGCCGCCAGCCCGGCCCGGAGCCACTGATGGCCAGGCTCGACCGCCAGCGGCTGCAGCGCCTGTTGCCCTATCTGGCCGAAGATCGGCGCCGCCTGCTGCTCAGCCTGGCGCTGCTGGTGCCCCTGGCGGCTGCGGCCGCGATCCAGCCCCTGCTGGTAGGGCAGGCGATCGCCGTGCTGCGCGGCGAACCCACCCTGGCCTGGCTGCAGGCCCTGCCGGTGAGCCAGGCCCTGCGGCTGCTGGTGATCACGTTGCTGGCCGCCGTGCTGGTGCGGCTCGCCCTGCAGGGTCTGCAGAGCTACAACGTGCAGGCCGTGGGCCAGCGGCTCACCGCCCGCATCCGCGACGACCTGTTCGCCCACGCGATGGCGCTGTCGCTGCGCTTCCACGACCGCACACCGGTGGGCAAGCTGCTCACCCGGCTCACCAGCGACGTCGACGCCCTGGCCGAGGTGTTCGGCAGCGGCGCGGTGGGGGTGCTGGCGGATCTGGTTACCCTGCTGGTGATCGCCGTCACCATGCTCAGCATCGAGTGGCGCCTGGGCCTGTTGCTGCTCAGCGCCCAGGTGCCGGTGGTGCTCGGCATGCTCTGGCTGCAACGGCGCTACCGGCGTGCCAACTACCGGGTGCGCGAGGAGCTCAGCCAGCTCAACGCCGACCTGCAGGAAAACCTCCAGGGCCTGGAGGTGGTGCAGATGTTCCGGCGCGAGGCCGTGAACAGCCAGCGCTTCGCCGTCACCACCGGCCGCTACCGCCACGCCGTCACCGGCACGATCCTCTACGACAGCGCCATCTCGGCCATGATCGAGTGGGTGGCCCTGGTGGCCGTGGCCGCCGTGCTGGCCCTAGGCGGCACGATGGTCACCCGCGGGGTGCTCGGCCTGGGCACGCTCACCACGTTCATCCTGTTTTCCCAGCGGCTGTTCGACCCGCTGCGCCAGCTGGCGGAGCGCTTCACCCAGATCCAGGGCGGGCTCACCGCCGTGGAGCGGATCGGCGAACTCCTGGAGCAGGGCGTGGAGATCCGCGACCGGCCCGCAGCCCTCGCCCCCGCCGCAACGCCGGCGCGGGTGGGAACCGGCGAGGTGGTGTTCGAGAACGTGAGCTTCGCCTACCGCCCCGACGAGCCGATCCTCAGCGACCTCTCCTTCCGGATCAGGCCGGGCGAGCACGTGGCCCTGGTGGGCCCCACCGGCTCGGGCAAAACCACCGTGATCCGCCTGCTCTGCCGTCTCTACGAACCCCAGGCGGGCCGCATCCTGCTCGATGGCGTGGACATCCGCGACCTCTCCCAGGCCCGCCTGCGCCAGCAGCTGGGGGTGGTGCTGCAGGACACCTTCCTGTTCAGCGGCACCGTGGCCGACAACCTGCGGTTGGATGGGGATATCCCCAGCGAGCGGCTGCTGGAACTGGCGGCTGAACTGGGACTGGGGCCCCTGCTGGAGCGGCTGCCCGATGGCCTGGCCACCGAGCTGCGCGAGCGGGGCGGCAACCTCTCCTCCGGCGAACGCCAGCTGCTGGCGGTGGCCCGGGTGGCGATGCGCGACCCGACGGTGCTGGTGATGGACGAGGCCACCGCGTTCATGGATCCCTCCACCGAGGCCACCCTGCAACACGACCTCGACCGGCTGCTGCTGCAGCGCACCGCAATCGTGATCGCCCACCGCCTGGCCACGGTGGAGGCCGCCGACCGCATCCTGGTGCTGCGTCGCGGGCGCCTTGTTGAACAGGGCAACCACCGGGAGCTGCGCCAGGCTGGCGGTCTCTACGCGCGGCTGGCGGAGCTGCAGGAGCGGGGACTGGCGGCCCTCTGATGGTCGCCACCTCCCGCCAACAGGCCCTCGTCCAGCAGCCCGGCCTGCCCTAGCCACTCGCGCAGCACACCGGCCAGCTGGACCGGCCGTTGGCGCATCGGCAAGTGGCCCACTCCCTCCAGCAGGCGCAGCTGGTGGTTGGGGGCGTAGCCAGCCAGGTGGCGCACGTAGCGCGGCGCCATCACCGAATCGCGGCTACCGGCGATCCAGAGGGTCGGCACCGTGAGGGCGGCCGTGAGCTGGGGCAACTGCTGCACCGCACTGCGCCGCATGCTGCAGGCGAGCAGGCCCCGGGCCGCGTGGCGATCGGCCAGCAGCGGGCTGCGCAACGGGTCACTGCCAGGCAGGGCCAGCAACCAGCGGGGCCGCCACCGGAGGAAGGCCGCCCCGCCGCGGCGCACCTGCTGGAAGGCCCGGGGCTGATACACCCCACCCCCGGCGGCAATCTGCACCAGCCCTGCCAGCCGATCCCCCAGATGCCCGGCGGCATGGGTGGCGATGCTGCCGCCCAGGGAGTGACCGAGCAGCACCACAGGCCGGCCGGAGGGGAGCCGCTCCAGGCACTGGTCGGCCACCCAACGGCCATAGGCGGCCAGGCTGGGCTGCAGGCCTCTGGGGCGCTCACGCACCCCGAAGCCGGGCAGATCGGGCGCCCACACCTGCCAGTCGGGCGCCAGCTCCTGGATCAGCGGGTCCCAGAGCCGGCCGGCGAGCAACCAGCCGTGCAGGGCCACGAGCAACGGCCGCTGCTCGGCAGAGGGGAGGGTGTCGCCAGTTGCGGAAGTCATCAGGCAGGATCGTGGCATCCCCTAGGCCCGCCGCGTGTCCACCGCCGAGCTGCTGATTGATCTCTACGGGGAAGGCCACCGCCGTTGCCCCGTGGTGGACAGCCCGGTGGAGCTCGTGCTGAGCAGCGAGCGGGAGATCGACCTGCTGGAGCTCGAGCAGCTCTGCGATGCGGTGGGCTGGAGCCGCCGGCCCCTGCGCCGGGTGCGCAAGGCGCTGGAACACAGCCTGCTGCGGGTTGGGTTGTGGCGCCATGACCCGCGGCTGCCCAAGTTGGTGGGCTTCGCGCGCTGCACCGGAGACGGCGTGGTGGAGGCCACCGTCTGGGATGTAGCCGTCCATCCCCACTACCAGGGGGCTGGCCTGGGGAAGTCGTTGATGGCCTACGTGCTCGACCAACTGCGGCTGATGGAGGTGGAGCGGGCCAGCCTGTTCGCCGACCCCGGTGTGGTGGGCTTCTACGCGGGCCAGGGCTGGGACCTGGAGCCAGGCCAGCGGCGCTGCGCCTTCTGGTACGCCCCCTGAGGCTGGGCCCCTGCTCAGGAGTCGGCGTAGTACCGGCGCGCCAGCTGCTCCGCCGGAACGCCGCTGCGCCAGGCGCGCCTCAGCTGCAGGTTGCTCCAGGCGGTGCGCCACACCCCCCACCGCTGCCAGCGGCGCCCGTCCACTTGCAGCGCCACACCAAGACTGCACAGCCGGGCCGTGCGGCCCAGCCGCAGCACCAGCTCGAGATCTTCCATCAACGGCAGGGGCCGCATGCCTCCCACCGCCCGGTAGAGCGCCATCGGCAGCAGCAGGCCCTGGTCGCCATAGGGCTGCTGGCGCCAGTGGCTGCGCAGCCGCACAGCCCACTCCACCAGCCGCAGGGCGGGGGATGGGGCAGCGATCGCCAACAGGAAATACCAGGCCCGCCTGCCGCTGCGGTCCGTGGCAACAACCGCCGCCAACCGCTCCCGCCAATCCGCGGGCAGTCGGACGTCGGCATGGAGCAACAGCAACCAGGGAGCCTCGACCTCACGCGCCCCCAGCGCCAGCTGCCCGCCCCGGCCAGGTGCACTGTGCAGAACGCGGGCGCCGGCGAGGCGCGCCAGCACTGGCGTGCCATCCCCGCTGCCGCCATCCACCACCCACACCTCGCGCACCAGCTGGGGCGCCGCCGCCAACTGGCTGAGCAGCAGGGGCAGCCGCCTCGCCTCATTGCGGGCCGCGATCACCACACTCAGGCCGGGAGCAGCGGCGTGCTTCATCGGCTAGCGCCAGCGAACCAGGTCGCCGGGACGGTCGAGATCACCGCGGCACGCCAGCCGATGGGGCACCAGGCCGCAGGCCGCGGCCGCCCGCTCCGTCTGCCGCAGCACCCCTGGCCCGCCCCAGGCGATGCCGCAGAACAGGGGTGGCAGGCTGCGCCGCAGGCCAATCAGCCAGTACCCCCCGTCCCGGGCAGGTCCCAGAACCAGCTCGTGCTGCTCCAGGGCCGCGAACGCCCGCTCCAGGTCGCCGCTGGCCAGCTCGGGTAGGTCGCTGCCGATGATCAGCAACCGCCGGGTGCCACGCCCCATCGCGAACCGCACCTGCCGCTGCAATCGCAGGCCGAGGCTGCCCGAGCCCTGGGGCACCGCCCGGTCACAGCCCTGCTGCGCACTCCAGCGCCCCAGGGCGCGCCTGCCCAGTCCGGCGCCGGCCAGCACCAGCTCGAAGGGCTGGCGGCCCCTGGCCTTCCGGGCCACCGCCAGGGTGTGCTCCGTGAGGCGCTGCTGGATGGCGGCCGCCCGGTCAGCCCCCAACTCAGCCGCCAGACGGCTCTTGCAGCGACCCCTCACAGGCCATCGGGCCATGACCACCAGGGCGCGGGCGGCACCCATCGCGATCAGCCCTCGCGGGGCAGCTCCGCCGGCTTAAGGGTGAGGGTGCTGGTGCGGGCGCCGCGGCGCA
The DNA here is from genome assembly GCA_044374745.1 of Prochlorococcaceae cyanobacterium. GTDB lineage: Bacteria > Cyanobacteriota > Cyanobacteriia > PCC-6307 > Cyanobiaceae > NIES-981. The sequence continues at coordinate 15,416 of JBILNZ010000021.1, read as the reverse complement.
CTGCCACCTCCAGGGGCTCGCCCACCTGGGCCTGGTCCACCGCCAGCTGCACCTCAGAGGGATTCGTCACCGGCTTGCTGCCCACCTTCTCAATCAAGTCGCAGGGCTTGAGGCCGCCTAGAGCCGCCGGACTGTTGGCCATCACATCCACCACCACCACCCCGTTCACCTCGGGCAGGTCGCATTCATCGGTGCTGGCATTGATCTCCCGGGCCAGCTGGGGAGTGATCGCCTGCAGGCGCACGCCGATGTAGGGGTGACTGGCATAGCCGCGCTCCAGGATCTGGGCGGCGATCTGGCGGGCCACGTTGATCGGCACCGCAAAGCTCAGGCCGGCGCCGGGGGCCTGGCGGATCGCCGTGTTGATGCCGATCACCTGGCCGCGGTCGTTGATCAGGGGCCCGCCGCTGTTGCCCGGGTTCACGGCGGCATCGGTCTGGATGTAGGGCACCCGCTGGCCCTCACCCACGGCATTGGTGCGCTGGATGGCACTGATGATCCCGGCGGTCACGGTGTTGTCGAGGCCGAGGGGATTGCCGATGGCGATCGCCCATTCGCCCGGGCGCACCCTGGCTGAATCCCCCAGGGGAGCCACCGGCAGCTTGCTGGCCACCACCTTCACCACGGCCACGTCGGTGAGCGGATCGGCGCCCAGCACCTTGCCGCTGTAGCTGCGCCCATCGGGCAGGGTCACGGTCACATCACTGGCCCCGTCCACCACATGGGCGTTGGTGAGCACGACGCCGTCGGATCGGGTGATGAAGCCCGACCCCTGGCCCTGCTGCTGCTGGATCGTCGGTCCACGGCCGAACAGCCCCCCCAGTGGATTGATCACCCGCTTGGTGGTGTCGATCCGCACCACTGCGGGGCCCACCTTGTCCACCGCGTCCACGATCGTGTTGTTGCTGCCAGGCAGGGGCGGAGCGGTCACGGCATCGCTGATCCGCACCGGATCGGCGCTGGAGCGTCCCGGCAGCTGGGGCAAGCCCGGGATCTGGGCGTTGCAGCCGGAGAGCAGGGCGAGGGAGGCCAGCAGACCGGCCAGCGGCAAGGCGGGGAGCGAAACGGCGCGGGGCATGGACGGTATCGGCTCAGGCGGGGCCAGGTTGGAATCCGCTTCATTAAAGACCGACCGCCGGTTCTGACCCACGTAGATTCAACAACCGTGTGAGGGGCTACCGGTGCAGCAGGAGGCCAACCAGCTGTGGCACCAGGTTCAGGCTGCACTGCAGGCCAACCTCAGCAAACCCACCTTCGAAACCTGGATCCGGCCCGCCCGCTGCCTTGGCTTCGATGGCCGCGAACTGCGGCTGGAGGCCCCGAACAGCTTTGCCTGCGGCTGGCTGCGCAAGAACTACCTGGGCACGATCGAGGCGGTGGCCGCCGAGATTGCCGGCCAGCCGGTAAGCGTGGCGGTCTCCACCCCCGCCGGCGATGAGAGCCTGCTGGCCGCAGGGGCTGGCCTGGGTCTGGCCGGGGCCGCTGCCCCAGCACCCCTGGCCGGTGGCAATGGCGTGGCCGCCCTGCCGGTGGCGGCCACCGGCGACGTGCCCGCACCGCCGGCCGCACGCCAGCCGGGCAGCGGCCTCAACCCCCGCTACGTGTTCAACCGTTTCGTGGTGGGCCCCAACAGCCGCATGGCCCACGCCGCGGCTCTGGCAGTGGCCGAGGCCCCGGGCCGGGAGTTCAATCCCCTGTTCATCTGCGGCGGGGTGGGCCTGGGCAAGACCCACCTGATGCAGGCGATCGGCCACTACCGCCTGGAGATCGACCCGCGCGCCAGGGTGTTCTATGTGAGCACCGAGACCTTCACCAACGATCTGATCCAGGCGATCCGCAAGGACGGCATGCAGGCCTTCCGCGACCGCTACCGCGCCGCCGACCTGATCCTGGTGGACGACATCCAGTTCATCGAGGGCAAGGAATACACCCAGGAGGAGTTCTTCCACACCTTCAACGCCCTGCACGAAGCGGGTCGCCAGATCGTGATCGCCTCCGACCGGCCGCCCAGCCAGATCCCCCGCCTGCAGGAACGGCTGATCTCCCGCTTCTCCATGGGCCTGATTGCCGACATCCAGGCCCCGGATCTGGAAACCCGCATGGCCATCCTGCATAAAAAAGCCGAGCAGGAACAGATGAGCCTGCCGCGGGATCTGATTCAGTTCATTGCCGGCCGCTTCACCTCCAACATCCGCGAGCTGGAGGGGGCCCTCACCCGGGCGGTGGCTTTCTCATCGATCACCGGTCTGCCGATGACCGTGGAGTCGGTGGCGCCGATGCTCGATCCGGCGGGCAGCACCATCGAGGTGAAGCCAGACCAGGTGGTGGAGAAAGTGGCGGAGGTGTTCGGCGTGGGGGCGGATGAAATGCGCAGTGCCAGCCGCAAGCGGGCCGTGAGCCAGGCCCGGCAGGTGGGCATGTATCTCATGCGCCAGAGCACCGATCTCTCCCTGCCACGCATTGGCGAGGTGTTCGGCGGCAAAGACCACTCCACGGTGATGTACGCCGTGGAGCAGACCGAGAAAAAACTGAACAGCGATCCTGCCCTGGCGCGCCAGGTGCAGCAGGTCCGCGACCTGCTGCAGATCGACTCCCGCAAACGGCGCTAGGGCTCAGTTGCAGCCCTGCACCGAGATCCGGTAGCTGAAACCAAGGGCTCCGGGGTCCTCGCTGGCGCCCACCTTGAAGCTGATCTGGCTGATCTGCTTGCCGGGCACCTGCTGGTACGGACCAAACATTTTGCCAGTGCCGATCGGTGGGCTCATCGTCACGTTGAACAGCTGCAGATCGGTGCGATCGGAAAACTTCATGAAGCCCTCCACCGGATACTGGGCCTTGGGGTCGGAGGAGTTGGCCGTGAAGAAGAACTTGTAGGTGTTGTAGGGCCGATCCACGATGAAGTCAGTCCACCAGTTGGTCTGGCCGATCAATTTGCCGCGGCCAACGGTCTTGGCCACGATCGGCGAGACGCCGTCACCGCCGATCGGATTAAGAAACACGCAGTTTTCTGCCAGGGCGGTGGTCGGGACGGCCAGCTGCAGGGCGGCGCAACCGAGGCCCGCCAGCAGGGTCCGGCGGATGGGCTGGTGAGGCAACATCACAACATCAGGAAGTGCTTCGCGACCCTAGGTGAGCGGGCGTGCGGGATCCAGGCCTTCCACTTCCCCCTGAAACACCCGGCTGGCGGTGATGTCCTCCGCCTCCAGGGTCATCAGATCCAGTTTGCTCACCAGCCGGCCCATGCCACTGAACAGGCGGTTGGCCTGGCGCATCCGGGCCCGGTCGATGGCGTTGCGGATCGAGCGGGCATTGGCGAAGAACGGCAACTGCATGCGCCGCTGGATGTAGTCGGCAAAGGCCGCACGCGCCTCCTCACTGAAGCGGTAGTTTTCCTGGGCCAGGATCAGGCCGGCAATCAACAGCAGCTCATCGGCGGTGTAGTCGGGAAAGTCGATGTGATTGGCCACTCGGGAAGAAAGGCCGGGGTTGCTCTGATAGAACACATCCATCCGATCCTTATAACCGGCGAAGATCACCACCAGATCGTCGCGGTTGTTCTCCATCACCTGCAGCAGGATCTCGATCGCCTCAGCGCCGTAGTCGCGCTCGTTCTCCGGCCGGTAGAGGTAGTAGGCCTCGTCGATGAACAGCACCCCACCCATCGCCTTCTTGAGCATCTCGCGGGTCTTGGGGGCGGTGTGGCCGATGTACTGGCCCACCAGGTCATCGCGGGTGGCCGTCACCACATGCCCCTTGCGCACATAACCCAAGCCGTGCAGGATCTTGCTCATCCGCTCGGCCACCGTGGTCTTGCCGGTGCCGGGCCGACCCGTGAACGACATGTGCAGGCTGGGGGGAGCCGTTTCCAGCCCCACCTGCTGGCGGGCGCGGTTCACCACCAGGAGGGCAGCGATCTCGCGGATGCGGGCCTTGACCGGCTTGAGGCCGATCAGCTCGCGGTCGAGCTGGTCGAGCAGCTCCTGCACACCGGCGCCGTCATAGGCCGCGCGCAGGTCCACCTGCAACTCAGGGGCTGCCGGGTCAGAGGAGGGCATCGATGGCGGCGGCAAGACCGCGCTCAGCATCTCCGACCGCTGCCCCTTCAGTCTCGCTGCGCAGGGTGAGATTCACATAGGTGCGACCGAAGCTGATGTCCGGGAAGCGCTGCTCGGCCTCACAGAGATCGTTCAGCCGTTCCAGGAAGTCGCGGGTGGTGGCGTAATCGCCGAACTCAAAGCGGCGCTCCAGCCACTCCGGCTGGTCCGGTTTGGGGCGGGGGGTCCAGGGCTGCTCCATGGGGCAAACCTAAGCCAGCACTGCGCGTCAGCCCTCCAGGCAGTCGGTTCGCCCCCGGCTGAGCCGTTCCGCCCAGGCCAGGGCATAGGCCCGGTTGGCAGCCTGGTGCTCCGGATCGGGGCTGGTGAGGGGGTGGGGCATCGTGCCCTCAACCGTGGCGTTGGTCACGCAGAACATCGCCTTCTGGAAGCTGCGGCAGATCTTCACGTGCACGTCCCCTTCCCCGCGCACGCCCTGGCGGTACCAGGCGTGCAACGACTCGGGCAGGTGGCGATACATGTCCTGCATCAGCAGGCTGGGGGGGATCCCAGCTCCCATGGTGGGCAGGGGATCGGCATAGAGCGCCCCATAGGCAAAGCGGCTCTGGTCGGCGGAGATCTGCTGGGCCTGGGCGTTGAAGCTCACCGTGCCGAAAAACGGCGTACCGCGCAGGAACACGGCCTCCACATAGGGCAGGGCCACATCCACCAGGAAGGTGAGCCCCGCCTCCGGCGGCAGCACCCAGTGGTGACGGCCCGCCAGCTCCACCCCGTAGTGAATGGGATTGCCGGCGGCCGCCACCAATCCTTGCTTGATGAACGCCACCACGGCGGCAATCGAGGTCACCGCCCCCTGCCGCTCAGCCCGGGCCAGGTCGAGGAACAGATCACTCATCACCCGCCAGAACTGGCCTAGGGCATGCACAGTGGCGGCGGTGCGGATCAGTTCAGGCAGGAAGGTGGGAGCCAGCGGGTGCAACAGCGCCATCAGCGGATCAGAGCGCCGTTTGGCGGCGATGATCGGCGCACATTGGGCTGCGAACTCGGCGGAATCGAGGTAGGCGTCGAGCCCGCCCGTGCCATGCCAGAGCATCGACTTCATGCAGTACTCGGCGTACTCGAAGTTGATGCGGTCGTGGTTGAGATGGCGCCAGATCCGGGCAGAATTCAAGTCGCCATCGAAATACTTGAAAATGGGAAAGGGATTGAGGAACTGCTGTTCCGCCTGATAGATCAGGTTGATGCTGTAGGCATCGAGCACCTCGCCGTAGCTCTCCAGCACCCCCACCACCTCCAGGAGATGCTGGGGGGTGTCCTGCAGGAGGGGCTGGCCAGCCAGCAGTTGATCGGCCAACGCCTCGGCCGGAGGCATGGGGCCGGAGCGCACCAAATCAGCGGGATTCACCGGCATCAGCCCAGCCCTCCCTCAGCAACGGCGGCCAACAGCAAGGGCAGCTGGGCCATGGCGGTGGTGGTGGCCTCACTGAGCCGACCCAGCGTGGCCGGCAACAATCCCAATCCCACCACGGCAATCGCCAGGGTGAGGGCCGGCAAGGTTTCCCGGGATGCCACAGAGGGAAGCTGCACGTCCAGCCTGGGGTCGCGCACGGGGTCGTTGTGGGGGGTGATCGCCAGCCGGCCGAAGAAGGCCCGGTTCACCAACAGCAGGAAATACACCGCCGTCAAACCCGAACCCACAATGCTGAGCAGGGTGGCCACAGGGAAGGCCTGAATGCTGCCGCGGAACACCAGGAACTCGGCGATGAAGCCGGCCATGCCAGGCAGGCCCGCACTGGCCATCACGCCGAGCACCATCAGGCTGCCGGTGAGCGGCAGACCCCGCTGGGGATTGAGCAGCCCATGGAGCACATCGAGGTCGCGGCTACCGGTCTTGCGGTACACGATGCCCACCAGCAGGAACAGCAGAGCGGAGATCAGGCCGTGACTCACCATCTGGAACTGGGCCCCGAGCAGGGCCACGGGGCTGGCTGCCGCCCCCGCCAGCAATATGGTGCCCATGTGGCCCACCGAGCTGTAGGCCACCATCCGCTTCATGTCCCGCTGGGCGATCGCCGCCAGGGACCCGAACAGCACGGACACCGCGGCCCAGATGGCCAGGCCAGGGGCCAGGCGCGCCCAGGCCTCGGGAAAGAGCCCGAGACCAAAACGCAGCAGGCCGTAGGTACCCAGCTTGAGCAGCACCCCCGCCAGTAACACCGACACCGGCGTGGAGGCCTGGGTATGGGCGTCGGGCAGCCAGGTGTGGAAGGGCACCAGCGGCATCTTGATACCGAAGCCCACCAGCAGGGCGCCCAGCAGCACCAACTGGCTGCCCATGGCCAGCCTGTCGCTACCCACCGGCGTGAGGCTGAAATCCACCGTGCCAGTGAGCAGGGCCAGGCCCAGAAAGGCCCCCAGGATCAACATGCCGGACACGGCAGTGAAGATCAGGAACTTGGTGGCGGCGTAGGCACGATTGGCCCCGCCCCAGATCGAGATCAGCAGCCAGAGAGGGATGAGTTCAAGCTCATAGAAGAGGAAGAACAACAGCAGGTTGTTGGCCAGGAAGGCGCCATTCACGGCCGCGCTGATCACCAGCAACAGGGCGAAATAGAGGCGCGGCCGCCGGCTGAATTCCCGGGTACACACCACCGCAACCAGGGTGAGGGCGGCATTGATCAACACCAACGGCAAGGACAGACCATCCACACCCAGCCAGTAGTTGAGGCCAATGCCAGGAAGCCAGGCCAGCTGTTCCTGCAATTGCAGGCCCGAGGCCTGGGGATCGAATTCCAGCAACAGGGCGCAGCTCAACAGCAGCTGCAGCACAAGGGTGGCGATGGCACCGCTGCGCAGCCGGTTGGGGGTGGGCTCCCCGGGCCATACCACCATCAGCAGCGCCCCGAGCATGGGCACAGCCAACAACAGCGAGAGCATGGGCAGGGGGGCCAGCAGACCGGCGAGGGCAGTCATGGCAGCACCTCCGCAGCGGCAAACCAGATGAGGCCGGTGAGCGAGAGCACGATGGCCACAAGCACGGTGAGCACGTAGCTCTGCAGCTGCCCGCTCACGCCCAGCTTGAGACTCTCGGCACTCTGGAGGGAAGCGCGGCCGATCCCATTGACCAGACCATTCACCAGGCGCTGATCCAGCCAATTGGTGAAGCGGGCGAGATGGGCCACGAAGGCCACAATCGTGGCTCGATAGATGCGATCGGTATAGAAATCAAAGGCCAGCAGATCCTGGAAGCTGCGAATGGCCTGGATGCGCGAGCGGGAACGCAATTGATCGAGGGGCATCCACACCCCCAGCAGGACGCCCAGCAGCCCACTGGCGCTCACCCCAAGGCCCACCGCCACAGGGAAGGCGTTAATGCCGGGGATTGGGTCGATGCGCTGCATCAGCAACGGGGTGAGCAGCACGATCACGGTGAGACTCACCATCGGTAGCGCCATGAGCCAGTTCACCTCCGGGCAGCGGCGGGTCTTGGGCAGGGGCGCTCCAAGGAACACCCCCCGGAACACCCGGGTGAGGTTGGCGGCCGTGAGCAAGTTGGTGAGCAGAACAATGCCTGCAAAGGCCGGCGAACCGGCAAACAGGGCATTCACAGCCTGACCAAAGCACCAGTAGCAGCCCAGGGGCAGCAGGCCCACCAGCCCGGCCGCCGCCACCAGGTAAGCCGTGACGGTGGCGGGCATCCGCCGGCCGATACCGCTCAGCTCGGTGAGGTCCTGGCAGTTGGTGGTGGCAATCACACTGCCCACGCTCATGAACAGCAGGGCCTTGGCCAGCCCATGGCTGAGCAGCAGAAGCAGGGCGATGCCCGGTTGCTGCAGGGCAATGGCCACGAACACCAGCCCCAGATAGGACGTCGTGGAATAGGAAAAGGCGCGCTTCAGATCCACCTGGGCCAGGGCCACAAGGGCTCCCGCCACAGCGCTGATGCTGCCCACGGCCAGCAGCACGTCGGTGGCCACCAGAGACAATTGCAGCAGTGGCATCAGTTTCATCAGCACCAGGGCCCCGGCGGTGACCACCACCGAATTGCGCAGGATCGAAGCCGGATTGGGGCCCTCCATCGCCTCATCCAGCCAGAGATGCATCGGGAACTGGGCGCACTTGCCCATCGGTCCGGCAATCAGGCCAAGCCCCAGCAACGTGCCGGCCAGCGGGGAGATCAGCTGCTGGTCGCGGGCGGCGGCGGCCCAGCTGTACAGGTCGGTGAACTCCATCGACCCCGACCAGGCCGCCAGGGCCACCACACTCATCAGCAGCAGCACATCTCCCACCCGCTTGGTGAAGAAGGCATCGCGGGCCGCCGTGACCACCAGCGGCTGGGCATACCAGAAGCCCACCAGCAGGTAGGTGGAGAGCGTGAGCATCTCCAGCAGGAAGTAGCAGAAAAAGAGGTTGCTGCTCAGCACCACGCCACAGAGCGCCCCTTCAAAGAAACCCAGCAGGCCGTAAAAACGGGCCAACGACCATTCCTTATCGAAATAACCCAGGGCAAACACCTGGGCGATCAGGCTCATCACCGTGACCAGCTGCAGCCCCGCCAGGCTGTTCAGGGAGAGATCCAGGCCAATGCGCAGATCGAGGTCGGCGGCATGGAACCAGGCCACGCTGAGGTGCTGGGGACCGCTCTGCCACACATCCCAGAGGGCCAGTGCACCATGCAGAACCGCCAGCAGGGTGCCGAGAATGGTGAGGTAGGCCGCAGGGCGCTGGCCATTGCGGGGGAACCATCCGGCAGCCCATGGCAGCACCATAATCACGCTGCTGAAGCCGTACAACGGGATCAGCCAGGCCAACTGGAGCGACGGGGGCAGGGAAGCAGCCAAGGGCAGATGCAGGTAAATCGGCTGGACTGGCGGAAGAGCTGTTCGTCAGTTGGGAAGCTGCACGGCACTGTCAGAAGAGCGCCCGTTCAGCCAGGGGGGCAGGCCGGCCGCTCAGGCTTTGCAACCAGGCGGCCAGGTCCTCGGCGTGCTGCTGCTCATCGTCCAGGAGTTGCTGAAACAACCGCTGGTTGTCAGTGTCGCCGGTGTGCAGACAGAAACGGGCCGCCTCCGCATAGAGATTCACCAGGTCGTCCTCCAGGGCCAGATCGTGGCGCAGCAAACCGGCCAGATCGGGCGCGTGGCCCGCGGGGCGGAGCTGGGAGGCGGCCGGGGCCACACCCAGGCTCAGCATCCGCTGCACGAGCGTTTCGGCGTGGCCCATCTCCGCCACCGTCTCCTGGCGGAAGCGTGCAGCGGCATCGCGATCACCCCAGGCCTCGGCCAGGGCGGCCTGGGTCATGTACTGCTGCACGGCCGTGAGCTCAAGGCTGAGGGCGCGACCCAGATACCCCAGGACGCGCGGATGCACGGCGTCCATGGGCATCAGAGGCGGCGGCTCACACCGCTGTTCAGCAGGGCAGGCTCCACTTCGCTGTGGGGACGGGCAATGATGTGGGCAGCCACCAGGCCATCACCGACCCGCTCACAGGCATCGGCGCCAGCACGGACGGCGGCGTTGACGGCACCGGTTTCGCCACGCACGAGCACACTCACGTAGCCACCACCCACGAATTCACGGGCCACCAGGGTGACCTCAGCGGCCTTCGTCATGGCGTCGGCCGCCTCAATGGCTGGCACCAGACCGCGGGTTTCGATCATCCCCAGCGCGATGCCCTGCCGGGGGCGATCCGGGGTGCTGGCCGCCGCAGGCTTGCTGACGGCGCCGCCACGGCGGCCACTACCGGCATTGGCCCGGCCGGCGGAGCTGCTGGAGGCACTGCTGCTGCTGCGACCCCGGCTGCTGGCCGCGGTGGCCACCGGACGGCGACTGGGGGTGACGGCACTGGAGCGCCGGGTGGTGCTGCTGCGGCTGCGGCTGGCGCTGCTGCTGGCCGGCAGGGCCTTGCTGGGGGCAGCAGCGCTGGTCGCGGCGGTGGCTGGCACGGGCTTGGCAGAGCTGGCAGGGGCAGCCACCGGAGCGGCGCTGGCACTGCTGGCAGGGGTGGAGGTGCTGGGGGTGGAGCCGGCGGGAGTGCTGGAGCTGGCCATAGCTAGAGAGAAAGGGAGGGAGACGGTGGAGCTGATTGGGGCTGGGAGATCAGTCAGCCATCGGGCTCCCAGAAATCGATGATGCCCCCGATCGTCAGATCGGTGTACACATCAGGGTTGGGGCAGGCCCAGCGAGCGGCTGAGCCACTGGCGGTGAACACCCAGTTGCCGGGGGAGGCCCCGACCGGATCCACCGCCACGTTCAGCTTGCCCTTGGAGGTGCGCAGCACCCGTAGGTTGGAGTGGTCGAGACCGCCGACGCGTTGGGTACACACCAGTGAGCCCACCACCTGCATGATTTCCATCACGGGCCTCCCGCAGCAATCCGGGCGGCATCTTGCTTGGCCGCCTCCGGATCCCAGTGGTCGATGATCCCCACGATGGTGAGATCACTGGGATACGACTTGCTACCGGCCGCTTCCCGCGCTGCCGAACTGCCCACGCAGATCACCCAGTCGCCGGGGATCGCACCCACCGCATCGACGGCCACTTTCTGGGTGCTGCCATCGAGCACCACCTGCAGGTGCTTGTGCTCGAAATCGGGAATGCGGTTGGTGGACACCAGGGGCTTCACCACCTTGCAGATCAACATCTCAGTGGCCTCCCTGGGTTGCGAACGTGATGGTCGAAGCTACTGTCTCACCTGGCACGTGGGAATCCCGGTCGCGCAGGCTGATCAGGGCATGCAGCAGGCCCTGCTGGCAGAGATCGCTGTAGCGGTTGCGGATGGCTTCGAGCACCCTCTCGGCGTGGCGCAGGGCTCGCTCGCGCGCCCCAGGCACTTGGCCGTGATAGTCGAAGCGCAAGACCACCGGAATCGGCAGGCCGCGGGACACATTGAGACCCTTGAAGATCTTCACGCCCACATCGAGATCGGGAGCACCTTCCTCAAGGGTGTCGAGATGGGCGAAATAGGTGAGATTGCGCAGATGAATTTCCTTGAAACCGATGCCCACACCAATGAAGCGCTCGGCATGGCCCTCATCGCCATAGTGGCCTTGATGCCGCTGCCGCACGTAGTCGATCTGGGAGATGTTCTGCTCGAGCAGCCAGCTCACCAGGCGCACCATGCCGGGATCGGGGGCTGAAGCCGCCGCCGCCTGCACCATCGCTTCGATGGTGCGGCGAGCTTGCTCGGCGGAGAGGGCCTCGGTGGCGGCGTACACATCCTGGGCATCGAGCCAGCTGTCCAGCCGGGTGCTGCCATCCATGCCAGGCACATGCACCCGGATCGCATCGGTATCGGTGTCCAGACCGAGCAGCAGCAGGTCCACCGACGCTCCACAGCAAAAGCTGTTCTCCACCGCCTGCTGGAACTGACGCAGCCGCTCCATCCCACAGCTGGCGGCGAGCACGTCGTCGCTGCCATGGGCTGCGCAGCCCTGGTGAGTGGGATCCAGAGAACTGAAGTGGTACATCACCACCTTCAGGTAACGGGTGTCGGCATGGGCGGGATTGGGTACCCCTTCGCGGTAGCGCTGGTGCTCGGTGCGCACCCAGCGGTTCACGGTGTTCTCCACGTCGAACAGCGCACCGGCATGGGGACGACGGCGCACCGAGCTGTAGGGGATGCGCAGGGCGAAGGCGATGGCGTGGGCCAGGCGTCCGTCGGCACAGGGGGTGACATCCAGCAGATGGAATCCGCAGGACAGCAGGAAGGTCTCGAACGTCTCGGCGGCGGGCGAACCCGGCCGGCCGGCCAGGGGATCGGTGCTGAAGAACTCGATGCTGGTCTGCTCGTAGGCCTCGAACACGCACCAGGCGAAGAGACTGCGCATGTCGAGCTGACTCACCCAGGCCGTCTCCAGAATCGGCAGGGGTAGCTCGTAACCCAACTCCTGGGCTGCCAGCCGCTGGGCTTGCTGCACAAAGTCGTCGTCGTGCTGCAGGGCCGAGATGCGCTTGAGCACGGGCACGATGCGGTCAAAACGCCCATTCACCGACTGGCTGTAAGCCTCGAGGGCGGCATTGGTCGCAGCATCGGTGAGCGGATGGCTTGCCAGAGCACCCCGACGGATTGGACCAACCGGGACGCTGGAGCGCGTGTCAACTCGGCGGGGTCTGGGCTGCCGGGAGGGCAGGGCAGCGGCCGTGGGGCTGAGGCTGCGAGCCTGCTGCATCGCGGCGCGGGCACGGGTTCCGCGCAGAACCACGGGTGTGTCATTCCCTGAGGTAACCGGACTGCCAGCGCTCTCAGGACTCTGGGCCCCGGGCCGCCGACGGGGAGCCGTCGGCGCCTGGGGGCGCTCTGCGGGGGCCGGACGTCGGTTCATGCCGGATCAGCCCCGCGCTCCGCCGGACACAGTGATCAGGGAACCGGCCTGGGTGTTGCCACTCGAGCCGGTAACCCGGCTGACGGGTTCAGGCACGGATTCGTTGCGCTTGGGCTGGATTGCGGGCATGGCGGAACCAGGCATGGCCGTCATCGGGCCTGGCCGGGTGGGGTTGCGGCGGCGGGCCGAGGCCCCCTCCGTGCCGGTGACGCGCTCACCCCGATCCCAATCGTCGCCGGTGATCTTCAGGCCTGCGGAGATACCTTCGCCGGTGACCCGGCTGACCGGACGGGCATCCTCATCCACCGAGACAGGAGCGGACGGGATGGGACCGCGGGAGAGCTGGGCGCCCCGCCGGTCGAAGCGGAACTGCTCGGTGCCGGTGACTTTGCCACCGGCCATGTCAAAAGGGCCGGTGATGCGGCTTCCCTGCTCGTAGCTGGTGCCGGTCACGCCACCCCTGCGCTCGCGGGCCTGCTGGGCAGCCCGGGCAGGCGACTGCACGCTGAACTGCTGCCAGGGCTTGCTGCCCTCCAGGGGCTGGGGGAAATCGGCATCGCCGACGGCAGCCGCCCCACAGGCCTGGATCTGTTGATCGGCACCCACATAGGGGGTTCCGGTCACGTCCTCACAGGCGCCCCGCTCGGCGCCGGTCATCACGCCGCCGATGCCGGGCTGGATGCCGCTCATGCGGCTGGCGCCACGCACGGGAGTGCGTTCGCGGATGCTGCGCACCTGGGGCGTCGGGCAATGGTCTGAAGCCTGCTCCAGGCCGGCGTAGGGCGTGCCGGTCACGGCCTTGCAGGTGCCGGCCTCATCGCCGGTGACCTTGCCACTGCGACCGGTGCGCGTGCCGCTCACCACCTGGGCGCGGTTGGTAACGCTGAAGCCGACCTTGGCCGGCTCGGGTGCGGGGCGGGCGCCGCAGAACTGTTCGTACTGCTGGGTACCGATGTACTCGTCCCCAGTGATGATCCGGCAGGAGCCCGGCTCATCGCCGGTGACCTGGTCGCTGCGGCCCACGTGGGTGCCGGTGATCCCGGTGCCGCGCAGGGTGTGCAGGGTGGCCACCTTCGTGGGGGTGCGGCCTGGTGCGGGGGGTTCGCTGCCGAGATACTGGTCGCCAGTGAGCTGGAGGCCGGAGCCCGGCTCATCGCCGGTGACTTTCGAGGAGCGGCCCACCATCACGCCGGACACGGGCTGGCCGCCGGCGGTTTGGCTGGCGCCCACTTTGCGAGGCGTGGAGGGCACCACTCCGCAGTAGCTGCTGGCCTGGTTGGCGGATACATACTCCGTGCCGGTGACCAGCTTGCAGGTGCCGGGCTCATCACCGGTGACCTTCTCAGAGCGGCCCACTTCGTTACCGGTGACCCGGTTGCCGTGGCTGGTGGCCGTCACCCGCACCTTGTCGGGCTGGCGGGTCGGGGCATCGGTCTGGCAGAAGGTCTGGAATACCTCAGCCCCGAGATACTCGGTGCCGGTGATCGCGCGGCAGGTGGCCGCCTCGTTACCGGTGGTCTTCACCGAGCGGTTGGCCTGGGTGCCGGTGATCACCTGGCCGGCCGTGGTCTGGCTCACGCCCACTTTCCAATGGGCGTCGGCGGCCATTGCCTCCCGAGCACCGTGGCGGTTCGGGCCGGTGGGCCGGGTGCCGCCACTGCGGGAATGGCCTGCACTGCCCACCTTGCTCTTCAGCTCGCGCACCTTCTGGGCCAGTTCGCGGGTGCTGAGATCGGGATTCCCCTGCCGGGCCACGGCGGCCGTCGTGCTGGAGTTGGGCATCGCCGCGGACTTACCACGCTTGGCGAGGGCCTCTCGGCGGGCCAGCACCAGGGCCCGGCTGGGATTGTGCTGGGCATTGACCTTGCGGGCCGGCCGTCTCTCGCCATTCCCCGCGGAGCGGGAGGGGGTGGACAGGCTCAGGGAAGCAGAACGACTTGAAACCACCGGGGCCGAAGCTTCGCCCTTGCGCTCCTGGCATTTGCACTTGACCTCAGCGCGAGGGGGTTCGACAGCCGGGCGCACCACCTCTGAGCGGCTGCGGTCCTTGCTGGTGCTGGCTCGCTTGCCACTGCGGCTGAGGGCTTCACGACGGGCCAGCACGAGGTCGCGGCTTGGGTTGCTCACCCGGCGGCCACCACTGTGGCGGGATGCGGCTGAGGTGCTGAAGCCGGCGCTCGCCCTTGCGGGAGCTGGGGTAGGGGCGGGAGCCGAAGCTTGGACCGGAGGTGTGACAGCAGCAGAAGAAGAGGAGCGGGTGGGGCGTGCATCCTCGGCTGTCCGTACACGGCTGGACCCAGAGGTGAAGCGACCTGCGGCCTTCTTGCCGCCTGTGGTCAGGGCCTTGCGACGCTCGAGCGCTGCTTCCCGACTGGATGTGCTGGCCATGTCCGCCCGTCGAATGAAATCGTGTTGGTAGGGGGGTCCCGATGGAGATCAGGACCCCGGGTGATCACCGCTGGTGATCGCAAAAGCGTGCTGGAGGCCGAGGCTCAGCGGCCTTCGAACACCACGAAGCAAGCACCCTGGCTCTGGGTGTAGGCGTCGTAGCCCACCAGACGCACGTGGTGGTCGGGATAGGCCCGGTGGCAGGCCTCGAGCTCGTTCACGATCACGCTCAGATCCTTCTCACCGAAGAAGGGGAGCTTCCAGTACGACCAGTAGGTGGCCATGGAGCGGCTGGGGTGGACGTGCTCAACGAGCGGGCTCCAGCCCTGGGCAATGATGTAAGCGATCTGGTCGTAGATCTCGTCCTGGGTCATCGGCGGGAGGAAGCCGAAGGTCTCCAGGGTGGCGACTGTTTGATAGTCACCCACGGTGCTCTTGAAGGGCATGGGGATCCTTGAGATGGATGGAATGAATGAATCTGTTCAGCTCCTGAAAGGGAGACCTGATCGCCGTTGATCAAGGTCTCCCCCCAGCTGAGTCGTCTCAGTTGACGTCGAGCTTGTCGACGGTGTCGAACTCGAACTTGATCTCCTTCCAGGTCTCGAGGGCGATGGCCAGCTCGGGGCTGTGCTTGGCAGCCTCCAGAAGGA
>JBILNZ010000070.1:0-4049 GCA_044374745.1 Prochlorococcaceae cyanobacterium | reverse complement strand
CGAGCGGGCGGACTCATCCGCTTCCTGATATCAGCTTTGACAGCCTCGCTGTAACGCCGCACTGGTCATCTCCGTAAGCCCCCGCGTGGTCAAAAGCACGGGCGACAACTTTCCTGACGGCGGGGGACGGCCGAGGTGATTGATGAATTGATTGCCCTCGCCAAGGAGCTCGACGCCGCCAGCAAACGTGGCGAATCCCTTGGGCTTACCGACGACGAAGTGGCCTTCTACGACGCCCTTGCCACCAACGACAGCGCCGTGCAGGCCATGGGTGACGTCAAGCTCAAAGTGATCGCCACCGAACTGATCTCTCAGGTAAAGAAGAGCGTGACGATTGATTGGACCTTGCGCGAAGGCGCCCGCGCCAGGATCCGCGTAATGGTGAAACGCATCCTCAACAAATATGGCTACCCCCCCGACCTGCAGGACGAGGCTGTGAAGACTGTGCTGGCTCAGGCGGAGCTGCTCTGCGCCCACTGGGTGTAATCCATGCAGGTATCAGCTGCTGATACGCCGGTGGCACTGGTTAGTGCAGCAGCACCAGTCTCTTGGCCACCCGTGCCGTCTTCACCTTCACCGGCTTTGCCGGTATCCCGGAGCGCCACCTCTACCTCCACCACGACGGCTACCCCAGCGGTGCCGCCTGGCGCTTTGCGGCGGCCCTGCGCGAAACCGCTGCCGCCTCCAGCTTCCTCGCTGCCTTCCTGAGCACCCAGCAGCAAGCAGAACCATTGGCCTGCCTGGATCAGGCCGCCGATGCCGAGTACCGCTACCGGGTGCGGCTTCTTTCAGGCAGCGATCCCCAGCTTGACTTGCAGTGTTGGCGCAGGATTCCTGGCGACAGCTGGATCCCCCGCTGCGGGCCCATGCCGCTGGAGACCTTCATCCAGCGCTTCCTGCCCGGTGATCAGCTTTGATCCGGCCAAGCGCCTGCGAACGCTGGAGCAGCGCGGCCTGGACTTCCTCGATGCGGAGGTCGTCTTCGCAGGCCCCACGATCGAGTTCCCCGATCGCCGGCGAGACTATGGTGAAGTCAGAATCGTCTGTTTGGGAGTGCTTCGAGGCCGCGCCGTGATCGTGGTCTACACGGAGCGCAACGGCACCAGGCACATCATCTCCATGCGAAAGGCCAATGAGCGAGAGCAACGTCGTTTTCTCCCCCACCTCTACTGACAGCGAGATCCACTCTGATCTGCGGCGTGTGGATGACCATGTCATCCAACCTGAAGAGTATGAGGAAATCCCTGAAATCATGGAGGATGATCTTGCGCACGCCGTGATTAAGCGCCCAGGCCAGCCGGATCAGTCTTTCCTGAAGGCACAAGCCCACGAATCCTGAACAATCGGCCTCAGTGCCTCAGCTCTTCCCGGTGAGCACTCAGAAAGGCCTCCTGCTTGCGGCTGAACGGCCGGATCAGATTCGCCCCCTCGATACCCCAGCACCGCAAGGCATCCCCAGCTGCCTCGTGCTGCCAGATCAGCTCGCCGCCTGAATCGAAGCTGATCCAATGGCGGTCAAACAGCTTGTCCACATGGGGTGAAAGCAGCAGGCCGTTGGATCCGCTCAGCCGTTCGCTGTTGTCGCAGTCGCGCCAGGGCTTGATGTGGCTGGCCACCAGGAACTCCTGCCGCGCCAGGCCCGTGACCCTGCAGGCCGGCTCCATCTCCGACACCCGATGGCGAAACAACCCCTGCCCCAGCCGCGCTTTGGTGAGTGCATCGCGCTCGGTGCTGCTGGGCACCTCCCGCCACCGCTGCATGTCATCGAGCAACGCGGCGGTGTACTCCCCCTCTTCCGCCAGCACCACCAGGTGCACCCGCGCCGCCGGATCGGCGTGCTCCTCGATCAGCTGGAGCAACAGCAGCCCCAGGGTTTCGCTCAGCCCGGCCAGGTACACCCCCTGGTTCCCCCGGCCTGTGCTGGTGCTGATCGGGCTGTGGCGCTCCGGCAGCAGTGGCTGCAGCAGCTCGAAGAACGTCTGCGGCACCAACGCCTGGCGCAGCGGTTGCCAGTTCACCCGCACCAGCCAGCCCTCCTGGCTCCAGTTCTCCCCTGTAGAGCCAAACTCTGGCGGCTTGGGTGCCGTGATCGCTGGCGTTTCCACCAGGCCGAGCTGGCTGATCCGCCCATTGGCATAGCTGAACACCACATCCCCCCGCTGGCAGCGGCTGAGGTTGTCGTAGGTCACGTTGCGGGCGCCGTTGGCACTGGCCTTCGGCGACCAGATGTAGCCGCCGTCGGTCTCCTGCCGGTAGGTCTGCTTGTGGTTCACCCACCAGTAGGAGGGCACGGATTCAGACAGGGCTTGCCTCGTTGTAGCCGGGGCGGGGCTGTTTGTCCTCAGTAGGCCTGTCCCGACGGAATCACCTCCTCACCCCGTTGCTCGCGGAACCCGTCCAGCCGCTGGCGGCACAGCTGCAGCAGCGCGTCGCGCCCATCGCCGTAGCGGGTGATGCCGTTGCCGGTGAGCACGCGGCCCACCATCCGTTTCCCAGGATCCACCGGGCAATGTCCTGGGCCGGGGCCGGGCTGGCTGTTGCCTGTCCGACGACAATCTGGTTGAGGGGTCGCGCCGATCAGGTTGACCGCTCTTGAGAGGTTCTGCTGAAACCGGATGCCATGCGCAGGGCATCGGGTCATGCCTGCTCCCCTCACCGCTCAACAGATTGCGCTGTACATGTCCAAACGACGAGCCGGCAGTCGCCAGGAGGTGGCTGCCGCAGCGGCGGGCATTTCGGTGAGCAGTGCCCACTGCATCGATTCCGGTCGCCTCCAGCCCAAAGCCGCCCAACCCCGCACCAGACGCCGATCAGACCCATTGGCCGAGGTGTGGGAACCGTTGCTGCTGCCGCTGTTGGAGCGCCATCCAGCACTTACGCCCACCACCCTGCTGGAGCATCTGCAGGAACAGAAGCCTGATCAGGACTGGAGTTCAGTGAAACGCACCCTGCAGCGGCGGGTGCAGCACTGGAAGGCCCTCCATGGCCCATCTCCCGAGGTGATGTTTCCGCTGGCCTATCAGCCTGGCGAGATCGGCTTCTGTGATTTCACCCGGGTGAAACGGGTAGCGATCACCCTGCGGGGCGAACCGTTTCCCCATCTGCTGTTCCACTACCGCCTGGCCTGGAGTGGCTGGGCCTACGGGCAGATCGTCCATGGCGGCGAGAATTTCGTGGCCCTCTCAGAAGGGCTGCAGAACGCTCTGGCCGCCTGCGGAGGGGTACCCAGGGAGCTGCGCACAGACCGGTTGTCGGCGGCCAGCCGCAACCGCGATGGCAGCTACGCCCTCGACATCACCCCCCGCTACCAAGCGCTCTGTGCCCACTACGGCCTTTCCCCCACCCGCAACAACCGCGGCGTGGCCCATGAGAACGGCATCGTCGAGGCACCCCATGGCCATGTGAAACGGCGGCTGGAGCAGAAGCTGATCCTGCGCGGCAGCTGCGATTTCGACGAGCCGGCCGAATATGGCGAGCTGCTCGCTGAGGTGTTCAGCGCCCTCAATGCCCCGCGCCAGCGGCGCTACGAGCAGGAGCTGGAACACCTGGCCCCCTTGCCAGCTTTTCGCTTTGCCGACTACGAGCGGCTCACGGTGCGAGTGCGCAGCACCAGCACGATCGAAGTGCGGCAGGTCGTCTACTCGGTGCCGCCCACCTTGATCGGCCGCCAGGTCACGGTGCGCCTGCACCACGACCGGCTGGTGGTGTTCCTGGGCAGCGACTGGGTGTGCCAGCTGTCCCGCGCCTATGGCGCCTCTGGCGAGAAGCGGGCCTGGTGCATTGATCTGGAGCACCTGATCGATGGGCTGCGGGCCAAGCCCCGGGCTCTGCTCCATTGCCGCTATCCGCGCCACCTGTTTCCGGATGCGCGCTGGTGGGACCTCTGGCAGCAACTCCTGGCCGGTGGTGACCGCGATAGCGCCGCCCGGCTGATGGTCGAGGCCCTGTATGTGGCAGTGCGGGTGGCCTCCTTTGAGCTGGTGCTCGCCTTCCTGGAGCAGGCCCAACGCCGCCAAAGCCTTTCGCTGTCAGCTCTGCAGCAACGCTTC
>JBILNZ010000069.1:0-4065 GCA_044374745.1 Prochlorococcaceae cyanobacterium | reverse complement strand
GCTTGGCGACTCTTTGTTGTTCGTCCCAGAAGCCTCTCTGGCCCACGGTTCGCACGCATCTGCAGAGTCAGATTATAATCTGATAACGGACTAAATCAAGACCTGTTGCGATTTTTCGAGGTGCCCTGAAAGGAAAACGAATCGTCTCAACGAACCAAATCAGGAGTTATCATAACCAAAAGGTCTGCCGCGAGACACCGGTGAACGTTCAGAGATGATAAAAACAATTGATGATCCAAACAATTCACATCAAGCAACCGCCTGCCGATGGCTGAGGTGATCGGCAGTGCCCCCCAAGGGGCGACAGGACTACTGCCGACAGGCGAACGGGCTGCCCAAGCCATTCCAGCGGTGCTGTGAAGTCAGCCGTGAACACCCCCACTGCCCGGGCCCGACCGACTGCGAGAGCTGGGTCGGCCCCCTGGCGCAGCAGTAGCCAGCGGCCGCTGCCATTGCCAGGCTGGAGCCTGACGCAGCGCGGCCGTGATCCCTCCCCAGAAACAGATGACCGGCATGCTCGGCCATCCGGTGGCCGAGAACCCGATCGATCGGATGTTCGACGCGGTGTATGCCCACTACGGGCTGCCGTGGCAGTTCTGGAAAAACGACATCGCCACGGAGGCCGACCTGGCCCTGGCGGTGAGGGCGCTGGTGCCGCTGGGCTATCGGGGCATGGGCATCACCGTGCCGTACAAGGTGGCCGTGATTCCCCTGCTGGATGAGGTGGATGCCGACGTCAAGGCGATCGGCGCCGCCAACTACCTCACGGTGGAGAACGGCCGCCTGATCGGCCACAACAACGACGGCAAGGGGGTGGTGAAGGCGATCGAGAAGGTGACGCCGCTGGCGGGGCAGCGGGTGGTGATGCTGGGGGCGGGCGGCGCCGGCCGGGCGATGGCGGTGGAGCTGGCCTGGGCCGGTGCGGCCCAGCTCACCCTGGTGACGCGGCGGCAGGAGCAGGGCGAGGAGGTGGCCGCCACCGTGACGCGGGCCAGCGGCGTGCCGGCGCTGTGGCAGCCCTGGCAGGGGGAGGTGGCGGTGCCGGAGGGCACCACACTGCTGATGAATGCCACCCACCTGGGTTGCGCCCCGGAACTGGAGCCGGTGCCCGTGCAGTGGGCCACGGTGGATCCGAGCTGCACGGTGGTGGATGTGATCACCAACCCCCGGATCACGCCGTTCCTGGCCACGGCCCGCGAGCGCGGCTGCCCGGTGGTGGACGGCGTGGAGATGCTGGTGCAGCTGGCCATGCAGATCTTCCAGCGCTGGACCGGCATCACCCCGGAGGAAGCGGTGTTCCAACGGGCCGTGGCGGAGGCCCTGGGGGAGTGAGAGCGTGAACGGCACAGCCCACGCAACCTCTCGATGGAATCCCTTGGGATGACGGGCGATCAGCCGTTGTGTAGCTGGCCGAACAGGTGGTTCTCGGAACCGAGAACCATATCTTGACTTGGACGTGAGATGGTGGAATCCCTCCAGAAACTAGGGTTTGAAAATTACCCCTTTGGCGGGCCTTCTTGGTTCTCGGACGGGCGAGGACTGTGGCTGGTGGCTCTCGGAACAGTCCAATAAAGAGTTCGATTGACCAAGTCAAGTCTCGTCAATATCCTGTGACGACGTTCTGGAGTAGATGAATGGGGAGGTCCAACGCAGTCGGCTGGGGACGCAGGGGAGAGATGCAGGGCTACCTGCAATGCGTAGAGGATCTGAGGGAGCTACACGATGGAGAGCTTCCAAAAGAGATCCGTCAGTTTGATATCCGCTTTAGACTTGCGTGCAGTCTCCAAATTTCCTTCGACAGCACTTTCTCCTATACCAAGACTGAGAGCACAAGGAAGACCTATAGGGCCCTCATGGAGCTCAATGACTTGTGGTTTGCCTACGAAGGGCTTTTCTCTCTCTGTAAGTCAAACGGGATGGTCAAGGCCTCAGGGAACAAGTCTGATCTATTTCTCGAAGAGATGGTCGAGGATCTAGGCCTGAATCATATTGTGCTTCTTCTTGGTGCCGACTTTGCCGATCGGCTTCTGTCTGATCCAATGAGGAGGGGTGATCTCTGTGGGTATATTGACTATTTGCTAGCTTCGGCCACCTCTAAAACTCAGAAGGGACTCTTAGGTCGCCTGAAGATCAAGACAGAGGAATCCGAGTGTCCGACGTTTAGCATGTGGCTGGCGTTGGTTTACGCTATTAGGAATACGTATGTACATAATACGGATACGGCCAAGTCCGGCGTGAAAAGTTACGCAACTAAGATCGCACTCTTGCAAGCCTCAAAGGATTTTATGATCGGTTCTATGCTTGCCATCTCGGAGCATGTATTCAGTACCGAGACTTCTCTATGCCAGTGACAATCGAACACAGCCATGCACCTGACCCGCCACCGCGGAATCATTTCGCCATTGATATTCATTCTCCTTCATCTCTCTGCGGGCAGGTGATGGCCAGCGTTCGCATAGCAAATCTAGGCTATCTCGGTCTCCCAATCTCTTCCCGTGACCCACTACGGCCTGCTCTGTCCCGCCGCCAGCGGTCATCTCCACCCGATGACCACCCTGGGCCATGCGTTGCGACAGCGCGGCCACCGGGTGAGCCTGATCGGCATTGCCGATGCGGAGGAGCGGGTGCGGGCTGCAGGGCTGGAGTTCGTGCCAATCGGACGCGCCGACTATCCAGCCGGGTGCACCCGGCAGCTGTTCAACCGCCTGGGTGAACTGAGCGGTGCGGCGGCCTTCCGGGCCACGGTGGACTACTTCCAGCGCTCCACCGCCATGCTGCTGCAGGAAGCGCCCCCCGCCCTGCGCGGCCAGGGGGTGGAGGCCCTGCTGGTGGATCAGACCTCATTCGGTGGGGCCACGGTGGCCCATGCCCTCGATCTGCCGTTTGTGAGTGTGAGCTGCGCCCTGCTGCTCAACAGTGAAGCGGCCGTGCCGCCGGTGAACACCGGTTGGCGCTACCAGCCGGCGGCCTGGGCCCGGCTGCGTAACCGCCTAGGCCAGAAGCTGCTCGCCCGGCTTGCCCGGCCGATTACCCAGGTGGTGGTCGACTACCGCCAGCAGCACAATCTGCCCGTGCTCACCGACAGCAGTCAGGCCTGGTCGCCGCTGGCCCAGATCTGCCAGCAGCCCGCTGCCTTCGAATACCCGCGGCATGAGCTGCCGGCCTGGTTCCACTTCACCGGGCCGCTGGTGGATCCGGCCAGTCGGGCGGCGGTGCCCTTCCCCTGGGAGGCGCTCAACGGCAAACCGCTGATCTACGCCTCCCTCGGCACGATCCAGAACCAGCAGCTGGAGGTGTTCGCCCGCATCGCCGAGGCCTGTCGCCACCTCGATGCCCAGCTGGTGATCGCCCTGGGCGGCGGCAGCAGCGCCTCTGCCCTGCCGCCCCTGCCCGGTGCGCCCCTGGTGGTGGACTTCGCGCCCCAGCTGGAGTTGCTGCAGCGCGCCGCCCTCACCATCACCCATGCCGGCCTGAACACGGTGCTGGAATCGCTGAGCTGTGGTGTACCGATGGTGGCGATCCCGATCGCCAATGACCAACCCGGCGTGGCCGCACGGGTGGCCTGGAGCGGCAGCGGCGCGGTGGTGCCGATCAAGCGCGCCACGGTGCCGCGGCTGAGGGCCGCCATCGATCGGGTGTGGGGCGACCCCTCCTACCGAGAGAACGCCCAGCGGCTGCAGCAGGCCATCGCCGCCGCCGGCGGCGTGGCCCGCGCCGCCGACATCGTGGAGCAGGCGATCAGCACCAGTCAGCCGGTGCTGTAGCGGGGCTGGCAAGGGGAGTGGTCAGCACCCCATCCCATGACCACCCCAATGAGCGCCGAGCGGTTCGCCGATCGCTTCCGCCTCTACAAAGGCCAGCCCCAGCAGCTGCGGGGCGTTCTTGAGCTGCATGCCGTCATCAGCAGCAGCGACAAGGGCGCAGAGATCCTCGATGAACAGGCCCCCTTTATCGGTCCAGGGCTTATGAGAGTTGGTGGGTGTTGTCATGCTGCAGCTCCCTGTTGAGCTGCCTCCAGGGGCGTACGCCCCTGGAGGGCCGAGTGTGGCCTGAGCGAGTTGTACT
>JBILNZ010000068.1:0-4155 GCA_044374745.1 Prochlorococcaceae cyanobacterium | reverse complement strand
GAGCGGGCGGACTCATCCGCTTCCTGATATCAGCTTTGACAGCCTCGCTGTAACGCCGCACTGGTCATCTCCGTAAGCCCCCGCGTGGTCAAAAGCACGGGCGACAACTTTCCTGACGGCGGGGGCAGTCAGCAAGCAGGTGCAGGTCATGGCGCGCACCCTCTACATCCGCCACGTGCCCGAGGAGGTGGCCGCCCGGCTGGAGAAGCTCGCGGCCCAGGCCGGTCTGCCCCTGAGCACCTTCGCGTTGCAGGAGCTCACCGAGAGCGCCCGGCGCGCCGACAACGCCGAGCTGCTGGGCGCCCTGCCGTCGCTGCCGATTGATCCAGGCACCATCCTGGAAGCCCTGCGCGACAGCCGCGCCGAGCGCTGATGGTGCTTAACCCGGTAATTCGCCGTATAATTGCCGGATCAAGCACCGGCAATCCATGGCCACCGCCCGCCTTGAGGTCCGCCTCAGCGATCAGGTCAACAAGCGCCTCGAAGCTCTCGCAGATGCCGAAGGGCTTACCAAAACGGATATCTTTCGTCGCGCCCTCGCTCTCTACATGCTCGCCAAACAACAGGAAGGAGCAGGTGCCAGGCTGCAGTTCGCCCACGGCGACCAGGTGGAAACCCTGGTCAACATCTGATGGACGACATCACCGCTGCCTACGCCCGTGAACTGCAGACGGCGATCAGCGGGATTGAGATCAGAACTCCCGAGCATCCTGCCGATAGAGCCCAACGGCACCGCATTTGTGGCTCTGCTGATCGTGTTCAGCCTTTTCCGTTCAGTGCCTGAAAAACGGATCGATTGGAGCACCGGCATTCTGCAGCTTGTTCTCGGTGGAGCTGTTGGTTTTGCATTGAAGCGTTCGCCATGAGTATCGGTTCCAGCTATGCAGTGAATGCATCAATCCCAGGCCGGGGCTGCTTCTGCGCCTAGCCTGCCCGCATCGCCCGGTATGGGCGCAGCTTCAGCTGCAAAGAGCCCATGAGTGTCCGCCACGAAATCGCCTTCGAGCGCGAGATCTGCGATCACCTCGGCGCCCATGGCTGGCTCTACGAAGAAGGCGCCGCCTCGGCCTACAGCCGCGAGCTGGCGCTCTACCCGCCCGATCTGATCGCCTGGGTGCAGGACGCCCAGCCCGACGCCTGGCAGGTGCTGCAGAAAAACCACGGCAGCAAGGCGGAAGCCACCCTGCTGCAGCGGGTGCGCCAGCAGCTCGATCAGGTAGGCACCCTCGATCTGCTCCGCCAGGGCGTGGAGGTGCTCGGTCTGCCCAAGGCCCTCAAGCTGGCGGAGTTCAAGCCGGCCTTTGGCCTTAACCCACAGATCCTGGCCCGTTACAACGCCAACCGCCTGCGCGTGGTGCGCCAGGTGCGCTACTCCACCCGCAACGAGAACTGCCTCGATCTCGTTCTCTTCCTCAACGGCATTCCCGTTGCCACCGCCGAACTCAAGACCGACAACACCCAGACCATCGCCGATGCGGTGTGGCAATACAAAACCGACCGCAACCCCAGGCCCCCAGGCCAGGCCCCTGAGCCCCTGCTCTCTTTCCCCAGCGGCGCCCTGGTGCATTTCGCCGTGAGCAACCGCGAGGTGCAGATGGCCACCCGCCTCGACGGCCCCCTCACCCCGTTCCTGCCCTTCAACCGGGGCAGCGACCCCGGCGGGCCCGACTGCGGTGCCGGCAATCCGGTGATGGAAGGCCATCGCACCGCCTACCTCTGGGAGGAGGTGTGGGAGCGCGAGAGCTGGCTGGAGATCCTCGGCCGCTACTGCATCGCCGAGCGCGACAGCAAAAAGCAGATCAAACGGCTGGTGTTCCCCCGATATCACCAGCTGGCCGTGACCCGGCTGCTGCTCAAGGCGGTGCTGGAGGAAGGCGCCGGCCTGCGTTACCTGATCCAGCACTCGGCCGGCTCCGGCAAAACCGCCTCGATCGGCTGGAGCGCCCACCTGCTGGCCGACCTGCATGACGCCAACGACCGCAAGCTGTTCGACACGGTGCTGGTGGTGAGCGACCGCAGCGTGATCGATACCCAGCTGCAGGAAACCCTGGAGAACTTCGAGCGGCGCAAGGGGGTGGTGGCCTCGATCACCACCGAGCGAGGCATCAAGAGCGAGCAGCTGGCCAGTGCGCTCTCCGGCGACAAGAAGATCGTGGTCTGCACCATCCAGACCTTCCCGGCCCTGATCAACAAGATGCAGGAGCTCACCGCCACCAGCGGCAAGCGCTTTGCGGTGATCGCCGATGAGGCCCACAGCTCCCAGACCGGCGATGCCGCCCTCAAGCTGCGCAAGGTGCTCTCCGCCGCCGAGCTCGCCGACCTGGCCGATGGCGGTGAGGTGTCGATCGATGAGCTGCTCACCGCCGACATGACCACCCGCGCCGGCTCCCCCAGCGCTGGTGAGGGCGGCATCACCTACGTGGCCTTCACCGCCACGCCCAAGGCCAAGACGCTGGAGCTGTTCGGCCGGCGGCCCAACCCCTCAGAACCGGCGGGCCCCGGCAACCTGCCGGCGCCCTTCCATGTGTATTCGATGCGCCAGGCGATCGAGGAGGGCTTCATCCTCGATGTACTGCAGAACTACACCTCCTACAAGCTCGCCTTCCAGCTCGCCCAGCAGGGCCAGCAGCTCTCCAGCGAGGAGGTGGAACGCAGCGCCGCCCTCAAGAAACTGATGGGCTGGGTGAAGCTCCACCCCCACAACATCGCCCAGAAGGTGCAGATCGTGGTGGAGCACTTCCGCCAGTGCGTGTGGCCGCTGCTCGATGGCAAGGCCAAGGCGATGGTGGTGGTGGGTTCGCGCAAGGAGGCCGTGCGCTGGAAGCTCGCCATCGATCAATACATCCAGGAGAAGGGCTACCCGCTCGGCACCCTGGTGGCCTTCAGCGGCGAGGTGAATGATTCCGAGCTCGGCCCTGATGGCTTCACGGAGCGCACGGCCACCCTCAACCCCGGCCTCAAGGGCGACATCCGCGAAGCCTTCAAGGGGAACAACTACCAGATCCTGCTGGTGGCCAACAAGTTCCAGACCGGCTTTGATCAGCCGCTGCTCTGCGGCATGTATGTGGACCGCCGCCTCGATGGCATCCAGGCCGTGCAGACGCTTTCGCGCCTCAACCGTTGCCACCCGGGTAAGGACACCACCTTCGTGGTGGATTTCGTGAACGAACCGGACGCCATCCTGGCGGCCTTCAAGACCTACTACGCCACAGCCGAACTGGCCGAGGCCACCGATCCGAACCTGATCCTCGACCTCAAGACCAAGCTCGATGCCCAGGGCCACTACGACGAGTTCGAGATCGACCGGGTGGTGAAGGTGCTGCTGGATGGCTCACGCAGCGACAAGGCCCGCCAGAGCCAGCTGATGGGGGCGATCGAACCGGTGGCCCAGCGGCTGCTCACCCTCTACAAGGAAGCCCGGCTCGCCTATCGCCACGCAGAAGAGATCAACGACGCCGACGCCCAGAAGCGGGCCAAGGATGAACGCGATGCGCTCAGCCTGTTCCGCAGCGACATGGGCACCTACGGGCGCTTCTACACCTTCCTCTCCCAGATCTTCAACTACGCCAACACCGGCCTGGAGAAGCGGGCGATGTTCTACAAGGCCCTGCTGCCGCTGCTGGACTTTGAGCGCGAGGTGAACACCGTGGATCTCTCCAAGGTGGTGCTCACCCACTACCACCTGCGGGAGGTGGGCAAGCGGGATCTCGATCTGCGTCAGGGAGAGAACCCGGCTATCCCTGGCATGGCCCCGGGGGGCGGGGGTGTGCAGGACAAGGACAAGGTGGAGCTGGCGGAGATCATCGCCAAGCTCAATGATCTGTTCAGCGGTGATCTCAGTGATCAAGACAAGCTGCCCTATGTCTGTTCCGTGATCCGCGGCAAGCTGATGGAGTCGACCACCCTCCAGCAGCAGGCAGCGGCCAACAGCAAGGAGCAGTTCTCTAATTCACCGGATCTCAATAAAGCATTGCTGGACGCGATCATCGGCGCCCTTGATGCCCATCAACTGATGAGTTCCCAGGCGGTGTCAGGCGACAGCGAAAACTGGTCCGGAGGCGACACGAAAACTGGTCCACCCCGTGGAGCGAGCCAGACAGGACGACAAAGGCAGAGCAGGCACGCCATCTCTGGAGCCGATGGTTCTGGAGACGG
>JBILNZ010000007.1:0-99832 GCA_044374745.1 Prochlorococcaceae cyanobacterium | reverse complement strand
GAAACAGGCCTCCTTCACTGCTTTCAGGGCGCTCTGGGCCCGCTCGTCGGCCACCACGGCGGGCAGGCCCAGCAGGCGGGCGTAGAAGTCGCCGCAGAGCTGGTCGGCCATCACCACCGGTGTGCCGCTCTCGGCGTCGATGTTGTAGTACTCGCCGTTCCAGAGCAGGCGGTCGAAGTTGGCGCGGCTCTGCTCGAGCCAGCTGCTGAACTGCCGCTGCTCGCCGGAGGTGTCGAGCCCCAGCTCCAGTTGCAGCCGCTGGCCCATGGCCAACGCCGCCTCCAGCGCCGCGATCCAGAGGGCGCCGCAGTAGGCGCTCACGCCCTTGAGCGGCCAGTCGTCGAAGGTCTGGTCCGGCGCGCCGCCGTTGTCGGGCAGGCCGTCGTTGTTGGCATCGAAGGTTTTCAGGTAGCGCAGGGCCTGCACGGCGGCGGGCCAGCAGTCGGCCAGGAAGCTCAGGTCCTCGCCGCTGGGGGCGAGCCGGAAGGTGCGCCACACCTGCAGCACGAAGTCGCTGGCCAGGTCTTTCCAGAGGTTGCAGTCCTGGTAGGCGGTGTAGTTGCTGGCGTCCCAGGGGCGCTCGTTGGGGGCGCCCAGGTCGTGGGGTGTGGCGCCGGCCAGCTTGCGCGCCGCCTCCACCCGGCCCTTGCCCTGGGTGAAGTACCAGCCGATCGGTCGCGGCGTCGGATCGGCGGCGGGGATGGCGCGGGCGAAGCTGCGCAGCACGCTCTTGTCGAGCTCCGGCCAGAGCTGCAGCAGGGCGAAGGAGCCGTAGAGCCGCACATCCAGGCTTTCGTACCAGGCGTAGTCGAGGCACTCCAGCACCCCGAAGCGGCCCACCGGATCCTCCGGGCTGGCGGCGCTCCAGAGGCTGCCGCCGGAGGCCAGGTCGTAGAGCTCGTTGAACAGGGCCATGCGCAAGGGCTCGGGCAGATCGCTGCGCTCCAGCACCGGTTTCTGCCAGGCTTCGATCGCCCCGTGCCAGTGGCGCCAGCTCGCCAGGCCCTCGGCGGCGATGGCGGCGGCGTGGGTGCCATCGCCGCCAAAGAAATCGGTGTAGCGGCGCAGGCAGCCCGTGCCGGTGGCGAAGGCGGTGACCGGCAGGTCCCAGCTGATCACCAGCGGGATCTCGATCGTGTCGCCCGGCTCCAGCCGGCAGCGCACGGCCAGGGCGGCGCTGGCCGGATCCTGCTCGCCGCTGGCGCGGTCGTTGTTGCTGTCGGGAATCGAGCCACCTGTGGCGAACGGCTCCCACAGCTCGGCGCCGTCGCCCGCCGGGTTCCAGCGGCTGCAGCGCTGGATCGTGAGCCCCGGGTGGCGCGCCTCCAGGCCGGCGTCGGTGGCGATGCACCACTGGCCCTGGCCCTCACCGATCGGCGCGCTGCGCTCGCCTTCCAGCAGCACGCCTTTCAGGCTGCCGTCGTCCACCCAGCGGTTGCGCTGGCCGCGGCTGCTGCCGATCGCCGGCACGTAGTTGTGCTCGGGGCTGCCGTCATTGCGGAAGTGCACGGCGGCGGCAGGATCGGTGTTGCTGAACCAGCCCAGCGTGTTGCGCCAGCTCAGCAGCAAGGAGAGATCCAGGGCCTGGCGGGTGGGGTTGTGCAGCGTCCACACGAACACCGCCAGCGGGTAGCTGCTGCGCTGGTAATCGCCCGGCAGCACCGGACTGAAGGCCGTGCAGCCCACCTGCGCCGCAAACACCCCCTCGTAGCTGCTCCAGCTCAGCGGGTAGCGGGCGGCGTAGCTGCCGGTGCGGCGCTCGGGGGTGCTGGCCGGGTACCAGTCCCAGGCGCCCAGGGGTTCGCCCGCCTCCGGCCGGGAGGCGTCGGCCTGCGGTTTCACCGCCAGGGCATGGGCGCGGCTGCTGGTGCCGTCGCTCTCGAACAGGGCGAACTGGCAGTCGGGCAGGGTGCCGAACCAGTGCTCGCCGCCGTCCAGGTGCCAGAGGTTGAACGAGCCGTCGGGCGCGCGGCCGATGCAGCCCGCCCCGAAGCCCCCCAGGGGCATGCCGTGGTTGGGGCCGTCATCGAGGTTGCTGGCGTAGCGCACCGTGTAGGGCCGCTCCCAGCCCTGGCCGAAGGCCCGGCTCCAGCTGGCCGGCGGCGCCTCGGCCCGGCCCGCCCCCCGCGGCCGCAGCATCGACTGGAGGGCGGAGAGGCCGAAACGCGCCATGGGGCAGAAAACAGTGCGCCCAGCTTGTCAGAGCTGGCCCACCTCGCCGCCCACCTCCTGGTCGATCAGGGCGTCGAGGGTCACGGCCGAGCGCACCAGGGCCTGGTAGCGCTGCACCACCCGGCGGTTGCGCTCGATCCAGATGCCCGGGTCGCCGGGGGGCAGCGCGCTGGTGTCGCCGTCGAGCAGCTCCAGATCTCCCTGCTGGGCCAGCAGGGCCAGCACCAGCTCGTGGATGCGCTGGCGGCGGTGGCTCATGGCGGCGGGTCGGTCACGGCAGAGGGCTCAGTCTGGGTGTCGACAGGCGGCCCAGGGGGATGGGCCCGGCATCATGGCGGCAGCGGCGAGCACACCCTGGGCAGCACGCAGCAGGCACCTCACGAACCCGTGCTGACGGTGATCGGCACCGACGCCTCCGGCCTGGCTGGCCTGCCGGTGCCCTCGCTGGCGCTGGTGCGCGCTGCTGCCCTGCTGCTGGCACCCCAGCGCCTGCTGGTGGAGCTGGAGCCCTGGTGGCGGCAGGAGCAGGCGGCCGGGCGCATCCCCCAGCGGAAGCCCTGCCCCGCGCTGCTGGCCAGCGATCGGCCTGAGCAGTGCTTCCCCCCTCTGGAGGAGGCCCTTGCGGCGGGCCGGTCGGCGGTGCTGCTGGCCAGTGGCGATCCGCTCTGGTTCGGCATCGGCCGGCTGCTGCTGCAGCGCTTCGGGGCGCGGAGGCTGCGCTTCCAACCCGCCCCCAGTTCCCTGCAGCTGGCCTTTGCCCGCATCGGTCGCCCCTGGCAGGACGCCACCTGGATCAGCCTGCACGGCCGGGAGCCGGACCCCCTGGCGGCCCGCCTGCAGCAGCGCCCCGCCGCCCTGGCTGTGCTCACCGATCCCGGCCGCGGCGGGGCGGCGGAGGTGCGCGCCATCCTGTCCGCCTCCGGGTTGGAGTCGGCCTATGCCCTCTGGCTGTGTGAGCGGCTGGGCCACCCCGCCGAGCGGGTACAGCGGCTGGCGCCGGAGGCGCCCCTGCCTGCCGACCTCGATCCCCTGCACCTGGTGCTGCTGGTCGCCGAGCCGCCGCCGCGCCCCGATCCGGCCACCCTCCCCCTGTTCGGCCTGGCCGATGGCCTCTACCTCCAACACCCCGACCGCCCCGGGTTGATGACCAAGCGGGAGGTGCGCATTCAGCTGCTCGCCGATCTCGATCTGCCCGAGGCGGGCGTGCTCTGGGACATCGGCGCCGGCGTGGGATCGATCGGCCTGGAGGCCCTGCGTCTGCGGCCCGGGCTGGCGCTCTGGGCCCTGGAGGCCCGGGGCGGCTCGGCAGCCCTGATCACGGACAATGCGGAGCGGCTGGGGGTGACCCCGGCCGGCGTGCTGGAGGGACGGGCGCCCGAGGCCCTGGCGGCCCTGCCCGATCCCGATCGGGTGCTGCTCGGCGGCGGCGGTCGCGAGCGGGCGGCGGTGCTGGCGGCGGTGCTCGAGCGCCTGCGGCCCGGAGGCGTGGTGGTGATTCCGCTGGCCACCGTGGAGGCCCTGGCCGAGCTGCGGCCCCTGCTGGAGCGGGCCGGCTGCGCCGTGGCCGTGGGCCAGCACCAGGCCTGGCGCGGTGCCCCCCTGGCGGATGGCACTCGCCTGGCACCGCTCAATCCCGTGCTGGTGCTGCAGGGCTGCCGGCCCGCTTCCGCCAGCGGCTAGGGCAGCGCCTCGATCCGGGCCGGACTGCCCACGACGATCCCCAGGGCCTCGGCCTGGCCGGCTGCCAGCTCCACCACCCCATCCACAGGTCCCGCCGGTCCGTAGCTCGGGCAGGGAAGCCGCATGCAGGGTTTGGTGTGGGCTTCGATGGCCACCACCCTGCCCTCACGGATGAACAACATGTCGAGGGGGGCCGGCGTGCGGTGCATCCAGAACGTGGCCGGAGTGGGCATGGCATAGGGGAACCACATGCCCCGCAGCGGCGGCAGCGGTGGACGCAGCTGCAGGCCCATCGCCTGCTGGCGCGGCGTGGCCGCCACCTCCAGGCCGATGCAGCGCCCGGGCTGCAGGCACCAACGGGCGGTGATCGGCAGCTGCTGGGGGGGCTCGAGCTGGCCGGCTTGGGCGTGGGGAGGCCCGAAGCCCAGGGCAAGGGTGAGGCCGAGGGCCAATCCCCAGGGTCGGCCTGGCCTGCGGCCCGGCAGCAGGGCGCCCATCAGCTCTTGCCTCCCAGGGGCGGCATCCGCTCGCTCAGGCAGTAGCCCCGGCCGCGGATCGTGTGGATCAGCCGCCGCTCGCCCCCCTCCTCCAGCTTCTGGCGCAGGTAGCGCACGTACACCTCGATCACGTTGCTGGAGGTGCCCCGGTCGTCGTTCCAGACCCGGCGCAGGATCAGATCACGGTTCACCACCGTGCCTTTGCGCTCCAGCAGCAGGAGCAGCAGCGCATACTCCCGGGCGGTGAGGGCCACCAGCCGCGGCCCGCGTTTTACGCTCCTGCTGAGGGGATCGAGACTCAGATCCCCCTCCTGAAGCAGCGGTGTCACCGGTGCCGCCTGGCGCTGCAGGTCGCGTTGCAGCCGCAGCCGCATCAGCAGGTCGCTGGGGCCCAGCTCCGACAGCCAGAAGTCATCGGCACCGGCGCTCAGGCAGTGCACCCGGGCCTCCACGCTGTCCTCGGCCACAGCCAGGAGGATCGGCACGGCTCCGAGCCGCTGGCGCATGGGCTGGATCTGGTCCTGGGCCTCGGCCGCCAGCACTGCCACATCCACCGCCCCAGCCCCCAGCGTCTGGGCCTCAGCGCTACCGCAGATCACGGTGTAGCCCGAAGCCTCCAGGCGGGCTGCCAGCGCCTCGGCTTTCGTTCCCAGCAGCAGCACGCGCCCGGCCGGCGTCATGGCTGCACACCGTTGCCGGGCTTGGCGACGTGGGGCAGGCCCCAGCCCAGCTTGTTGCGCAGCACCTGAAAGAACTCGTGGTCCGCCAGCCGCACGAAACGCACGGGTTGCTCACAGCGGCGGATCAGCACCCGGTCCTCCGGCCAGATGTAACAGCCCGCGCTGCCATCCACCACCATCATCAGCCGCTCTGGCGTGGCGGGGAACACGGTGACCGGTTCCCGGTCGCTGAAGACCAGCGCCCGCGAGGCCAGTGAATGGGCGGCGATCGGCGTGAGCTGCAACACCGGGCAGTCGGGGGTGATCACCGGCCCGCCGGCGGAGAGGGAGTAGGCGGTGGAGCCGGTGGGGGTGGAGAGGATCACGCCATCGGCGGCGATATCCACCGGAGCGTGGCGGCCGATGGCGATCTCGAAATGGCACATCGAGGTGAGCGGTTCGCGATGCAGGGCCATCTCGTTGAGGCAGAGCACCTCCCAGCGCCGCTGTTCGCCGCGCATCACGCTCACCACCAGCATGGTGCGCTCCTCCACCGTCCACTGGCCGGCCAGCACCTGCTCCAGGGCCTGGTCGAGCTGCTGGAGGTAGGCCTCGGCCAGGAAGCCCAGATGGCCGGTGTTGATGGTGAGGATCGGCACCCCCACCGGCGCCGTCTGCCGCGCCGCCGACAGCACGGTGCCGTCGCCGCCCAGCACGATCGCCAGCTCCATCTCCTCGCTGAAGCCGGGGGGGACGCAGGCGCTGTAGCCCCGGGTGCGCAGGTGCTGGTCCGGGTTGGCAAAGCCCAACATGCCGCCCGAGCTGCTCACCCGCAGCACCTCGTAGCCGTGGCCGCTGAGCTGCTCCTGGATGGCGTCGGCCGTGCTCACCGCCAGGTCCTTGCCGTCGTTGACGATCAGTCCGACGCGGGGCACCGATCGCAGCACAGGGGACCGCTGGAGTTTATTGACTGAACCGCTCCGGTGACCTCAGAACTGCTCGAGGAAGCGCAGATCGCTGGTGTAAAGGCGGCGAATGTCGTCGATGCCATGGCGAACCATGCAGAAGCGCTCCACCCCCAGGCCGGCGGCGAAGCCGCTCCAGCGCTCCGGATCGAGCCCCATGCCCGTGAGCACGGCCGGATCCACCATGCCGCAGCCCATCACCTCCAGCCAGCGGCCCCGCCACTGCACATCCACCTCGGCGCTGGGCTCGGTGAAGGGGAAGTAGCTGGCACGGAAGCGCACCGGCAGGTCGCCGAAAAACTGCTGCAGGAAGGCGGTCACCGTGCCGCGCAGGTGGGTGAAGTCGAGCCCCTCATCAATCGCCAATACCTCCACCTGGTGGAACACCGGCGAGTGGGTGGCATCCACGGCATCGCGGCGGAATACCCGCCCGGGGGCGATCACGCGCACCGGCGGCGGGTTGTTCTCCAGATAGCGGATCTGCACCGGTGAGGTGTGGGTGCGCAGCAGGCGGCCGTCCTCCAGATAGAAGGTGTCCTGCATGTCCCGGGCCGGGTGGTGCTCGGGGATGTTCAGGGCGGTGAAGTTGTAGTAGTCGGTCTCGATTTCGGGCCCTTCCGACACGCGGTAGCCCAGGCCAGCGAAAATGCTAGTGATCTCCTCGATCGTGCTGATCAGCGGGTGGCGGTGCCCCGGCGGCACATAGCTGCAGGGGGCGGTGACGTCCAGGGTTTCCTGGGCGATCCGCTCGGCCATGGCCGCCGACTTCACCGCCTGCAAGCGCTCGGCCAACAGCCCGCTCACCTGCTCCTTCAGCACGTTGGCGCGCTGGCCGATCAGCGGTCGCTCCTCGCCGGGCAGCTTGCCCATGGCGCCCAGCACAGCCGAGAGCTTGCCCTTTTTGCCCAGCAACCCCACCCGGAGCGCCTCCAGGGCCGTGGCATCGGCAGCGGCGGCGATCGCCAGGGCCGCCTCGGCCTCCAGCTGCTCGAGCTGGGCAGTGAGATCCTGCAGCGACACGGTGACGCTCACGACTATCCCGATCCTGATGGCAAGGGGGAGACTGTACGGAGCGACCCCCACAGGCGATGCGGCCCCTGAAGATCCTGGTGAGCAATGACGACGGGGTGTTCGCCGCCGGCATCCGCACCCTGGCCAACGCCGCCAACGCCCGCGGCCACGAGGTCACCGTGGTGTGCCCCGACCAGGAGCGCTCGGCCACCGGCCATGGCCTCACCCTGCAGACCCCCATCCGCGCCGAGCGGGCCGACGAGCTGTTCGACGATGGCATCCAGGCCTGGGCCTGCAGCGGCACCCCCAGCGACTGCGTGAAACTGGCCCTGTTCTCCCTGCTGGAGGAGTGGCCCGACCTGGTGCTCTCCGGCATCAACCACGGACCCAACCTGGGCACCGATGTGCTGTATTCCGGCACCGTGAGTGCGGCGATGGAGGGCACGATCGAGGGGCTGCCCGCCCTGGCGGTGAGCAGCGCCGACTTCCAGTGGCGCCAGTTTGAGCCGGCGGCATCGATTGCCCTGGATGTGGCCGAACAGATGCTGGCCGCCGGCTGGCCGCCGGCGATGCTGCTCAACCTCAACGTGCCGCCCCGGCCGGCGGAGAGCATCGGCCCGCTGCGCTGGTGCCGCACGGCGGTGCGCCGCTACACCGACCAGTTCGACAGGCGGGTGGATCCCCGCGGCCGCACCTACTACTGGCTGGCTGGCGAGGTGGTGAACGACCTCGACGCCGAGGTGGCCGGCCCCGGCGACTGGCCCACCGATGTGGCCCACGTGAACCAGGGCGGCGTGGCGCTCACTCCACTGCAGCCCGAGCTGTTCTGGATGGGCGACACCACCAGTCTGCCGGAGCTCGGCTGAGCCTCAGCGGGCGGGCCGGTGCACCCGCTGCAGCAGCCAGAGGGTGATCAGTAGCCCGAGCAGGTGGGCGAACAGCACCTGGGTGTTGCCCAGCACGGAGAACATCTCGATTGAAGTGATCGGCAGGCCGACCACCCGGCTACCGGCGCCGGCAGCGCCCTGGATCTGGGCGCCGAAGAAGCCCGGCACCTGCTGGGACGCCTGCACGAACAGGCTGCCTGCCAGCGCCTGGTAGCCGATGGCCGCCAGGGTGAGGCCCAGCAGGTCGGCGAGCAGGCCCCGCTTCACGAGGCGGCTGGTCTCCCCCTTGCTGGGCTTCACAGGGCTGGCCAGGGCCCGGCCGCAGCGCACCACAAGCCAGCTGTGCCAGAGGCCCCAGAGCAGGATCAGGAAGGCCAGGGTGGTGAGGGTGATGCCGGGCCCCAGGCCGAGGGCCCGCTGGGAATTGGCCGCCAGCCGGCCGCCGATGTTGTTGAACACCAGCACCCCCACCACCACCACGCCCAACACCAGCTGGATCCAGAATCGCAGCCAGCCCATGCGGCGCAGGCTGGAGCCGATGTGTTGCAGTTCGATCGCGTCGGCCATGGTGGCGCCTTGCTAGTGGCGGAGTTGCGCCCCCAAGGTGCCATGGGAAGATCCATCCGGCATGCCAAGGCTTCGGGAACTGTCGCGATCGATTCCCCTGCGGTCCCCCGCTGACGCTCAGCGGCCCACCGCCATCGCCCTCGGCAGCTTCGATGGGCTCCATCCCGGCCACCGGCGGGTGATCGCCGCCGTCACCACCGCCGGTGCGGGGGTTCCCACGGTGGTGAGCTTCTGGCCCCACCCCCGCGAGGTGCTCCATGGCGACACCCGCCTGCGCCTCGACCTGCCCAGCGAGAAGCTGGAGCTGCTCTTGCCCCTGGGCATTGCGCAGCTGGTGCTGGTGCCCTTCGACCGGAGCCTGGCGGCCCTGTCGGCGGAGGCCTTCGTGGACGAGGTGCTGGTGGGGCAGCTGCAGGCCCGTCGGATCGCCGTGGGCAGCAACTTCCGCTTCGGGGCCCGGCGGCAGGGTGATGCCGCCGACCTGGCGCGGATCGGCCCCGAGCGCGGCATCGCCGTCACCGTGGTGCCGATGCTGCGCGACGGGGCCGAGCGGGTGAGCAGCAGCCGCATCCGCCGCGCCCTGGCCGAGGGCCAGATCGACGAGGCTCGCCGCCTCCTCCAGCGCCCTTACCGCTTCAGTGGCCGGGTGGTGAGCGGCCGGGGCCTGGGGCGCAAGCTGGGCTGGCCCACCGCCAATCTGGAGGTGGATGGTCGCAAGTTCCTGCCCCTGGAGGGGGTGTACGCCGCCAGGGTGCAGCTGCTGGCGGCACCTGCCGGCGATCCGGCCCTGGTCGCCCCGGCCCAGCCCGTTGCGCCGGCCGGCTGTGCCGGTGGACCTGGCGGCTGGCTGGCGGCGGTGATGAATCTCGGCCCCCAGCCCACGGTGGACCCGGCTGCCCCCTCGGCGGTGGAGGTGCACCTGCTCGACCGTCAGCTCGAGCTCGGCGGCTGCTGGTTGCGGGTGGAGCCGCTGCGGCTGCTGCGCCGCCAGCAGCGCTTTGAGGGCCTCGACGCCCTCCAGGCCCAGATCGCCCGCGACGCCGACCAGGCCCGGGCGCTAGCCGGGGTAGGCGTGGCTGAGGCCCCAGCCGATGAATGTGGCGATGCCGCCGAGCAGCAGGATGCCTGAAACCAGCGTGAGCATGGGATTGTCGCCGCCGCCTGGATTGCCCTGGTCTGCCATGGCGCCCGCCCCGAACCTTGCTCCGTGATGCCGCCAACCTAAGCAGACAGCCCCAGCACGCCATGGTTTCTGCCGCTACCGAGTCCAGCTCAACCGCCGAGCCCAGCTCCAGCCAGGCTTCCGGCCCAGGCCCCAGCACCCCCATCAGCGTGCTGCGCCTGCTCGACGCCAACCTCGACCGCGCCCGCGAGGGCCTGCGGGTGCTGGAGGACTGGGCCCGCTTCGGCCTCGACCGGGCCGATCTGGTGGCCCGCACCAAGGACATGCGCCAGCGGCTCGGCCGCCAACACCATGGTCGCTACAAGCAGGCGCGCCATGCCGCCAGCGACCCGGCCACCGGCATGGCCCATCCCGCCCAGGCGGAGCGCCAGCAGCCGGCCGCCGTGGTGGCCGCCAATGCCGCCCGGGTGCAGGAAGCGCTGCGGGTGCTGGAGGAATTCGGGCGCCAGGCCGACCCTGGGCTAGCTGTGGAGGCGGCGGCGATCCGCTACGCCCTTTACGACCTGGAACTGGAGCTGCTCCAGGCCGATGGGCTGCGCGCCGAGCGGCGGGCCCGCCTGCTGCTCTGCC
Source organism: Prochlorococcaceae cyanobacterium (assembly GCA_044374745.1). Taxonomy (GTDB): domain Bacteria; phylum Cyanobacteriota; class Cyanobacteriia; order PCC-6307; family Cyanobiaceae; genus NIES-981. The sequence continues at coordinate 89,641 of JBILNZ010000007.1, read as the reverse complement.
ACCTCTATCTGGTGATCGGGCCGCTGGCGGATCTGGAGGTGCGGGTGGAGGCGGCGCTGGCCGGCGGGGTGCGGTTGGTGCAGTACCGGGCCAAGGAGGGCAGCCTCAATGCCCACGGCCAGCCCCTCACTGATCTGGAGCGGTTGGAACAGGCCCGGGCCCTGCGCGGGATCTGCGCCCGCCATGGGGCCCTGTTCGTGGTCAACGACCGCATCGATCTGGCCCTGGCGGTGGACGCCGACGGGGTGCATCTCGGCCAGGGTGATCTGCCGCCGGCCGTGGCCCGCCGCCTGCTGGGCCCGGAGCGGCTGCTCGGGCGCAGCACCCACGCCATCGGCCAGCTGCGCCAGGCGGTGCAGGACGGCTGCGACTACGTGGGCGTGGGGCCTGTGAATGCCACCCCCACCAAGCCGGGGCGGGAGCCGGTGGGTCTGGAGTATGTGCGTCAGGCCTGCTCCGAGAGCCCCATCCCCTGCTTCGCCATCGGCGGCATCACGGCCGAGCAGGTTCCAGCCGTGCGCCAGGCCGGTGCCAGCCGGGTGGCGGTGGTACGCGCCATCAGCGCCGTCCCCGATCCCGCCCAGGCCAGTCGCCGGCTGTTGGCGGCCCTGGGCACGGAGCACTGATTGGGCAGCATGGGGACCCCATCCCCCGCGCCCGCCCCTGCGATGGACCCCAAGCCCGAGTCGGCCACTCCCCACGATGCGCTTGCCGAGCTGGCGATTCAGGTGAACGGCGAGTCTCGTAACTGCCCGGCGGGGCTCAACCTCGAGCAGGCCCTGGCGGCGCTCGGTTTTCAGCCCCGGCTGGTGGTGGTGGAGCTGAACGGCACGATCCTCCCCCGCCAGCACTGGCCGCAGCAGCCGGTGCTGGAATCCGACTGCCTGGAGGTGGTCACCATCGTGGGGGGGGGTTCCTAGATTTTCGGCAAACACCTGCAATCGGGCTGCCCTGCGGGCCCTTTCTCCGCCTCTCTTGGCCTCACCCTCACTGGTCTCCCCACCGATCCGAATGCGCCGTTCTCCCTCCCTGCCTCCGCCGCTGCGCCGGACCCTGGTGGGGCTGGCCCTGCCGATGCTGGTGCTGAGCCTGCTGCTGTGGCAGCCCCAACCCTCCTGGGCGGCCAGTGGGGGACGGATCGGTGGCGGCAGTTTCCGCTCCTCCCCCGCCCCGCGCAGCTATGGCGGCGGTAGTTACCGGGGCGGCAACAGCGGCGGCTACGGCGGCTACGGGGGGTACGGCGGTGGGTATCGCGGCGGCTATTACGGCGGCGGTGGCATCGGCTTCCCCTTCATCGTGCCCTTCTTCGGCTTCGGTGGCGGTGGCCTGTTCGGCTTCCTGGTGCTGATGGCCGTGGTGGGTCTGGTGCTCAATGCCCTGCGCGGCGGCGGGGCCGGAAGCGGCAGCAGCGACACCGGCCTGGTGCGCAGCGAACCGCCCGTTTCGGTGGTACAGCTCCAGGTGGGGCTGCTGGCCTCTGCCCGCCAGCTGCAGAACGACCTGCGCGCCCTGGCCGGCCGCTCAGATACCTCCAGCAACAGTGGGCTGCAGCTGGTGCTGCAGGAAACCACCCTGGCCCTGCTGCGCCACCCCGACCTCTGGGTGTACGCGAGCGCCGAGAACGGCCAGGTGCCCTTCACCACCGCCGAGGCCACCTTCAACCGCCTGTCGATGGCCGAGCGCAGCAAGCTCTCCCGCGAGCTCACCACCAACGTGGCCGGCCAGCGCGGCCAGCACCTCCCCGTGCCGGCCGGCGACAGCGACGCCAGCAGCGACTTCATCGTGGTGACCCTGCTGGTGGCCACCCGCCAGCACCTGGCCCTCAAGGGTGCCGCCAGCGCCGAGCAGCTGCGTGCCTCCCTGCAGGCCTTGGGAGGGCTCTCCGCCAGCGAACTGCTGGCCCTGGAGGTGATCTGGCAGCCCGACGGCGCCGGCGAAGCCCTCACCACCGAAGACCTGCTCACCGGCTATCCGGATCTGCAGCACCTCTGAAGGATGCGCAGGGCCGCCATGGCGGCGCCGTAGCCGTTGTCGATGTTCACCACGCTCAGCCCCGGCGCGCAGCTGGCCAGCATTCCCTGCAGGGCCGCCTTGCCGCCGGCGCTCACGCCGTAGCCGACGCTCACCGGCACGCCGATCACCGGCTGGGGCATCAGGCCCGCCAGCACCGTGGGCAGGGCTCCTTCCATCCCGGCGCAGGCGATCAGCACCTCGGCTCGCTCAAGGTGCTGCAGCTGGCCCAGCAACCGGTGCAGGCCCGCCACGCCCACGTCCAGCACCAGCCGGCAGCTGATCCCATGCCAGTGCAGCGCCAGCTGGGCCTCGCTGGCCACCGGCAGGTCGCTGGTGCCACCGCTCAGCACCACCACCTCGCCCAGCTGGGGTTGGGGCGTGGCCGGAGGCCCCAGGCTCAGGCAGCGGGCCGCGGCGTGGAACTGCAGCTGCTCCACCAGGGCTGCTGCCGCCGGCTCAGCCTCAAGCCTCTGCCGCACGGCCTCGGCCTTGCTGGCATCCACCCGGGTGGCCAGGGCCAGTTCGCCGGCCTCGCGCAGCCGCAGCAGGATCGCCGCGATCTGCTCGGCCGTTTTGTGCTCGCCCCAGATCGCCTCCACCATGCCGATGCGGCCGCGGCGCTGCAGATCGAGGCGGGCCTCTTCGCTCATGCCGCCGGCTGCAGCTCGCCTTCGAACACCAGCGGGAAGGGGTTGCCCTGGCGTGCGCCCGTGGCCAGGCGGGCCAGCTTTTCAAAACGTTCCTGCACGGCCTCCACCTCCGCCAGCGGAATCGCCTTCCACTGCTCGCGGCTGGCCCAGCGGATCAGCAGGGTGCCTTCCTCCCGCTCGGCATCCCAGAGCAGGTCGCGTCCGAGGAAGCCAGGCTGCTGGGCCAGCCAGGGTTCCCAGCTGCCCTGCTCGGCCTCCAGCCAGGCCTGGCGGGCCTCGGCCGGCACCTTCACCCGCAGATGCTCCACCACGGCCACCTCGAAGGGGCCGCCGGCATGCTGCTGCTCGGCAATCGCCAGATCCGGATGGCCGGCCAGCAGCATCAGCAGGCAGAGCGCACAGGCGCAGACCCTAACCAGCCCGCGGGCGAAAGCCTGGGCAGCGGGGCAGCCTGGATTCATCCCCTGCCCAGCAGCGCCACCGCCTGGCAGGAGATCCCCTCCTCGCGTCCCTCGGGGCCCAGCCGTTCGTTGGTGGTGGCCTTCACCCCTACCTGCTCCGGCGCCACCCCCATGCGGGTGGCGATGGCGGCGCGCATCGCCTCAATGTGCGGTTTGAGCTTGGGGCGCTCGGCGATCACCACGGAATCCACATTGAGCACGCTCCAGCCCCGCTCTGCCACCAGGGCCACCACCTGCTCCAGCAGCACCAAGCTGTCGGCCCCCTTCCACTGGGGGTCGTCAGGCGGGAAGTGCTTGCCGATGTCCCCCAGGGACAGGGCACCCAGCAGGGCGTCCATGATCGCGTGCACCAGCACATCGGCGTCGCTGTGCCCATCGAGCCCCAGGCCGTCCGGGTGCTCCAACCGCTGGTTCCCCAGGATCAGCGGCCGGCCCGGCACCAGCCGGTGGATGTCGTAGCCATTGCCGATGCGCAGCTGCATGGATCACGCCGGAGGTGCGGGCCGGCCAGCCAGGGGGCCCGCCCGCGTCCTGTAATGGTGCCCCATTCAAGGCCTGTCCCGTGGCACTGCGCCGTGCATCCCCAGCCCTGATCTCCGTGCCTGGCGGGCGGCCCTGGGCCGATGGTCTCTAGGGCGCTGGCGCTGGCTGGCCTCGCCGGCCTGGCGGTGCTGATCAACCTGCACGCGCCCACGGTGTTCTTCGACATGCAGCTGATGCTCGGCATCGGCGTGGCCGTGCTGGCCATGCTGTTGTTTGGCTGGAGCGGCCTGCTGGTGGGCGCGGCCGCCCTGGGCGTCACGGTGGTGCGCTGGGGGCACCCCTTCGAGCTGCTGATCGGCATGGGGCTGCTGATCTGGCTGCGCTGGTTTCTACTCCGCTTCAACGGCGGCCCCAGCCAGCAGACCAATGGCCGCATCGTGCTGGCGGCGATCGGCTACTGGCTGGTGATCGGCCTACCGGCCGAATTCGTGTTGTTCACCCTGCGTCTCGGTGTCGAGCCGGTGAAGGCCCTCGGCATGGGGCTCAAGGAGGCCGTGGTGTCGGTGCTCAGCGTGGCGCTGGGCCTCACCAGCACCCTGCTCTGGCGGGGCTGGCGCCAGCGGGGGAGCAGCGGCCAGCTCTCCGCCCGCGGGATCACCTTTGCCGCCGTGCTGCTGGCGGTGAGTCTGCCGGCCGTGCTGGTGGCCCTGATCCTCTCGAACCAGCTCAAGGCCACGGCCATCGAGGCCCAGTTCCAGCAGATGACCCGCCTGGCCGACAAGGTTGAACTGCTGGGTGCACTACCCGCCAATAGCCAGGTGCCTGGCGCGGCTGCGCTCTGGCGCTCCCCGGGGGGCACGGAGCGCAGCTCGGATCCGGCCCTGTTCGCGCGTTTGGCCCGGCACTACGAACTGGACCGCTCCAGCCGGATCAACCGGCCCGGTCTGGAACTGCTGGTGCCCAACCGCCAGGCTCCGGTGCTGGTGAATGACCAGCAGTCGTATTGGCGGGTGCGCGCCAGAGCGGTGACGCTGGTGCAACCCGCCGAGCCGCTGATCCACCGGCTCGACTACCAGCTGCTGTTGCCCTCCTTCAGCCTGATGGCGCTGCTGCTCGTGCTGGCCGCTGCCTTGGCCGAGGCCCTGGCCACCGCTGTGGAGCGCCAGTTTCAGGGGGTGATTCGGCCGCTCCAGAGCCAGCCCAATGCCGAGCAGCTGCCGGATCTGGGGGGCTCGGCGATCCGCGAGCTGCAGCTGCTGGTGGAACTGGTGAACCATCGCACCCATTGCACCCGTGAACTGAGCAGTTCCCTGCAGGAGGCTCGCGATGAACTGGCCCAGACGGCCCTGGCGATCACCGAGGCCATCCCGGTGGGCACCTACACGATGGTGTTGCGCCCAGGGGCGGAGCTGGCCCAGTTTTCCTTCATGAGCGAGCGGTTCCTGCAGATCTGCGGTCTGGAGCGCGAGGCGGCGGAGGCCAACCCGCTCAACGCCTTTGCCTGCGTGCATCCGGACGACTACGACGGCTGGCTGGCTCTCAATGCCCTCACCTTCGAGCAGAAACTGCGTTTCAAGGGGCAGTGCCGCGTGGTGGTGAATGGCCAGGTGCGCTGGATTCTCGCCGAGTCGGTGCCGCGCGATCTGGCCGACGGCTCCACCGTGTGGGAAGGGGTGATCTCCGACATCACTGAGCAGGTGGATGCCGAGCAGGAGCTGCGCCGCCTTCTCAACGTGCTGCCGATTCCGGTGGGTAGCAATCGGGTGGACGGGCAGCAGGAAGTCTTGTCTGTCAATCAATGCTTCCACGACACATTTGGCTACACCCTGGAGGACGTGCCCACGCTCGCGACCTGGGCTGAGCTGGCCTATCCCGATTCCGCCTACCGCCAGCAGGTGCTGGACACCTGGAACCGCGAAGTGCGGCGCTGCCTCGCCTCAGGGGGAACCGTGACGCCGATGGACCTGGAGGTCGTCTGCAAGGACGGCAGCCGTCGTTCCGTGATTCTCACCGCCACCGTGCGTGAGGACCGGATGGTGGGCGCGTTCCTCGACGTCACCGAGCGCAAGCAGGCCGAACAGGCGCTGGAGCAGGCCTTTCGCCGCGAGGCCGAGCTCAAGGAGCGCCAGCGGCTGGAGCTGGAGGCCAAGCTGCGCACCAGTCTCACGGCGGCGGCCGTGGCCCATGAGATCAAGCAGCCCCTCAGCGCCGTTCTGCTCAATGCCCGGCGGCTCCAGACCACCCTGGACCAGTTGCCGGATGGCCAAGTGCGCAGCCTGCTCCAGCCCCTTCTGCAGCAGCAGGTGAGCGAGAGCCAGCGCATCGTGACCACGATTGAGAAGATGGGCATGCTGTTGCGCAATGTGCAGACCGACCAGCAGCCCATCGATTTTTGTGACGTTGTCGCCAACACCCGCCTCTACTTGAAGCCGTTGTTGGTTCGCCATGGCGTTCGCGTGGAGTGCAGTGGCCCGGAGCAGCCCTGCTGGTTGCTGGGCGATGCCAGCCAGTTGCAGATGGCATTGGGCAACCTGATTCGCAATGCACTGGAAGCCCTCACCTTGAGTGCGGTGGCCGAACCACGCCTGCGCCTCAGGCTCGACCGTCGCCAGGACGCTGATGGCGGCGTCTGGCTGGAGTTTCAGGTTGCCGACAACGGCCCCGGCTTCACCGATCTGGAGCTGGAGCAGCTGCTGCTGGCCAGCTCCAAGCCCCAAGGCAGCGGCCTCGGGCTGTATGTGGTGAACGCCGCCGTGCAGATTCACGGTGGCTCGGTGCAGCTCGGGCACAGCGAGGAGCTGGGTGGAGCAGAGGTGCTGCTGCGGCTGCCAGCCTTGGCGGGGTCTGGGTGAATCGGGCTCAGAGGATCCGTTCCCTTGCCGGGATCACCTGCAGCCGGGTGCCCTCGCGGCCCAGCACGGCCACCTCACTCCCGGGCGACAGGCTCTGTTCCTCCTCCAGGTTGGTGGCTGCCCAGCTCTGCCCCTGCCAGAGCACCCTGCCCTCACTGGCGCCGCTAGGGCTGGCGTCAAATCCGCTGATCACGGTGGCCCGATCACCGCTGCTGGCCGGCGGGATGCCGCGCTCCCGCCGGCCCCCCCAGCGATGCAGCGCCCCCAGCAGCAGGGCCGCGAACAGCACGAAGGTCGCCATCTGCAGGAGGGGCGCCAGGGGCAGGGCCGCCCCAAGCACCGACACCAGCAGGGCGGCCACCGCCCCGGCCAGCAGGCCGTCGAATTCCAGCCCCAGCAGTTCCAGCAGCAGCAGGCTCAGGCCCAGGAGCAGCCAGATCAGCGCGGCGGGCATGGCGACCAGGGCGTGGTTCTCCGCCACCATGCTGCCTAGCCTGCAACCGGATCGCTTCCCCAGCTCCGCCCCCATTCCATCGCCGCACTTCTCCCCATGGATCCGCTGCTGGGCTTGCCTGCCCTGGTTGTGTTGGCCGCCCTGGGCCTGAACACGGTCAAGATCACGAGCGGTGGTCAGTCGCGGCTGGTGGAGCGCCTGGGCAAGTACGACCGCCAGCTACAGCCGGGCCTGTCTTTCGTGCTGCCGGTGGTGGAGAAGGTGGTGAGCCACGAGTCGCTCAAGGAGCGGGTGCTCGATATCCCTCCTCAGCAATGCATCACCCGCGACAACGTGGCGATCGAAGTGGATGCGGTGGTGTATTGGCAGCTGCTGGAGCACGCCCGTGCCTATTACGCGGTCGATAACCTGCAGGCGGCGATGGTGAATCTGGTACTCACACAGATTCGTGCCGAGATGGGCAAACTTGATCTGGACCAGACCTTCACCACCCGCAATGAGGTGAACGAGGTGCTGCTCAAGGAGCTCGATCAGGCCACCGATCCCTGGGGTGTGAAGGTGACCCGGGTGGAGCTGCGCGACATCCATCCCTCCCCAGGCGTGCAGCAGGCGATGGAGCAGCAGATGACCGCCGAGCGGGAGAAGCGGGCAGCGATCCTGCGCTCTGAGGGCGAGAAGGAATCCCAGCTCAACGCCGCGCGCGGCCGGGCCGAAGCACTGGTGTTGGATGCCAAGGCCAAGCAGGAAGCGCTGGTGCTGGAGGCCCAGGCCCAGGCCCAGCAGCAGGCCCTGCTGGCCGGGGCCCGCGCCGATGCCGCCACCCGCCTCGCCCAGGCGATGCAGGCCAACCCTGAGGCCAGCGAGGCGATCCGGCTGCTGCTGGCCGGCGACTGGATGGCCATGGGAGAGGCGATGGCCCGGGCGCCCGGGGGCAGTGTGTTGATGGTGGACCCCCAGAGCCCGGCAGCCCTGCTGGCTGCCCTCAAGGGATTGCAGCGGGACAAGGCTGGCAGCTGATGGGGCAGGGAAGGCCGGGCTGGCCAGGGGTCCGCTCTTGCTGCCTGGCAACGGGGGTGCGGCCCAGGGGGCCGGGGAGAGTCCTCACTCCTGCACTCCATTTCTCCGACGCTAATGGAGACTGGACAAGCCGGGCAGTGGGCGCAGGCGCTATCCGGTTCTGGCTGGTTGAACGCTTCTCGTAGGAAGCTTCTCGTTGAAAGCTTCCATGCTTGTGAGCCTGTCAATGCCAAAACCGTTCAGCTCGGGAGAGAGCCTATGGCCGAAAAAATAGTCTGCGATTAACCGGGTAGCGAATAAAATGTGCCAGAAGAATGGCTCTTAAAGATGCATTCTCATTGGTATTCATCTGGTTTTATGGCCAGAAACCATTATCGATCGGGCAGATGGGCGGCCAGGATTGGCGCTGTTGTTGCTAGTTGATCCGCAGCCTCGGCTTGGAGTTGGGCAGATCTTTTCAACCCTTATTGGATGCTTTTGGCCCTCGAGTACTGCCTTGATCTGTTCGACGATCCGCCTGAATGCCATGTTGGATGCCACTCAAGTGGATGCTCTGGCAACGCGATTCGTTTTGCGCGAGTTTTTTTTTAAATGCTTTGGTGTTTGATGGAATTAAGGTTGCTGTACCGGTATTGCCGCTGGTTGGCGCCATGGCCAAGCGATCTCCATGGTGTATGATTTCTATGTATTCTTCTTGATGAACCACTTGCTTAGGCTTCGAGGCCTTTTTTTGGCCGCTCCACCGAAAGGCCACTTAGGCGAAGGCTTTGGGGTTATTTGATTCCAGCAAAAACCTTGGCTTCTTTGATGGTGTTGTGGATGAACGCCCGCACCTGATGTCCTCCCTGGATCCGAAGCGGCCGCTCTTGAGCAAAAAGGGCCGCGCTGTGCAGCCAGTTATGTCCATTCAGACGCACTTACCTCCTGTGTCAACCACGTTGAAATACCAACTCTCTGAAACTTTGAGTCGGTTTTTCCCGCGCTTGCGCGACCAGCCGCCGGCGAATCGCCTGATTTGGCGCTCCGTACGCCGCCAATGGAAGTTGTTCACCATAAGCATGGGTACTGGCCTGCTGGGATCGCTCAGTGAGGGAGCGACGCTCGGGGTGATTTTTTTGGCTGTCGGCCTCATGATGGGGGGCTCGGGGGCTGGTCAAGCAGGCTTCCCCTCTTTGCAAAGTTTGCCCTGGCTGAAACCATTCCTGGAGGGGATGGGTCAGGATTCCAAGCCCCTGTTGTTCAGCCTCTTGCTCTTAACGGCAGTGGGCTTGCAACTATTGTTGGCACTGAGTACCTATGTGAATGGGGTTGCCAGTAGCTATCTGGGAGCAAGGTTAAATCGTGAAGTAACAGGACTTCTCAATAAACGTATTCTCAGCTTTAGCTATCCCTGCGCTAGTCACTATCGTGTTGGTGACTTGCTTAATTATGCTTCGAGTGGTGGGAAAACGGTACAGGAGCAAATCACTCTGGCCAATAATCTTATTGTCACTGTGATGCAGATGTTGATGTACCTTGTTGTTTTGCTTTCCATATCTTTTTGGCTACTTCTGGTTGCGACTGCCCTCGCATTGGCGCTGTGGTTTGTGCGATCCAATCTGGTTCCAAAAATACGTCGCAATGCCCGCTCTGGTCAGTCCGTGGAGGTGGAGTTAAGTAGTCGTATAGCCGAAAATATCCAAGGTCTTCGATTGCTGCATAGTAGCGGAAGAAGGGTCTCTGCGGTTTCCCAATTCGATGGTTTGTTGGCTGCTTCTGAGCGGATCAAAAGATATAGTGCAAGGCTAAATCCCATTATTCCTGCGATTTCTTCGTTTTTGCCGATTGTCGCCATCGCTATCATTGCAGGCCTGAGCGTTTCTTTGCTGGCAGGGCGTAGCTCTGGAGTTCTCCCTAATCTGATCACGTTTGTGCTGGCACTGCAGCGGCTCAATCTCCGCATGGGTCGATTGGCGACATTGTCGACAATGTATGCCAATCAGAGTGCTTCTGTTGACAGACTTAATGATATTCTCACTGATGATGACAAGCAGTTTGCTCGCACGGGGGGTAAGCCATTCCGATCACTTCAGAGGGGCATCCTTCTGGATAATGTGAGTCTCCAATATGGATCCGGCCCGGCATTCGCCCTTCGGAATATTAACCTCAGTATTCCATCCGGCCATAAGGTTGCACTGGTTGGCCCGAGCGGTGCTGGCAAGAGCTCTATCGCCGATTTGCTCGTTGGTCTGTATGACCCCACCCAGGGCCAGATTTTGGTGGATGGTGTTGATCTTCAGGAATTTGACTTGGCTAGTTGGCAGCAGCATCTTGGTGTTGTCAGTCAAGATACGTTCTTGTTTAACGCTTCTATTGCTTCCAATATTGCTTATGGTACGCCAGACGCCAGTCGAGAGGAGATTGAGAGGGCGGCTGCCCTGGCCCAGGCAGAAGGTTTCATCAGGGCACTGCCTCAGGGTTTTGACACGTTGGTGGGTGAACGTGGCTATCGCCTCAGCGGTGGCCAACGCCAGAGACTCTCTCTGGCCCGGGCGCTGTTGCGGCAGCCAGATGTGCTCATCTTGGACGAGGCCACCAGTGCTCTAGACAGTCACAGTGAACGTCTGGTTCAGGAAGCGATCGAGCAGTTTGAAAAAGGCCATACCCTGCTGGTGATTGCCCACCGTTTGAGCACGATCGTGAATGCCGATCTGATCTGTGTGATGGAGCATGGTGAAATTCGCGAGCGCGGCACCCATCATGAGTTGCTCGCTGCAAGGGGGCTCTATGCGGCGCTCTGGCAGCAGCAAAGCTCACCCGTTCAGATGGCATGAGTTCGCTTGATCGGGACCCCAGGCCCACTGTTCGAAATGGTTCAGGCCTGGGGATTCCTCATCTGAATGGATTGATCTAACTTGGGCTTGGTTGTTTTCCCTGCTGTCCCCTGAGCATTGATTCGGATGAATGCCAGCCAATTGGAATTTGGTGATCAGTTAAATACTGCAGTATTGTTTCTGGTCTTTAATCGGCCCGATACGACGTCCCAGGTTTTTGAGGCGATCCGTAAAGCGAGGCCTCCGAAGCTCTATGTGGCGGCGGATGGACCACGGCTCGATCGTGAAGGGGAGCTTGAGAAGTGTGCACAAGTGCGTGAAATCGCCACGGCAATTGATTGGCCCTGTGAATTGCATACCCTGTTTAGGGACCTAAATCAAGGATGTAAGATTGCGGTGAGTACTGCTATAACATGGTTTTTTGAGCATGAGGAGCAAGGGATTATTCTTGAAGACGATTGCCTGCCAAGTCAGTCGTTTTTCCTGTTCTGCCAGGAAATGCTAAACCGCTATAAGAATGATACACGTGTGTGGCATGTGGCTGGCGTTTATCCGTTTGCCACTGATTCACAGGATCGCAATACATATTACTTTTCGGAGTACAACCCCATATGGGGTTGGGCTACGTGGCGGAGGGCTTGGAGTAAGTTTGATGCTGCCATTCCGTTTTGGCCCCAAATTTCTACTACAGATACGCTCGAAGTGTTGCTCGGGCCCCAGCAGGCTCGCAAGTACAGGGCTCGTTTTTGGCGCGCCTACAATGGCGATGTTGACACCTGGGATTATCAATGGTTTTTGACTAGATTGCTGCATGGTAAGTCGGTCGTGCCAATGGTTAACATGGTAAGTAATATTGGCTTCCGCGGTGATGCAACTCATACCTTTGATCCCCAAAGTCCTATGGCATCACTTGAGGCGGTCGAGATGGAATTCCCGATCGAGCATCCAGAGTTCTTCATTGTTAATAAGGAGCTTGATCAGCGCTGGGCAAATTTGAATCCTCTGCAGCCGCCAGCTCCCCAGTCTGGTGGTGGTGGCTTTGCCGCCAAAGTACGCAAAGTCGTCAGAAAATTCCTTCGGTAAGCATGGCCATCGGTGAAGTGTTCTGAAAGCCAGCGCAAAGCCGTTACGGGGTCATTGCTGCGCTTGCCAGCGTTCAAAGAGATCCGGCCTGCGCAGTTGGGTGCGCTGTTTTTGCTGTTCCAAGCGCCAGCGGGCAATGGCGCCATGGTCTCCGCTGCGCAGCACAGGGGGAACTGCCATGCCTCGGAACTCTGCTGGCCTGGTGTAGTGAGGATGCTCCAGTAGGCCGGCACTGTGGCTTTCTTCCTCCAGGCAGGCTTGGGTGCCTACGGTGCCCGGCAGAAGCCTTACCACGCCGTTGATGATCACGGCTGCTGGGAGCTCTCCACCGGTGAGTACGAAGTCGCCGATTGAAATCTCCTCGTCGGCCAGGCAACGAATGCGCTCATCGAAGCCCTCGTAGTGCCCGCAGATCAGCACCAGCTGGTTGTAGTTCGTGGCCCAGCGGCGCAGGTCGGCCTGTTCGAGGGGCTTGCCCTGGGGGGACATCAGCAGCACTCGCCGCTGGGGCCATGCCGGAACTGCCTCCATTGCCGCAAACACCGGTTCCGGTTTGAGAACCATCCCGGCGCCACCGCCATAGGGCTCATCGTCTACTTTGCGGTACTTATCGGTGGCAAAGTCGCGGGGGTTGTGGGTGTGCAGGCTGGCGATACCGGCCTGGAAGGCCCGGCCGATCACGCCTAGGCCCAGCAGAGGAGAGAAGGCCTCCGGAGCCAGGCTCACTACATCGAGTCGCATGATCTCAGCTGGCGGGGCGGCTCACGCGCCGGATTTCTGAGCTGAAGCTGGCCCGCCCTGGGGTGCCATCGGCCTTGCTCTCTACGGTGGAGCGCAACCGCAGGTTGGGCTTGGTGAACCAGATGCGCTCGCGCACTTCGCGGCTGTTTTCGCTGAGAATCAGCTCCAGGCTGCCGTCGGGCCAGAGCTGCCAGCTGCCCCGTTGCTCCCCCCGGTGGCCATCCAGGGAGAGGCTGCCGTTGGCGGCAAACAGCAGCCGACGTGCTGGTTCGCCCTTGCCACCCACGCTCAGGCCACCATGGGAATCCGCGCTGCCGGGTTCGAGGTAGGCCACCACCAGGTCACCCCGCTCGCTGCTGTGCCACTCATCACCCTCCGCCATGGCCGTGCCCTCACCGAGGGCGAAGCGGCTGCGCAGGGCCATCCATTCACCGGCGCAGAAGCGCAGGAAGGCGCCGATCTCCTGGGGGGGGAAGGCAGCGTCAGCACCTGGTGGGGGTGTTTCTGCCCGGGTTGCCGGTGCAGGCTGGCTCGGCTCCTGGGGGTGAGATGTGTACTCGGTCATCTGGGGATTCTCTCAGCCGGTCGTGGACCTTCGCGGTTATTCCCCGCGATAGCCCAGTTCTGCCAGGCGGGCGGCGCTGCGACGCCAGCCCGGCACCACTTTGACAAACAGCTCCAGATACACAGGCCCAGAGAACACCTTCTCCATTTGCAGCCGTGCTCCCTGGCCGATGGTGCGGAGCATGCGGCCGCCTTTGCCGATCAAGATCCCCTTCTGGCTGGAGCGCTCCACCAGCACCGTGGCCAGCACGGCGGTGCGTGGCCCGTCATCAACGACGCGGTCGATGCTCACGGCCACCGAGTGCGGCACCTCCTCGCGGGTGTGGCTCAGCACCTGCTCGCGGATCAGTTCGGCCATCAGCAGCTGTTCGGGCTGGTCGCTCACCGCGTCGGCCGGGTAGAGCTGGGGCCCCGCGGGCAGATCGGCGCTCAGGGCCTGGATCAGCGCCGCGGTGCCCTCGCCGGTGAGGGCGCTCACCGGGTGCAATGGCCAGGCGAGGGGAGGTCTTTCGCTGGGGCTGGCTGGGGCGAAGTCGCCGCAGCCCTCCAGCAGCTGGCGGTAGCTGGTTGCCAACGCCTCGGCCTCGGCTGGATCCACCAGGTCGTGCTTGTTGAGTGCCACATGCACGGGAGCACGGCACTGGCGAAGCAGCTCTACGATGAAACCGTCACCCCGACCCGCCGGCTGGCTGCCATCCACCAGGAGCAGCACCACGTCCACATCGCCGATCGCGCTGCGCGCCGTCTTCACCAGGCGCTCCCCGAGCAGGTGGTGGGGTTTGTGGATGCCTGGGGTATCCAGAAGCACCAGCTGGGCGGCTGGGGTGGTGAGGATCGCCCGCAGCCGGTTGCGTGTCGTCTGGGCCACCGGCGAGGTGATCGCCACCTTTTCACCCACCAGTTGGTTCAGCAGGGTGGATTTGCCCACGTTCGGCCGACCGATCAGGGCGACGAATCCGGACCTGTACCCCTCTGGCACCACAGCCTGGGGACTGGAGCCCAGCAGACGGGCTGATTCGGCAGGGTCGGGAATCGGCAGCAGCTGGCCCTCGCTGCCGTCAGGGGATGGGATGTCGCTCATCCACTCACAGTGGCAGCCCGGCGGCCTCTTTCCATAGGCTCAGAGGCAAATCGCTGTTCCATGAGCATGAGCGAACCCCTGCGCGAGCCCTCCTTTCAGCAGGCGATGGAGATCACCGCCCAGTGGTTGGGTCTGTGGCAGAACGGTGAGCTCAGCGATGAGGTGCTCGCCGACCGGGTGGGGGAGTTGGTGGCGAGCCGTGATGGAGCCCGCGGCTTTTTTGTGGTGAGTCTGGCGGGTGATTGTGCCCTCATGGACCGCTTGCCAGAACCCCTGCTGCTGCAACTCAGGGCTGCAGGAGCTGGCGTGGTGGATCTCAGCGTCCGCAATCTGGCAATGAGCACGGCGATGGCCCTTGAGCATGGACGCAACGGGGATCGCGGTCAGCAGGCCGCCTCGGAGCGGGTTCAGGCCCGTTGTACTGACTTGCTACGCCATCTGGAGCCAGGTGCTGTGAAACAGCGGCTGGAAGTGTTGCTTCAGGCTGCATCGCAGGGTGCCGGCGAGGACCTGGCCTTTCTGGATCGCTGGGGCTATGACAGCGAACAGCGCCAGGCGATCGCCGCCGCGGTGGAAGCTGTGGCCGAGTGAGGGCTCCCAGGCTCTGGACACCACACAAAAAAGCCCACCCCTGGGGGTGGGCATCGCATGGAGGGCTGGGGTTCAGTCCCTGCGTCCTCCTCCCTGTAGGGCAATGATCAGACGCAGGATGAAGATAAAGAGATTGATATAGGTGAGATACATTCCCAAGGCGCCAGCCAGATACTGGTCGTCTCGGTAGGTGCGTGGCATTGTGTAGAAGTCCACAAATGCCGCGCCAACAAACAACACCGTGCCGAAGCCAGCGATCAGCAGTTCGAAGCCGGTGCCGCCGAACACGCCAGGGGCAAAGAAACTGCCCACGATCTGAACCAGCATGGCGATGATCAGGCCCAGGACCCCTAGGCCCACCACGCCGCTGAGGGCCTGGCCCACGTTGTCACTCATGCGGCGGCCCATCACCGAAGCGGCCACGAAGGTGATCCCGGTGGCCAGGGTGGCCGTGCCGATGGCGCCCACACCGGCCACGCTCAGGGCATAGGCCACGATGCCGCTGAGGGTGAAGCCTGTGATCAGGCTGTAGGCGGCCAGCAGAGGCAGAGCCGTGTTGTTGTTGCCCTTCATGGCGATGTTCTGCGCCACGAAGAAGAGGATGAAATTGCCGATCAGGGCCACCCAGAACAGGGGCATGAAGCCTGCAGGGTTGCTGGCCATCAGGGCCAGGCCGCCCATCACCCCACCGGCGGTTAGCACCATCCCACCACCCACGAAGGGCAGGGCCTTGTTCACCACATTGGGCCCCACGAGTGCGCTGGATTGCGCCTCGCGAATGGCCTCTTGAAAATTGCTGCTGGCCGGCATGGCGCACCAGAAGAAGAAACTTTGCCCATCCTGCCAGCGGTTGCCGGTGAGCGGGAGGTGCAACTGCCAGCCAGGGGTGCGGATCTCCCTATGGCCGTGGCTCGTGCTGGCGGGGAGCTGATTCCGGTAAGAGCCGCACACCCAGATAGGCGACGCCGGTGCCGATGCAGGATTCGGCGAAGCGCAGCAACGCGTTCAGCCCTGGGCTGAGCTTGGGATCGAGGCTGCCGGTCACCATCACCACGAGAACCGTGATCGCCGCCAGCCGGCCGTGGCTCGGGATGTTCACGGCGGCGCAGAGCGCCACCGTGGCGAAGATCGCCAGGGCCATGCCGAGCGGGTGGAAGGGCAGCAAGAGGAGGTAAACGGCGCTGGTGAGAGCGCCGATCGCTGAACCGAGGATGCGCAGCGAAGCCGAGGCGGTCGTTTCCCGCCGACTGGCCTGGGTCACCACAATCGCCGAGATCGCTGACCACAGTCCGCCGATCTTGGGTAGGTAACCGGGAAACAAGCTGGTGAACCAGAAACCCATCAGGTAGGCCACAAGGGCGGCCAGGGCGATTTCGGCGGGAATGCGCAGTCGCTCAGCGCGGCTGGTCATGGTGCTCTTCGGCCGTGTGAGCCATCCAACCGTCTCTGGCTGCCGGTTTCCAGCCTCCTGGCATCGCGATTGGCATAGGCCGTGACCAGCCGCTGTACCAGCGGGTGGCGCACCACATCGGCCGCCGAAAGGTGGCAGATGGCAACCCCTTCCACCCCCTCCAGCACCTGGGCCGCCTCGGTCAGGCCACTCAGCATTCCTGGGGGCAGGTCCACCTGGGTGGGGTCGCCGGTCACCACCATGCGCGAGTTTTCGCCCAGGCGGGTGAGCACCATGCGCATCTGGGCGGTAGTGGTGTTCTGGGCCTCATCCAGGATCACGAAGGCGTCGGCCAGGGTGCGGCCGCGCATGTAGGCCAGTGGGGCGACCTCGATCACCCCCTTCTCGAGCAGGGCCGCCGTTCGCTCCGTGCCCAGCAGGGCATGCAGCGCGTCGTAGAGCGGGCGGAGGTAGGGGTCCACCTTCTGCTGCAGGTCGCCGGGCAGGAAGCCGAGGCGCTCGCCGGCTTCCACGGCCGGCCGGGTGAGGATCAGCCGCTCCACCTTGCGCTCCTGGAGCATGCGCACGGCCAGCACCGTGGCCAGGAAGGTTTTGCCCGTGCCGGCTGGCCCCAGGGCCAGGGTGAGGTCGTGGCGTTCCATCGCCTGCACGTACACCTTCTGGCGCAGGGTGCGGGGCCGCAGCAGCTTGCCACTCTGGCTGCGGGCCAGCACCTGGTCGCTGAGGGCACGATGCTCATCGCCCCGGCCGCTGTCGAGGGCCTGCAGGGCGGTATTGAGGTCCACCTGGCTGAGCTGCTGGCCTTCCTGCCAGAGGGGCCGCAACAACTCGATCAGGCTGGTGGTGCGCTCCAGCTGGCTGGGTCTGGCCCGCACGCACAGGTCAAGGCCCCGCAACACGATGGAGGCGCCCGTGAGGGACTCCAGGCGTCGCAGGGTGGATTCGGCCTCGCCAGCCAGGGCCAGGGCCGCGGCTGGACTGGGCAGCGAGAGGCTGGCAGTGGCGAGGCCGTCGGTTCCGGCCGCGGGGCCGTTGCTCAAGCCTCGGCGCTCTCGGCGGCGGGCTCTTCGGCAGCAGCGGCAGCAGCAGCTTCAGCAGCCTTGGCTTCCTCAGCAGCCTTGGCCTCAGCGGCTTCCTTGGCGGCCTGCTTGGCAGCGGCTTCGCGGGCAGCCGCCTGCTTCTTCTGGCCGATCACCACGGAAGGGCGCACGCTCTTCTCGAGCAGGCCGCCGCGCTCCAGCAGGCTCAGCACGGTATCGGTGGGTTGGGCGCCCTGCTCGAGCCGGGAGCGAATCGCTTCGGTGTCGAGGCGGGTTTCCTTGGTGCGAGGGTTGTAGAAGCCCAGCTCTTCGAGCGGACGGCCGTCGCGGCGAGAGGTGCTGTTGACGGCCACGAGGCGGAAACTCGCTTCCCGCTTCTTGCCAAACCGCTTCAGGCGGAGCTTGATCATCGTGGCCTAGCCGCTAGGTGTGCAAACAACCAGTGTAGCCCGTGAAGGTTCCACCCTCATAGCTCGCCGAATCCTTTGCGCTTCTTGGCTGGTTTGGGCGGCTTGGCCCGGCCGCCGCCACCGGCGCGACCGCCAGGCATGCCGCCCATGCCTGGCATCCCCCCCATGCCCGGGAACCCGCCCATGCCCCCCATGCCGGGCATGCCAGGCATGCCGCCGCCGCGGGTCATCTGCTGCATGAAGCCGCGCATCTGCTGGAAGTTCTGCAGCACCTTGTCCACATCGGCGGGGGTGTGGCCGCTGCCCTTGGCGATGCGGCGCCGGCGCGAGGGGTTGGCCGCCAGCAGGTCGGGGTCGCGGCGCTCCGATTCGGTCATCGAGCCGATCATCGCCTCGATCTTCTTGAGCTGCTCCTCACCCTGCTTGAGCATGCCGGAGTCGATCTTGTTCATGCCCGGGATCAGCTTCATCAGGCCCCCCAGGGAGCCCATGCGCTTGATCAGGCGCATCTGCTGCACGAAGTCAGAGAAGTCGAAGGTGGCTTCCTGGAGCTTCTGCTGCATCTTGGCCACGTCGGCCAGCTCCACCTCCTTCTGGGCCTTCTCCACCAGGGTGAGCACGTCGCCCATGCCCAGGATGCGGCTGGCCATCCGCTCGGGATGGAAGGGCTGCAGCGCCTCCACCTTTTCGCCGGTGCCGATGAACTTGATCGGCGCGCCGCTCACCTTGCGGATCGAGAGGGCGGCGCCGCCGCGGGAGTCGCCGTCGAGCTTGGTGAGCACGGCGCCGGTGATGCCCACCTGTTCGTGGAAGGCCCGGGTGAGTTCGGCGGCCTCCTGGCCGATCATCGAATCCACCACCAGCAGCACCTCATCGGGCTGGCAGGCCTCGCGGATCCGCACCATCTCCTCCATCATCGATTGATCGATCTGGAGGCGTCCAGCGGTGTCCACCAGCACCGTGTCGAAGCCTTCGGCCCTGGCCTTCTCGATGCCGGCGGCGGCGATCGCTTCAGGTTTGGCCTCGGTGCCGAGGCTGAACACCTCCACGCCGATCTGGCCCCCCAGGGTTTTCAGCTGCTCAATGGCCGCGGGGCGGTACACGTCGGCGCCCACCAGCAGGGCCCTGCGGCCCTGTTCCTTGAGGTGCAGGCCGAGCTTGGCGGTGGCCGTGGTCTTGCCGGCGCCCTGCAGGCCGGCCATCAGCACCACCGAGGGCTCACCGGCCTTGCCGCCGGCCGCCAGGGGGGCGTTCTCGCCGCCCATGGTGTCCACGAGCTGCTCGTGCACCACCTGGATGAACTTCTGATCCGGGCTGATGCCGCGCACCACCTCGGCACCGAGGGCCTTCCTGCGGACTTCGTCCACGAAGTCCTTCACCACCGGCAGGCTCACGTCGGCCTCCAGCAGGGCGCGGCGCACGTCCTTCAGGGCGCCCTCGATGTTGGTGTCGCTGATCGCCCCCTGACCCCGCAGGTTCTTGACGGCGTCTTCAAACCGCTGGGAAAGCTCGTCGAACATCAGCAGGTGAAAGACAGGTGAAAGAAAAGAGGCAGGTGCCCTGGCCGGGCAGCTGGGTGAATGGATCGTAAAAACAGGCCGTCCCCGGAGCCGGTGCCTGGCTCACTCCGCGCGCTGGAAGCTCACCAGACGCCAGGTGCCGCCATCCCGCGCGAACACGTAGCGGTTGCGTAGACCCGGCAGACGGGTGGGCTGGCCCACCACCTGCCCGGTTTGATCGAGACGCTGGTCGGTGTAGTCGATGGTGGCCACGGCGGCAATCCTGGATGGCGTGGTGGATTCCACGCGGAAATCCACCACCTTGGCGCTGATGCGCTGGGTCTGGTTGCGGGCCTGGTCGTCGCGCTGCTCGGCGGCGACGCGTTGGATCTGGTTGTCGCGGGCGATGCGGTCGAGCGGCACGGCTGGTTTCTGGCCGGCCAGCACGGCCGCCTTGGCCGCCAGCCAGCCCTCCAGCAGGCCCCGTACCTCCGCGGACGATGGGGTGTCACTGGCCAGAGGCAGGGTCGTTGTTGCCGGGCCTGGGACCGCTGCGGCGGGGGGAGCAGTCTGGGAGGCGGGTTTTGTCGCGGTGTGGGTGGAGGCTCCGGCCGGGGCAGATTGGCCCGGATCTGCACCGGGCTTCGCCTGGAGCTTGGCGGCCGTGGTGGCATCGGACCTGGCTTCGCCTTTGGGTTCCACTGGGATGGGGGTAGGTCGCGGCCGTAGCAGGGCGAAGCCGCCGGCGGTTACCAGCATCACCGTGGCTGCCGTGGCCGTGATGCGGGCAAGTCGGGGCCAGTCATCGCGCTGGATCCAGCCCCCCTGCTCTTGCCCGTCGGGCTCGCTGGGTGGCTCGTTTGGGCCTGGGACCTGCTGGGTTGGCTGCGGATCGCCAAAGCCGCCCCCAAGCCCGAGCAGGGCCTGGGCGGCAGGGAAGGCCGACCCGGCCAGGCCGAAGAAGTTCTCCGGCGGGGGGAGGGGTGTCTCTTCCAGCTCGTCGAGGTAGGCCTGCACATCGCGGTCAGCGAAATAGGCCTCCAGGTCTGGATCGGCCTCCAGATCGCGGTAGCCGGGCAACACATCCTTCCCCAGCCAGTCGCGGCAATAGGCGCAGAGCTGAGCCAGGGGATCCTCGCCGGCCCGCCTTGCCCAGGATTGAAGTTCCGGGGTGGCCCCCTGGGCGAAGGCCGCCTCCGCCTCGTCCACCTGGCCTAGTAGGAGATAGAGACAGGCCAGCAGCGGTTGGATGTCCCGCTGGCCACTAGCCACGAGCCGATCACGGGCGGCGGCGATTCTGTCGGGCTTGCGCTGGGCGAAGCCGGAGGCAGTGAGGGCCGTGGTGGTGAGGAAATCGGCGGTGCCGCCCTGCTGGCCGGGGGCGCTGGACCAGCGGCTGAACAGATCAATCTGCTCCTGAACCGTGAGATAGGCCCGGATCTGGCGGAAAAACGCCTTGAATTCAACGTCACTCAGGTGGGGGTCACCATGGCCCTCCAGCCCACCCCGCTCCGCCACCAGCTCCTCCAACAGACCCAGGCCTTCGCTGCGGGCCTCCACCGCCCCCAGATCCCGGCTGAGCAGGTCGAGCACCCGATAGGGCCGAAGGGCCTGGAGCGCATTGTTGATCGCCTGGCGTTGCTGAGCCTGCTGCCCCATCCGTTGCAGCAGTTGCTGGCCCTGGCCCAACAGCAGTGCAGCGCTTTCATAGCGGCGCTGCAGGCGCAGATCCTCGGCGCCTGCCAGGCAGGAGAGGCCAGCCAGGAGGCAGAGATCGGCCTCGCGGCCACTGCCCAAGGCCGGGGCCTGGGGGGGCTGCAGGGCGCGATTCACCAGTTCGAACACTTCCAGGTGCTGGCCCGCTTCGTGCAGCAGCAGCAATCCACCAACCTCCTGATTGCTGCCCAGTTCAAGAGCTGCCTGCAGGGGCTGGCCGCTCTGGCTGAGGGCGGTGAGCTGGGATTCGTAGAGGCCCCGTCGCTCCAGATCGCTGAGCAGGTCGGCGCTCTGTCGCAGCAGGGTGTTGCGCACCTCCAGGGTGTCCAGGGTGAAGCCCTGGTCGGGCACGCGGTCGAGCCGTTGCTGCAGGGTTCGCAGGACCGACTGCACGTCAGTGGTTGGGCTGACGCCGAGCAACCGGAAGTGATCGATCGGCAGTTCCAATCCGAGCTGTGCGCTAGGGGCCGACTTTAGTCAGGGTCTGCGGTTTGGCCATGGACGGAAACCCCGGTCCAGACCCCGTACAGTCGGACATCAGGATCAGCCCTTGCTGCGTAGCGCCGTTTCTTCCGCATGACCCAGGCAGATATGAGTCGTGAACTGGCTTCCGCCTCGGGGGCGCCGGCCTGTTCCGCCGATTCCACCCACGTGGCCGGCCCCCATGCCGAGCGACTCGAGAACCTCTACCCAGCCGTGCCGGCCACGGTGACCAGGGAAGAGGGCCTGATGCTCTACCGCGACATGGTGCTCGGCCGCCGCTTTGAAGACAAATGCGCGGAGATGTATTACCGCGGCAAGATGTTTGGTTTCGTGCATCTCTACAACGGCCAGGAGGCCGTGAGCACGGGGGTGATCAAGGCGATGAAGATGCAGCACGACTGGTTCTGCAGTACCTATCGCGATCACGTGCATGCCCTCAGCTGCGGGGTCCCCGCCCGCGAGGTGATGAGTGAGCTCTTCGGCAAGGAGACCGGTTGCAGCAAGGGACGCGGCGGTTCCATGCACCTGTTTTCCAAGGAGCACCATCTGCTTGGTGGCTATGCCTTCATTGGTGAGGGAATTCCCGTGGCCCTTGGCGCTGCCTTCACCAGCCGCTACAAGCGCGATGCCCTGGGAGATCCCTCCAGCGACGCGGTGACGGCCGCCTTCTTTGGTGATGGCACCTGCAACATCGGTCAGTTCTACGAATGCCTGAACATGGCGGCCCTCTGGAAGCTGCCGATTCTGTTTGTGGTGGAGAACAACAAGTGGGCCATTGGCATGGATCACAACCGCGCCACCAGCGATCCGGAGATCTGGCGTAAGGCTGCGGCCTTCGGCATGGCCGGCGAAGAGGTCGACGGCATGGACGTGCTGGCCGTGCGGGCCGCCGCCCAGCGCGCGATCGAGCGTGCCCGTGCCGGAGAGGGCCCAACGCTGTTGGAGTGCCTCACCTATCGCTACCGCGGCCATTCGCTGGCCGATCCGGATGAGCTGCGTGCCCAGGCCGAGAAGGAATTCTGGGCCCAGCGCGATCCCATCAAGAGGTTGGCCGCCCAGCTCACGGCAGAGAACCTGGCCAGCCATGAAGACCTCAAGGCGATCGACAAGGAGATCGACGCCGAGGTGGCCGACTGCGTGGAGTTCGCTCTCCAGGCGCCTGAGCCGAAACCCGAGGAGCTCACCCGCTACATCTGGGCTGAGGATTGACAGCGCCAGCCCCTACCCGGACCCGTTGGACCCCAACACGTTGCACGGCTGGCGCGCCTGATCGATTTCGAGCACAGCTTCGCGCTCAGCCGTGTATTCAGATTTCGCTGGGCAGCCGGCGTGTGAGGTTGCGCAACTTGCGCAGGGCCTTCAGCTCCACCTGGCGCACCCGTTCGCGGGACACATCCAAGCGTCTGCCGATCTCCGCCAGGGTCTGGCGCTCTTCGCCGTCGAGCCCGAAGCGCAGCTGCAGCACCTGGCGCTCCTGCTCGCTGAGGTGGCTGAGCCAGCGCTCGAGCTGTTCCTGGTGGATGCCCCGTTCCACCTTGTCGAGGGGCTCCTCCTCATCGCCGTCGGCGATCAGGTCGCCCAGAAAACTGCGGCCCTCGTCGCCGTTCACGGGTGCATCCAGGCTGGAGGTGGTGAGGGCCTGACGCAGAAGCCCATCGAGCTCATCGAGGGGCATCCCCAGGGCCTCGGAGATTTCCTGACGGCTGGGCATGGCACCGAGCTTGTGGGCCAGATCCAGGCTCACCTTGCGGATGGTCGTGAGTCGCTCGGAGAGGTGCACCGGTAGGCGAATGGTGCGTGACTGGCAGGCGATGGCCCGGGTCATGCTCTGGCGGATCCACCAGAAGGCATAGGTGGAGAACTTGTAGCCGCGGGTGGGGTCGAATTTCTCAACGGCCCGCTCCAGGCCGAGGGAGCCTTCCTGAATCAGGTCGAGAAGTTCCATTCCTTTGCCCTGATACTTCTTGGCGACACTCACCACTAAGCGCAGGTTGGCCTTCATCATGCGTTGTTTTGCCCGTTGGCCAACCCGCATGATTTTCTGTTCTTGACTGGTGTATTCGTCGCATTTTTCATCCAATAGGCGCATCAGGGCCTGCACCTGATTGCCCAGTTCAATCTCTTCGGCGGCTGTCAGCAGTGGTTCCCGGCCGATCGTGGCCAGGTACCAGCTCACCGGATCTGAGGTGCGGCGGCGATGCCCTTCGCTGGTCCTGACACTGGTGGAGGACATCGCATCACTTAGACAGGAAGACAACTATCCGCTGAATTGATTGGCAACAGGTGTGTTTTCAGTAACCCTTTAGGTTTTGCTTGCAAAACAACACGTCATTTGTGAAGTGGTTGCAGCCTCTGGGCCTGCCCGTTGGGGCGATGACAGGGGTTTGGCCCTGTCAGGGGCCCGTTGGGCCGCTGCCCGCCAGGGCCCGGGCCACAGCGGTCGGGGTGGCGTGGCCTGCCCCTAACCGCGCTTGGTGGAGTCCGGCCCAGGCGTGGGCGAGGGCCGCGGTCGCCAGCACGCTGGCTGGAGCGCCGACACCGGCTGCCATGGCCATGGCCCCAAGTCCGCCGGCATAGCCAGCCAGGACGTCCCCCAGGCCGGCGCGGGCCGCGCTCGCTGCTGCCCTGCGCAGCTGCCAGCTGGCGCCCGTGGGGTCGGCCACCACGCTGCGGGCTCCCTTGAGCAGCACGGCTGCGCCGGTGGCCTCGGCGGCCCGGGTGGCGGCCTGCAGGGGGGGGAGTGTCGCCCAGTGGGGAAAGAGGCGGCTGAATTCCCCCGGGTGCGGGGTGAGCCAGGTGGGGCCCCGGCGCTGACCAAGCCAGGCCAGGGCCCCATCCCCCCGGGTGGTGAGCCGGTTGAGCCCGTCCGCATCCAGCAGCAGCAACCCCCTGAAGCGTTGCAGCCAGTCCCAGGCCCCGTCTTCACCGTTGGGGTTGGGGCCAATGCCTGGACCCAGCACGATCGCGTCCAGACGGCTGCCGTCTTCTGCCGTGAGCTCCGCCAGTTCGAGATGGCCCGCCGCGTTGCAGGGGAGGCTGCGACGCACCACCACCTGCGGCGCGGCGCTCCAGAGGTTGGTTGCCAGTGGCTCGGGCAGGGCGGCCTGCAGCGCGCCGCAGCCGCTGGCGTCGGCTCCGGCCAGGGCCAGGGCGGCGGCTCCTGGGAAGCGGCGGCTGCCGGCCACCAGCAGCAGCCGGCCCCGGCCGTACTTCGCTGCGGCTGGGTCGGGCTGGGGCCAGGGGGCCTGCCGCAGATCCTCGGCTGCCACGGCCCGGGGCTGGTCTGGAGGCAGGGTCGCCAGCAGGGCAGCCGGCAGCCCCAGGTCGACCCGCTCCAGCTGGCCCACCCAGACCAGGGCCTGGTCCTGGATCAGCCCCGTCTTGAGGAGGCCCAGGCAGTAGGTGGTGCCCGCGCGCGCCGCGCCGCTGCCGAGGCAGCGGCCCTGGTCTGCGCACAGGCCAGTGGGCACGTCGATCGCCACCAGCTGGCCAGGTCGTTGGCGCTCGCGGGCGGCCAGCAGCTCTTGGAGCTGGGCGGTGGGTGGACGGCTCTGGCCGATGCCGAACAGGGCATCGACCCAGAGGGCCGGGCCCGTGGGATCCGGCGGCAGGGTCAGCCGCGGGATGCCCAGCCATTCGGCATGGCGCAGATGGCTGGCCGTGAGCGGCTTGTGGCGCTCGAACGGGCTCCAGATCGCCACGGCCAGGCCCCGCAGCCCCAGCTCCCGCGCCACCACCAGGCCATCGCCGCCGTTGTGGCCGGGCCCCACCAGCACCACCGCCCCGTGTTGGGCCAGCACCTCGCCGTGCTGCTCCAGCAGCCGCTGGGTCAGGGCAAGGGCCGCCTTCTCCATCAGCGCCTCCACCGGCAGGCCGCTGGCAAACAGCTGCAGCTCCAGATCGGCCATCTGCTCTCCCGTCACCAGCAGATGGTCGGCATCGCGGGCGGGCCAGTCGCTGGGGCGGGGGGAGATGGGCTCAGTGCTGGTTTCGGTGCCTGGCACGGGCGTGGTCCACAGCGGATGGTGGTGCAGTTTCATGATGGAACGGTTGGCGCCTCTGTTCGCGATGGCGCCCCGCTTTGCCCGCCTCTCTGTCTTGTCTGCAGCCGCCCCTGCCACCCCCCCAGCCGCCACGCCGGCCGGTGCCCAGGCCCTTGAGCGGCTGCGGGCCTGGCCGGAGGAGCACCGGGTGGCTGTGGGCCTGTCCGGTGGTGTGGACAGTTCGCTCACAGCGGCCCTGCTGGTGGAGGCCGGCTGGCAGGTGGAGGGGCTCACGCTCTGGTTGATGAGTGGCAAGGGGGCTTGCTGCGCCGAGGGCCTGGTGGATGCGGCCGGCATCTGCGAGCAGTTGGGGGTGCCCCACCACGTGGTGGATTTCCGCGAGCACTTCCGCGAGCAGATCGTGGATTTCCTCGTGCAGGGCTACGGGGCTGGCATCACCCCCCTGCCTTGCTCCCGCTGCAACCGGGAAGTGAAATTTGGCCCGATGCTCGCCTGGGCTGAGGCTGAGAGGGGCATCGGCCGGATCGCCACCGGCCATTACGCCCGCGTTCGCCATGCCAACGCCGTGGATCCCTTGCCGGTGCCCGGCGATGGCAGCGGCCGTCACCAGCTGCTGCGCGGCCTCGACAGCCACAAGGATCAGAGCTACTTCCTCTACGACCTTCCCCAGGAGGTGCTGGGGCGGCTGGTGTTTCCCCTCGGGGAGCTCACCAAGGCGGATACCCGTGCCGAGGCGGTCCGCCACGGCCTGCGCACCGCCCAGAAGCCCGAGAGCCAGGATCTCTGCCTGGCCGATCACCACGGCTCGATGAAGGCCTTCCTCGACACGTACCTGCCGCCCAGGGCCGGGGAGATTGTGCTTGGCGATGGCACCGTGGTGGGTAGCCACGACGGCATTGAGCACTTCACGATCGGCCAGCGCAAGGGGCTGGGGGTGGCCTGGCCCGAGCCGCTTTACGTGGTGCGCCTGGATGGGCCCATGAACCGGGTGGTGGTGGCCCCGCGCGCGGAAGCCGCCTCTGGCCAGGCCGTGGTGGGGGCGGTGAACTGGGTGTCGATCGCGCCGCCCAAGGCCCCTCTGCCTGTGGAGGTGCAGGTGCGCTACCGCAGTGCCCCGGTGTCAGCCCTGCTCTCTCCCCTGCCGGTCACGGCCTCCGACCAGGCTGCCCTGCGTCCCCATCGCTGCCGGCTGGAGTTTGCCGAGGAGCAGTTCTCGATCACCCCTGGCCAGGCCGCCGTGTTCTATGCCGGCGAGGTGCTCCTGGGTGGTGGTCTGATTCAGGCCGGTTGATCCGGTCTTGTTCACCCGCCGATCGGGCTCACCACTTCAGGCTCACCAATACTTCAGGCTCACCAATAGGGATCGCTGGCCAGCTCCACCGTGAGCTCACCGCTGCGGCTGGGCGGCACGCCAGCGATGCAGGCTCGAACGATCCGCCCGTTCACCTCGATCTCACAGGCGCCGCAGCTGCCCCCCAGGCAGCCTGTGGGGATGGGGAAGCCCGCTGCCTGGGCCGCTGTGAGCCAGGAGCTGCCGGGTGTGGCGCTGGAGCTTTGGCCGTTCGGCCAGTGAATGGTGATGGGATCGCGGGCCATCGGTCGGTTTGGAAGGGGCGTGGCAGCGCCAGATTCAGGGCGCCAGCAGGGGGGCCAGATTCACGTGCTGCTCGAAGGCATCGGCCAGGCGGTCGAGCAGGGCCTCACGCTGACGGCTGTGGTGCGGCTGGGCTTCGGGCAGGGGAGGCAGGTTGCGGCGTTGGCGCAGCAGATTGAGCCAGCGCCGCCGCCAGGGCCCGCTTTCGAACACGCCGTGCAGGTAGGTACCGGCCACCAGACCGCCCTGACCGCCGCTTGCCTGCACCCAGCCCAGCTCGGCAGCCGCACAGAGCGGCTGGCAGGGCTCCAGGGCGGTGCTGCGCCCCCGGTGCAGCTCGAAGCCCTCCAGCTCCAGGGGCTCTCTGCCCGGCGCGTGGGGGGGCCAGAGGGCCGGGCTGCGGCGCTGGCGCAGGGCCTTGGCCTCGCCGAACACCGTGCGCAGGGGCAACAGGTTCAAG
Organism: Prochlorococcaceae cyanobacterium; assembly: GCA_044374745.1. Lineage (GTDB taxonomy): Bacteria > Cyanobacteriota > Cyanobacteriia > PCC-6307 > Cyanobiaceae > NIES-981. Next base: position 62,221 of record JBILNZ010000007.1, on the reverse strand, counting down.
CCGCTCTGGCCGCCTGCGGCTCCCTCCAGGCCCTCGGGATCCAACAGCTCCCGGCCCAACAGTTGCAGGCCGCCGCAGATGCCGAATACCTGGCCACCACTTGCCACGTAGGCCCGCAGGGCCTCCCCCAGACCGCTGGTTTCCAGGGCCCCCAGATCCCGCAGGGTCTGCTTGCTGCCTGGCACCACCACCGCATCGGGCCGGCCCAGCTCCCCGCCGGGCTGCAGCCAGCGCAGTTGCACCGACGGTTCGGCTTCCAGGGGGTCGAGGTCGGAGAAGTTGCTCAGCGATGGCAGCCGCAGCACGGCGATCTCCAGCTCGGCGCCCTGCTTGCGGCCGCGGCGTTCCAGCAGGTCGAGGGAGTCCTCCGGTGGGAACAGTTCATCCAGCCAGGGCATCACCCCCAGCACGGGAATGCCGGTGTGCTCCTCCAGCCAGCGGCGCCCTTCCTCGAACAGCACGCGGCGGCCGCGAAAACGGTTGATCAGCAGGCCGCGGATGAGCGGCCGCTCCACGGGCCGCAGCAGGGCGAGGGTTCCCACCAACTGCGCGAACACTCCACCGCGCTCGATGTCGGCCACCAGGATGCAGCGGGCTCGCAGGTACTGGGCCAGACGCAGGTTGGTGAGGTCGCGGGGCTGCAGGTTGACCTCCACCGGACTGCCTGCCCCCTCCAGCACCAGCCGGCCATCTGGATAGGCCGTTTCAAGTTCGGCCAGGCCAGTGCGGATCGCCGTCCAGCCTGGACGAAACCAGTCGCGGTAGTAGTGCTCGGCCCGGGCCCGACCGACGCTGCGGCCCAGGTGAATCACCTCGCTGGTGGTATCGCCCTGGGGCTTGAGCAACACCGGATTCATGGCGCAGCGGGGCTCCAGGCCCGCCGCCCAGGCCTGCAGGGCCTGGGAGTAGGCCATTTCGCCACCGGCCTGGTCCACCCAGGCGTTGTTGCTCATGTTCTGCCCCTTGAAGGGAACGGGCAGCTCCCCGCGCCGCCGCAGCAGCCGGCAGAGGGCGGCGGTCATCAACGACTTGCCGGCGCCGCTGCTGGTGCCCAGCACCATCAGCGGCATGCGCTTTCCGCTTGCCTCTCGGTTCACAGCCGCGGCCGGCTGCGGCGCAGCTGGTGGGTGATGCGCTCGGCCAGGGGGGCCCGGGGGATCTCGCCAGGCCACGTCAGCAGAAGATCCCGGCCCATCGGCGTGAGCCGCACGCGCTCCGTGAGGCCTTGGCCGTCCACCTCCCGTCGCAGCACACCCAGGCGGATCAGCCAGATGAAGTGGGCCTCCACGCGCTCGGGCCCCATTCGCCCCCAACAGAGGCTGGCCGCCTCTGGCAGCCGGCAGAAGTCCCGGCTGCCGATCGGCTGCGCGCTCACCCGGCTGTAAAAACCCCGCCTGAAGGGCAGGCAGCGCATGGCCTGATTGGCCCGGGCCCAGGAGCGGCCCCCGTAGCCGGACTGGGCGTTGTCTCCCCGCTGGTCTTGCATGGTTGACATTCTCGCCCTGCTGCCGCTGCGATGTTGGTGCTTGCTTCAGCCTCTCCCGCCCGTCGCCGCCTGCTGGAGCAAGCGGCCATCCCCCATCGGGTGCGGGTGAGTGGTGTGGATGAATCGGCGTTCGTCGCATCCGACCCCCTGCTGCTGGTGCAGCGTCTGGCCGCAGCGAAAGCGGAAGCCGTGGCTTCACTGGAGGGTTTGGGCCGGCCCGGGCAGGGAGCGGCTGCGCCGGTGCTCGGCTGTGATTCGGTGTTGGTGGTGGGTGGTGAGGTGTACGGCAAACCCCGTAACCGTGAGGAGGCGATTGATCGCTGGCTCAAGATGGCCGGTGGTTGGGGAGTGCTGCACACCGGCCACGCCCTGTACACCGACAGCACCGAACCCCGGCTGGCCGTTGTCAGCACCAGGCTGCAGTTTGCGGCGGTGGATCAGACCGCCATCGAGACCTATGTGGACAGCGGCGAGCCGCTGCAGTGTGCCGGTGGTTTTGCCCTCGAGGGCCGCGGCGGTCTGCTGGTGGAGCGGGTCGAGGGCTGCTTCAGCAATGTGATCGGCCTGAGCCTGCCACTGTTGCGGCGCTGGCTCAGTTCCGCCCCCCCGAGAACAGATCGTTGATCACATCACCGCTGTTGCGGGGCTGGGGTTGCTGGGGATTGAGCAAGCTGTGTTGGCGGGTGGCCACCAGGGTGATGTCACTCCAGCGGAACACGCCTGTGTAGCCATGGTTGATGAACTGGACTGGCCAGGTGCCTGTGGCATCCTCCAAAACGAACGTGGATCCTGAGCGTTTGAAGATGTATTTCCGGCCGTCGTTGGTGGTTACCGAGTAGCGGCTGATGTCGCCTGGTTCACGGCTCACCAGCCGCAGTTCGCAGCTGCCGTCGTAGATCCCTCGCCCCCGCTGGGTGAGGCTGCAGAGCCCCACGCTCTTGGTGACATTGCTCTGCAGGGCTGGGCTGTTGGGATAGAGCTCCCGCGTCAGCGTTTCATTCAGCCGATCACGCCGATTGTTGATCCAGCAGGTTGCCTTGGTCACGCTGCAGAAGGAGCCATTGCTCAAGCTGAATTCACTGGGTGTTGGCCGGCCACTGAGGTTGGCGGTGAGCCTCAGTGCTGCGGTGCTGCCGAGGTATTCCTTGGTCAGGCCAATCGAGGGGCCCTGTCTGTCGAAGCAGATGGCCGAGACGCGATCACAGATCACTCCGTTGGCGACCCGACTGATGCTGCTGGTCCACTGGGCCTGGGCCGGGACGGTGGTCATCACCGTTGCACCCACAACGGCAGCGGCCAGGCTGATCGTGGTCATCCGGGCGATGAGTGCAGGAGGCTTCATCGGGGCTCTATGGCTTCGCTGAAAACCCTAGAAGCGCCGCTGATCCCTGTCATCACCAGGATTACGGGCTTGCAAGGGGCCTGTGTGTGGGGGGAGGCCAGCCCATCAAAAAGCCCCCGCCGAAGCGAGGGCTGCATGGAGCTGGATGGGTGGCTGTTCCAAGGGGATCAGCGGGCCAACGATCAGTCGAGATCCGGCATGGCCAGGGTGGGCTCGGCCTGACGGTCGATGCCCTTCTCGAAGCCGGCGGCGGCGGCGCGGGCGCGGCCGGCATGCCAGAGGTGACCCACCAGGAAGAAGAAGGCGAGCACGAACTGGGTGGACGCCAGCCACTGGCGGATGTTCACGAAGTTCACCGAGTTGGGCTCGGTGATGATGCCGCCCACGGAATTCAACGAGGCGTTGGGGGCGTGGGTCATGTATTCAGCCGCGCGGCGCACCTGCCAGGGCTGAATGTCGTTCTGGAGCTTGTCGAGGCTGAGGCCATTGGGGCCGCGCAGGGGCTCCAGCCAGGGGCCGCGGAAGTCCCAGAAGCGCATGGTTTCACCACCGAAGATGATCTCGCCGGTGGGGGAGCGCATCAGGTACTTGCCCAGACCAGTGGGGCCCATGGCCGAACCGATGTTGGCGCCGAGGCGCTGGTCGCGCACCAGGAAGGTGAAGCTCTGGGCCTGGGAGGCTTCGGCGTTGGTGGGGCCGTAGAACTCCGAGGGGTAGGCGGTGTTGTTGAACCAGATGTAAGCCGAGGCGATGAAGCTCATCAGGCTGAGCGCGCCCAGGCTGTAGCTCAGGTATGCCTCACCGTTCCAGATGAAGGCGCGGCGCACCCAGCCGAAGGGCTTGGTGATCACATGCCAGATGCCACCGAAGATGCAGGTGAGACCGATCCAGATGTGGCCGCCGATGATGTCTTCCATCGAGTTCACACCGATGATCCAACCCTCACCGCCGAAGGGGGCGCGGAACAGGTAACCCCAGATCACGCCGGGGTTGAGGGTGGGATTGGTGATCAGGCGCACGTCGCCACCACCGGGAGCCCAGGTGTCGTAGACGCCGCCGAAGAACATGGCCTTGAACACGAGCAGCAGGGCGCCCACACCCAGAAGAATCAGGTGATAACCAATGATGTTGGTCATCTGATTCTTGTCGCGCCAGTCCTGGGAGAAGAACGAGGAGTAGTTCTCCAGGATTTCAGGCCCGCGCAGGGCGTGGTAGAGGCCGCCCAGGCCGAGCACGGCCGAGCTGATCAGGTGGAGCACACCCACCACAAAGAAGGGGTAGAGGTTCACCACCTCACCGCCGGGACCCACGCCGTAGCCAAGGGTGGCCACGTGGGGCATGCAGATCAGGCCCTGCTCGTACATGGGCTTGTCGAAGGTGAAGTGGCTCACCTCGAACAGCATCATGGCGCCGGCCCAGAACACCATCAGACCGGCGTGGGCGACGTGGGCGCCGAGCAGGCGACCGGAGAGATTGATCAGGCGGGCATTACCCGCCCACCAGGCATAACCGGTGGAGTCGAGGTCCTTGCCCCCGACACTCACCAGCCCGGAATTAAAGGGCGTTTCCACGGGGCAGTACCTCTTCAGGGAAGACGAAGTTTTCGTGCGGCTGGTCAGCCGGTGCCATCCAGGCACGCAGACCTTCATTCAGAAGAATGTTCTTGGTGTAGAAGGTCTCGAATTCAGGATCCTCAGCGGCGCGGATTTCCTGCGACACGAAGTCGTAGGCGCGCAGGTTGAGGGCCAGGCCGATGATGCCGATGCTGCTGGTCCACAGACCCATCACCGGCACGAACAGCATGAAGAAGTGCAGCCAGCGCTTGTTGGAGAAGGCGATCCCGAAGATCTGGCTCCAGAAGCGGTTGGCGGTGACCATCGAATAGGTCTCTTCTTCCTGGGTGGGCTCGAACGCCTTGAAGGTGTTCGACTGCTCGCCGTCCTCGAACAGGGTGTTCTCCACGGTGGCGCCGTGGATGGCGCACAGCAGGGCACCGCCGAGGATGCCGGCCACGCCCATCATGTGGAAGGGGTTCAGGGTCCAGTTGTGGAAGCCCTGCAGGAACAGCAGGAAGCGGAAGATTGCCGCTACCCCGAAGGAGGGCGCGAAGAACCAGCTGCTCTGACCCAGGGGGTACATCAGAAAGACGCTGACGAACACCGCGATCGGGCCGGAGAAGGCGATGGCGTTGTAGGGGCGGATGCCCACCAGACGGGCGATTTCGAACTGGCGGAGCATGAAGCCGATCAGGGCGAAGGCGCCGTGCAGGGCCACGAAGGGCCAGAGGCCGCCGAGCTGGATCCAGCGCACAAAGTCGCCCTGGGCTTCCGGACCCCAGAGCAGCAGGAGGCTGTGGCCCATGGCGTCAGCGGGGGTGCTGACGGCGGCTGTGAGGAAGTTGCAGCCCTCCAGGTAGGAGCTGGCAATGCCGTGGGTGTACCAGGAGGTGGCGAAGGTGGTGCCGGTGAGCCAGCCGCCCAGCGCCAGATAGGCGGTGGGGAACAGGAGGAGACCGGACCACCCGACAAAAACGAAGCGGTCGCGCTTGAGCCAGTCGTCGAGGACGTCAAACCATCCCCGACCAGCTGGGGCGCGGCCTACAGCGATCGTCATGAGAGGCGTGCTTAATGAAGCGTTACATGCGAATCCTACGGGGAGGAGCACCGAACTGCGACGGCCGGACCCCCCTTTAGGTACAACCACCTAGCCATCGATCCCAGCGCTTGATTCGCCAGAGTGGGGAAGACCGGCCTAGCCCTGCGGGAGGCCGGTCCACTCACCCCAATCCAGCCCTCCCGATGTACGTCGTCGAGCTCTCCCTCAAGCTCAGCCCCATGCCGATCGCGGTGCAGCGCAAGGAGCTGGTTGACGCCCAGGACCTCTACGGCCAGGTTCGACAGGCCCTGGAAGGATCCGGACCTCGGGTGCTGGAACTGAGCTGCGAGAAGGAACCCGACAAAAAAGTGAGCCTGCTCACCAGTGAGGTGGTGGCGGTGCAGCTGTTTGAGAAGTCGGCGGCCGCGGCGGGTGGCAAACGCCCAGGCTTCAGTTTCGACACGTGATCCCCAGCCCAGCCCACCCCAGAACCACGCCGATCCTGGAGTTGCAGGGCGTGGACTACACCTGGCCAGGCGGCGCGGTGGCGCTCCGCGGCTGCAACCTCCAGCTGCCGAGCGTTGGGCTGTGGATGCTGGTGGGTCGCAACGGCAGTGGCAAGAGCTCGTTGCTGCGGGTGATCACCGGGCTCCTGACTCCGCAGGCCGGGCGTGTGATCTGCCACGGCCGCTCCGCCCTGGTGTTTCAAAACCCAGACCACCAGCTGCTGTTGCCGAGCTGCAGCAGCGAACTGCTCCTGGCCATCGACGCCGGGCTTGATCCCGCTGGGCGCCAACTGCGGGCCCATGCCGCCCTGGAACAGGTGGGCCTGGGGGGCCTGGCCGAGCGGCCCATCCACGGCCTGAGCGGCGGGCAGAAGCAACGGCTGGCCACTGCAACGGCCCTGGCCAGCGAAGCGGATCTGCTGCTGCTCGATGAGCCCACAGCCCTGCTGGATCCCGACAGCCAGCACGAGGTGCTGGACCTGATTCGATCCCTCAGCCAACGGCCTGAGCGGCCATTGGCGGCGCTGTGGATCACCCATCGCCTGGAGGAGCTGGCGCAATGCGATGGAGCGGCTCTGATGCAGACCGGCCGCATCGGCCCCTGGTTGCCAGGGGACCAGCTGGCCCGCGAGCTCCTGGGCACCTGAGCAGATGGGGGATGCGGTGGTGCGGGCCGCTTGCCGGAGGGGCGAGCCGACCGGTATGGTTCAACACCGTTGGCGCTCCGGCGGTCCAACCATTCCTCGGTAGCTCAGCGGTAGAGCGGTCGGCTGTTAACCGATTGGTCGCAGGTTCGAATCCCGCCCGGGGAGTTTTCAATCCAAGTTCCAACAGCGGTCGCTGGCCATGTTCTGGTCAGCGACCACTTTTATTTGGCGGGACTTAAGAGAGTTTTGACCCATTTGGCGATTCGCGAGCCAGCGGAGAGGGGCAAAGCGACAAAAAACCTTGAAGATTTCCTGAAGATTCGCGGGTTATTGGCGCAGGGTTTCGGTCCAGATCCCTTGGCAACACTCACATCTCAACCCATCCGCATCCCTGCGGCCAACGCGAGGATTCCTGGGGCTCCGCCATGGCCATGCCCAGCGGTTGCACAGCACCGAGAATGCACCGGCGTAGGTGTATCAGCCGACCCGCCGCCAGGCGATGGGCCCCACTCAGCTGTTCAGTCCAGAGCCGTTCCGATCCGATGAAACCCTGCATCCTGCTGATCGAAGACGACAGCGACATGCGCGAGCTGGTGGCCGGTCACCTGATGCATGGGGGCTTCGATGTGCAGCAGGCTGAAGACGGCATCCGCGGCCAAGCCCTGGCTCTGCAGTACAGCCCGGACCTGATTCTGCTGGATCTGATGCTGCCCAAGGTGGATGGCCTCACCCTCTGCCAGCGGCTGCGCCGCGATGAGCGCACCACCCGCATCCCGATCCTGATGCTCACAGCCCTGGGTGGCACCAAGGACAAGGTGAGCGGCTTCAACTCCGGAGCCGACGACTACCTCACCAAGCCCTTCGATCTCGAAGAGCTCACCGTACGGGTCAAGGCGCTGTTGCGCCGCAGCGACCATGCCCCGCTGTCCACCAAGCACAACGAGATCCTCAGCTACGGCCCGCTCACCCTGGTGCCTGAGCGGTTTGAGGCCATCTGGTTCGACGCACCGGTGCGACTGACCCACCTGGAATTCGAGCTGCTGCACTGCCTGCTGCAGCGCCACGGCCAGACTGTCTCGCCCTCCCTGATCCTCAAGGAGGTGTGGGGCTATGAACCGGATGACGACATCGAGACCATCCGGGTGCATGTGCGCCACCTGCGCACCAAGCTCGAGCCCGATCCACGCAAACCCCGCTTCATCAAGACCGTGTACGGAGCGGGTTACTGCCTGGAGCTTCCCAATGAGGACCAGCTCGCCGACCTGATTCCCCTGATCGACGAAGCGCGCCAGGCTCGGGCCAGCTAGCGGGCCCCAGAGGCGCAGCCCGCCAGCTCCAGGAGAGCCACCTCCCAGGCCAGCCGCGGTTGCACGTAGGCCTGGAGGTGCCGGCTGAGCTTCTGAAGCCGCAGCAACAGCGTCGGTTGGCGGTGGCGGTTCCAGAGGGCCTGCTGCCACCACTGCACCAGCCACTGCTGCTGTTCACCATCGAGCGACTCACTGAGTTCGCGGGCCAGCTCCAGGGCCTGCAAGGGATCACTGCCACCCTCCGCCAGCTGAAGCAAGCGGTCGGCCACCCCCGTTGGCAAGGCCTGCCAGTGGCGCCGATGCTCCTGCAGCGCTCCCGGGGAGCCAGCGGCCAGTTGCACCAGTTCCGCGGGATCCTGGGCTGGGGGTCCATCGGACGCTGACAACACCCGGTTGAGCTCCTCTGGCGAGAGGCGGCCAAAGGGAATCAACTGACAGCGGGAGCGAATGGTGCTGAGCAGCTGCTCGGGCGAGCTGGCGATCAGGATGAGCAGGCCGTCACCGGGCTCCTCCAGCGTTTTGAGCAGAGCGTTGGCGGCAGCCTCAGCCATCGCTTCCGCGCCGTCCAGCACCACAAGACAGCGGCTGGCCTCCACTGGCCGACGGCCGAGAAAGCGGGACACCTCGCGGATCTGGTCGAGGCGCAGTTGCGGAGCCGCGCGGCGGCTGACCCCAGCCGCCTCCGCCTGCGAGCGCGGCACCAGCTGGCCCTTCTCCAGATAGGTGGGCTCCACCCAGAGCAGATCGGGATGGTTGCCCTGCTCCAGGCGCCTGCGCAGCCCGGGGTCACCACCCCCATCCGCTAGCACGCCTTCAAGGAAACGCATGGCCGCCAGCCGGCGCCCCACCCCATTGGGCCCGGCGAACAGGTAGGCAGGTGCAAGGCGCCGCTGCTCAAGAGCTGCCCGCAGGAGTGTGCTGGCCTGGCGGTGACCCACCAGATCGGCAAACAAGCCGCTCATGGAGCCAGGGCCAACAGGGCGGCCTGGCAGGCTTCGCCCACCTGGCTTGGCTGGGCAGCGGCATCGATGCGGGTCCAGCCCCGCTGGCTGGCCAATGCCGCAAACCCCGAGGCCACCCGCTCCAGAAAGGGCCCACCGCCCGCCTCGATGCGGTCGGGGGAGCGGCCACCGCGACGACGCATGGATTCGGCCAGGGGCAGATCCAGCCAGAGCGTGAGATCCGGTTCCAGCCCACCAGTGGCAATCGCTTCCAGCTGGCCGATCAGGGTGAGGTCGAGGCCCCGGCCGTAGCCCTGGTAGGCGGCGGTGGAGCCGCTGAAGCGATCGCTGAGCACCCAGTGGCCCGCTGCCAGTGCGGGCCGGATCACCTGTTCCACATGCTGGGCCCGATCGGCGGCATAGAGCAGCAACTCGGCCGTGGTGAGCGGCGCCGCCCCCTGGGGTGGATGCAACAGAAGCTGGCGCAGGGCCTGGCCCAGGGGCGTGCCGCCGGGTTCGCGGGTGAACACCACCTGCCCCCCCTGGGCGAGCAGGCCGCTGCCGGGGAGCCAAGCCATCAAACGCTGCAGCTGGGTGGTCTTGCCACAGCCATCGATGCCTTCCAACACCAGAAAACGGCCGGGGTGACGGATGGACTCAGACACGGCGCAACAGCAGGGCATTGAGCACCACGGTGATCGAGCTCGTGGCCATCAGCAGGGCAGCCAGGGGAGGGGTGAGCAGCAGGCCGAACCCAGGCAGGAGCACACCGGCAGCGATCGGCAACGCGATCAGGTTGTAGCCGAAAGCCCACACCAGGTTCTGACGCACCTTGGCCATGGTGCGCCGAGCCAGGCGCAGGGCCACCACAATGCCCTCCAGCCTGTCGCCCATCACCACCAGATCGGCGCTGTCCTGCGCGATCTGGGTGCCGGTGCCCACTGCAATGCCCAGGTCGGCCGCCGCCAGGGCAGGGGCGTCGTTGATCCCATCGCCCACCATCGCGAGCGGACCGGCGCGGCGACGGGCCATGATCCGCTCCAGCTTCTGCTCAGGCCGCAGCTCCCAAGCCAGCTCATCGGCCTGGAGCCCCAGCAGGGCCCCGAGCTGCTGCACCGGCCTGCGGCGGTCGCCACTGAGGAGGCCCAGGCCAAAGCCCTGCTGGCGCATCTGCGCCAGCACAGCGGCGGCATCCGGGCGAGGCGCATCCTGCACGGCCACCAGGCCCAGCAGGCGGCCGGCCTCGGCAACGGCCAGCACGGAGGCACCATCGGCCTCCAGGAGCGCCTGGCGCTGCAGCCAATGGGCTCCCGGGTCGTCCGCCACCCAGCTGAGCCGCCCCACCCGGCAGGGCTGCCCGGCCACCGTGCCCCTCACGCCGGAGCCGGCCTCGGTGGCGCAGTCCCTCGCGTCGAGCAGGGGCAGAGCTTGGGCGGTGGCCTCCTGGAGCAGGGCATGGGCCAGGGGATGGCGGGTGCTCGCCTCCAGGCTTGCGGCCACCTGCAGCAGGCGCTCTTTCGGCACCCCAGCCGCTGGCTCCACCACCGTCACCAGGGGCCTGCCCACGGTGAGGGTGCCGGTCTTGTCGAACAGCACCGCCTGCACGCGCGAGGCCATTTCAATCGCATCGCCGCCGCGGAAGAGCAGGCCCGATCGGGCCGCCAACCCCACGCTCACAGTCATCACCGTGGGGGTGGCCAGGCCGAGGGCACAGGGGCAGGCCACCACCAGCACGGCCATGGCCAATTGCAGCGCGAGGCTGACGGGCGTCTCGGCTGACACCCCGAACACTCCGTGGCCGCCGTGGCCACCGTGCAGCTGTTGGGACTGAAGCACCTGGGGCCAGAGGGCCGTGCCCCAGAGCCACCAGAACAGGAAGGTGGCCACCGCCAGAGCGAGCACCGCCGTAGTGAACCGTCCCGCCACTTGGTCGGTGAGGCCCTGAATCGGCGCCTTGCGGCTCTGGGCCTGCTCCACCAGGTGGATGATCCGGGCCACGGCGCTCTCGCTGCCGCAGCGCTGCACCTCGAGCACCAGCGGCGCCTCCAGGTTGAGACTGCCGGCGGCCAGTTCGGTGCCGCTGGTGGCCTGAAGGGGGAGGGGCTCGCCGGTCAGGGCCGATACGTCCACGGCCGATTCCCCCTCCAGCACCCGCCCATCCACCGGCACCCGGTCGCCGGGCAGCAGGCGCAGCCGATCTCCGGGGCGCAGGCCGCCCACCCGCACCAGGCGGGGCGGACCATCCCCAACCAGCAGCAAGGCGGTATCAGGCTGGAGCTCGGCCAGTTGCTCCAGGGCCCGGCCCGTGCGGAAGCGGGCACGCTGCTCGAGGAAGCGTCCCAGCAACACAAAAGCCAGCAGCATCACCGGCTCGTTGAAGAAGCAGGGCCAGCCGGTCTCAGGCCAGAGCAACCCCACCAGGCTGGCCAGGTAGCCGCTGGCCACCCCCAGGCCCACCAGGGTGTCCATGCTGGGCAGGCCGGCCAGGGCGGAACGGACCCCCTTCACCAGGATGGGGCGTCCCGGCCCCAGCACCGCCACGCTGGCCACCAGGGCGTGGAACCACTCAGCGGTGAAGGTCACACCGCCGGGCCCCTGCCAGAGGGTGGGCGCCACCAGGCCAAAATGGCCAAGACCCGACACCAACAGCAGCAGCAGCGCCACCACCAGCTGGCGCCAGAGCTCCCACCAGGTGAGGTGCTGCCGGCGCTCCCGCTGACTGCCGGGCCCGCTCTCGGTGACCCGGGGCCGCGCCGTGAAGCCCATGGCCGCCAGGGCCAGCTCCAGGGGCTGGCTGCGCAGCTCCGGCGAAACAGCCACCAGCGCCGGATCCAACTCCACCCAAGCCGTGCGGGTGAGCAGGTTCACACTCACCTGAAGCACGCCGGGCTGCTCCAGCAGCCGCCGCTCCACAGCGCTCACACAGCTGGCGCACTTCATGCCCTCGATCTCCAGCAACAGGGGCTCCAGCAGCGGTGACGCCACTCCCTCGTGATCGGGCGTCGCGGACGAAGACACCAGCGGCGACGGGGCGACAGGCATGACAGACATCGACCGAGATCAGCCAGGCATCGGCCTCACGCTAAGCAGATCGTCCAGACTGAGTTGCTCGAAGCTCACTCCCCCGCCGGTGCCCCGCTCCCAACGCAACGACAACTTCATCGACAAGAGCTTCACGGTGATGGCCGACCTGATCCTCAAGGTGCTGCCCACCAACCGGCGCGCCAAGGAAGCCTTCGCCTACTACCGCGATGGGATGAGCGCCCAGGCCGACGGCGAATACGCCGAGGCGCTGGAGAACTACGAGGAGGCCCTCAAGCTCGAGGACGACCCCAACGACAAGGCCTTCATCCTCTACAACATGGCTCTGGTGTTCGCCAGCAACGGCGAGCACGCCAAGGCGCTTGACTTCTACGGCCAGGCTCTTGAGCTCAACAGCAAGATGCCCCAGGCCCTCAACAACATGGCGGTGATCCACCACCATCTGGGCTCGATCGCCGAGGAGCAGGGCGACGCCGATGAGGCCGACCGCCAGTACGACCAGGCCGCCGACTTCTGGAGCAAGGCGATCCGCCTGGCCCCCAACAACTACATCGAAGCCCTGAACTGGCTCAAGACCAGCGGTCGCGGCAGCGCCGACGTGTACTTCTGAGGCCTTCACGGCCGATCGTCGGCCGGATTCACCCCCAGGGCCGCCACCAGGGCGGCAGCCACCGTGCCGGCCTCGAGCGGCTCCAGACCCAGCCCGGCTGCCGCCTTCGCCAGCCCGGAGCCCCTGGGCACCACGGCCCGGGTGAAGCCCAGCCGCGCCGCCTCCTGCAGGCGCAGCTCCAGCTGGCCCACCGGCCGCAGCTGGCCGCCCAGGCCCAGCTCCCCCACCAGCACCGTGCCCGGCGGCAGGGTGAGGTCGCGGTAGCTGGCGACCACGGCGGCAGCCACACCCAGATCAGCAGCCGGCTCCTCCACCTCCAGGCCGCCGGCCACCGCCAGGTAGCAGTCGAAGCGTGAGAGGGGCAGGCCCAGGTGCTTCTCCAGCACCGCCAGGATCTGGTGCAGGCGGTTCACGGCGATGCCGGTGGCGCTGCGGCGCGGGCTGGCGTAGCTGGTGGTGCTCACCAGGGCCTGCAGCTCCACCACCAGGGGCCGGGTGCCCTCGCAGGCCACGATCGTGGCGGTGCCGCTGCTGGGCTCGCTGCCCCCCAGAAACAGCTCGCTGGGGTTGCTCACCTCCGCCAGGCCCCGGTCGCGCATCTCGAACACCCCCAGCTCGTGGGTGGCGCCGAAGCGGTTCTTCACGGCCCGCAGCAGCCGGTGGCTGGCGAAACGGTCGCCCTCGAAAGTGAGCACCGCGTCCACCAGGTGCTCGAGCACCTTGGGGCCGGCCAGCATCCCCTCCTTGGTCACGTGGCCCACCAGCAGCAGGGCCGTGTCCTGGCGCTTGGCGATGCGGGCGAGGGCGGCGGCGCACTCGCGCACCTGGGCCACCGAACCGGGCGCACTGGCCAACTCGGCGTCGTGCAGGGCCTGGATGCTGTCGATGATCGCCACCGCCGGCCGCAGGGCTTCGAGCTCCTGCAGCACCAGTTCCAGGTCGGTTTCAGCCAGCAGCAGAAAATCAGCATCGGCGGCCTGCTCAGCCCCTTCTCCGGCCGCGCCAGCGCCCTCCTGCACGCGAGCCAGGCGCCGCCAGCGCAGCTTCACCTGCTGGGCTGACTCTTCGGCACTCACATAGAGCACCGAAGCCCGGCCGGCCATGGAGCGGGCGCTCTGGAGCAAGAGCGTGCTCTTGCCGATGCCGGGATCACCGCCCAGCAGCACGAGCGAGCCCGGCACCAGGCCGCCCCCCAGCACCCGGTCGAACTCGCCATAGCCACTGGCCAGGCGCTGCAGGGGCCGCTCTCCCACCGCGGCGATCGGCTCGGAGCGACGCGGCTGGGGCACTGGAACCCCGGCTCCAGCGGCAGCGGCGGGCACCGGCCTGCGCCGGCGATTGTCCGCCCCGGCCGCGCCGGCCTGTTCCACCAGGGTGTTCCAGCTGCCGCAGCTGCTGCAACGGCCGAAGAACTGGCGGGTCTGGGCCCCGCAGCTGGTGCAGACGTAGAGCGTGGCGGATCGGGCCAAGGGGCGCGGGGGCAGGGAACTGCAGAGCCAACTATGAAGAAAGGTGGCGTTGCATGAAACGTTCCGCCCTCAGACCTTTTCAGTAGAGGCCATCTGATGTAGGCCCCCAAGCCTGGCGATGACGGTCTCCCCCCCCAGCGCTGCCACCGGCACTGCCAAGGACAAGGAAACAATCCTGGTCGTCGATGACGAGGCCAGCATCCGGCGGATCCTGGAGACCAGGCTGTCGATGATTGGCTATCACGTGGTCACGGCCTGCGACGGCCAGGAGGCCCTTGAGGCCTTCCGCAACCACCACCCCGACCTGGTGGTGCTTGACGTGATGATGCCCCGGCTCGATGGCTACGGGGTGTGCCAGGAGCTGCGCAAGGAATCGGACGTGCCGATCGTGATGCTCACGGCCCTGGGCGACGTGGCCGACCGGATCACCGGCCTGGAGCTGGGCGCCGACGACTACGTGGTGAAGCCCTTCAGCCCCAAGGAGCTGGAGGCCCGCATCCGCTGCGTGCTGCGGCGGGTGGAGAAGGACAGCGTGGCCGGCATTCCCAACTCGGGGGTGATCAGCGTCAGCGACCTGCGCATCGACACCAACAAGCGCCAGGTGTACCGGGGCGACGAGCGCATCCGGCTCACCGGCATGGAATTCAGCCTGCTGGAGCTGCTGGTGAGCCGCAGCGGCGAACCCTTCAGCCGCGGCGAGATTCTCAAGGAGGTGTGGGGCTACACGCCCGAGCGTCACGTGGACACGCGGGTGGTGGATGTCCACATCTCCCGGCTGCGATCCAAACTGGAGGATGATCCGGCCAATCCCGAGCTGATCCTCACCGCTCGGGGCACCGGCTACCTGTTCCAACGCATCGTCGACCCCGTTGCCCCCGAAGGAGCCTGACAAGCGCAGCAAGCCCAGCCGCACGATCCGGCGGCTGGTGATCTGGTACCGCCGTAACGCCGCCGTCACCAGCCTGGTGGGCACCGCCACCTCGGCGGCCAGCACGGCCGGCACTGTGGCCGGCGCTGCCACCAGCGCGGCCACGAGAACAGCCAACACCGTGCTGCAGCCCCTGGTGTTCGATCCCCTGCGCCGCCTGCAGCGAGGTCTGGGGGGACCGGACGAGGATGCCCCGATCAACGATGCCGACCGCCTCTGGGTGGCCGTGGATGGCATGGGCGGCGACCATGCCCCCGGGCCGATCCTGGAGGGCTGCCTGCAGGCGGTGGAGCGTCTGCCCCTGCGGGTGCGCTTCGTGGCCGAACTCGACCGGCTGATGCCGGCGGTGGCCGACCTGGGCCTGCAGAGCCAGCTGGATCTGGCCATCGCCCGGGGCTTGCTGCAACTGGTGCCCAGCGGCCCCTCGGTGGGCATGGATGAGGAGGCCACGGTGGTGCGCAAGAAGCGCGACGCCAGCATCAACCTGGCCATGGACCTGGTGAAGCAGGGGCAGGCCACCGCCGTGTACTCGGCCGGCAACTCGGGCGCCGTGATGGCCTCGGCGATCTTCCGGCTGGGCCGGCTCAAAGGCGTCGACCGACCGGCCATCGGCGCTCTGTTCCCCACCCGCGACCCGGAGCAGCAGGTGCTGGTGCTGGATGTGGGCGCCAACATGGACTGCAAGCCGGAGTGGCTGCACCAGTGGGCCCTGGTGGGCAACATCTACAGCCGGGATGTGCTCCAGGTGGGCCGCCCTCGCATCGGGCTGGTGAACATCGGCGAGGAGGAGTGCAAGGGCAACGACCTCTGCCTGCGCACCTACCCGCTGCTGGCCGCCGAATCCCGCTTCGCCTTCGGCGGCAACTGCGAAGGCCGCGACATCCTCTCCGGCAACTTCGACGTGGTGGTGTGCGACGGCTACACGGGCAACGTGCTGCTGAAGTTCCTGGAGAGCGTGGGCAGTGTGCTGCTGGACGTGATCAAGGTGGAGTTGCCCCGCGGGCGTCGCGGCAAGGTGGGATCAGCGTTCCTGATCAACAACCTGCGCCGGATCAAGAAGCGGCTCGACCATGCCGAGCACGGCGGGGCCCTGCTGCTGGGGGTGGACGGCGTTTGCGTGATCGGCCATGGCAGCAGCAAGGCGCTGTCCGTGCTGAGCGCCCTGCGTCTGGCCCACTCCGCAGCCAATCATCACGTGATGGACGACCTGCACGCCCTTGGTGAACCAGCTGGAGGTGCGGTGGCCTGTGGTTGACTGAGCCAACCTGCGGGCCCATCCAGTGCCGGTTGGCGTGTCGCTCAGCCTCTCAGGCCCCGACAAGCGGGCCCTGCCCTTTCAGGGCATGGCCCTCGTGGGTTGCGGCAGTGCCATGCCCGCCGCCAGCGTCAGCAACGCCGACCTGAGCAGGCGGGTTGAGACCAGCGACGACTGGATCCGCAGCCGCACCGGCATTGGCGCCCGGCGCATCTCCGGCCTGGACGAACCGCTCACGGTGTTGGCCAGCCGGGCAGCCCAGGCGGCCCTGGCCCACGCAGGCTGGCAGCCCCAGGACGTGGATCTGATCCTGCTGGCCACCTCCAGTCCAGATGACCTGTTCGGCACGGCGCCTCGGATCCAGGCCGCGATCGGCGCCGAGGGAGCCGTGGCTTTCGACCTCACCGCCGCCTGCAGCGGCTTTCTGTTTGCGCTGGTTACCGCCAGCCAGTACATCGCCAGTGGTGCCGTGCGCCGGGCCCTGGTGATCGGGGCCGACCAACTCAGCCGCTGGGTGGACTGGGACGATCGGCGCACCTGTGTGCTGTTCGGCGATGGCGCCGCGGCGGTGGCGGTTCAGGCCTGCCCAGCGGAGCACACTGGCCTGCTGGGCTTCCGCATGCGCTCTGACGGACGCCGGAATGCCTGTCTCACCCTCGCCCAGCACGACGAGCGCGAACCCCTCCTCGACCAGCTCTCGGCCCAGAAAGGGGGCTTTGCACCGATCCAGATGAACGGCCAGGAGGTGTACAAATTCGCCGTGCGCGAAGTGCCCCAGATCCTGGCTGAGCTGCTCGAGCACACCGCCACCCAGCCCCGGCAACTCGACTGGCTGCTCCTGCACCAGGCCAATCAGCGCATCCTCGATGCCGTGGCGGAGCGTTTCTCCATGCCCGCCGAGCGGGTGCTCAGCAACCTGGCCCACTACGGGAACACCTCGGCCGCCACCATCCCGCTGATGCTCGATGAAGCCGTGCGCGACGGTCGCGTGCGGGCCGGCCACCTGCTGGCCAGCAGTGGCTTCGGCGCCGGCTTGAGCTGGGGGGCGGCCCTGCTGCGCTGGAGCGGCCCGCAAGCTGCGGCTTAACCTCCGGAGCCAACACACGCGCAGCGACAGCATGGCGATTGCCTGGGTCTTTCCCGGCCAGGGTTCCCAGAAAGTGGGAATGGCCGCCGGCCTGCTCGACCTGCCGGGTGCCCGGGAGCGCTTCGCCGAGGCCTCGGACCTGCTCGGGCGCGACCTGCTGGCCATCTGCGAGGGCAGCGGCGAGGGTCCGGATGGTGACCTGAGCAGTACCGGCAACACCCAGCCTGCCCTCTTCGTGGTGGAGAGCCTGCTGGTGGACGGGCTGAGGGCCCAGGGCCGCTCAGCCGATCTGGTGGCCGGCCACAGCCTGGGGGAACTGGTGGCCCTCTATGCGGCAGGGGTGTTCGACTTCACCACGGGCCTGCGGCTGATCCAGGCCCGCAGCACGCTGATGGCGGCGGCAGGCGGCGGGGCCATGACAGCCGTGATGGGCTTCGACCGCGCTGAGCTGGAAGCCCTGGTGGCGGCCAACGATGAGGTGGTGATCGCCAATGACAACAGCAGCGCCCAGGTGGTGCTCTCCGGCACGCCCGAGGCCGTGGCCCAGGTGAGCGGAGCCCTGCAGTGCAAGCGGGCCATCCCCCTGGCGGTGAGCGGCGCCTTCCATTCCCCCTTTATGGCCGGGCCTGCGGCCCGCTTCGCCGCCACGCTGGAGGCCGTGCCCTTTGCCGATGCGGCCATTCCCGTGCTGAGCAACACCGACCCCAGCCCCCAGCGCGATGGGGCCGCTCTGAAGGAGCGGCTGCGCAACCAGATGACCACCGGCGTGCGCTGGCGGGAAACCATGGATGCCCTGGTCGAGGCGGGCATCGATACCGCCGTGGAGATCGGCCCCGGCAACGTGCTCAGTGGCCTGATCAAGCGCAGTTGCCCGGGGATCACCACCGCCCAGCTCGCCAGCGCCGCCGATCTGGGGCTGTGAGCAATCTCACGCCGCGGCCGGGCAGCCGGCCGGTGAACGCGATGAAACGGGCCCTGAGGCGGCGCAGGCGGGCTGAGCCCCCAGCCCTGATCCGCACCCCGCGCCCCAGCCTCACCTACAGGCTGATCAGCTATCTGCTGGTATTTCCGGTCTACAGGCTCCTGTTCCGGGGCCGGACAGCCGGCAACGGCCATGTGCCCATGGAGGGGGCCCTGGTGGTGGTGGCCAACCATGGATCCCACCTGGATCCCCCCCTGCTGGGCCATGCCCTGGGCCGGCCGGTGGCCTTCATGGCCAAGGCCGAACTGTTCCGGGTGCCGCTGCTGGGAGCGATCATCCGGGCGTGCGGCGCCTACCCGGTGGCCCGCGGCGCCAGTGATCGGGAGGCGATCCGCACCGCCACCGACCGCCTCGAGGAGGGCTGGGCCATCGGCGTGTTCATTGACGGCACCCGCCAGCGCGACGGAAGGGTAAACGCCCCCCAGGCCGGTGCCGCCCTGCTGGCCGCCCGGGCAGGGGTGCCCCTGCTGCCCGTGGCGATCATCAACAGCCACCGGGCGCTGGGCCCCAGCGGTGGCCGCCTGCGGCTGGTGCCGGTGCACATCCGCATCGGCACCCCCATCCCCCCCCCGCCGTCCCGCCGGCGGCCCGACCTGGACGCGGCCACGGCCGCCTGTCAGGAACAGATCAATGCCCTGCTCGACCAGGGGCTGGTGGGCATGGATGACCTGCTCAGCGCCCGGGTTCCAGATGCTCTGCCGCCCAGTGGCGCAGGTCCCGCCCCGTAACCAGCCAGACCACCGCCCGCAGGCCATCCCCCCAGATCTTGCGGCGGCCCTCTGGGCGACACAGCTCGGCGCAATCCACCGGCTCGGGGGTGAGGTGAATTCCCCTGCTGCCGGCGACGATCCGGCCCACCAGCATCGCCCGATCCATGTGGTCACTGCTGGTGACCAGCAAGGCATGGCGGATCCGGGAGCGCTGGAGATCGTCCACCAGCGAAGTGAAGTTGGAGAGCGTGTCGCGGGCGCGGTAATCCAGCTGCACCTGACCAGGGGGGAGCCCCTGGCGCTGCTCGAACAACCAGTGGGCGTACTCCGGATTGCTGCCGCCGCTCACCACCACAGGCAGGCCCAACTCCTGGGCCAGAGCGGCGGCATGGCGCTCCCGATCCACGTCCCCCCCCAGCACCAGGATCAGCTGGGGCGGCGGCGGCGTGGGCCACCACCAGCCGCGCGAGAGCCAGAACAGGGCCCCTGCAACCAGCAGCACCCCGAATCGCAAGAGGGGGCGAGATCGCCGGCGACGCAACCGGGGGGCTGGCCCAGGAGCCGGCACACGCCGCGACCGCCTGCGAGGCGGCTGGACAGGGGTTCCCATCAGGCCAGCGCAACCGGGGAAGTGGGATAGATCGGCAAGACCGGCTGCCAGGGGGCTGGCTCACGCCGCAACTGGGCTGCGCTGGCGAACGCGAGCAACCCCCTCACATCGGCCGCCACATCCTCCAAAACAACCCGGCAGGGCGCTGGCGTGAGGGCCTGGAGAGGGGCCTGATCAGCATGCAACCGGGGGGCGTCCCACTCCCGCATCAGTCCTGGCCGGTCGGGATCCGGACCATAGAGACCCGCCACCAGCCCGCGCCGGGGCAGCGGCTGCACCAGCCAGGTGGGGCACTCGAGGTCAAGCCGTTGGGCCGTCAGGAGCAGACTGCCCACCCCATCCAGGGGCAAGACCAGCTGCTGGGCCAGGGTACGGGCCAGAACCACGGTGAGCCGGGTGCTGGTGAACCCACCGGGTCCCGTGGCCACCGCCAGGCGTGCCAGGCCTGGCCAGGCGGAGGCCGGGCAGACCTCCTCCACGCAGGAGATCAGGGCATTGGCCAACTGCCGCCCGCGATCAAAACAGCGGATTCGGTCGGGCTGGGACCGATCGAGCCAGCGCAGCCCCACCCCCAATTGCGCACCACTGCTGTGCAGGGCCAGCACCGTGCCCCCCGCGTGGGGCCCGGCAGGGTCAACGGGAGGTGGAGCTGGGGTCATCAGGCCGGCGAGGGGGGGGGAGGCGGGACGGTCAGGCCGGCAGCGGCTCGCCAGGCCGCAGCCGCTGCCAGCGACCTGGATCGGCCTCAAAACTCTCACAGGCGCGCACGTCCCACTCCACGCCCACCCCACCTCCCGGGAGATCCATCACCTGGACATGGATGCGCGGTTGCCGTGGGTCAAAGTCAGGCTGGGCACTGAGGTGGGCCACACCGTGCTGGCGCTCAACCGCGTGGTAGGCCTGACAGCGGTCGACCCAGTGGCAATCCACGCAGATGCACATTCCGGCCGAACCCCGGCAGAAACCCATTGTGATGGCAACGGCTGCCCCCGGGGAGATGGAGACCCGGCTCTGGCGGGAACTGGCGGCGGAGCGCTGGCCGCTGAGACGCGACGACCTGCCCGCTGGCACGGCGCTGGTGGGAGGGGCGGTTCGGGACGCGCTGCTGGGCAGGCTGGCGGCCCGGCCCGATCTCGATCTGGTGGTGATCGATGGGGCAATCCCACGGGCCCGGGAGCTGGCCAGACAGCACGGCGGCACCTGCGTGGTGCTGGATGCCGAACGGGACATGGCCAGGTTGGTGCTGGCGGGCTGGAC
This sequence comes from Prochlorococcaceae cyanobacterium, assembly GCA_044374745.1. Taxonomy (GTDB): domain Bacteria; phylum Cyanobacteriota; class Cyanobacteriia; order PCC-6307; family Cyanobiaceae; genus NIES-981. Next base: position 41,447 of record JBILNZ010000007.1, on the reverse strand, counting down.
GATTGATCTGGCCCGCCAGCAGGGGCCCGACCTCAGCAGCGACCTCCGGCGCCGCGACTACAGCGCCAATGCCCTGGCCCTGCCCCTGGAACAGGGGGGACGACTCCTCGATCCCACGGGTGGCCTGGCGGCCCTGCGCCAGGGGCGCCTCATCGCCGTGAGCGAAGCCAACTTGCTCGACGATCCTCTGCGCCTGCTGCGGGGCGTGCGGCTGGCCTGGGAGCTGGGCCTGGAGCTGGAGGGCACCAGCCTCAGCTGGATCCAGCGCCACGCCCCGGAACTGGCAAGGGTTGCAGGCGAACGGGTGCTGGCTGAACTGGAGCGGCTGGCGGCCAGCCCCCTGGGCCATCGGGGGCTGGCCCAGACCCTGGAGCTGGGCCTGCTGACCCCCTGGGGAGCCGATTCCGGCGCCCTGGCCCCACTGGCCAACCTGACCGAGCAGGCGGCCTTGGAGCGGGGCCTCAACCCCGCAGAAACCAGCCAGCTTCTACCCCTGGCCCGGCTGGCCACGCTGCTGCCGGGCACCGCCGTGCGGCAATTGCGCGGCAGCCGGCGCCTGCAGCAACGCTGCACCCGCTTGCGCCACTGGTGGGAACAGCTCGGCCATGGCGAATCGGGATGGCTGGATGGCCTGAGCGAGGCAGGGCGACTGCAACTGCAGATTGAACTGGAAGCGGAGGTGCCGGCCCTGCTGTTGCGCGTGCCTGCTGCGATGGCGCGGCAGGCACTGGATCTCTGGCGAGAGGCCGATCACCCCCTGTTTCATCCGCGAGCCCCCCTTAATGGCGAGGAGCTGGGCACGGCATTGGGACTGCAACCCGGGCCTGAACTGGGGGCCCTGCTGCAGCACCTCACCCGGGAGCGGGCCTTCGGGCGCATCCCTGCCGCCGGCAACGGGCAGCGCGATGGGGCGCTCCTCACAGCCCGCCGCTGGCTGGACAGCCGCCGTGGTTAACTTCTAAGTGCGAAGGCGTGAGTCTGAGGTTTGTCCTCGCCAGCTGTTCATCGCCAGCTGAAGTATTTCCCTTTTCCCTTTCCCGTTCCAGCCATGAGCGTTCGTCTCTACGTCGGCAACTTGCCGCAAACGTTTGATGCCCAGGAGCTTGAGGCTCTGTTCACCGCTGTGGGGGAAGGGGTTCGCTTCAAGCCTGTGTACGACCGCGAGACCGGCGCATGCCGTGGTTTCGGCTTCGCCAATGTGGACGACCAGAAACAGGCTGAGGCGGTGATCAGTGAGCTCAACGGCCGCCAGTTCGGTGGCAATGCCCTGCGCATCGAGGTGTCTGAGCGCAAGGAGACCCGCGCGAGTGGTGGCGCCGACCGACGCGGCGGCGGCAGCCCCACCCCCCTTCGCCAGGTGGTGAACAAGGTGGTGCACGCAGACCAGGTGAACAGCGAAGCCCCTGATCCCCGCTGGGCCGGCGAGCTGGCCAAGCTGAAGCAACTGCTCGACAACCAGAAGGCCACCGTCTGATCCAGGCTTCTGCCCAGATCTGGTCCTGGAAGGGCCACCGCATCAGTGTGCTGAAAGCGGGCGAACCAGCAGCACCCCACCGGGTGCTGCTGGTTCATGGTTTTGGTGCCTCCAGTGGCCATTGGCGCCACACCATTCCCGCCCTGGCGAGCGATGCGGAGGTGTGGGCGGTTGATCTGCTGGGTTTCGGCGCCAGCGACAAACCCCGCTCCTGCCTGCCGAACGAGACCCCCCAGCCCGGCTCGGTGCGCTACAGCTTCGACCTGTGGGCCGAACTGGTGGCTGACCTGGTCTGCCCGCCCGGCGATAGCCATCGCCAGCACCTGCATCTGGTGGGCAACTCGATCGGTGGCATGGTGGCGCTCACCGCCGCCCGACTGCTGCGCCAACGCCGGCAGCCGCCCCACCAGGTGGTGCTGATCGACTGCGCCCAGCGCACCCTCGACGACAAACGGCTAGCCGAGCAACCCGTCCTGGCCCGGGCCGGGCGTCCGGCCCTGAAACAACTGGTTCGCCAGCGCTGGCTGCTGGCAGCACTGTTCCGGCTGCTGGCCCAGCCACGCTTCATCCGCCGGGTGCTGGCCCGTGCCTATCCCAGTGGGGCCCATGTGGATGGGGACCTGGTGGACCTCCTGCACCGCCCGAGCACCGACCCAGGTGCGCTCGAGAGCTTCCGTGGATTCGTGAACCTCTTCAACGACCACCTGGCCCCCCAGCTGCTGGCCGAGCTCAGCGAACCGCTGGATGACGCCCTTGGGCCAGTGCCGGTGCGGTTGATCTGGGGTGAGCAGGATCCCTGGGAGGATGTCGCCGAAGCGCGCCACTGGGCCTCTCGCTTCCCTTGCGTGAAGGATCTGGAAGTGATTCCGGGGGCGGGCCATTGCCCCCACGACGAGGCCCCGGAGCTGGTGAATCCGATCCTGCGCCGCTGGATCCTGTCCGCCCCGGAGTGAACGGGCTCAGCGGGCCTGGGCCACCATGTAGGAGAAGGGCAGATCGAGCAACTTGCCGGCCCGCGGCACGAAGGCGCGCTTGCTGAACACGTCGTAGTCGTGCTGCTCAATCACATCGAGGATGCCGCGATAGAGGCGCAGGGAGGCCCAGACCGGCCAGCGGGCATCCGGGGCAAGCCAGCGCACACCGGCCTCGGAACGGGCGAACCAGTCACGGGCACGCTGCAGCTGGAAGCGCATCAGCGCTCGCCAGTTGTCGTTGAGCACCCCATCAAGCAACTCCTGCTCGCTGTAGCCAAAGTGCGCCAGCTCATCGAGGGGCAGGTAGATCCGGCCGCGGCCGCGATCCTCGCCCACATCGCGCAGGATGTTGGTGAGCTGGTTGGCAATGCCCAGAGCCACTGCCGCCTCAGAGGTATCAGGTGGATCGCTCCAGGGGGCGGACGTGTATGCGGGGTCCACCCCCATGACTTCCTGGGTCATCAGTCCAACCGTGCCGGCCACCCGATAGCAGTAGAGCTCCAGGTCGGCGAAGGTGGCGTAGCGATGCAAGGCCAGATCCATCCGCATCCCCTCGATCATGTCCAGATAGGGCTGGATGGGCTGGGGATAGCGGCTCAGGGTGTCCTGCATGGCCAGATCCAGGCCATCACGCACCTCGCCATTGAACAGGCCGCGGGTGCGCAGCTCCCAGTCGTCGAGCCGCTGGGCCAACTCAGCCACCGGGCGCTGCTGGGCCTCGGGGCTGTCCATCAGTTCGTCGGTGCGGCGACACCACACATAGATCGCCCAGATGGCCCGCCGCTTGGCGGGCGGCATGAGCAGCGTGCCCAGATAGAAGGTCTTGGCCCACTCGGCCGTTTCCCGCCGGCAGGCTTCAAAGGCCTGCTCCAGGGAAGGCAGCGCTACTGCCCCGGAGGTGGGCTCTGCCAGCAACTCGCCACTGCTCAAAGCACGGCCACTCAAACCGCAGCCAGATTGCCAGCAGCCGCGCCGGACCGGCTGGGTTGGGCGCGATCAATGGCCTGAGCACATTGTTTGCCACTGAGCACGGCCCCCTCCATCGAGGCCAGGTAGCGCTGCATGGTGTAGCAACCGGCCAGGAAGAAGTTGGCGATCGGACTGGCCTGGTCGGGCCGCAGCTGCTGGCAGCCAGGCACGGTCTTGTAGACCGATTGCGGCGTTTTCACCACGATCGCCTTGCGCAGTTGGGCCTGGTCAGCGCCCGTGAAGTGCATCGGGAACAGGCGCTTGAGCTCCTCCATGGTGGCCGCGACGATGTCATCGTCGGAGCGGCCGATCCAGTCCTTGGCCGGGGCGAACACCAGCTCCAGCATCGAGCGCTCGGGATCCTCGTATTCGCGGCAGGTGTTGCTCATGTCGGCATACACGCTCAGCAATGGGCTGCGGCTGAACAGCAGGTGGTCGATCTCGGTGAGCTTGCGGTCGAACCAGAGGTGGATATTGATCACCGGCACACCGTTGAGACCATCAAGCTTGCTGAAGTAGGGGATGTCCTTCCAGGGCTCGGGGATCAGCTTCTTGAAGGGATCCACCGGCATGGCGCTCACATAGGCATCAGCGGTGAGGGTGTAACCCTCCTGGCCCTTGATGCCGCCGATGCGGAAGCCGCTCACGCTGCCATCGGCGTTGAGCTGGATTTCACGCAGTGGGGCGTTGAGATGCACCTCGCCGCCCCGCTCGGTGACGTAGTCCACGATCGGCTGGCAGAGACGCTGGGGGGGGTTGCCATCGAGGAAGGCCATCTTGGAGCCGTCGCTCTCCTGCAGGAAGCGGTTGAGGGCCGTGAGCACCACGGTGCTGGAGATCTCCTCGGGATCGATGAAGTTCAGCGCCTTGGCCATGGCGATGAACACCTCATCGTTGACCCGCTCGGGGATGTTGTGCAGGCGCAGCCACTCGGTCCAGGAATATTGATCGCACTCCTCCACGTACTGCTGGCCGCGCAGCATTGCCGGCACCAGGCCGATGCCGAAGGCGATCTTCTCGGGCCAGGTGAGCAGGTCGTTATTTCCAAGGATGGCCGCCACGCCATTGAAGGGGGCGGGGATATCCGGGAAGTCGAAATGGCTGTAGGTGCCGGGCGTCTCCTTCTGGTTGAAGATCATCGAGTGGCTCTTCCACTGCAGACGGTCCTCGATGTCCAGCTCCTTGAACAGCTGCCGCATGTTGCGGTAAGCCCCGAAGAAGATATGCAGACCGGTCTCGTACCAGTCACCGTCTTCGTCCTGCCAAGCCGCCACCTTGCCGCCCAGCACGTCGCGGGCCTCCACCACGATTGGGGTGTGACCGGCATCGCAGAGGTACTTGGCGCAGGAGAGACCCGCCAGGCCAGCACCGGCAATGGCGACGCGCATAACAACGGAAAAAACCAGTAGCAACCTTAGGGTGGTCGCTGTCGGCGCCGGGACCGGCCGCGTCGCGCTCTGGACACCTTCTTAGAGTCCACTTCCTGGGTGCCTTCCCCACGCCATGGCCGACCTGCTGCTCAAATCCACCACCCGCCACGTGCGGCTGTTCACGGCCCGGGTTGAGGACGGCAATCTGGTTCCGGATCCTGCCCAGCTCACCCTGGATCTCGACCCCGACAACGAGTTTCTCTGGGACACGCCGGTGCTCGAGAAGGTGCAGGAGCAGTTCCGACAGCTGGTGGCGGCCCAGGCAGGAGCGGAGCTGAGCGAGTACAACCTGCGCCGCATCGGCTCGGAGCTGGAGGGCACGATCCGCCAGCTGCTCCAGGCCGGGGAGCTGCGCTACAACCCCGATTGCCGGGTGCTCAACTACTCGATGGGCCTGCCCCGCACCCCTGAAACGCTATGACCCGCTCCCCCCGAAGCCGCTACGACGGAGACCCGCGCCGCAGCGAACGGGCCAGCGCGTCGATGGGCTCTGGCCGGTACGGCCCGGACGATCGCTACGCCGACCCCTATGGGCGTGGGCCCAGCCGGCCACGCCAGGGCGGCGGCGGCGGTGGGGGGGGAGGGCAGGACGGCGGCCAGGGGGGAGGCCCCGTGCAGTTCAACCTGGGCACCCTGGCCGTGCTGGCCGGCGTGCTGGTGGTGGGAATCGGCATCGGCACCGGCATCGCCAGCACCACGCAGGGCAACCAGGGCAATATCGCCAGCTCCCAGCAGCTGGACATGGCCGTGCCCGATCCGGAGTTCTGCCGCCAGTGGGGCGCCAGTGCCTTCGTGATGGACGTGGAGATCTACACCACGATGAACCCGAGCACCAGCTTTGTGACCCAGCCGATCCTCAAGCCAGGCTGTGTGATCCGCCGGGAGAACTGGAGTGTGCTGCAGCGGGAGGGGGCGGTGACCGCCGAGCAGATGCGCCAGTGCAAGCAGCGGATGAATACTTTCGCTTACGTGGGTTCTGTGAAAGACAAACCGGTGGTGCGCTGTGTCTATCAGACCGACGTCCGCGAGAACCAGTTCGTGACGCGTGGCGTGGCCGACGACACCGTGGGGGTGACGCCGGAGGCCGACCAGTTCTGAAGCAGCTGGTGACCTGAAATGGTGTGGGCCTGATGCTGCTCAGGCCTGCACGGCCGCCACGGCATCGGCACTGGCCTGGGATTGCAGGGGCCGGCGCAGGGGGCTGTCGGCACTGGCGAACACCGGCAGCACCTCGCGCCGGAAGGCGTCCGCAGCCCGGGAGCAGTAGCGGGCCGGGTGGGTAATCAGCTTGAGCTGGCGGCGCACCAGCAGGTCGGCCACCTGGGGGCGATGCAGGCTGCCGGCCGACAGTTCCCTCTCAATCGACACCACCGGCAGGAAGGCTGCGCCAAGGCCACTTTGGACGGCGTTCTTGATCGCCTCGAAGGAGTTGAGCTCCATCTCGATCTTCAGCCGCGCCACATCAAGACCGGAGCGGGCGAGCAGTTGGTCCACCATCTTGCGGGTGGTGGACTGGGCATCCAGGCACACGAAGCCGAGGCGGTAGAGGTCGTCCTTGGTGAGCTCGGCGAGCCGGGCCAAGGGGTGCTTGACAGGCAGCACCAGCGCCAGTTCATCGCTGGCGTAGGGCACCACCTGCAGCAGGTCGTTGAGCTCTCCCGGCAGTTCCCCGCCGATGATCGCCAGGTCCACCTGGCCGTTGGCCACGCTCCAGCCGGTGCGGCGGGTGCTGTGCACCTGCAGCTGCACGGCCACATCGGGATACTTCTGCCGGAACAGACCGATCATCCGCGGCATCAGATAGGTGCCGGTGGTCTGGCTGGCACCCACGATCAGGGAGCCGCCGCGCAGGTTGTGGAGGTCCTCCAGGGCACGGCAGGCCTCCTGGCACTGGCTGAGGATGCGATCGCAGTAGCTGAGCAGCAGGTGGCCGGCCTCGGTGAGCTGGGCCTTGCGGCCCCCTCGATCGAACAGCGACACACTCAGCTGCTTCTCCAGGTTCTGGATCTGCAAGCTCACAGCCGGCTGGGTGACATAGAGGCTGTCGGCAGCTTTCTTGAAACTGCCTTCGGTGGCGATCGCGCGCAGGATGCGCAGCTGATCGAGGGTGAAGGGCAGATCTGCCATAGGTCGACCCAGGGCCCGAAGAACGGAACTGCCAGCAGACCGAAACTCTAGGGGTGCCCGCGGGTGGCCAGAATCGCTCCCTTCACAACTTCCCACCCTGCCCTTGAGCACCGGTTCTGCCCTGGCCACCAACCCGCACCACAGCAGCTGGGTGATGCTGGGCCTGCTGCTGGCCTTCGCCGTGATTCACAGCGGCGGCGCCTCCCTGCGGGTGTGGGGCGTGGCGCGAATCGGTGAGCGGGCCTGGCGGCTGTTGTTCGCCGCCGTGAGCATCCCCTCGGCGGTGGTGGTGATCGGCTATTTCCTGGCTCACCGCTACGACGGTGTGCGGCTCTGGGACCTGCAGGACCAGCCCTGGATCGTGCCCCTGGTGTGGGTGGGCACCGCCATCAGCTTCCTGTTTCTCTATCCGGCCACCTACAACCTGCTGGAGATCCCGGCCGTGCTCAAGCCCCAGGTGCGCCTCTACGCCACCGGCATCATCCGCATCAGCCGCCATCCCCAGGCCGTGGGCCAGATCCTCTGGTGCGCGACCCACCTGCTCTGGATCGGCAGCAGCTTCATGGTGGCCACCTGCGCCGGCCTGATCGCCCACCACCTGTTTGCCGTGTGGAACGGCGACCGGCGCCTGGCCAACCGCTTCGGCAGCGCCTTCGAGGACCTCAGGGCCAGCACCTCGGTGATCCCTTTTGGGGCGGTGCTGGATGGCCGCCAGAAGCTGGTGCTCAGCGAATTTCTGCGGCCCGCCCAACTCGGCATCGCCATCGCCGTGGGCGTGTTCTGGTGGGCCCACCGCTACATCGGGCTGGGGGCCACCAGCTTCTCCCGCACGCCCCTGGCCCACTGGCTGGGCTGAGATCCCCAGGCATCCTGCCTACACTCGGCGGCAGCCAGCCCCGCGGGAGCCCATCCGGATGCCCTCAGCCGCCAACCTCGCCTGGTTGATCCCGGTGTTGCCCCTGGCCGGGGCCTGCCTGGTCGGCCTGGGGCTGATCAGCTTCAATCGCACGGTCAACCGACTGCGCAAACCCGTCGCTTGGCTGCTGATCAGCTGTGTGGGCGCGGCGGCCGTGCTCAGCTACGCGATCCTGGCCCAGCAGCTGGCGGGCGCCGGCCCCACCGAGGTGCTGTTCAACTGGGCCAGCGCCGGCACCTTCAACCTGCAGATGGGCTTCCGGGTGGATGCCCTGGCGGCCGTGATGCTCTCGCTGGTGACCACCATCGCCGTGCTGGTGATGGTGTACTCCGACGGCTACATGGCCCACGACAAGGGCTACGTGCGGTTTTTCACCTACCTGGCCCTGTTCAGCAGCTCGATGCTGGGCCTGGTGATCAGCCCCAACCTGCTCGAGATCTACGTGTTCTGGGAGCTGGTGGGCATGTGCTCCTACCTGCTGGTGGGCTTCTGGTACGACCGCGATGGCGCCGCCAACGCCGCCCAGAAGGCCTTCGTGACCAACCGGGTGGGCGACTTCGGCCTGCTGCTCGGCATCCTGGGCCTGTTCTGGGCCACCGGCAGCTTCGGCTTCGAGGAGATCGGGGCCGGCCTGCAGGAAGCGGTGGCGGGGGGGAGCCTGAGCAACGGCGTGGCCGTGATCCTCTGCCTGCTGGTGTTCATGGGGCCGATGGCCAAGTCGGCCCAGTTTCCGCTGCATGTGTGGCTGCCCGACGCCATGGAGGGGCCGACGCCGATCTCCGCCCTGATCCACGCCGCCACGATGGTGGCCGCCGGCGTGTTTTTGGTGGCCAGGCTGCAGCCGGTGTACGAGCCCTTCGCCGCCGTGCAGGTCACCATTGCCGTGATTGGCACAATCACTCTGTTTCTGGGCGCCTCGATCGCCCTCACCCAGCAGGATCTCAAGAAGGGCCTGGCCTACAGCACGGTGAGCCAGCTCGGTTACATGATGCTGGCCATGGGCTGCGGCGCCCCGGTGGCCGGCATGTTCCACCTGGTGACCCACGCCTTCTTCAAGGCGATGCTCTTCCTCGGCTCCGGCTCGGTGATCCACGCCATGGAAGAGGTGGTGGGCCACGAGCCGGTGCTCGCCCAGGACATGCGCCTGATGGGAGGCCTGCGCCGCTGGATGCCGATCACCAGCAGCACCTTCCTGATCGGCTGCATCGCCATCGCCGGCATCCCTCCCCTGGCCGGCTTCTGGAGCAAGGACGAGATCCTCGGCCAGGCCTTCAACACCTATCCCCTGCTCTGGGCGATGGGCTTCATCACGGCCGGCATGACCGCCTTCTACATGTTCCGGCTCTACTTCCTCACCTTCGAGGGGGACTTCCGCGGCACCGACAAGGCCATGGCCGCTCAGCTTCTGACCGCGGCAGGGAAACCAGCAGGGGGTGATCACGACGAGCACCATGCCCATGCGGACCACCCCCACGAATCCGGCTGGCAGATGGCCATGCCGCTGGCCGTGCTGGCAGTGCCCTCGGCGCTGATCGGCCTGCTCGGTACCCCCTGGAACAGCCGTTTCGCAGCCCTGCTCGACCCGCATGAGGCCGCCGAAATGGCCGAACACTTCAGCTGGAGCGAATTCCTGCCGCTGGCAGGAGCCTCGGTGGCAATCTCCGTCACGGGCATCACGGTGGCCGTGCTCGCCTACCTGCTGCGCAAGCTCGACATGGCCGCCCTTTTTGCCAACCGCTTCCCCACCGTCAATGCTTTCTTGGCCAACAAGTGGTATCTCGACGCCATCAACGACAAGCTGTTCGTGCAGGGCAGCCGCAAGCTCGCCCGCTCAGTCCTGGAGGTGGACTCCAAGGTGGTGGATGGCGTGGTGAATCTCACCGGCCTGATGACCCTGGGCAGCGGCGAGGGCCTCAAGTACTTCGAGACCGGTCGGGCCCAGTTCTATGCCCTGATCGTGTTCGGCGGCGTGATCGCCCTGGTGGTGCTGTTCGGCGCGCTGGGCTGACCGGTCGGCCGCTGCGGGGGCTGGTTAATCCTCGGAGCCCACTGGGCCGCCTCTTCGGCCCACATGCCCCTACCAGCCCGCCGGCCTGTAGCCGCCCCCGCGCCTGACCTGCCGAGGGTGACCCGCCGGCAGCCACTACGGACTGTGTGCCTACCCCCACCTGGCCCAGGGCACCCCGGCAGGTATTTCTACACTCCAGCCAACGGACCGCCTGCATTCGTGGCCTTTCCCTGGCTGAGCGCCTCGATCCTTTTCCCAATCGGGGCAGCCCTTGTGATTCCGTTCGTGCCCGACAAGGGCGACGGCCGCCAAGTGCGCTGGTTCGCGCTGGGGATTGCCCTGATCACCTTCCTGCTCACAGTGGGCGGTTACCTCAACGGCTACGACCCAGCCGTGGAAGGCCTGCAGCTGGTGGAGCGGGTGGAGTGGCTGCCCAGCCTGGGGCTGGCCTGGTCGGTGGGGGCGGACGGCCTGTCGATGCCGCTGATCCTGCTCACCAGCTTCATCACTGCCCTGGCAGCGCTGGCAGCCTGGCCGGTGAGCTTCAAACCGAAGCTCTTCTATTTCCTGCTGCTGGCCATGGACGGCGGCCAGATCGCCGTGTTCGCGGTGCAGGACATGCTGCTGTTCTTCCTGGCCTGGGAGCTGGAGCTGATTCCTGTGTATCTGCTGCTGGCCATCTGGGGCGGCAAGAAGCGCCAGTACGCCGCCACCAAATTCATCCTGTACACCGCCGGCAGCTCCCTGTTCATCCTGATCGTGGGCCTGGCGATGGCCTTCTTCGGCGGCACCACCAGCATTGAGTACACCGCGCTGATGGCCAAGGACTTCCCCGTGAAGTTCCAGCTGCTCTGCTACGCCGGCCTGCTGATTGCCTTCGGCGTGAAGCTGCCGATCGTTCCCCTGCACACCTGGCTGCCCGACGCCCACGGCGAAGCCACAGCCCCGGTGCACATGCTGCTGGCGGGCATCCTGCTGAAGATGGGCGGCTATGCGCTGCTGCGCTTCAACGTGCAGCTGCTGCCGGCCGCCCATGCCCAATTCGCGCCCCTGTTGGTGGTGCTTGGGGTGGTGAACATCATCTATGCGGCGCTCACCTCGTTTGCCCAGCGCAACCTCAAGCGCAAGATCGCCTACAGCTCGATCAGCCACATGGGCTTCGTGCTGATCGGCATCGGCAGCCTCAGCGCCCTGGCCACCAGCGGGGCGATGCTGCAGATGATCAGCCACGGCCTGATCGGCGCCAGCCTGTTCTTCCTGGTGGGCGCCACCTACGACCGCACCCACACCCTGCAGCTCGATGAGATGGGTGGCGTGGGCCAGAAGATGCGCAAGATGTTCGCCCTCTGGACGATCTGCTCGCTGGCGTCACTGGCCCTGCCCGGCATGAGCGGCTTCGTCAGCGAGCTGATGGTGTTTGTGGGCTTCGCCACCAGTGAGGCCTACACCCTCAGCTTCCGGGTGGTGATGGCGATCCTGGCGGCTGTGGGCGTGATCCTCACACCCATCTACCTGCTCTCGATGCTGCGGGAGATCTTCTTCGGCAAGGAGAACCGTGAGCTGGCCTCTCACACCCATCTGGTGGATGCCGAACCGCGTGAGATTTACGTGATCAGCTGCCTGCTGGTGCCGATCATCGGCATCGGCCTCTACCCCCGCATCATGACTGACACCTACCGGGCCTCGATTGAGGCCCTGGTGCAGCGGGAGACCAGCGCCCTGGGCAGGGTGATCCCCACGCCGGGCAGCAATCTCATCCGCCAGAGCCGGCTCCAGGCCCCAGCCCTGCCAGGCTGAGCCAACCGGCCTACGCTCTGGTGCGCAGCGTTCGGCACCCCTGACGCATGAAACAGATCAACTTTCTGCTGATCTTCAGTTTCGGCCTGGCCATGGTGATGTTCACCCTGGAGAACACAGCGCCCACCACCGTTCATTTCTTACCGGGCCTGCAGGCCACCTTGCCCCTGGCCGCCCTGCTGTTGGTGGTGGGAGGCATCGGCGCCACCGCCGCCTGGGTGTTTGCAGTGTGGACCGGCGTGGTGAAAAAAGTGGAAACCCTTCAGGACCAGGGGGCGATCGAGGCCCAACAGGTGCGCATTCAGGAACTGGAAAGCGACCTGCAGCGCTACCGGGCAACGGTGGATGCCCAGCTCGGTCTGCTGCCGGCGGCGGGCCAGAGTTCCGCCGAAGCTGGCTGATCCCTGCCGACAGGGGCCAAACGGAAGGCCAGGAGCGGTGGGCTGGTGCGCGACAGCGGCGGCCGGTAACTTGGCAGGAAGCCCCGCTGTGTTTGGATCCGTTGACCCAAGGAGGCGCCAGGCTCGCCATCCGGCTTCTCCAGGACGCCGCCGAACGGGGTGATCTCGATCCCTGGGATGTGGACGTGATCGCGGTGGTGGATGGCTTCCTCGACCAGTTGCACCAGCGCATCACCGTGCCACGGCTGGCCGCAGCTGTGGGAGGCAGTTACGAGCAGGATCTGGCGGAGACAAGCGAGGCCTTTCTGGCCGCCTCGGTTTTGGTGAGCCTCAAGGCGGAGTTGCTGGAAGCCAGCACCCTTCCACCAGAGCCCTGCCTGGAGGATGCCTTTGACGCGGATCGCGATGGGGAGGGCGACGGCTGGATCACCGATCCGTCCCTGGTGTTGCCTCGCCGGCCGGAACGCCACCTCTGGCGGAGGCCCGTAGCGCCACCGCCCCTGCAACGGCCCGTGACCCTGGGCGAGCTGATCCAACAGCTCGAGGACATCGCGGAACGGCTGGAGCTGGAAGGACGTCCAGGGCACAAGCGGCAGCGTCCCCGCCGCTTCAGTGAGCGGGCGGCCATGGAACAGGTGGCCAACCTGGCCCATCGAGAAAAACTGCCGGAAACCACCGCAGCCCTCAGTGGCTTTCTGCGGGACTGGTCTGCGGCAGAGAACTGGGTGTCGTTTGAGTCACTGGTTCAGGCCTGGGATGCCGCTGTAGCAGGCGCTGAGGCCAGTGAGGATCTGGACAGTGACCGGGTGGGCGTGTTCTGGGCGCTGCTGTTCCTCTGCCATCAGGGCAAATTGGAACTGGAACAGACGGGAGGACTGTTCGGCCCCCTGCAACTGCGCTCGCTCGCCGGGGGCAACCACAGCGGCGGCGACGGGAGCGATCTGGCGCCGTTAGGGATGGTCGCGAGGGCAGCTGAACGGCCGGCCGCTGAACAGCTTGCAGCCTGAAAAGGCGACTAAGCTGGCTTTTCCGACCGATGCGAGAAAACGCCGATGAAGGCGATGATCCTGGCGGCCGGCAAGGGCACACGGGTGCGGCCGATCACGCACACCATTCCCAAGCCGATGATCCCCATCCTGCAGAAACCCGTCATGGAGTTTCTGCTTGAGCTCTTGAGGGAACACGGCTTCACCGAAGTGATGGTGAATGTGTCCCACCTGGCCGAAGAAATCGAGAACTATTTTCGTGATGGTCAACGCTTTGGCGTAGAAATTGCCTACAGCTTCGAAGGACGCATCGAAGATGGTGAACTCATCGGAGATGCCCTGGGCTCGGCGGGCGGGCTGAAAAAGATACAGAATTTCCAACGCTTTTTTGATGACACCTTCGTGGTGCTCTGTGGCGATGCCCTGATTGACCTGGACCTCAGCGAGGCCGTTCGGCGGCACCGCGAAAAAGGCGCTCTGGCCAGCTTGATCACCAAGCGGGTTCCAATGGAGCAGGTGAGCAGCTATGGCGTGGTGGTCACCGACGACGACGGACGGGTCCGCTCCTTCCAGGAGAAACCAGATGTCGCCGACGCCGCCAGCAACATGATCAACACGGGCATCTACATCTTTGAACCTGAAGTGCTCGACTATGTACCAAGCGGAGTGCCCTTTGACATCGGCTCGGATTTATTCCCCAAGCTGGTGCAATCTGGCGCCCCATTTTATGCCCTGCCGATGGAATTCGAGTGGGTTGATATCGGCAAGGTGCCCGATTACTGGCAGGCCATCCGAAGCGTCCTGCAGGGCCATGTGCGGCAGGTGCAAATTCCAGGCAAGGAGGTGCGGCCTGGCATCTACACCGGCCTGAACGTGGCCGCCAACTGGGACAAAATCAATGTCCAGGGCCCGGTGTATGTGGGAGGCATGACCAAGATTGAGGATGGTGCCACCATCATTGGCCCCGCCATGATCGGCCCGAGCTGTCACATCTGCGAAAATGCAACGATCGACAACTCCATCATTTTCGACTATTCGCGCATCGGTCCCGGTGTGCGGTTGGTGGAAAAACTGGTGTTCGGCCGTTATTGCGTCGACCGCAACGGCGATCACTTCGACCTGCAGGAAGCCGCGCTCGACTGGCTGATCACCGATGCCCGCCGCATGGACGTCGTAGAGCCCTCCCCCCAGCAGAAGGCCCTCGCCGAGTTGCTCGGCAGCGATCTAGCCATCAGCCAGTTGAACTGAGGGCCAACGGCGGTTGCGGGGATGGTGCTGGGGGAGCCGGATCCTGCTGTGGTGCGAGTCCAGCCAGCTGAAGAATCTGGGGAATGCGTTCTTCAGCTTTGATCGCCATCAAATGGACACCCTGGGCAATGGTGACGTAGTCAGCCACCTGCTCTGCGGCAATGGCCACTCCCTCAGCGATCGGATCAGCGGCAGCGGCCAGCCGATCGATCAGGTTTTGGGGAATATTGGCTCCGGGCACCACCCGATTGATGAACTGTGCATTGCGGGCTGATTTCAGCAAAAACACGCCCGCGAGCACTGGCAGCCCGAGGGGTCCGGCAATCTCGTCAACGAAACGGCGCAATGCTGTTCCGTCGGTGACCATCTGGGTCTGGATGAAGCGGGCCCCTGCCGCCTGCTTGCGGCGCAGCCTCGATCGCAGGCCGCTCCAGCTGGGGGATTGGGGATCGGCGGCAGCGCCGGCAAAAAAGGCCGTGCCCCCGTCAGGCAACTCTCCCTTCACCGGATCGCGCCCCTGGTTGAGGGCCTGCACCAACTGCAGCAAGCGCACCGATTCCAGCTCGTTGACCGCACGGGCGCCGGGCTGGTCACCCGCCCGCACCGGGTCGCCCGTGAGACAGAGCAGGTTGCGCAGACCGAGGGCATGGGCCCCCAGCAATTCAGCCTGCAGGGCAATGCGGTTGCGATCGCGGCAGGTGAGCTGCAACACCGGCTCAAAGCCCTGGTCGAGCAACAGCTTGCACATCGCCAGGCTGCTCATGCGCATCACTGCCCGGCTGCCATCCGTCACGTTGATCGCGTGCACCCAGCTGCGCAAACCAGCTGCCGCCTGTAACGTGCGCGAGGGATCACCGCCTCTCGGGGGCGTGACTTCTGCCGTGATCGCAATGCGCCCCCTGGTGAGAGCCTGGTGAAGCAGCAAGCGATCTCGGCAAGGCAACACCATCATGCCTGGGCCATCGTCTGCCTAGAGTGGCTGTGGCAGCAGTAGTACCGACTGCCCTGCTACTCCAACGTCACGCCGTGGTTATCCGGAGAGGGGAACAGGGTATGGGTGCGGGTGCAAGTCCTGAGCGCGATCTCTCGGAACGGGAGCTCGAGATCATTGAACTGGTGGCCCAGGGGCTGACCAACCAGGAAATCGCTGGGGCGCTCACGATCAGCAAGCGCACAGTGGACAATCATGTGAGCAACATCTTTACCAAGACCGGGGCAAAGAACAGGGTTGCTCTCCTGAATTGGGCCATGGATCACGGCAAAATCTGCCGGGATGGCTTCAACTGCTGTTCGCTGGAGGATTCCAACCCCACTGGTTCAGGCGAGCGCAGCGAGACCCGTCGCTTCAGCTGAACCGCCGGCCGGGATGGACCCAGGCACAAGGGCGGTGATTGAACAGCCCAGCAGATCAAGACCGAACAACTCGGCATAGGCCAAGCAATCCGCATCATCCCGGCCGGCGAAACGAAGCACGCCCTGGTCGTCGTAGAGGCCGGTCAATAGCGGAGCAGAGGATCTGCAGAAAGAATTCCGAATTCAGCTTAGAACCTCGCGCGCCCTTTCACTCCAGATTCCCCAGGGCTTGCAGGAACGGTTGCCGCTGCTCTTCGGCCCAGCAACTGAAGGGCCTGTGCGCCAGCGCCGCATTGCTGAGCTCGTGACGACCGGTGAGCTCCAGCCCACACCAGCTGGGCAGCACCAGGGAGCGGTTCGCATGATCCAGCTCCACTTCCGCCACCACGAGAGGATGGTTCTCCCCGTCGAACACGTCCACCACCCAATCGCCCCCGTCGAGGTCCAAGCCGTAGCGCTGCTTGCTCACCTGTTGGCTGGTGAGAGCCAGCAGGGCCTGGGCATCCAGGAGCGGGATGGGATATTCAAATTCCTGCCGCACCAGGCCATCCGGTCCTTCCTGCGGGCGCAGAGGCGGCGCCTTGAGGGTGAGCCAGGCCGTGGCCGGCTGAAGCGGCGTGCTGCTCATCCTCACGCGCAAGGTCAATGCATCGCCGGCCCGACTGAGGTAGCCCTGCCGCAACTGCCGTTGCCAGGCCACATGGTCGCGCCATGCGGGGTTGATCACGAGAAACCGTCGCTCAATCTCCAGGCCCATCGCTCTCCGGAACCATCGGCAGGGTGCGGCAACCGTGGGCCAACGCTCAATTGTGCGATGGCTCCGCCGCCACCAGGCTGCCAGCCCAGTGCAGCTTGTGGGTGAGGGTGCGGTAATAGGAGGGCGAATGCTCCAGGGTCACCAGCAGGGCGGCATGGCGACTGCGTTGCACCAGGGCCCGGTCGCCAGGCTCGAGCGTGGTGGCTTGCACGCCGTCCTGCCAGAGCTTCACCCGGCGGCTGGATTCCCCCAGGGGCCAGAGGCAGAGCTGGGCGCGGGGTGGCACCACAACGGCACGGCTGGAGAGGCTCATCGGACAGATCGGGTTCACCACAATCCCCTCCAGACCGGGATGGAGGATCGGGCCACCGGCGGCCATCGCGTACCCGGTGGAGCCTGTGGGGGTGGCCACGATCAGGCCATCGCCGCGGTACTGGTCCACAACCTCGCCGTCGATCTCCAGCTCCAGCACGCAGGTGGAGGAGATCTCATCCAGGCCGGGTCGGAAGTAGAAGTCGTTCAGGGCCAGGTAGGCCTGAGCCCCCTCCTCCACCCCATCGCCCCGATCGATGCGCGCCTCCAGCATCATGCGCCGCTCCAGGGCGTAGCGGTCGTGCTGGAGGCGCTGCCAGAGGCTCTCACCGCCCTCGACAGCCAGTTTCAACAGGCTGCGCTCATGGGTGAGGAAGCCGAGATGGCCGCCCACGTTGAAGCTGAGGATCGGCACCTCCAGGGGGGCGAGGTGGCGGGCGGCGCCAAGCACGGTGCCGTCACCGCCCAGCACCAGGGCCAGATCGGGGAGGTGCTCCTCGCTGGCCAGCAAGCCTGGATAGGGGTCACGGGCCAAACCACTGCTGGCGGTGACCACAGCAATGCCGTGCTCCCGGAGATCGGCCGCGCAGCGCCGAGCTTGGCGCTGCGCGGCCTGGCTGCCGGAGCGAGAGATCAACCAGACCCGCTCCAGCCGCATCGCTGGTTACCAGCGCAGCAGGTTGAAGCGCTCCATGTCCACGGTTTCGCGGTTGCGATAGAGCGAAAGAAGAATGGCCAGGCCCACGGCCGCTTCGGCGGCGGCCACCGTGATCACAAAGATGGCAAACACCTGGCCGCGGATCAACTGGCCATCCAGATAGCTGGAAAAAGCCATCAGGTTGATATTCACCGCATTGAGCATCAGCTCGATGCTCATCAGCACCCGAACCGCGTTGCGGCTGTTGATCAGGCCCCACACCCCCGTGCAGAACAGGGAGGCGGCGAGCACCAGATAGGCCTGCAGGGGGATGCCGCCAGATAGGGAGAGGGTGAAAGAGTCCATGGCAAGAAGCGCTGGAAGGCGGTTAACGCCGAGAGGCGGGAGAATCAAGCAGGAGTGGGCTGCGAGCCTTTTCGATCAGCCCCTGATCCACCGCCTCTCCGGTGCCGATGTCACTGCTGAGCACATCACGGCGGGCCAGCACGATGGCACCGATCATGGCCATCAGCAGCAGCACCGAGGCCAGTTCGAAGGGCAGCAGGTAATCGGAGAACAGGTGTTCACCGATGCGGATCGTCGCTTCCTCGCCCACGGACTGGGGACCAGGCAGGGCCCAGGGGGTGGTGAACGCCACCCGCAACAGCAGGGCGAACAGGCCACCACACACCAGCCCAGAGAGCAGTCGCCGCAGGGCCAGGCCAGGGATGGCCGAGAGGTCTTCGCGCTTGTTCACGAGCATGATCGCGAACAGGATCAGCACGTTCACCGCGCCCACGTACACCAGCACCTGGGCGGCAGCCACGAAACTGGCATTGAGCAGCAGGTAGAGACCGGCGACCGAGAGAAACACCCCGCCCAGCAGGAAGGCGGAATACACGATGTTGGGCAGCAGCACCACCCCGAGGGCTCCCAGCACCACGGTGGCAGACAGCACCAGGAAGCAGATCAGCTGGGTGGTGGAGGCGATCGTCATCAGGCCTTCTCCTGGGTGGGGGCGGCTGCGGGCTTGGCAGGCTCGCTCTTGGGCAGGGTCTCAAGCACCTGCTCGGGCAGTCTGCCCGCCCGGGGGGAGGTGTCCGGCACTCCATGGGGATCCATCTCACCCTTCGGCAGGTAGGCCAGCTCCCGCAGGGCGAACACCGCCGGGTCACTGGTCACGCTGGTGGGCAGGCGACCGAGGGCGATGTTGTCGTAGTTGAGGCTGTGGCGATCGAAGGCGGACAGCTCGTATTCCTCAGTCATGGAGAGGCAGTTGGTGGGGCAGTACTCCACGCAGTTGCCGCAGAAGATGCACACCCCGAAATCGATCGAGTAGTTGCGCAGTTCCTTCTTCTTGGTGGCCTTGTTCATCACCCAGTCGACCACCGGCAGGTTGATCGGGCACACCCGCACGCACACCTCACAGGCGATGCACTTGTCGAACTCGTAGTGGATCCGGCCCCGGTAGCGCTCGGAGGGAATCAGCTTCTCGTAGGGGTACTGGACCGTGACCGGCCGACGGCGCAGGTGGTCGAAGGTGACGGCCAGGCCCTGGGTCATGTACTGGGCGGCACCCACCGCATCACGGGTGTAATCGCCGACTTTCTTGAGGAACCCGAACATGGAACTGGTTCAGAGGGGGAGTCTGGTGGACCGGGGATGGGGCCTGAATCTCGCCCATGATGGCGGCGCAGGGCTGGCTCGTGGCCAGAATCCAAGCCGAAGGTGCTTCAGCCGCCGAAGAACGCCGGGAACGCCAGCTTGAGGCCGGCGGTGACCAGCAGGTTCACCAGGGCGATCGGCAGCAGAAACTTCCAGCCCAGGTCGAGCAGCTGGTCGATGCGCACCCGCGGAGTGGTCCAGCGCAGCAGGATGGCCAGGAACACAAGCAGGTAGGCCTTGAGCACGGTCATCACGATGCCCACCGAACCGGTGATCACCTGCACAACCGGGGCATCCACTGGCTGACCCAGCCAGCCGGCCAGCCACTCCACCGGCAGAGGGAAGCCCCAGCCACCGAGATAGAGCACCGCCACCAGCAGGGCTGAGAGCACCAGGTTGATGTAGCTGCCCAGATAGAAGAGGGCGAACTTCATGCCTGAGTATTCGGTCTGGTAGCCGGCCACCAGCTCCTCCTCCGCTTCGGGAAGGTCGAAGGGCAGGCGCTCGCACTCAGCCAGGGCACAGATCCAGAAGATCACGAAGCCCACGGGCTGACGCCAGATGTTCCAGCTGAGAATGCCGGCACCGGTCTGCTGGGCAACGATGTCGACGGTGCTGAGCGAATTGCTCATCATCACCACGGCCAGCACTGCCAGTGCCAGGGGGATCTCGTAGCTGATCGACTGGGCTGCCGCCCTCAGCCCGCCCAGCAGGGAGTACTTGTTGTTGGAGGCGTAGCCGCTCATCAGCAGGCCGATCGGCTGGATGCTGCTGAGCGAGATCCACAGGAAGATCCCCACCCCCACGTTGCTGATCAGCAGGTTCTGGCCGAAGGGCACCACCAGCCAGCTGAGGATCACCGGGATCAGCACCAGCACCGGCCCGAGGGTGAAGAGCAGACCGTCCGCCCGGGCAGGGATGATGTCCTCCTTGAACACCAGCTTGAGGCCATCGGCCATGGGCTGGAGGATGCCCAGGGCACCGGCGTACTCCGGGCCGATGCGCTGCTGCACGGCGGCGGAGATCTTGCGCTCCAGCCACACGTTGACCAGCACCCCAACCACGGCAGCCACCAGGACCAGCACCATCGGCAGGGGCAGCCAGAGCAGGTGGGCCGCTCCGGCGCTCAGGCCGACCCCCTGGAGAGCGGCTTCAAAGCTGGCCTGGAGATCCAGGCCGGAAGCGGCGCCCGGGGCCGTGGTGCTCAGCATGACGGCAACTCAGATCAGGGAAAACTTAGCGGTCCTTCAGGGGCACCCAGTCGCGCAGGGGGCAACCCGTGTAGATCTGGGAGGGCCGGAAGATGCGATTGGCACCCAGCTGCTCCTTCCAGTGGGCCAGCCAACCGGCGGTGCGGGCGATCGCGAAGATCGGCGTGAACAGATCACAGGGGATGCCCAGCTTGCGGTACACCAGACCGGAATAGAAATCCACGTTGGGATAGATGCCCTTGGGCCCCAGCCGGCTGGCGGCCTGATCCTCCAGCTGCCGGGCCAGGTCGTACATCGGGTCGTGGCCGAAGCGGTCGAACAGCTCCTCGGCCAGACGCTGCAGAATCACGGCGCGGGGGTCCTTCACCTTGTACTCCCGGTGGCCGAAGCCCATGATCTTCTGGCGATTGCCGATTGCCCGATCGAGCCACAGCTCCACCCGGTCTTCACTGCCGATCTCCTCGAGCATGGAGAGCACATCCTCATTGGCGCCACCATGCAGGGGGCCCGCCAGGGTGCCCACCGCCGATGCCACCACGGCGTAGGGATCGGTGAGAGTGCTGGCGGTGACGCGGGCGCTGAAGGTGCTGGCGTTGAGACTGTGCTCGGCGTGCAGGATCAGGCAGGCGTCAAAGATACGGGCCGCCAGGGGATCGGGCTCCCGCTCGGTGAGCATGTAGAGGAAGTTGGCGGCGTAGGGCAGGTCATCGCGGGGCTGGATCGGATCCTGGCCTTTGCGAATCAGCTGGAAGGCCGCCACCATCGTGGGGATCTTGGCCAGCAGACGCACCACCGCCCCGTAGATGTATTCGGGATTGTCGAGGGCGCGGCGGGAATAGAAGAGTCCCAGGGAGGCGGCGCTGGCCTGGAGCGCGTCCATCGGGTGCCCCTGGGAAGGGAAGCTCTTCATCATGTCGCGGATGCGGAAACTCACCCGCCGGTGCATCTGCACCTCCTGCTCGAATTCACGCAGCTTGTCTGCTGAGGGCAAGTCACCCCAGATCAACAGATAGGCCGTCTCCAGGAAGGTGCTGTTGGCAGCCAGGCTGGCCGCGTCATAGCCGCGGTACGTGAGATAGCCCCGCTGGCCGTCGATGTCGCAGATCGCCGACTGGGTCGCCGGAATGCCCTCCAGGCCAGGCCGGAACAGGGGCGTTTCGGATGTGGACCGTTCCGACGTGTTGGGGGTGCCACTCACGGCCATGCCGACACAGACTGCAGGCCTGAACCTAGGCCTGCCGCTTGCTGTCGCGCCGTAGCGCTAGCTGCCAGCCAGCAACTGGGCCGGCCCGAGCAGCAGCCGCAGCCGGGCCCGGGGGCGGGGGCTGACGGCAGTGATCTGCAACAGCGCCATGCCGGCCTTCTTCAGCACCAGCGCCGCTGGCGGGGCCCCGATCAGGGCTGCGGCCAGGTCGCCCAGGTCGGGTTCATGGCCCACGAGGGCCAGCCGCCGCACCCCGTCGGGCCAACGCAGCAGGGGCCATGGATCGCCCTCGGGCACCAGGGCCTCAGAGAGCTGGAGGTCCGGCGCCAGGCCCGCGGCCACAGCCAGTTCGGCGGTCTGGCGGGCCCTCAGCAAGGGGCTGCTGTAGAGCTGATCGCAGGGGATGTTGAACTGAACGAGCCGCTCGAGTACGGCAGCGGTACGCAGCCGGCCGGCTGCCGTGAGGGCCCGCTGGGCATCGGACAGGTGGGGGTCTCGCTCCTCAGCGATGCCATGGCGCAACAGCAACAGTTCGGGCTCGGCCATCGCCTGGGATCTGGGCGTCATTTGTCGTAGGCAATGCGCGCCCGCAAGCGCAGCCCATCGGCGTCGGGCTGCATGGCCAGAGCCACGGCGCCGACAGGCTCGCTGAAGTCCTGGCCGGCCATCGCCGCCAACAGCCGCCAGCCGGTCCAGCGGCCCAGCACGTCCTGGGCTGGAAGCCCACTTGCCGCCCACTGCAGGACAGCCTGGGGCAGCGCCAGGTCCTGCAGACGGTGGATCAGCGCCGTGGGCTGTTGGCGGCCGCGCTGCTGCTGGGCCAGGACCTCCAGGGAGTCCGACCACCAGGCCCAACCGGCCTGCTCGCTGCGGGCCGCCGCCAGGGTTACCGCCAGCTGGCCCTGGGCACCGGGCCGCCGCCGCAGCGCCGTCGGTGCCTCCAGCCGGGTCCAGACCTGCATGGGCTGGCCCTCCAGCTCCAGGGGCGACGCCACCAGGCCCATGTCCTGAAGGGGCTCGGCCAAGGCCGAGGGCGCCGGCTGATCAGGGTTGCTGCCCAGCAACCAGCCCTCGCCATCCTGGCGCCACAACACCGGGCCGCGGGCTGCAGCCAGCAGCAGGGCGGGAAGCGACGGGGCCTCGGTGGGGCCAGAGGGACCAAGCAGGGCCCGGAGCAGGGGCTGCCACTGGGCCGGCCACTGGGCCGGGTCCTGAAGCAGGGCCAGCTGGGCCGCTTCGCCGTGCAGGGCAGCCAGCAGGGCCTGGCCATCCGCGCCTGCCAGGGGCATCGGGGTGTGGTCAGGATCCAGAGCAGGGCCAGGCTCCAGCCAGCCATCGAGCACCAGCTCGCGGCCCTCGGGGTGCAGGGCCGCGAGCAGCCCCTCCCCGGGCAGGGGCCATGGGCTGCCCCCCAGCCAGGCGTGCAGGGCATCGGGTCGGGCTACCAACAGGGCCATGCCACGACCCAGCCGGTCGAGGCGGCGCCTTAGCACCGGGTCGGCGGCCTGGTTCAGGGCGTCGATCTGGGAGACATCCAAGGCCTGCTCCAAGGCCCCCCGGCCGGAGGCCAACAGCACCAGATCGTCATCGATCAGGGCCGTAGCCAGGGGGATCGGCTGGCGGCCCAGCAGGGAGCCGCGGCCACTGATCACGCCCATGCCGCGGTAGCTGCTGATCTGGAGCTCGGTACCCGCCAGGCTGCGGGTCTGCCAGAAGCGCTGCAGAAAACGGCGGGCGCCGTCGCTGTCACGGCTGGAGAGGGCCAGCACCCAGCCGCCGGGCTCACCTCGCTGGTCGGCAAGCACCCAGAGGCCCGTCTCCGGACCGAGCCAGCCGGCCAGTTCACCGGCGTAGTCGAGGCCGGCTGCCGCGAAGGCGCCGTCGCGCAGGCGGGCCACGGCCTCGGCTGCCTGGCGGCGTTGCCGCGGGGGCGCCACCGCCCGGGCATAGGCGACAGGCTGCTCGGGATCGCTGAGCAGATAGAAACTGAGGGCCGCGTCGCGGGGCACGAACCGAGCCGATCGGGGTGGGGCGAGCGGCCGTTGCTGCAGCTGGAGGGGGGAGCGCTGCCAGACCAGCCACCAGGCGCCGCCAGCAAGACCCAGCAGCAGCAGGATCACGGCCAGGACCACCGCCAGGAATCGGCGGGCTTTCATGCGGCCAACGCAGGATGGCCCCATCCTGCATCCGACCTCCACCCGTGAACACGCCCCAGACCATCAGCGCCCCCGAGCTGCAACGCTGGCTGGAGCAGGGCACGCCCCTGCAGCTGGTGGATGTGCGCGAGGACCAGGAACTGCAGCTGGCCCGCCTGCCCCATCCGGTGCTGCACCTGCCCCTGAGCCGCTCGGCGGAATGGCTGGGCAATCTGCCCCAGACCCTGGAACGCGAGCGGCCGATCGTGGTGCTCTGCCACGCCGGCATCCGCAGCTGGCAGTTCGCCAGCTGGCTGATCGACCAGCAGGGCTACAGCCAGGTGTGGAATCTCAGCGGGGGGATTGAGGCCTGGAGCCTGGAAGTGGATGCCAGCGTTCCGCGCTACTGAGCTCCCAGCCCTGGTTCGTCCTCACCACAACGGATGGGCTGGGCGGACTCCCCATCCGGGAAGAAGTGCCTACCATCCATCTCCCAACGGTGTCCGAAGGTGCCGCAAGCCAGCAGTCGCCACCTCTCCAGCCGCCAGCAGGAGGTGCTGCAGTTGGCCGTGCGTCACTACGTGGACACCATGGAGCCCGTGGGCAGCAACACGCTGGTGCGCCGCTTTGGGCTGCCGACCAGCCCGGCCACCGTGCGCTCGGCCATGGGGGCCCTGGAGCAGCGGGGCCTGCTCACCCAGCCGCACACCTCAGCCGGGCGCATCCCCAGCCAGCAAGGCTATCGGCTGTATGTGGATGAACTCCTGCCGGCACCCGGTGCCGCCGCCCAGCAGCTCACCCGCGAACTCACCGGCCTGAGCCTGCAGTGGGCGGCCCTGGACGACCTGCTGCTCCATCTCAGCAGGCGGCTGGCTGACCTCTCCGGCTTGCTCAGCCTGATCACCAGACCGCTTGCTCCCAAGCCCTGCAGCACACCCCAGGCCCTGCGGCTGGTGGCCAGCGGCGACCGACTGTTGGTGTTCCTGGTGGGGGAGGCTGCCGCTGCCCACAGCCTCAATCTGCGCCTGCCCCACCCAGCCCTCCAGGGCCACGACATTGAGGCCCTGGAGGGCTGGGTGGGCGAACAGCTCCGCCACGGCCCGATCGATTGGGCGAGTCTCCCCCCCCAGCTGAGTGCCTGTGGCGCGGTGCTGCGCCAGGGCCTGGCCAGCCACCAACAGGTCCGGATGGAGTCCAGCCAGGGCACGGTCGCCACCGGACTGGCAGGCCTGCTGGGCCAGCCGGAATTCAGGGAAACCGCATCCCTGCGCCCGCTGGTGGAGCTGGTGGAGGGAGCCCCCCAGCAGCTGCTGCAGCAGGGGGGAATCTGGATCGGCGCCGAGCACCCCAACCAGGCCCTGCACCAGTGCGCCCTGGTGCAGGCCGACTATCACAGCGGCGATGGTGGCGTGGGCCAGGTGGCCCTGGTGGGGCCGATGCGCATGGCCTACGCCACGGCGCGGGCCGCCGTGCAGTCGGTGGCCCAGACCCTCTCGCGCCTGTTGAGCTGATGCAGGCCAACCTTCCCTACAGGTCAGCAGCGCGATGACCTACTGCGTGGCCTTTCTGCTGGACGCGGGCCTGGTGTTCGCCTCCGATTCCCGCACCAATGCCGGGGTGGATTACATCTCCACCTACAGCAAGATGCACGTGTTCCAACCGGCCCCGGACCGGTTGTTCGTGCTGCTGGCGGCGGGCAACCTGGCCACCACCCAGGCCGTGCTCAACCGGATCAAGCGCGACCTGCACGGGCGGGACGGCATGGCAGCGGCGCTGCCGCTCCAGGTCTCGCCCAGCCGGACATCCGCCATCAGCCCCAGTGACGATCCCGGGGAGGCACCCCATAGCCTCGAGGGCTCCCTCACGGCTGACAACGTCCCCGAGCCTGCCCGGGAACGGATCCCGGAACCCCCCTCGCCCGTGACGGGAGCGGATCTGCTCAGCGCCCGCTACCTGTTCGAGGCCGCTGACTACATCGGCCGGACCAGCGTGGCGGTGCAGGAGCAGTTCGCCAGTCAGATGCACCAGAGCGGTGGCAGTGCCCAGGCCAGCTTCATCCTCGGTGGTCAGATCCAGGGGGAAGGCCATGGACTGTTCCTGATCTACCCCCAGGGCAATGCGGTGATGGCCACCCGCGACACGCCCTTTCTGCAGATCGGCGAGAGCAAGTACGGCAAGCCCCCGCTGGATGTCGTGGGCCACTGCGGCCTCTCCCTGGAGGATGCGGCCCGGCTCTGCCTGATCTCCCAGGTGGTCACCCGCCGCTCCAACCTCACCGTGGGGCCGCCCTTCGAACTGGCGCTGATGCCCGCCGATGGGCTGCGCATCTCGCGGCGGATCAAGCTGGACAAGGACTCGCCGGAAATCCGCCGCTCGATGGAGATCTGGCAAAGCTGCATGCAGGACGGCCTGCGCCGCCTGCCCCGCTTTGCCTGGGAAGAGGACCCGCTCTAGGGCACCTCAGGGGCGGGGCTGTGCCCTGGCGCGCAGGCTGATGCTGATCAGGCCTCCGGCCAGCACCTTGCTGAACACGCCGATGCTGAACAACCACCAGCTCCAGAGGCCGGCCATGGCCAGGAACACCGCCGTATCCACCGGGGCACTGCAGAGCACCGACCACCAAACCCGCTCGGCAAACGGGCGGTGGGTGGTGGAGTACACCAGCCAGTCCACCGTTTCACTCACCAGGAAGGCGGTGACGCTGGCCAGGGCCACCGCCGGAGCCCCCAGGCGAAAGGACAACCCGGCGCCAATCAGCATCAACAGCAGCACGGCGTGCCCCCAGCGGCGCTGGGCCAGGTCGCGCAGGGCGAGAATCCCACCCACCAACAGCGACCAGAACCAGTCGAGCTCGGGGTGGTGGCTGAAGCCCACGTTCACCAGCACCACTCCGGCGATGTAGGCCAGTGCCGTGGTGGCGGCATCCAGGTGGCGGCGGCTCGCGAGGCGGATTGGCGGCAGAGCGCGGCTCGACTCAGGTTCAGATCCTGCCAGAGGCATCAGCTTCGGGGCAGACCCAGGGGCGCCGGGCAGCGCAGGCCGATCAGGATGCCGGCCACCATCGCCGGCACCGCCACCCAGCCGTGGGGAGAGCCGCCTGGCAGGAAACGCAGCAGCTGGCTGTCATTGCCGCCCATGGCCAGCAGGGCTCCGGCTGCCATGGCCATCCCATAGGGCAGACGCACCAGATCGGCCAAGTGCGGCACCGTGATCCGATAGCGCCGTTGCAGCAGCACCTCAGCCGCCATCCCCGCCAGCAGCACCAGGCCCAGCAGTGGCAGGGGGTCGCGGCGCTGCAGGCTCTCGGCCAGCGCCAGCGGCTGGGCCAGGGCACGGGCCAGGGAGGAGGGATCCCAGCGCCAGAGGTCGTTGTCGACCAGGGCGAGCATGGCCCCACAGGCAATCGAGGCGCGCCAGGCCACCCCTGCACCAGCCGGAGAGCCTGGTTGGGGCACAACCGGGCGCAGAGCCAAGCGTGTGAGCGCGAGCAGCAGCAGCAACACGGCCAGCGCGACGGCCGTGCGCTGGGGCTGGCCCGGAACGGCCGCCAGGGCCATGGGGTTGCCGGCGACCGCATAACCCAGCACCCAGCCCCCCAGGGTGAGCAGGGCCCGGAGATCACCGCCGGCCAGCTGAATGCTCGTGCCCACGAAGCAGCCGCGGTTCCAGGCCGCCGCAACGCCGAACAGCACACCCCCTGCCACAACCGGCCAGGCCGGCACCAGCTGGCGCGGCACGCTGCCGGCCGCCTCCAGCACCAGCAGCACGGCGCTGATGGCGATGCTGATCAGCGCGATCGCCCGGGCCGTATCCCAATCGCCGTTGGCGGCCTTGGCCACGGCCGCCACCATGCAGAAGTGAATCCGGCGGAGCAGCAGGCCAGCCACAAACAACAGCAGCACCACCACGCCAACAGGGAGCTGCACCGCACAGATTCCAGGGCTTGCTTCGGATCATCCCGCCGACCCAGCGGCCGGCTGGTGTTCCACGCACTCGACGCTGCCAGCGGTTCAGTGCTAGTCAGCGGGAAACGCTTGGCTTTTCGTGGGCTTTTTCGTTACCAGCACCAGCCGCCGGAGCACTGGGCAGGGCAGTGGGCAGGGCATCGGCCTCAGCCTCGCCCTGCTTCTTGCAGCAGCCAGTCTCGCGGCCTGCGGCCAGCAGAATGGGAACAGCTCCTCAGCCATGGACCAGAAGGTTGGGGAGATGATGGGCAAGATGGGCGTACCTGGGGCGAGCTCCACGCCGAGCAAGGCGGCGATGGCGCTCGACTGCCCACCGATCAAGACGATGCTGGACGAGGTGCGTAACGCGCCGAACTCGATCAGCCCCGCGTCACGTCAGGCACTCAACGCCTGGGCCCGCTGGTGCAACCTGGAGGCTCTAGCGGAGCAGGCCTCCTGAGCCGCCAGGGGGCTCTGGAGTAGGGGGGCCAAGGGATGGAACTGCCACGGGTGGTGTTTTTCGGGCGCACGGGCGTTGAAGCCTGCCGCTTCTTCAACCTCAACCTGGCCGACTGGCGGGGCGCCAGCCTGCTCGACTGTCCCGGCGGGCCTGGCTCGCTGGCGCCCCTGGCGCGCCGCTCCGGCCTGGAGGTACTGGCGGTTGATCCGCTGTACGCGCTCGAGCCGGAGGCTCTGGAACGGCGCTGCCGTGAGGACATCGCCTACACGATGGCCCGCCTGAGCCAGTCGCCCACCGTGCGGCCGGACTTCAACCTGGAGCCCTACCAACGGGAGAAGATGGAAGCCCTGGAGGCCTTTCTCGCCGACCGGCAGGCCCATCCGGAGGCGTACATCCCAGGAGCACTGCCGGAGCTGCCCCTGGCCGACAGCAGTTTTGACTTGGTACTGAGCGGCCATCTGCTGTTCGTGTAGGCGCCGCTGGCCGATGGCGGCCTGCACGAGGTGGATTGTTTTGATCTGCCCTGGCATCGCCGAGCCCTGGCTGAACTGCTGCGGGTGTGCCGGCGGGAACTGCGGATCTTTCCGGCCTACACCATCACCATGCCCGCCCGGGTGCATCCCTACGTGGCCCCCCTGATCGCCGACCTGCCGATGGGTTGGCAGGCCAGCCTGGAGCCCACCAGCTACGACCAGGGGGCGGCGGGCGAAACCCCGATGCTGCGCATCCGCCGGGTTGGCCCTAGCCCGGCACAGCCGGAATCAGGCCGGCCGCTTCCAGCTCAGGAATGAAGCCGAAGGCTGTGAGGTCGCTCAGTCTGTCGGGGAACAGCAGCCCATCGAGGTGGTCGCACTCGTGCTGCACCACACGGGCATGGAAGCCCTCCACGCATCGATCCACGGGCTGGCCATCACCATCGATTCCCCGGTAGCGCAGGTGCAGCCAGCGCGGTACCCGCCCCCGCAGCCCTGGCACGCTCAGGCATCCCTCCCAGGCCTCCTCGCGCTCCGGCCCGAGCGGCGTGAGTACCGGATTGATCAGCAGGGTGCGGGGAACCGGTGGGGCATCGGGGTAGCGCGGGTTGGGGCCGCCGCCGCCAAACAGCACCACCCGCAGCGGCACACCGATCTGGGGGGCCGCCAGGCCGGCGCCACTGCAGGCGCGCATCGTGTCGTTCAGATCCACGATCAACTGCCGCACCGCCGGATCCTGCCAATCGGCCACGGGCCGGGACCTCTGGCGCAGGCGAGGATCGCCGAGGCGCAGAACGGGACGTACCGCCATCAGCAAGCGATTGCTGGATCCATGGAAGCAACCGCTCAGGGCCGGAACAACGCCCGGATCTCCGGTTCAGGCCGCTCCAGCTCGGCGGCCACACCAGCCAGGCCAGGGCGCGCAGGGGCCGCCAGCGCATTGATGCGGGCACAGACGCTGCTGGCCTGGGGGCCCAGCACAGACAGCTGACGGGGGAAGCGGCGGTAGTCGTGGAGGTCCACGCCGAGTCGCTCAGCCAGGGCACGAACCTGGCGGGGATCCGAGCCGGCATGGGCCTGTTTAACGCAGACCCCCGACCAGCGGCCACCAGGCCGCCGCCGCCGCCAGCTCGGCATCGCTGCGCTCAGCGCAGCGGCGCACCTCTGCCGCCTGGCTATCGCGCAAGGAACCGTGCAACTCCTCCCCGAACGCCTCCCGCAGCAAGGCATTGACGGCAAAGGCCGCCGAGGCCTCCTCCAGGCTGCCGGGCAGACGCACCGCCGCACCGGCGGGCAGGTGAGCCGGATCGCCGCTCACCGGCGACGGCAGGGACCGGGCCTCCTCCAGCCCCGCCTGCACCACCGCCTGAACGGCCGCCAGCAGCAGGTAAGGATTGGCCGCCAGATCGGCCACCTTCAGCTCCAGGTGGGCCGCTGCGCCATCGGCAGCGGTGGGGATCAGCCGCAGGGCCGCCTCCCGGTTCTCGATGCCCCACACCTGGAACGGCGCCGACCAGGAGCCCGGCGCCAGGCGCTGGTAGGACATCCCCAGGGGACAGGCCAGGGCCATCAGGGCCGGCAGCTCCTCCAGCAGGGCCGCCAGCACGCCGCCGCCGGCAGCGGTGAGGCCTGCGGGGCCAGCTCCCCCTTGGAACAGGGGCACGCCATGGCGCTGCACGCTCAAGTGCGGGTGTCCCCCATTGCCCACCCGCTCCAGGCTGGGTTTCGGGCTGAAACTGCAGTGCCAGCCCAGGCGGCGCGTGACCCGCTGAATCATGAGCCGGGCACGTACCAGCCGATCGGCAGCCTCCAGGGGCGTACCCGGTGCCAGCGACGGCTCGAACTGGCCAGCGCCGTATTCCGGGTGGAACTGCAGCCAGGGAATGCCGGCGGCCTCGAGGGCCTCGAGCAGGGCCGTGGCGTAATCGAGCCCCTCCACCAGCCGGTCGGCGCCATAGGGGCCACCAGGGATGGCCGGCTGGGGGGCGCCCTCGGCATCGGGGCTGGCCACCAGCCACTCCAGCTCGAAGCCGGCCCGCAGCTCCAGCCCGCGCTCGCCCAGGCGCTCCTGCAGCAGACGGCAACGGTGGCGTTGGTCGCCCGCGTAGGGCGCGCCGGAGCGCTCAAAGCGCTCCCCCGGCGCCCAGGCCCAGCCGCTGCCGGGCTCCAGCCGGGCCAGGGCGGTGGCATCCGCCCGCAGGCGCAGATCGCCGTCGGGGCGCGCGAGGCGGTGCTGGGGATCAATGGCCCCGGCGGCGCCGAAGGCATCCGCCACCGGCGAAAACCCCACCCCCGTGGCCGCGGCCGCATCGAAGGCCGCCAGGGGCACCACCTTCACCAGCGGCGCGCCGCTGTGGTTCACCCAGGTGATCGCCACCCAGCGGATGCCCTGATCGGCCAGGGCGGCAACCGGCGACGAGGGGGGAGAGGACACGGGCAGGCCTGAGCGATAGGGCCATGATTGCCATGGCCGTCGCTGTCGGCATGGACTCCTATTCCCCTCCTGGCTGGTGGCAGCCCGGTGCCATGGCGCTGCTGCTGGTGGATCTGCAGCAGGGCAGCTGCGGAGATGCCCTGGCGTGCTTCAGGGGCTACTGCACCCAGATTCCCGTGGCCGGGTTCACGGCCACAGTGGAGGCCGTCATGGCATCAGCCCAATGATCAGCCTGGTTCGGGATCTGCTGGCGAGGCGCCAGGCGCTGTTGCTGGTGCTGAGCGCCACAGCGATCTTGGTGCCCCCCTCCGCGGCCTCGGGGCTGCGGTTGCCCTATTTCCTCCTTTGCGGACTGGGCCTGATCCCGCTGGCCCAGCTCACGGCCGAACTCGTTGATCACCTGGTTCAACGGGTGGGGGAACGCCTGGGCGGGCTTCTGAACGTGACCCTGGGCAACCTGCTCGAGCTCTTGATCGCCCTGACAGCCCTGCGCAGCGGCCTCTACGAACTGGTGGTGGTGAGCATCGCCGGCGCCGTGATCACGAACAGCCTGCTGGTGCTGGGGATCAGCACCATGTTGGCGGGGCGGCAAGCCCTGACAATCGACCTGAACCAGCACAGCAACGGGCTGAGCACCCGCCAGCTGTTGATCAGCGTGATTCTGATGTCGGTGCCATCGGTGTTCTTTTGGAATTCAATGCATCCAATCAGTGAAGGAAGTGAGACATTCGATCTCTTTGCCGCTTACTCCCTGATTGTGGCAGTCGTGGTGATGACGGCCTATCTGCTCTCCTACATCTACCAACTCGGCACCCACCGGCACCTGTTCCTGAGCCCCAATGACCCGCCAGACAGCCACCCTGGCCCCACCGTCCGGGCATCGATGACGTCGATTGCACTGGCCCTGGGGCTGGTGGCCCTGGCCATCGCCGGGGTGTCCGAGCATCTGGTTGAAGGCTTGGAGGAGCTGGTGATGGGCAGCTCCATCACCCCCCTCTTCGTAGGCATGCTGCTCCTGCCACTGTTTTCAGCCATTCCGGAAGCCCTGGTGGCCTTCCGCGCCGCCAACCGAGGCCGCATGGCCCTGGCGATGGCCAGCACCGTGGAATCCAGTGTGCAGCTGCTGCTCTTCGTGCTGCCCACCCTCGTGCTGACCGCCCCCCTGCTGGGCCGGTTTCTGCATCTCACCTTTCCGCCCCAGGCTTTGGCCTGCCTTGGCGCCACAGCCTTTGCGGTGCACTGGGTGACCGAAGGCAATACGCTCACGTGGTATCAGGGGCTGCTGTTGCTGAGCATCTATGCAGCTCTTTTCACAGGAGCGCTGTTACTCAGACCAGGAATGTGACTCCGCTGGCGATAGGGATCATGTCATCCTCAAATCAGTGACACCACCTCCCCCAGCCGACCTGCGGTGATGATCGCCTCAGCGATCCGCATGGCCTCAATGGCGTCGTTCAGGTCAGCAACCGACGACGGCTCTCCCCGCCGCAGGCATGTGGTGAAGTCCGCCAGCTGGTCCCGCAGGGCCCCGAACACCCGCCCATTGGTTTCGGGCCACAACGTCATGTCGGGATGGAGCTGGCCCTGGTCGCTCCAAATTTGCAGCGGGGTCTGCAGCCCTTGCAGCCGGGCGGTGCGCTGGCTGCCCACCACCGCCAGTTCGGCGTCGATGCACCCCTGCCAATGGTCAGTCAGCACATTGGCGGGGGCCTGGGCCGGCACAGTCCAGCTGCTCTCCAGCTGGGCCACCGCACCATCGGCGAGCCGCAGCAGGGCAAAGCAGGCGAGCGGGGCAAGGTGATCACCCTCGCGCACCTCCATCGCCATCACCGAGGCCACCCGACTGCGGCTCAACCAGAGCAGCAGATCGATGTCGTGGATCAGGGTGCGATGCACCGTGTGGATGCGATCGGCAATGGCGGCAAAGGAGGTGCGGCTGCAGTTGCGCCGAGCCCGGATCGACACCAGATCGCCAAAGGCTCCCTGAACAATCTGCTGCTGTAGCCAGCGATGGGAAGCTTCGTAGCGCAGGATCAGGCCCGTCTGCAGGGTCGCGCCGGCCTGGGTCGCCAGACGCTGCAGATCCATGGCTTCCTGCCAGGTGGCGGCCAGCGGTTTTTCCACGAACAGATGGCGCCCCCGAGCCAGGGCCGCTCGTGCCTGGGGGCCGTGCTGTTCATCCGGAGTCGCCAGCACCACGGCATCAAGGCTGTCGTCGGCGATCAGTTCCAGGGCATCGCTAAAGCGTTTCGTCACCCCATGGCGTTCGGCCACCCGGGCCAGGCGCTGCGGATCGGCATCGGCCAGGGCGGCCAGCTCCACCCCGGGCAGGTCGGCCAGCACGCCGGCATGCAGCTGGCCGAACCGCCCCACGCCGGCAAGTCCGACCCGCAGGGAGCTGTCCGTCGCGCTGGGAGGCATACGCTGGCCGGCACCAGCCGTTGAGCATGGCAGCCGTGGCTGAGTGGACACGCAGGGCCGTTGGGGTGGCTGGCCATCGGGTGATGATCTTCTCGGCTGGCAGAGGCCCCCGCACCCTGCTGCTGGTGCATGGCGAGCACGACTACATCGTGCCCGACCTGGCCGCCATGGCCCGCGACCGCCTGCCCAACGCCAGCTTGGCGCTGTTTCCGGGCTGTTCCCACATGCCGTTCTTTGAGAACCCCGAGCGTTATCTCCACACCGTGAATCAGTTCATCCAGGACACGGCCGATCAGGTCTGATCTGGCTCGCCCTGACCTGCCGGCCCCGCCCCTTTCCCCGCCTCGCCATGACCCTCGACCATCTCAGTTTCGGCACCCACGACATCACGGCCACCCGCGACTTCTACGAGGGACAGCTGGGATTTCCGGTGCTGATCCACGAGCGGATGCTGATGCAGGAGGGGGGCACGGTGGAGCACATCTTTTTTGATTGCGGCGGCGACTGCGCCCTGGCCTTCATGGAGTGGCGGGGTGTGCCCGGGGTGGCCAGCGATTACGACAGCGGCATCAACCACGGCCTGGGCGTGCCCACCGGCACCTTTCACTTCGCCTTTCGCTGCCCCTCATTGGAGGCCCTCGAAGCACGGCGGCAGGAGCTGATCAGCGCCGGCGTGGTGCTGGGTGAGCTGCTCGATCTGGATCCCTACCGCTCCTTCTTCTTTGATGATCCGGTGAACGGTCTGCGGCTGGAATACACCACCCGGCTGCGCCCAACGACCGCGGCCGACCGCGATCCCGACCTACGCCAATTTCCTGCCAGCCTGGCCCTGTTTGAAACGGCCTCCCAGCCCTGAACCAGGGGATCGCCATGGGAGTGGGCGGGGGAGGGCGTTCAGCCCCCCAGGGCCCCGCCGAGCTTCTCAGCCACGGTGTTCACATCCTTGTCGCCGCGGCCGGAGAGGTTCACCACCACCTCGGTGCCGGTGGCGAGCGTAGGGCACAGCTTCTCCAGCCAGGCGAAGGCATGGGCGGTTTCCAATGCGGGGATGATGCCCTCCAGGCGGCAGAGCTGCTGCAGGGCGTCGAGCGCTTCGGCGTCAGTGACGGCGGCGTATTCGGCCCGGCCGATGCCCTTCAGATAGCTGTGCTCGGGGCCCACGCCCGGGTAATCGAGGCCGGCGCTGATCGAATGGGCCTCCTGCACCTGGCCCTCGTCGTCCTGGAGCAGCAGGCTCATGGCACCGTGCAGCACACCCACCCGGCCCTCGGTGATCGTGGCGGCATGGCGGCCGCTGGGCACGCCTTCGCCGGCCGCCTCCACGCCGATCAGGCGCACGGAGGTGTCTTCCACGAAGGGGTGGAACAGGCCCATGGCATTGGAGCCACCGCCCACACAGGCCACCAGCACGTCGGGCAGGCGGCCGAAGGCCTCCTGGCACTGCTGTTTAGCCTCGATGCCAATGCAGGCGTGGAAGTCGCGCACCAGCATCGGATAGGGGTGGGGGCCGGCCACCGAGCCGAGGATGTAATGGGTGGTCTCCACGTTGGTCACCCAGTCGCGGATCGCCTCACTGGTGGCGTCCTTGAGGGTGGCGGTGCCGGCGGTGACCGGCTGCACCGTGGCGCCGAGCAGGCGCATGCGGAAGACGTTGAGGGCCTGACGGCGCATGTCCTCGGCGCCCATGTAGATCACGCACTCCAGGCCGAAGCGGGCGCACACGGTGGCGGTGGCCACGCCGTGCTGGCCGGCGCCGGTCTCGGCAATGATCCGCTGCTTGCCCATGCGCAGGGCGAGCAGGGCCTGGCCGAGGGCGTTGTTAATCTTGTGGGCGCCGGTGTGATTGAGGTCTTCCCGCTTCAGCCAGATGCGCGGGCCGCCCTCGGGGCGGGCGTAGTGCGCGGTGAGCCGCTCGGCCTCATAGAGCGGCGAAGGCCGCCCCACGTAGGTGCGCAGCAGGTGGTTGAGCCGTGCGGTGAATGCGGGATCGGCCCAGGCCTCAGCGGCGGCGGCCTCCAGCTCGGCCAGGGCCGGCATCAGGGTTTCCGGCACGTACTGGCCGCCGTAGGGCCCGAAGCGGCCGAGCGGATCGGGGCGCACCGCGGGCTGAAGGGCGGCCGGATCGGGGCTGAGGGGGGAAACGGTGGCGGTCACCGGCGGCGGCATGCAATGGGGCCAGCCTAGGGAGGCGGGGCGGCCAGCCTCGCTGGGATCGGATCGGAAGCAATCCGGGCGATTCCTGCTACCAACCAGGTAACCGCCACTCCTGCCATGCCCCCCGCACTCCCACTTGCCGACCAGCTGCTGGCGATGGCCAGCGGCGCCTGGGTGACCCAGATGATCCACGTGGCCGCCGAGCTGGGCCTGGCCGATGCCCTGGCGGCCGGCGAGCGCGACTGCCACGACCTGGCCGCCAGCTGTGGCGCCGACGGCGATGCCCTGTTCCGGCTGCTGCGCGGCCTGGCCAGCCTGGGGATTTTCGAGGAAACGGCGCCGCGCCGCTTTGGGCTGACGCCCCTGGCGGAGCTGCTGCGCAGCGACCACCCCCAGTCGCTGCGCCAGTTCGCCCGCATGCTCGGCGCGGAGCACTACCTGAGCTGGGACGACCTGCAGCACAGTGTGCGCACGGGAGAGAATGCTTTCCGCCACCGCCACGGCTGCTCGTTGTTTGAGTGGTACGAGCGGAACCCGGAGAGGGGCGCCATCTTCGATGGGGCGATGGGCGATTTCTCCCGGCCCGAAACCGAGGCCGTGCTGGCAGCCTTCGACTTCAGCGCCATCCGCCGCCTGGTGGATGTGGGCGGCGGCCGGGGCGAGCTGCTGATGGCAGTGCTGCGCGCCAACCCCGGGCTGCACGGCACCGTGTTCGACCAGCCCCATGTGGTGGCGCCGGTGGTGGTGCCGTCGGATCTGGAGGGCCGGCTGGAGCTGGCGGGGGGTGACTTCTTCGCCGCGGCGCCCGCCGGCGCCGATGCCTACCTGCTCAAGCACATCCTCCACGACTGGCACGACGACGCCTGCCGCACGATCCTTCAGCACATCCGCGCCTCCATGGCCCCCGGCGGCCGGGTGCTGATCCTCGAGCAGGTGATTCCGCCGGGCAACGCCCCCTTCCCGGGCAAGCTGCTCGATCTGAACATGCTGGTGATGACCGAGGGAGGCCGCGAGCGCACCCCCGGCGACTACGCCCTGCTGCTGGAGAGCGCCGGCCTGAACCTGCGCCGGATCCACCCCACCGCCGCAGCGGTGAGCGTGGTGGAGGCGGGAGCGGACTGAGGGGCGGGCAGAGCCCCCAGAATGCGAGCCACGGCAGCGCAGGACAGATGGCCAAAAAAGGGGGCTGGCAGGAATTCGGCAGCCCGAGCAGCGCCGCCAGCCTCGCCCGGCCCACCGCAGCCACGCCCAGGCCCCAGCAGCGGGTGCGCGTCCAGCGCACCAAGGCCGGCAAGGGTGGCAAGATGGTCACGGCCATCACCGGCCTGGAGCTGCCCGAAACCGAAGCCCGCAGCCTGCTCAAGCAGCTCAAGGCCGGCACCGGCACCGGCGGCACCCTCAAGGATGGCGTGATTGAGCTCCAGGGCGACCAGGTGGCGCCTGCCCTGGCGGCTCTGGAGCAGGCCGGCTTCCGGCCCAAGCAGGCGGGGGGCTGAGCACCATGGCCCCCGGACCCCCTGCCGGCCCAAGGCCCCTGCCCAGCACCGGCGCCGTGACTGGCCTGCTGGAGGCGCTGGCCTTCTTCCGCGACGGCGACTTCGCCCGGCGGCGCTTCGAGCGCTTCGGCAACGTGTACGAAACACGGCTGCTGGGCCAGCCCCTGGTGTTCATCCGCGGGGCGGCGGCAATCACCGGCCTGCTCGCCCAGCCGGAGGCCAGCGAGGGCTGGTGGCCAGCCAGTGTGAAGCAGCTGCTGGGCAGCCGCTCGCTGGCCAACCGCAACGGCGCCGATCACCGGGCGCGGCGGCGGGTGGTGGGGCAGCTGTTCTCGGCGGCGGCGCTGCGCCGCTACGGCCCGGGCATCGAGGCGCTGGTGAACGCCCTGGCGGCAGAGCTGGCGGCGGCAACCGCCCCGCTGCCGCTGGTGGAGCGGCTGCGCCGCTTCGCCTTCACGGTGATCGCCGAGCTGGTGCTGGGCCTGGAGGGGGCCGACCGCGACGCCCTGTTCGCCGATTTCGAGATCTGGACCCGGGCCCTTTTCTCCATCCCCCTGGCGATCCCAGGCACTCCCTTCGCACGGGCCTTGGCGGCACGGGGGCGGTTGCTGGCCCGGCTGGGCCAGGTGCTGGAGCGGGCGCGCGACCGGGCGGCCCTGGGTCTGCCCCTGGCCGGTGGTCTCGACCTGCTGAGCGGCGGACTGGATGAAGCCGGCCTGCCGCTCACGGACGACGACCTGGTGGAACAACTGCTGCTGTTGCTGTTCGCCGGCTACGAGACCACGGCCTCCTCGCTGAGCTGCCTGCTGGCGGCGCTGCTGCAGCACCCGCAGGAGCTGGCCTGGCTGCAGGAGGAGCTCGACAGCCTGCCCTGGCCCCCGCCGGCCGGCCAGGCCGCCACGGCCTACGACGCCACGGCGGCGCCACGGCTGGCGGCGGTGGTGCAGGAGGTGATGCGCCTCAACCCGCCGGTGGGTGGCTTCTTCCGCCGCACCACCCGGGAGCTGGTGCTCGATGGCGTGGCGGTGCCGGCGGGCCGGGTGGTGCAGGTGGCCCTGGCCGCCACGAACAGGTACCTGCCAGAGGCTGGAGAGGGCTCGACTCCAACCGACGACCTGGAGAAGTTCCGGCCCGCTCGCCACCTCGACGGCGGCAGCGGTCTCAGCCTACTGCCATTCGGCGGCGGCGAGCGGGTGTGCCTGGGCAAGGCGCTGGCGGAACTGGAGATCCGGCTGATGGCAGTGGGCCTGCTCAAGCAGGTGCGGCTGCAGCTGGCCCCCCACCAAGACCTCAGCCTGCAGCTCGTACCCAGCCCAAGCCCCCGTGGGGGCTTGCTGGCGCAAGTTGGGCGTCCCTGATCATCCGGCCAGCGGACTCCCAGGATTCCGGCCCAGACGCCGCCTCAGCCGGCGGGCTATGCGGAACGCAGACGCGAGGCCAAGGATGGGAAGCGGAGTAGGAACGGCCTGCACATCCACCCCATTGGAGCCAAAGGAGCTGATTGTCAGCCCAAGAACACCCCTATTCGAACCGGACAGCGAATAATCAGCCAAACCATCTCCCGGCGCAAGTCCCACGCCCGTCGCAGTAAACAACAGCACATCCAACAGCAACTCAGGAGCCGGGAAAAGCAGATTCACAAAAGCAGTTCTGTGGCTAATATCAAGCCAGCCATCACCAACCACCAGAGAACTCCCACAGGGCCCGGATAACAAGCACGAATCCGCTATCACGGTAGACACATCCAAGCTGGAGCCTTGATACCGAAGCTCAGCTGGATCAAATTCAACACGGTAATCGATGAACCGGGTTGGCCTCGGGATCGGCCCTAAATAATCCGTAGAGTTTTCAAAGAAGATCGACAGCTGAACGAGATCGCCTGGCGGAACAAGCAGGTCGTGGATCGGATCGGCATCGAGCTGGGACCCGACAGGCTCGCTTCGAAGGAAAGCCGCATGGGACGGCCAGCCAACAAACGAGACAAGACCAAAGGCCACCACGAGCAGACCAAGTCTTCGCATTCTATGAATAAGAAATGGGCCCAATCATGCAGGCCCACGCACCATTTCAAAGCGATGCTGAGGGCCAATCAGCAGATTTGCAGCGAAAGCACCTCAGATCACTGCCGATTCTGGCTATGAACTGCAGCATCGATTTCCTGGAGCAGGGGCTTGGCCTGGATGGCGAAGCCCGGGTCATAGCCACCACCGATGCAACCTGCCCTCGTGTATCATCCGGCCTACTCGGCACCGCTGCCGAGCAGCCACCGGTTCCCGATGGCCAAGTTCCGGCTGCTGCACGACCATCTGCGGCAGCTGGATCTAGCCCGACCGGAGCAGCTCCACCAGCCGTTACCCATCCCTCGCCGGGCCCTGGAACTGGTGCACAGCCGCGGGTATCACGAGGGCTTTTCGCGCGATCGGCTCACGGCGGCGGAGCAGCGGCGCATCGGCCTGCCCGCCACCCAGCCATTGGTACGGCGCAGCTGGCTGGCGGTGGGCGGCACCCTGCTCACGGCCCGGCTGGCGCTGGAACGGGGGCTGGCCTGCCACCTGGCCGGCGGCACCCACCACGCGTTTCCGGATTACGGCAGCGGCTTCTGCATCTTCAATGATGTGGCCGTGACCGCACGGGTGCTGCTGGCGGAAGGCAGGGTTGCCCGGCTGATGGTCATCGACCTGGACGTGCACCAAGGCGACGGCACGGCGGCGATCTTCGCTGGTGATGCCCGCGTGTTCACCTTCTCGGC
Organism: Prochlorococcaceae cyanobacterium; assembly: GCA_044374745.1. Taxonomy (GTDB): domain Bacteria; phylum Cyanobacteriota; class Cyanobacteriia; order PCC-6307; family Cyanobiaceae; genus NIES-981. Next base: position 1,712 of record JBILNZ010000007.1, on the reverse strand, counting down.
CCATGGCGCCAGCAACTTCCCGCTGCGCAAACAAACCAGCGACCACGACCTAGCCCTGCCCGACGGCCTCGGAGACGACGACTATCTGGCAGCGGTGGGCCGGGTGCTGCCCGAGCTGCTGGAGCAAGTGAAGCCCGAGCTGGTGCTCTACAACGCCGGCGTCGATCCCCATCGCGACGACCGCCTCGGCCGCCTGGCCCTCAGCAACACCGGCCTGCTGCTGCGCGACCGGATGGTGCTGGAGGCCTGCCTGCGGCGCAGCATTCCAGTGGCCACGGTGATCGGTGGCGGATACGACGCCCTGCCCGACCTGGTGGCCCGCCACGGCCTGGTGTTCCGTGCGGCAGCGGACATCGGCCGGCTGCAGGGGTAAGGCCAGCCCATGGCCCGGACCGGTGCTCAGTGATTCACACGGTCGGTCGCTCCTGGCTGCACGCTGGCCCAGGGGACGTGTTGCCTCTGGTGCCGTTTGCGATAGCGGCTGACACTGAGCAACCAAACGCGTTTCCCCAAGCCGCAGGAGGAGTGCTCACACCCATGCGATGACGCCGGAGGTTGGTCCAGCGTCAGAGGCGGGGCAATGGCGGCGCGCCGCCGGTCTCCAGCACAGGCCATTCGTGCAACCAGGCATGGGGATAGCCATGGAATTGATAAGTCAAGAGCCTGGCTGTGAGCATGCCCGCAACAACTCACCTTCAACCAACCAGCAAGCAACCAGTAAGCAACCAGCTCCGCCAGAGCGAATAGCCGTGCTTCAGCATTTCGAATTGTTTAGACGCACAGCTTTCAGTCGGGGACAAATTAATTTTGCCATTAACGATCATGATTCCTGCTTGGCCGCATGGGCACTTTTCTCGATTTCCTGGAGATAGGAACATCAGATTTCGATACTCTCATTCAAAAAGCCAGCAACAAAGATGTCGGGATCTCAATCGACCCCATCTCTTTTTATCTGGGCAGGCTCCCCTCGCCTAGCAAATGCAAGAAATTAGCCCTGGCGATCTCAGATCGATCAGGAGTTTTACCCGTTTACTACCTCCACCCTGACCAAATCAAGGAACATGGCCTTCCCAACTGGCTGCGAGGGTGCAATGCGATTGGCAAGCCCCATCCCACCGCAGTACGAATTCTCGCAGAAAGGGGATTAAGCAATGACGTCCTGCGAACAGAACAGGTCAGGGTCGAAATGCTGACCACCGTGCTGGACAGGGAGAATGTCGGCGGTATTTACACGCTTAAAGTTGACAGCGAAGGCCACGACCATATCATTTTAAACAACTTTTTAATCGGGCCAGGCGAAACCTCTGGCCCCACGATCTGTTCTTTGAATCCAATATCCTGTCAGACACAGAAGCCATTCATGCCCTGATCGCGAGACTGATCACCCAGGGCTACGATGTTGCCAACTGCCAAACCGGCGGCAATGCCACAAATACCCATCTGCGACTCAACATCTGCAGACTCAAGGGACGGAATCGATTCAGCAACGAAATCCAAGGCTATTACCTGGCAGGATATCCAGAGCCTTGCCGCGCCTCAGATCCCCCTCACGGCATTACACCTGAGCAGGCAAAAGCATACTGCAAACTACTAAGGAAACTCTGGACAAACGGGGTTTGAGCGGAGGCAGCAAGCAGCAAAGAGTGCCTTTGACCGTAAATTGCTTCTGAGACCGTTTTCTGAGGACTTTTTCTCTCTTGGTCAGCCACTCA
>JBILNZ010000025.1:0-40657 GCA_044374745.1 Prochlorococcaceae cyanobacterium | reverse complement strand
CCGGACTCACCCTCCCGCCGCATCACACCACCTCGACGTCGCTCAAGAAGCAAGCCACCGGCACTCCCGCTGAGCTCCCGATTGGCGCTTTTACTGCTGCTGGGCGCTACGGACGACAAACTCCTAGACCAGTCATCCAATCCCGCAGATCAGCTGGCTTCAACACAAGCAGACAACCCTATTGCAGTAAAAGCTGCAAACGGGAGCCAGGGGGCTCGAGATTGCGCAATTCCGTAGAGGGCCGCCCAGCCAGGTCAGCAGGCTCCGCAAGGCCAGCGGCAAGCCATCCTCCGCACAGAACTCAATACTCAGGAAGCCGCAAAACACTGGGATGGTGCCTTGAATCAACCAGCCTATCCAGTGATTTGGTGAAGACCGATGTACAGGTATGAAAATTAGCCCCTGGAACAAGCCCCCAAAACGGAATTTGCTTAAAGCCCGACTCTTCAAGAATATCAAAATCGGCGTCGTAATCACCCCTGTTTGAATTATCAAGAATGATCATCCCGTCTTGCTTTAGATGCAGAACGGCGTATTCAGCGCACAATCGGCGGCACATACCATCGATCACGACGATGTCAAAAGGCGGGCCATGCTTCCCGATCTCACCTGCATAGGCAAGGAAATGGCAATCATCCAGGCCCCTATTAACCTCTTTTTCAGCAGTGTAATCCCACTTGGTTCGCCGCATTCGCTTGAAAAAATGTTGCGAAGTTTGATCACGCCCCTGATCAGGGCTGTGAACGGCAGACCTGTGAATCAGCTTTGCATTGCCAGGGAGAGACGCCCTAATTTCTTCAATCCATTGCAAGTCGTGCTCCACGGCAATCACGGATTGCGCATTCGACGCCCACCATAAAGTTCCATATCCGGCACCATACTCAAAGACGCGATCAGGCTTGCGCACGGAATGGTGCAAAAACTCAATTGCTGAATATGTAAACCACGGCAGAATCTTTCCAGTTGCATCCAATGGCTTTCGCTTAGCCGATGAAAGCGCCCAGCCCGATGGGGCAAGAAACCGCCGAGCCAGATTAGACGTTGGAACATCAGGCTGAGCGACATTCCCATCCGCATCCTCAGCAACAGAGCGTTGTTCTGCATCGGGGAACAGGGAAGCAAGTGAAATCGAGTACCCCAGTGAACGACTTGTTACCAAAAACTCGTCACGAAGAAACTCAGGCAACGACAGCCATTCCGAAGGATCTGGACAGATCTTTTGGCGCACCACGCCTTTGTAGCGCTTATTTGCATTGATTGGACCCGGATCAGAATCCAGTTGCCTGCCTGCAATCACTCGGGCAAGATCAGCGCTTTCAACTCTCAGCAAACAATCAGCAAGCTCGCTGGGCCCTCCTTCAATTCGAAAAATCAGAGATGTTTGCTTGAGCAGAATCTTATACCAGTAAGTATAGGAAGCCACCGCTCGATGGAAGTTCGTTGCAAGGTGGTTGAGATCAAGGCCGAATTGATCGATAATCGCTTGACGACGGAATTCATATGACGGCGGCGCATAGATATTGTCAACCATGATTGAAGGCATGGCCTGAATCGGATCACGAGCAACACAAATCAAGCCTGACCATGACAATCCATCTCGCAAACTCGCAATACTATCATTACTCCAAGAAGCCTTTTGACTAACCGCCAGCATCCAACTGCAGATGCCGTCAGCACCATCCGATTCATGGCCTACATCAAGCCCATTTGCACGACATACAGCAGCTGCATACCCGGTGCCGCAGCATGGATGTCCCGAAAGCAGCAAAGGGCGATACTCTTTTCTCATGATGTGATTCTCGATTAGTTTCTCATGGGCAGCTGCTTCAGAACTTTTGCCACTTGCGTTTAGATAATTTGAACGGATCGGTCGAGGATGTATCAACGACTCGACCTCTCCAGTGGACCATGACAAATCAGACGCAACTGGTGGATAGAGCGTAAACGCCTCGCCACTGAGTGGCGCATCACGGTGAATGTAGATATCGCTTGTTGTGTAGTACGACTTAAACAAGGAAGTAAGTTTCGATGCATACGCGCCATTCATGGCATGGCAGGGATTCGCCATAACCACCTTCTCAATCAACTGAGGCTGATCTTCGGAGGCATGATCAGCACACAAGCCCCAGCCCATGCGTATCAATAGTGGGTCTGTGGCCACACGAAGGTGATTCTTTCGAACAAGATCGCCAATCAATTCACAGACGACCTTATAAGGCCTGTGGAACTTCACATCATCTTCAACGATCAGAGTAAGGCCCGGGAGGTCGGAGATGGTGCGCCAAAGCTGCCGATAGGACGCAAAGTTTGCAACCTGCTGAGGAATGAGAATGTTGTTCTTACAGCGACATGATGCTTTGCCGCATCGGAAGCATGGCGGGAAACCAACAACCTGATTGCTGCGATAGGCATCCTGGGTTTCGACTGAGTCTTTCGAGAAGGCATCGACGAAAGCATAGTTGTCGATACCGATCTCTCTGAAATGGGATCGGATATAGTCCCTACGCGAACTTCCAGGCAAGCTGAGGACAAACACTTGCTCAAAGATCATCGAATCGCCCTTTTTCATCAGCTTAGCATGGCCCAACCTTGAGCATCTGCATACACTCGTTCCAACCGATAAGCAACATGGTGCTACTTAACGAAAGACACACGGCACACTAAAGGTCTGTATCCGCGTCGAGAACGGGCTAACCATTCTTGAGCACTTGCCACTGTCGTGATTGATCAGCCCACTTGAGTCCTGGTTCATCGGGCATGGCTGTCTCTCAAAATCTTCGGTATTGCCCATTCGCTTCCAAGGGCCACTTCAGATAGCAAAGCCACTTCAGACAGCAAGGCCACTTCAGACAGCAAGCCCAGGCAGCTGCGAGGCGCTGGTCGCGTTCAACACGTCTCGATCCTCTTGCCATCCTGCTGATCACGGCCAAGCGCCCTGACCAACGGACGGTTGCAGGCAAAAGGATCAGGCCAGCCCCAAAGCAGTCGCCCTTCAGCTCGCGGGAGAAGGGAGCTGGGCCAACGGCAGCCCCGCCTCGCTCCCAGGCATGGCAGCGACCTCCGGATCGCCCAGGAGCATCTCCGCAGCCTGGCGCCTCACGGACCAGGGCCTGGGGCTGGCGCCGCTGGATAGCGGACCAGCAATCCATAGCCATCGAGCTTGGCATCACTGCGCTTGGGGCGATGCAAGTGGCTGACGATCGGCCTCACCCGGGGATCGAAAACCCGCTGAAAGTCGCAGTGGGCCAACAGGCGCACCCGCAGGCCACTGCCGGTTTCACCCTCCAGATCGCCGTCGTAGGCGGTGAAAGTCAGATCCTTGCCAGCCACGGCCTGGCTGCTGCCGCCCAGGCCGGGGGGAATCCGCCAGCACAACCCCTGTTGCAACAGCCAGCGGTTCAGCACCCGCTGGTCGTCCGGATCGCTGCGGGCGCCCTCAACCAGCTGGTGCAGGGCATCCAGCGTGGGCGCGCTGCTGCGGAAGTAGATGAAACCGCAGCACAGCACCAGGCCCGTCTGTGCAAACACATCGCGGGGATGAATGGTGCCCTGGGAGGCCACGATGTGGGCCTGGTCGCGCTGCAGCCGGGGCATGGGATCGGCCAGCCAGTAGGCGTCGAGATCGCTCAGCAAAACCGAGAGGCCTGTTTGCAACAGGCGCCGGGTGAGCTCGAGCCGGTAGCGCCACAGCTCGCCCAGATCAGCCGGGAAGCCCATCTCCGCTGGGGCCGTGGCAATCCCCTGCTCCTGGCAGAACTGGCGCGTGGCCGCATCAAAGCTCACCACCAGCAGGCCGCGGATGCCGGCCTGGCGAGCCAGATCAAGCCAGCGGCGCAGCACCGGCAGATAGGCCGCATTGCAGAAGCTGAGCACCAGCGTGCCGTTCCAGGCGGCCGCATGGGCTGCCTGCAGGATGGGGCAACTGCTCACCTGCCGCTGGCGCACCAGATCCCCCAGGCGGATCTGCAATGGCCGGTGCTGGGTGCCACTGAAGCAGAGGGCCATGGCTCGCTCCAGGGCGTTGCCATAGGTGCCGCGCCGCTGATCCACCGCCGCCCGCTCCGGCGCCCGGCCAGCCAGGGCACTGCTGGAAAAAGGATTGCCCACCCCCACCAGCTGCTGCTCGTCGAAGGTGAGGATGGTGGACAGGGCCTGGCGCAGGTAGGCCTGCAGCTCCAGGAAGCGCTCGCGGCTGCAGATCAGCGTTCCCTTGTAAGGCCCCCGGGCCTCAGGATCCACACCACCCTGCTGTTCGGCCAGCAACCGCACAGGGCCACGGTCCGCAGCCAGGGGATGTTTGAACTCCACGCCATAGAGAGCATGGGGCCGGAGATGGGGAAGCAGCTCCTCAATGGCTGTGAAGTCAACCTCCGGGAGGAACACCTGCTCTCGGCCGGTGGCCAGCGCCCAGGCCAGCGAAAACTTCAGCGGAATGGAATAGGTGAACGTGCCCACCATGGCCACCTGTGGTGGCGGCTGCACACTGAGGATGCCCAAATATTCCGACAGCATCGCCCGGTTCAGGTCCGGCTCCACACCGGGGATCACGGCCTCTGGCGGCAGCGGCAGAGTGTTGAGGTCGATCCAGGCAAAGCTGGGCTCGAACGATTCAGGTCTGCGCCCCTTCAGGGCCCGCAACAGCTGGGCTTGATCGTGATGAAACACGTAGATCTGTATGCCAGTGGCGTCCGGGCCCTGGCTGGTGTCGCCCCCCGGGCTGGGAGCCGTCACTGCGGATACCCCAAACGATCGAGCAACTGGGCATAGCTGGCCGAACTCCCCACCTCAGCCTGCACCGACTCGGGGATCGGGCGCCGCGGCCGCGGGGCGATCACGCGGTTGGAGCGACGGCCACTATCGCCACTGAGCCTGAAGCCACCAAAATCCTCCAGGAAACTGGGAGCGTACTCCACCCGCAGCAACGAGCAGAGCTCCTCCATGAAGGGCTGGGGCTGCTCACAAAAATCCTCATAACGCCGCCAGGGCAGATCCCGGTAGCGGTGTAGGAATGCCAGGTATCGCAGGCTGTACTCCTCCAGAGTGCTGGGGGTGAAGTGGCTGTGCCAGTCCTTATCGATCAAGCCCAGGTAGCTGTCGAGGGGGTGACGCACCGTCACAACCGAAACCAGCCCATAGCACTCGCCAAGAAAATCACAGATCGGTGTGAGCGACTGGGGTGCCTCCCCCCTGCAGAAATCCGAGTGGCTGTGATCACGAATCACCAGATCCATGCCGTCGTGCTGGCAGATCTTCACCACTTGGGCCATACGCCCGAAGAAATCCTCCCGGATCTCCGCCAGGGTGAGCGGGCGATGGCTGCGCTCCAGCAACAACAGTGGATTGGTGGGTGCGAAACGGCCGCCATAGCGATTGAGCGGATTCAATTCACTCAACAACGCAACCCGTGGCATCGCAGCCAGACATTTGCTGATCACCGTGCCCCCCGTGCAGCTCAGATGGTGGAGGGTGCGAATCAAAGGCAAACCCGAATCGGATAGCGACCGATCCATTCCCGGATTCAACTGGCTGGAATTCACCTGGCTCACTTGCCCTACAGCCTCTGTTGGCCAGGATGGTAGGCCTCAGATGCAGAGTCGCCGCAGCCCCTAGGCGTTGCTGGCGTTGGGGAAGCGACCGGTATGGGATGGCGCGTGAAGGGGACCAATGCGCCGCTGCCGGCCTTCTGGGCACAAGGGCTGAGCAATCCACACCCTGGCGGAAGCTGGCGCTTCACGGCTCCAGCAGCGGAAAGCCCAACGCCTCCCGCTCCGCCAGCCAGGCTTCGGCCACCTGGCGCGCCAGCGTGCGAATGCGGCCGATGGTGGCCGTGCGCTCGGTAACCGAGATCACGCCACGGGCCTCCAGCAGGTTGAAGGTGTGGCTGCACTTGAGCACGAAATCCAGGGCCGGCGCCGGCAGTTTGCGCGCCACCAGATCGGCCGCCTCCGCCTCGTAGAGCGCAAACAACTGCTGCAGGCGCTCGGGATTGGAGGCCTCGAAGTTGTAGGTGCACTGCCCCTTCTCAAACGGCAGCCAGATTTCGCCGTAGGAGCGCTGGCCGTTCCAGCTGAGCTCCCAGATGCTCTCCACATCCTGCAGATACATGGCCAGACGCTCGAGGCCGTAGGTGATCTCGATCGACACCGGCCGGCAGTCGAGTCCACCGCACTGCTGGAAATAGGTGAACTGGGTCACCTCCATGCCATCGAGCCACACCTCCCAGCCCACGCCCCAGGCGCCCAGCGTCGGCGATTCCCAGTTGTCCTCCACAAAGCGGATGTCGTGGTCGGCGGCCTTGATGCCGAGGGCCTCCAGGGAGGCCAGGTAGGTCTCCTGAATGCCGTCGGGCGACGGCTTGATCAGCACCTGGTACTGGAAATAGTGCTGGGCCCGGTTGGGATTGTCGCCGTAGCGGCCGTCGGTGGGGCGGCGGCAGGGCTCGGGGTAGGCCACCGCCCAGGGCTCGGGCCCGATCGCCCGCAGCACGGTGTGGGGACTCATCGTGCCGGCGCCCTTCTCGGTGTCGTAGGGCTGCAGCAACAGGCAGCCCTGATCCGCCCAGAAGCGGTTCAGGGTGCTGATGATGTCCTGGAAGTGCATGGAGGCGGAGGCCGGCGCTGTCATTCTTCCAGTGGGCCGGCAGGGCGGGTCAGGCGCTGGGGATGCGCAGCTTCTGGCCGGAGAAGATCAGGTCGGGGTCTTCAATCACCTCGCGGTTGGCCGCAAAGATCTCGGTGTAGCGGGCACCGTTGCCGTAGGTCCTCTCGGCGATACCCCAGAGGGTGTCGCCCTCCTCCACCAGGATGAACGTGGATTCGGTGCCATCGGGCTTCTGCAGGGAGGCTGCCTCCACCTGGCCCACCCCCTCCACGTTGCCGGCGATCAGCACGGCCTTCTCGAAGGCGGCCTGGTCGGCAGCGCTGCCGGCGATCGTCACGGTGTCGCCGGCCACGGCCACCTGCAGGTCTTGAACGCCGGGGTTGTTCTTCTCCACATGCTGCTTGAGCTTCTCGGCAGCCTTGGCGGAGTCCTCACCGCGGTTGAACACTTTTTTGCCGATATTGCCGGCGAACTTGAACAGGGGAACACCCATGAACGGCAGGGAGGGGCTGATGGGAGGCTAGGCAGATCGCGGCGCGTGGGCCACCTGTCCGTCCTGTTCCTCCAGATCGGGGCACACCACCCGGTCACGCCCCTCACGCTTGGCCCGATACAGGGCCTGATCGGCCCGCAGCAGCAGCTCCTGGTCCGTTTCACCCGGCCGAAAACAGGTAACCCCGCAGCTGATGGTGGGCGTGGCCGACCCGGCGTCGGCAACGTCCGGACTGGAGAGAGCCGGGAGGATGAAGGGATCCCTGCGCAGGGCTCGCCGCACGGCTTCACCCCGTTCCACCGCCTGGGCGGCATTGCAGCCCGGCATCAGGATCAGAAACTCCTCGCCTCCCCAGCGGAACACGTGATCGCCGCGGCGCAGGCCAGATTGCAACCGCCCGGCCACATGCTGGATCACCTGGTCGCCCACGCCATGGCCATGGGTGTCGTTGATGGTCTTGAAGAAGTCGATGTCGAGCAGGAGCAGCGCCATGGGCTGCTGGAGCCGCATCGCCTCGTGCACCAGATCGGCGAACAGGGGTTCAAAGGCGGTGCGGTTGAGCAGGCCCGTGAGCTTGTCGGTGTTGGCCAGCAGGTGGAGACGCCGCTGATAGCTGCCCACGGTGGCGTTGGCCAGCAACAGCACCACAGCCGACACCAGCAGGGCCATCAGCAGGTTCTGCCCCAGGATCGGCAGCAGAATGTTCTGGCGCGGATCGCTCTGCTGGAGCACCACGAGCACCCAGCCCAGCTCGGGGATCTGGCGGCTGTTCACGAACAGCTGCCCCTCGCGCTGGGGGATCTGCAGGGAAACCTGAGGCTCCTGCAACAGGCGGGCTGCATGGACCGCCAGGCCAGGCAAGGCCTCCAGCTTGGTGGGTGCTGGGGGTGAACCGGGGGCGGCGGAAGCGGGCAACACCCTGCCATCCCGGGCCAGCAACAGCACGCGGGCGCCATAGCGCTCCTGATAGAGGGAGATCTCCCGTTCCAGGTCTCGCACGTCGATACCCAGCCCGATGGCACCGATGAAGCGCCCGTCACGATCCTGCACGCGGACGTTAGAGAAGGCGGTGACGCGGCCGGGATCCGCCGTGTCCCGGTCGATGTTCACCTCGACAGGGGTGGCGGCGTCACGCACTCGGTAGTACCAGCGGTCGCGGGGATCGCTGGGGGAGAGGGTCTTGAGCACGCCGCTGGGGTGGTAATAGCGCCCGCTGCGCTCCGAAACGAAGAAGGCGGTGGTCGCGCCGAATTGGCTGCGCAGATCCTCCAGGTAGGTCACGATCGTGGCCTGCTCCCGCTCGCCGCCGTTCACCCATTGATGCAGGAAGGTGTTGCGCGCCATAACCGACGACACCAGCACCGGCCTGGTGAGGCTGCGCTCCAGATCGGCGGTGATCGCCTTGGCGGTGAGCGGCAGGGTGGAGCTGGCCAGCTGGTTGTGGAGGGTGCCGCGGGCGCTGAAATAACTGAGGGCGCTGTTGCCACCGAAGCCCAGCAGCAGCAACAGGCCCATCGTGGGCAGGAAACGGAAGCGCTGATGGGAGGACAAGAGCGAGGCAGGGAACGGAGGAACGGAAGAACGGCTCAGGCAGCCAGCGAAAGGACAGATCAAGCAAGAACGGCCCCTGTTCGATCGACCCCCTTGGGGTTGCGCGCGAGGTGATGCGCGAGATGGATGGGGACAATGGATTAGGGAGTTGGGCTGATGGCCGCAGGCGGCCTGACACCCCAGAACCCAGCCGCGATGATAGGTCTGCGGCCCAGCGAATAGCTGTGCATCACCAAAAACCCGCAATCAGGCCCACCATTTAGGCATCAGACTTGCTTATATTTTCTCCGCTCACCAATGCCGTGTTTCACAAAATGTTCATAGGGATTCATTTTTGATGCCTTCACATCGGGGTTGAGCCTGAGATAAATCTCTGGCTTGAAGTCCTGATAGGACGACCCTTCAAGCTCGGAGATTCTTGATGCTATCGACTTCACCAACACCTCCAGTTGCTGCCTGTCAAGGCAAATCGTTGCCAAATCCTCCCGCGCAAATAGAGGCCTCAACGCTTCATAATCCTCACAAATAAGCTGTTCACCAGGCTGGAGATACTGATTAATCGAGTTGATAATCGGCCGAAATTGGCCGCGAACGGCTTGGTACACAGCCTCATCAATGGGAGGATGCTCAGATCTCCTATCGGGCAGATCATTCACAAGCACATCCGATACATAGTGGTGGGAGTTGAGGATATGCTTGTTAAACTCACGCTGCACAGCGAACTCGGCAAGTGTCAGCGACCGATTAACCGATTGATTGGCCGGAAACATCAGGCGTTCGCCAATTGAATGGGCAGATGCGGGCAGAGCCGCCGAGAGAAAAGATTCAATCAGATCAGACTTATGACGCGAATAATTCAAGATGACCAATTCGAACCGCTCTTGCTCAGCCAACTTAATCCACTCGAGAATGGACGGGTACACATGATCATTACCGTGGGCCACACCATCGAGTAAATAATCATTGAGACCAAGCACACCATTATGTCGTTTGACGTACTGCCCCCAACCAGACACGAGATAATCAAAAAGATCCCGGGTGTAAAGGATCACCTTCAGTTCTCCATGCCTTGACCAAATCCCGCGTCTCAACACTGGATCGACAAGCAGGCGCTCAAAGAGCACCTCACTGGAAACCAAGGTGGGACGCTTGGCTTGCCAATGACTGTCGGCAATAAGCATGCCATTACCACAGGATATCCTGCCTGCCTTAGCCTCACTGTCCGAGAAGTAATTCACCGGATAATCCAGCCCATTGCCACTGAGAAGATCAGCATTCAGCGCGAGCACAGACTGAATAAACGAAGTGCCGGTCTTGCCGTGACCGACATGCACAACCAAGGGATATTTCATATAAATAGCCCAAGAATAGTACTTCACCCATGGGCCATCATACTCACAAATGTCTTCCCTGTCGACGCAGATCGCCTGACCTGGTTGTTAGCAACAGCGCTGTTATGCGGTTCGATTCGATCGGTCACAGCCCGCGCGTGATGACCGATGGAGCGCGGAACAAGCTGCAAACACGCCCGCCCCCGCCTAGGCCTCGAGCTCCAGCACGCCCATCAGCCCGGCAGCCAGAGGGCGATGCCGCATCCGACTGAAGCCGGCCTGCCGGGCCAGGGCTACCTGCTCTGCAGCGGTGGGAAAGCGTTGCAGGCTCGCTTCCAGGTAGGCGTAGTGGGCGGGGACGCCACAACGCTCGGCGATCGGCACCACCAACCGGCGCAGATAGAAGCGTTGAAAGCTGGCCATCGGCTCGCCCGGGCGATTGAAATCGAGCACCGCAGCCCGGCCGCCAGGCCGCAGCAGGCGGCGCAGCTCCAGCAGGCCGGCAGCTGGATCGGCCAGGTTGCGCAGGCCGTAGGCCATCACGGCGCCGTGGGCCGAGGCGGCGGGCAAGCCCGTGGCCAGGGCATCGCCCTGCTGCCAGCGCAGCGGCAGCCAGGGCTGGCGCTGAGCGCGGGCGGCGGCAATCGCCAGGGGCTCGGCGGCGGCATCCACCCCCAGCACCTCGCCGCCGGGCCGCACCCGCTCCGCCATCAGCAGGGCCAGGTCGCCGGTGCCGCAGCAGAGATCGAGCAGGCACTGGCCCGGCCTGGGCTGGATCCAGACCAAGGCCTGGCGCTTCCAGACACGATGTAGGCCGAGGCTCAGCAGGTCGTTGAGTTGGTCGTAGCGCGGGGCAATCTGATCAAACAGCTGCTGCACCGCCGCTGGATCACCGGGGCTAAAGCTGCCCATCCCAGGGCAGTTCAAAGGAGGCGGGAAGGGAGAGGGGCAGGTCGGAGCCGGCCGGGTCGGCTCCGGCCATCGGCCCTCCAGCCAGGGCGCCGAGGGCCCCCCACTCGGGCCCGGTGAGGGTGATCACCATCACGGTGGCCAGACCCACGGCTGCAGAGCACACCATGCAGCCGGCCAACATCAGCGAGAACTCCTGGCGATCGTTGGCGGCCTGCATCAACTGCAGGGCCCAGGCCACGAGCGCGATCACCGCCACCACCAGGAGGAAGGCGATCAGGCTCGGGAGTGGGGCGTGCAGAACGGCCACGAAGCTGGCGAAGGGCAGAGGATGGCTGAAATCAATGTAACGGGGAGTTACAGGAGGCTGCGTCAGGCCTGGGGCGCACTGGCGAGCGGACGGATCGGCAGGCCACGGGCCAACAGGTCCTGCTTGATCTCTTCCACCGTGAGCACGCCATCATGCAGGAGGGATGCCAACAGGGCCGCCGACGCATGGCCGCCCTCGGCACCGCCCGCAATCGCCGCGGCGATGTGGTCGATGCAGCCAGCGCCGCCGGAGGCGATCACCGGCACGTCCACCGCATCGGCCACCGCCCGGGTGAGGGCCAGGTCGTAACCGGCCTGGGTGCCATCGCCATCCATCGAGGTGAGCAGGATCTCGCCCGCGCCGAGGGCCACCACCTGGCGCGCCCAGGTCACCGCATCGAGGCCGGTGTTCTCGCGGCCGCCCTTCACATACACGTCCCAGCCGCCGCCCTGGCGGGCCCGGGCATCGATCGCCACCACGATGCACTGACAGCCGAAACGCTCGGCGCCGCGGGCCACCAGCTCGGGATCCCGCACCGCCGAGGAATTGAGGCTCACCTTGTCGGCACCGGCGCGCAACAGGGCGGTGATGCCCTCCACGCTGCTGATGCCTCCGCCCACGGTGAAGGGAATGGTCACGGCCTCGGCGGTGCGCTGCACCAGCCCCACCAGGGTGTCGCGGCCCTGGTGGCTGGCGGCGATGTCGAGGAACACCAGCTCATCGGCCCCCGCGGCGCTGTAGCGGCAGGCCAGCTCCACCGGGTCGCCGGCATCGCGCAGGCCCACGAAGTTCACCCCTTTCACCACCCGGCCATCGGCCACGTCGAGGCAGGGAATGATGCGCTTGGCAACCATGGGCGGCGAGGGCAGGGGGGCGGCGAGGGCGAGGGGAGCAGCGAGGGCAGGGGAATGGGCTGGAAAGCCGGGGTGAGGCTGCCTGGAACTGGAGCTGGAGCAGGAGCAGGGAGCGAACCGGGGCACAGCGGGCTCTCACTGTTAGGGTTGCGCCACTTTTCAGTCGCGCCGCCTTATGGCCCAGGCTGCCACGATCAACGTTGGTTCCAAGGTGCGGATCGCCCGCGTGCGGGATCGCATCCCCGCCGACATGGTGAGCGCCCTCAAGGCCGATGCCACCGGCACGGTGAAGGGCTTCCGCACGGTGGATGGCAAGGGCATCGGAGTGGTGGTGGAACTGGCCGGCGGCCAGACCGCCTGGTTCTTCGACGACGAAGTGACCCCCGCCTGAGACCCGGTTTGAGCAACAGCCCCAACCCCGAAGCCAGCAGTGGATCAGCAGCGCGCCAGCTGCTGGGGATGAAGGGTGCTGCCGGCACCAGCACCATCTGGAAGATCCGGCTGCAGCTGATGAAGCCGGTGACCTGGATCCCCCTGATCTGGGGGGTGCTCTGCGGCGCCGCCGCGTCCGGCAACTTCCACTGGACCCTGCCGGAGGTGGGTGCCTCGGTGGCCTGCATGCTGATGAGCGGGCCGCTGCTGGCCGGCTACACGCAAACAATCAACGACTACTACGACCGCGAAATCGACGCGATCAACGAGCCCTACCGGCCCATTCCCTCCGGCGCGATCCCCCTGGGCCAGGTGAAGGCGCAGATCTGGATCCTGCTGCTGGCTGGCCTGGGCGTGGCCTATGGGCTGGACGTTTGGGCCGGCCACTCCACCCCTGTCGTGCTGCTGCTGGCCCTGGGGGGCTCCTTCGTGAGCTTCATCTATTCAGCGCCGCCGCTCAAGCTCAAGCAGAACGGCTGGTTGGGCAACTACGCCCTGGGCGCCAGCTACATCGCCCTGCCCTGGTGGGCGGGCCAGGCCCTGTTCGGCCACCTCACCTGGACCACCGCCCTGCTCACCCTGGCCTACTCCCTGGCCGGCCTGGGCATTGCCGTGGTGAATGACTTCAAGAGCGTGGAGGGCGACCGGGCCCTGGGCCTGCAGAGCCTGCCCGTGGTGTTTGGCACCGAGAAGGCCAGCTGGATCAGCGCCGCCATGATCGACGTGTTCCAGCTGGCGATGGTGGCGGTGCTGATCGCCATCGGCCAGCATTTCGCCGCCGTGCTGCTGGTGCTGCTGATCGTGCCACAGATGACCTTCCAGGACATCTGGCTGCTGCGCGATCCGGTGGCCTACGACGTGAAGTACCAGGCGAGCGCCCAGCCCTTCCTGGTGCTCGGCATGCTGGTCACGGCGCTGGCCATCGGCCACAGCGCCCTGGTGGCCTGACATGACCAACACCGCTGTTGCCCGACCCAGCCAGCCCCGCCGGAGCCAGAGGCCGCGGCGCAATCCCCTGCTGCTCCCCGCCCTGGCCGCGGCGGCCATCGGCGGTGGCGCCGCGGTGGTGCAGTCGGTGCTGGTGCGCGGCTTTGACGCCCTGCTGCCCGATGCCCGCGGCATCAGCCATTTCAACCGGCCGGGCACGCTCACAATCCTGGCTGCCGATGGCCAGGTGGTGCAGAAGCAGGGGCCGGTGAGTCGGGAGAAGCTCACCAGTGGCACCATCCCACCGCTGGTGGAGAAGGCGTTCATCGCCGCCGAGGACCGCCGCTTCTACAACCACGACGGCGTGGACTTCTATGGCATCAGCCGGGCCATGGTGCGGAACATCTCGCGCGGCTCGGTGGAGGAGGGCGCCAGCACGATCACCCAGCAGCTGGCCCGCACGGTGTTTCTCAGCCAGGACCGCACCCTGCTGCGCAAGGTGAAGGAGGCGGCCCTGGCCGGCAAGCTCGAGCGCCAGCTGAGCAAGCGCCAGATCCTCACCGAGTACCTCAACCTGGTGTATCTGGGCTCCAGTGCCTACGGCGTTTCGGATGCGGCCTGGGTGTATTTCTCCAAGACACCCGAGCAACTCACCCTGGCGGAGGCCGCCCTGATCGCCGGTCTGCCGCCGGCCCCCTCGGTGTACTCGCCCCTGGTGAATCAGGATCTGGCCCTGCAACGCCGCCGCATCGTGCTGCGGCGGATGCGGGAGCAGGGCTTCATCACCGCGGCCCAGGAAACGGAGGCGGCGAACGCGCCGCTGGCCCTCAAACCCGCCGATCCCAAGTATTTCGACAGCACCGCCCCCTGGTACAGCAGCTGGGTGGCCCTGGAACTGCCACGGGTGCTCACCAAGGAACAGATGGAGGTGGGTGGGCTCACCGTGCGCACGGGCATGGACCCGGCCATGCAGGCGGCAGCCCAGAAGGTGATCAATGCCCGCGCCGGCAGCATGGAGGGGGGCCTGGTGGCGATGGAGCCGGGCACCGGCCTGGTGCGGGCCATCGTGGGCGGCAAGGACTTCAACCGCAGCCAGTTCAACCGGGCGGTGCAGGCCCTGCGCTCGCCGGGCTCCACCTTCAAGCTGTTTGCCTACACGGCGGCCCTGGAAGCGGGGATGACCCCGGAAGACACGGTGAACGACAAGACGCGCTGCTACAAGGAGGGCTGGCCACCCAAGCAGTTCTGCATCAAGGGCAGCGGCCAGATCAGCATGACCCAGGCCGTGGCCCAATCCAAGAACTCAGCGGCGGTGGGCGTGGCAGAGAAGGTGGCCTATCCACGGGTGGTGGATGTGGCCCGCCGGCTGGGGATCACCGGCACGGTTGGGGAATACCCCGCCATGGTGCTGGGCTCCAACGAGAAAACCATGTTGGAGATGACGGCCGCCTACGCCGCCATCAACAACCGCGGCATCTACGTGGAACCCACGCCGTTCGAGGAGATCCTCGGCCCCGATGGCCAGCTGCTCTACAGCCGCCGCAGCGATGGCAAACACCCCAAGCGGGCCGTGAGCAGCGACGTGGCCGATGCGATGACCTGGATGCTGCAGAAGGTGGTGAGTGGCGGCACGGGCACCGGAGCGGGCCTGGCTGACCGGCCCGTCGCCGGCAAGACGGGCACCGCCGAGGGCGCCCGCGACCTCTGGTTCATCGGCTCGATCCCCCAGCTCACCACGGCCGTTTGGTTCGGCTACGACGAGAACACCAAGACCGGCAGCAGCAGTGCCCAGGCAGCGGCCGCCTGGGGGGCCTTCATGGCGGCCATCAGCAAAAACATCCCGGTGCAGGAGTTCCCGCCCAAGCCGGTGCTGGAGGGCAAATTCGTGCCCTACGTGCCCCCCAAGGAGAAGAAGAAGCCCGCACCAGCACCCGAGAACCGCGAGCGCCAGGAGCCCTGGGAGCCACCCGACGTGATGTCCCCCGACAGCCGCTGGGAGCCACCTGCCGATGAGCCGCCCCTCTGGGAACCGCCCCCAGAGGATCCCGAGCCCAGGGCCCGGCGCCGCGCGGAGCCCGAACCCACCTGGAGCGAGCCCGAACCGAGCTGGAGTGAGCCACCCCCGCCGCGGCCCCGCCCACGCCCCCAGGCGGCCCCAGCCCCGGCCCCGGCCCCTGTCCGGGAGCCAGCACCCACGGCGTCCACCCCGGTGGCCGCCCCACCGCCGCCACCACCACCCCCACCGGTGGAGCCGCCCCCCCTGCCGCCGGTCCCCTGAGCCGGCGGCACCCTCAGCCAACCGCTTCCGCCGGGGCGTTGGCCAGCACGGCGAAGTAGAAGCCGTCACCGGCGCTGTCGCCAGGCCACCACTGCCGGCTGCTCACCAGCCTCAGCCGGGGCTCCCGGGCGAGCAAGGCCGCGATCAGTTCGCCGTTTTCGGCTGGATGCACGGTGCAGGTGGCGTACACCAGCAGGCCAGTGGGCGCCAGGAGCGGCAGCAGGGCGGCCAGCAGTTGCTCCTGCAACGCCACCAGCTCACCGATGGCGCCGGGGTCGATCCGCCAGCGGGCATCGGCATGGCGGGCCAGGGTTCCCAGGCCGGAGCAGGGGGCATCGAGCAGGATGCGTTCGAACTGGCCCAGCCACTCAGGCCGTTGGGCCGCCAGCTGGCAAGCATCGGCCGCCAGGGTGTGAATGGCCCCCAGCCCGAGGCGCTCGGCATTGCGCTGCAGCCGCCGCAAGCGCGCCTCGCTGCGGTCGACGGCCCAGATCTCCCCCTGGTCGCCCAGCAGCTCGGCCAGGTGGGTGCTCTTGCCGCCGGGGGCGGCGCAGGCATCGAGGATGCGCTGGCCGGGCTGGGGCTCGAGCAGGGGGGCGATGCGCTGGGCGCTGCGGTCCTGCACGCACCAGAGGCCCTCGGCGTAGCCGGGCAGCTGGCGCGGATCGCCCACCCGGCCACTGAGGGCGATGGCCTGGGGTTCGGCCAGGGGTTCGGCCGCCACGCCCGCCTGGCGCAGGGCCTCCAGCACCTGCTCCCGGCTGGCGCGCAGGGCATTCACGCGCAGATCGAGGCTGGGGGGCTGGTTACAGCTGGCGGCGAAGGCCTCCGCCCGCTGGGGCGGCAGCCAGAGCAGCAGCAGCTCGGCCAACCAGGCGGGCAGGGAGTGGCGCAGGCCCAGGCCGCTGGCGGCCGGCAGCTCGCTCTCCAGCTGGGGCAGTCCCTGCCAGGGGGGCGCCCCCGGCGGCAGGGTGGCGCGACGGCGCAACAGCGCCCGCAGCACGCCGTTGGCCACCGGCGCCAGGCGGCCCAGGCCAGCCCGCTTGGCCAGCTCCACCGTGGTGTTCACCGCCGCGGCCGCCGGCACCCGCTGGCTGAACAGCAGCTGATAACAGCCCAGGTGCAACAGCCAGCGCAGGCGGGGGGGCTGGCGCTCGGCCGGCACCTTGCCAAGGGCATCGAGCCAGGCGTCGAGCAACCGCCGCTGGCGGATGGCGCCGTAGGCCAGCTCGGTGGCCAGGGCCCGGTCGGCCGGCTCCAGCGGCAGGCGGTTCAACTCCCGCTCCAGGGCGCCGTCGGCGTAGGCCCCGGCGGCCACCGCCTGCAACACCTGCCAGGCCAGCTGGCGCGGCGCCAGGCCGATCGGGGCTGCCTCAACCGTCAACCGCATCCTCCAGTGGTGGACTCCACAGATAGCGCCCCAGGGGCAGGCGGCCCTCGCCGTCCACCGGGATCCCCTCGGCGCGCAGCAGCTCGGCCTGGATCCAATCGCTGCCCTCCCGGCTGGGGGTGAAGCTGATCTGGCCGCGGGCATTCACCACCCGCTGCCAGGGCACCGGCGAGGGCAGGGGCAGGCGGCGCAGGGCCCAGCCCACCTGGCGGGCACAGCCGTAGGCGCCGATCAGCTCGGCGATCTGGCCATAGGTGGCCAGGCGGCCGCGGGGGATGCGCGCCACGGCGGCGTAGACGCGCTGGTCGAAACCGGCGGCGGCGGCGGGCTCCCGGGGAACGGGGCGGGGATCGGACGGCTGCGGACTCCCAGGGGGCATCAGCGGCAGGCACGGCAGCAACCGATCCTGGCGCCGCAGGCCCTGGCCTACCCCTGACCCCGGCCCCAGCCGGCTGAGGGCGCTGGCCGAAGCTGGGGGTGCCCGTTCAGCGCTGCCCCCGCCCGATGCCCCTGCTACCCCGCCGCTACGAACGCCTCAAGGCCGTGCTCGATCGGCGCATGGGCGATCTCACGGTGCTGCTGGAGCACGTGGAGAAGCCCCACAACCTCTCGGCGATCCTGCGCAGCTGCGACGCGGTGGGCGTGCTGGAGGCCCATGCGGTGTGCCTGCAGGGGCGGCTGCCCACCTTCAACAGCACGGCCCAGGGCAGCCAGAAGTGGGTGCCGCTGCAGCTGCACAGCTCCAGCGCCGAAGCCCTGCAGGCCCTCAAGGCCCAGGGCTTCCGGGTGTACGGCACCATGCTCAGCCCCACGGCGGTGGACTACCGCAGCTGCGACTTCACCGGCCCGACGGCCTTTGTGCTGGGGGCGGAGAAGTGGGGCCTGAGCCCGGAGGCGGCGGACCTGGTGGACCAGGCGGTGATCATCCCGATGCAGGGGATGGTGCAGTCGTTGAATGTGAGCGTGGCCACGGCCACCCTGCTGTACGAGGCGCTGCGCCAGCGCCAGGCAGCCGGGCTGGTGCCGCTGGCGGGCGAGGGGATAGCGCCGGAGCGCTACCGGCGGCAGCTGTTCGAGTGGGCCTACCCCCAGGTGGCGGCCTGGTGCCAGCGGGAGGGGCGCCCCTATCCGGCCCTGAACGCGGAAGGCGCCATCGCCGAGGAGCTGCCACGCACCGTGAAGCTGCGCTGCTGAAGGGCGATCAGCCGTTGATCGGCTTGCGGCGGCTGGCCAGCCGGCTGCTGCTGGCGCCGGGCAGCCACAGGGCCAGGGCCAGGGCGAGCAGCTCCAACAGAATCTGGCGGCCGCCGAGCAGCACCACCGCCAGGGCGATGGCGGCGAAGAATTTCAGCAGCAGCTGCCACACGTCGTCGCGACTCTCGCAGCCGGCTCCCCAGAGCCCGGCGGCCAGCAGCAACAGCAACAGGTCCAACCACCAGGGCATGGGTGTGGAGGGCTGAAACGGGGCGGGGTCCCCTATTGTGCGGCGCGTGACGGCTGGCCGCTGCCGCTCAGCCAACTCTCCAGCCCTTCGCCGAGGAAGGAGAGTCCGAGCACCAGCACGAACATCGCCAGGCCGGGGTAGAGGGCGGTCCACCAGATGCCGGTGGGCAGGGCGGTGAGGGCCTGCTGCAGGTCGCCGCCCCACTCGGGGATGGTTTCCGGCAGGCCCAGGCCGAGGAAGCCGAGGCCGCCGAGCACCAGCACGGCATCGGCGGCGTTGAGGGTGAGCAACACGGGCACCGAGGTGATCACGTTGCGCAGCAGGTAGCGGCGCAGGATCCAGAGGGGCCCGGCGCCGAGCGACTGGGCCGCCTCCACATAGAGCTCGGCCTTCACCTGGGCGCTCTGGTTGCGCACCACCCGGAAGTACTGCGGGATGTACACCACGCAGAGGGCGGCGGCGGCGTTGGGCAGGCCGCGGCCGAGCAGGAAGGCCAGCACCACCGAGAGCAGCAGCACCGGCAGGGTGTAGAGGGTGTCCATCAGCAGCACCAGCAGCCGGTCCACCCAGCCGCCCAGGTAACCGCTCACCATGCCCAGGGGCACGCCGATCACCAGGGCCACCACCAGGGCGAGCACCACCACCTGCAGGGCCACGCCGCTGGCTGCGAGTGTGCGCACGCACACGTCGCGGCCCAGGCGGTCGGTGCCGCACCAGTGGGCGGGGGAGGGGGAGGCGTAGATCGGATTGTCGAGGCCGGCATTGGGCTCCGGCAGCCAGCCGGCCTGCACCAGCAAGGGCGTGAGCAGGGCTGCCAGCAGATAGGCCAGCACGATCAGCACCCCCCAGCGGGCCATCCGGGCCGAAAGGGTGCTGGGGCGGGAGAGCAATCGGGACATCCGGCGACCCTACGCAGCCAGGAATCAGGCGGCAAGGGGCCTCGGGAGTGACACCCGCATCCCGGCCGGGCCCTAACGGGCCAGCACCACGCCCTGGTCGAGGTAGCTCCTGCAGGCCTGGTAGAGATCGGGAATGTAATCGGCGAGCCTGCGGCCCGATTGGCCGTCCACGTCCTTACAAAAGCTGAGCATCAGCCGGGTCATCTCCGGCGTGTGGCGACCGCGGGCCTCCCTGAGATGCACCAGGGCGGATTGCATCTGCTGAAGCAGGGGGGAAGCGGGATGGGCGTGGCACCACTGCTCCACGAGCCGGATTGCCCGATCAGCGGCAGCCGGAGCCAGGCAGGCGCAATCCACAAACGCCGGCCCCTGGGCTGGATAGATACTGAGGTCGAAGCCAAACGAATCGGCAAGCGCAGCAATATCCGGCAGGTTGGCCGCATTAAAACAACTCAGAATGGGCACCAGCGTGATCGTCATCGGCGTGCCCCTCAGCAACTCCAGCCGCTTTTGAATGTTGGCATATTTCGAGGGGTAGCGGATATATTCATACACCTTACCCGTACCGTCCAGGCTCACAGAAAACTGCACATCTTTGAAGCCTAAAAGCAGATCAACAATCTCAGCAGTGAGCAGCGAGATATTGGAGTTAAGTTGAATTTTAATCGAATCAGCGAAGCCTGTTTCCCTCAGGTAGCGCAGCACCTTGGGAAACAGCGGGCTCATCATGGGCTCGCCGCCAGTGAAATAAAGCTCCTTGAGGCTGGGGGCATTGTTGAGAATGTCGCCAAAAATCACGGCATCCTGGGCATGCCAATCGGCATCCGTGCTGAAGCGCCACAGCAGCGACTGCGCTCGGGCCTGCTGGTCAGCCGGTGCCGACGCCAAGCCGGAGCGATCCCCATCTTTATACTCCACCTCAAAACTTTGCGCACCGAACACATTCGCCGCCCACACATCCAAGGTCAACACCTGCACCAGATGCCGGCCAAGCCTCTGCCTGGGGGCCTGAAGGAGCAAGGCGGGATCAACGGTTGTCAGCTCCCCAGACACCATGCGCGCCCGAATCTGCTGAACACGCTTGCCAGGCGGCTCTGGAAAATACAGGGTGTATTCCCGCAAGGGCAGGTTGTACACCGAGGCCAGATACGAGCCGAGATCAATCAGCTCCTGGGTTGAGATTGCCAGACGGTTGGAGGCAGGGATCACCGGGATCGCCAGGCTGCCCTTGGCCATTCCCGGACTCCATTGGGAATGCACCGGGTTGGCTTCTATCGACGATGAATAGTCGGCATTGCAGCTCTTGCACTGGAGATTGCAGGTATTGCCAGGATTCACCTGGATGTATTGGAGGGAAGGCTGCAACGCGGGCCTGGCGGCTGGATCATGCTGCCATTTGCTATTGGAGAAGGTGCGATAGCTACTGCCGAGCAGGCTCTCATCGGCATAACATCTGGCACAGGCCTCCACAGGTTGGCCGCTGAGCATTTGTTCGCGCACCTTGGCGTAGTAGCTGGAATTAAAAATATGATCAAGGGAAACGTTCTTGATATTCAGCGAGATTCCAGTGGCCGGGTCACGCACCACATCAGTGGCCCTGCAACAGAGACGGCAATCGCCATTGGGATCGATTTGAATATGGTTAAACGCCAGGATGCAAAACGAATCACACGCCATCGTTTGATCCTTCACCGGTGAGGCCATGGTAAGGGTGGCGCTCAGGCGGCGTGTACGCCGTTGCGGCCGGCTGCCTTGGCGGCGTAGAGGGCGGCATCCAGCCGCTGCAGCCAGGCATCCTGCGATTCCTGGGGCCGGTGCTGGGCCACGCCGAAGCTGGCGGTGACCGTGCCCACGGGCGAAAAATCGCTGGCGGCGATCCCCTGGCAGAGGAGCTGGGCCAGGGCGAGGGCGGCATCGCGGCCGGTGGAGGGCAACAGCAGCAGAAACTCCTCCCCTCCCCAGCGCCCGAAGGCATCGCATCGGCGCACCTGGCGGAGGATGCGGCGGCTGAAGTCGACCAGCACCTGATCACCAACGTGGTGACCGTAGAGGTCGTTGATCGCCTTGAAGTTGTCGATGTCGCAGAGGATCAGGCTGGCCGGCTCGCCAGTGCGTTCGCCCCGCTCCATCTCGTGGTTCACCAACAACTCGAGGTGACGGCGATTGGCGATGCCGGTGAGGCCATCGGTGGTGGCCAGGTGCTGCAGCTGCTTCTCGGTGGCCACCTGCTCGTCAATCAGGCGGAAGCTGGACACGATCCCCTCGATCTCGCCGCAGGCATTGCGGTAGGGGTCGGCCTGGGTCTCCACCCAGTGGATCGAACCGTCGCGGGCGAACACCTCATCGCGGGCGCGCACGCCATTCTCGCCGGCGAGCAGGCGGGCAACGTTCTGGCGGAACGTCTCAGACTCCCCACGATGGGGCAGGAATTCGATGCCCAGCCGGCCGATCCACTCCTCGGGCTGCCAGCCCAGGGCGGCGGTGAGCGAGGGGGACACCCAGAGGATGCGGCCTTCCCCATCGAGGCGGAACACCACATCACTCATGTTTTCCGCCAGCAGCCGGTAGTGCTCCTCCGATTCAGCGAGCTGCATGTAGGCGCGGCGCAGCTCGGTGATGTCGGTTGAGAAACCGATCAGACCATCGGGCTGGCCTGGCTGGCGGTAGGGCAGTTTCTGGCTGAGGAACACGCGCTCGCCACCGCCGTGGCGAGCGGGCAGGGTTTCCTCGGTGAAGCTGGGAACACCCAGCCGCAACACCTGCTCATCCACCTGGCGGATGGCGGCAGCCACCTCGGCGGGGAGGAAGTCGAAGTCGCTGCGGCCGCGCACATCGGCGGCTCCACCGGTGAGCAGGCGCTGGGCACTGGGGTTGGCATAGAGGTAGCGGCCCAGGCGATCCTTCATGTACACGTGGGCATCGATATGGCTGAGCACGGTGTGGAGGAGGGCGCGCTCCCGCTCCAGTTCCTGCTTGGACTGCTGCTGGCTGGTGATGTCCACCATCACCCCCTCCCAGATCGTGCCACCGGCGGGGTTGGGGCGGGGGATGGATTCGATCCGCACCCAGCTGGTCACGCCGTGCACGAGGAGGCGCCCCTCCCAGAACAGGGGCTTGGCCTCCGCCACCACCAACTCGTGCAGGGCGGTGAACGGGGCCCGGTCGTCGGGATGAATGCGCTGGAAGGCGAGGGATGGATCCGCAAGCACCGCCTGCCGCTCGAGCTGGAGCATGCGCAGCCAGCGATCGCTTACGAAGGTGAACCGGGGTGGGTGATCCAGGCCGAGCGCCATCACATAGGTACCCACCGGGATGTTCTCGGTGATGGCCAGGGCGGTGACAGCATCACTGGCCCCAGGGCCGGCGAACTTGGGGGATGGCTGGCTCAAGACGGGCGCATCAGTTCAAGGCAGCGCAGGCGGCGTTCAGCAGCGGGACGGCCGTTCTCATGGGCGAACTGTAGGCAAGACAGCCGAGATTGAAGGCCTGCTGGGCTGGATTGCCAACCGGCTTGCTGCCCAACCCCAGGGCCGGGTGTGCCCATCCAGGCTGCCCATCGCGATGCCAGTGGGGACGGAGGACTCGCCCTGCGCAACAAGGCGTCGATCTTGGAGTTGAGCACGGCAAGCCGCGCGTTGTCTGGCTGGAGCTGCTCAATTTCGCTCTCGATCTCGTAAACGGGACGCCAGGTCAACATCGCCAGGGCGGCAAGGTGCAGACCCGGTGGATCTGTCAGGACAGCCACTGCTCATGGGCTGGGAGATGTCTCAGCTGGACGAGGTTGCCGTCGCCGTAGTTCGTG
Source organism: Prochlorococcaceae cyanobacterium (assembly GCA_044374745.1). Lineage (GTDB taxonomy): Bacteria > Cyanobacteriota > Cyanobacteriia > PCC-6307 > Cyanobiaceae > NIES-981. The sequence goes on along the minus strand of JBILNZ010000025.1, from coordinate 17,437 downwards.
ATGAACGAAATCAGGATGAGAAGGGAGCCAGCGAACAGAGATGGCCAACCTTGTGGATCCAGCAATCACATCGGCTTGCCTAAACCAGGCCGTCCGGAATCCCTTTCAGCGCACTCAGCCAACCGTAGCGGGCCAAACCGCGCTGTCAGGGCCTCACGAGCTGCAGCCCTGCCGGCGCCTGTGCCTCAACCGCTGTGCTCGGCCAGCCAGTCCGCCAGGTCGGCGGGGCCGCTGAAATCGAGCAGGGCCTCGGCCAGGGCATCCAGTTGCTCCAGCGGCAGCGCCTTGATCCGGGCTGCGGTTGCGTCACTGAGGGGGCCGCAGCGACGGTTGAGCTGGCGAAGGGTGACGGAGGCTTCTCCCTCTTGAAGGCCTTCCTGCCGGCCTTCCTCGATCCACTCCTGGGCGACGCGGGTGTGGCGCAGGTCTTTGGCGGGAATGGTGGCGATCTCCATGATTAATTCCTCACGATGGAGTGCGAGTGAGTAGGGGAAGCCGCTCCAGAAGGATAGTTTGAACGGCAGAAAGCAGATCCGGCCGGCGTTCCAGGATCCGTTGCGAGCTGGCCTGCAGCTCGGTTTTCGGCCGCACCGGCAGCGCGAGGAGAGCCAGAAGTGGATCGAGATCGACCTGCTGGCCCAGCTCATCCAGGCTCAGCCACAGTACGCCATCCACAAACGCCTGCAGCTGCTGCGGGAGCCGGGCTTGTCCGAGGTTGGGGCGCCGGTGCGGCACCGTTCCACCTAACCCCGCCGCCGCATCTCTTCCATCAACAGCGCCATGGCCTCGCTCAGCTGGAGCCGGTTGAAGGGGGAAGCTGAAAGGAGGACTCGTCCTTGCGCAACAAGGCATCCATCTTGGAGTTGAGCACGGCAAGCCGCGCGTTGTCTCGCTTGAGCTGCTCGATTTCGCTCTCGATCTGCTCGGATTCTTGCTCGATGTCGTAAACGGGACGCCAGTTCAACATCGCCAACAAGCGCCGCCAGGGCGGCAAGGTGGAGACCCACTCCGACCTGCTCATGGGCGGGGAGGTTTCTGAACTGGAAGACGTTGTCATCGCCGAAGTTCGTGGTGAACGAAATCAGGAGGAGAAGGGAGCCAGCGAACAGTGTTGACCAGCCCTGCCGATCCAGCAATCGAGGCGACGGGACTAAACCAAGCCGCCCGGAATCTCTTTCAGCGCGCTGAACCAACCGTAGCGGCCCCAAGCCAACTCGATGACCGAATAGTACGAAAGTACCAGGCGAGTGACCTCCGTGTTTTCACGGTTCAGCCCAACCCCGGCAGCAGCAACTGAAAATCCGCACCGCCGCCGGGATGGGGGCTGGCCAGGCCGGCCGTGCCGGGGCCGCGGTCGATCACGTGCAGCACCAGTTCGCCGGCTGGCCCGCTGCTGGCGGCGAGGGTGACGGGGCCATCGCTGTAGAGCAGGGCGTTGTCCACCAGGGCGGTGAGGCACTGCTGCAGGCGGTGGGGATCGATGTTGGCGCGGGGGGCTGGGGACACCGGCGCAGCAGGACGTGGACGCGGATTGGGCGGGACTCCGCTCAGAACCAGCAGGGGCAGTCGCATGACACAGGGGGTTGAGGCCGTTGTCTCTATCGACTTTCAGAGCTCGTCAGGGCCTCAAGAGCTGGAGCCCTGCCGGAGCTTGAGCCTCAGCCGTTGTGCTCGGCCAGCCAGGCCGCCAGGTCGGCCGGGCCGCTGAAATCGAGCAGCGCCTCGGCCAGTGCCTCCAGTTGCACCAGCGGCAGCGCCTTGATCAGGGCTGCGGTTGCATCGCTGAGGGGACCGCAGCGACGGTTGAGCAGGCGGAGGGTGACAGAGGCTTCTCCCTCTTGGAGGCCTTCCTGCCGGCCCTTTGGAGGCCTTCCTGCCGGCCCTCCTGCCGGCCCTCCTCGATCCACTCCTGAGCGACGCGGGTATGGCGCAGGTCTTTGGCGGGAATGGTGGCGATCTCCATGATTAATTCCTCACAATGGAGTGCGAGTGAGTAGGGGAAGCCGCTCCAGAAGGATAGTTTGAACGGCAGAAAGCAGATCCGGACGGCGTTCCAGGATCCGTTGCGAGCTGGCCTGCAGCTCAGCTTCCGGCCGCACCGGCAGCGTGAGCAGGGCAAGCAGTGGATCGAGATCGGCCAGCTGACCCAACTCCTCCAGGCTCAGCCAGTCCACGCAATCGATAAATGCCTGCAGCGGCTTCGGCAAAAAGGCAGGGCCAAGGTTGAGGCGCCGGTGCGGCACCAGTACCACCACGGCCAGATGCAGCACCTGTGGGTGGAGCTGCAGAAAGCGAAGGCTCTGAGCGCCGAGGCGATGCTTGAACCCTGGCTTGGCGTGCATCTGCACCTCCAGCAGCACCACCGGCTGCTCCGGCGTGCCGACCGCATCGCTTCTGGGCCAGAACGCCCCATCAAGGCGATGGTTCGCCGCCTTGAGCTCGGGCGCTTCAAAGCGATAGATCGCGTCGCCCGGCGCATCGGGACCGAGCGAGGGAGCTGCAAGGGACCCTTGCGGCAGCAGCAAGGTGATCAGATCCGGCGCGCTCTGGAACAGCCCGTAGAACCAGTGATCCGTTTTCACGGTTCGCCACCTGCCACAGCTCAGCCCCCAACCCAATCAACACACAGTACACCTGTACTGCCGCGCCCGGCTTCCGTGGTTTCACGAGCTGACCTACCCCGGCAGCAGCAACTGAAAATCAGCGTCCCCGCCGGGATGGGCGGCCACCTGCACGCGGCCGCCCATTGCTTCGATCAGCAGACGCACCACCGAGAGGCCGATGCCACTGCCGCGGTGAGGGCTGGCCAGGCCGGCCGTGCGGGGCCGCGGTCGATCACGTGCAGCACCAGTTCGCCGGACGGGCCCGTGCTGGCGGCGAGGGTGACGAGGCCATCGCTGTAGAGCAGGGCGTTGTCCACCAGGGCGGTGAGGCACTGCTGCAGGCGGCGGGGGTCGGCGTTGGCGCGGGGCGCTTGGGCGCTGGCCTGCAGGCGCAGGCGGCCGGCGTCGTTGCGGGCCAGGTCGAGCAGGTCGCTCACGAGCGTGCCCATGCGCTGGGCCTCCTGCTGGATCAGCTGCAGGGCGGGGGGCTGGGCACCGCGACGCAGCAGGCCCTCGGCGTGGCCGGCGATCAGGGTGATCGGTGTGCGCAGCTCATGGTTGCGGATTGGGTGGGACTCCTCTCGCAGCCAACAGGGGCAGGCGCCTGACGAGGGGATTGGGCCGATTGTCACCAGCGGCGCTCCGCGCTGCCAAGGACCTCACGCGCTGCAGCCGGAGCGGCACCGCTCCAACTAACCCCACCGCCGCATCTCTTCCATCAACAGGGCCAAGGCTTCGCTCAGCTGGAGCCGGTTGAAGGGGGACGCCAAGAGGAGGACTCGTCCCTGCGCAACAAGGCATCCATCTTGGAGTTGAGCACGGCGAGCCGCGCGTTGTCTTGCTTGAGCTGCTCGATTTCGCTCTCGATCTGCAAGGTTTCGTTCTCGATCCGCTCGGCTTCTTTCTTGATCTGCTCGGTTTCTTTCTCGATCTGCCTCGTGCGCTTCTCGCTCTCTTGAATCCGCTTCTCGCTGGCGAGAGATCTGATCCTCAACTGCTCGGTTTCTTGCTCGATGTCGTAAACGGGATGCCAGTTCAACATCGCCAGCAAGCGCCGCCAGGGCGGCAAGGTGGAGACCCATGTGGATCGATCAGAACAGCCCCTGCTCATGGGCTTGGAGGTTGGCGAAGTGGAAGACGTTGTCATCGCCGTAGTTCGTGGTGAACGAAATCAGGAGGAGAAGGGAGCCAGCGAACAGTGTTGACCAACCTTGCCGATCCAGCAGCAGATGCGGCGGGGTTAAACCAGGCCGCAGGGAATCCCATTCAGCGCGCTCCGCCAACCGTAGCGACCCCAAACCAACTCAATAACCGATAGTACGCCAGCACCAGTCAAGGGCCTCCGTGTTTTCACGGGTTGGCCAACCCCAGCAGCAGCAGCTGAAAATCAGCCCCCCCCCCGCCGGGGTGGGGACTAGCCAGACCGGCCGTGTCGGGGCCGCGGTCGATCGCGTGCAGCACCAGCTCACCGGCTGGGCCGCTGCTGACGGCGAGGGTGACCGGACCATCGCTGTAGAGCAGGGCGTTGTCCACCAGGGCGGTGAGCTCAAAAAAACCACACAAGGCCTCCGCATGAAAACAGATGCATTGCAGTGAGATCAAAACAATTGAAACCATATGAAGACCGCTCTTAGCAAACTTCCATCTGGCTAGGCTGACCGAGCAACCAAACAGCTCATGACCAATCCGGCCGGCATCATCAGCGTGGAACTGGTGGAGGGCACCAAAGTGCTCGTGCCTGATTCGCTGGAGCTGATCACTCCCTACGTACTGCAGGAGCAGGGCGATTGGTTTGAAGATGAGATCAAGTTTCTACGCCAGATAGTACAGCCTGGAAACACGATAGTAGATATCGGCGCAAACTATGGCGTCTATGCCCTGTCATTGGCCCGAAAGGTCGGTGCCAACGGCAAAGTCTGGGCATTCGAACCAGCCACGGAAACAGCCCAGCTCCTGCGTGAAAGTTCAGCGGCCAATAGCACAACATGGCTGCAGGTGGTGCAACAGGCCTTGTCAGATCATGAGGGAACAGCTTGGCTGCAGATGCCGGGCCAGGCTGAATTGAACAGCTTGGTCAATGCCGCCTCGGATGATGGTGCCACACGAGCTGGGCCAGGCGAAGCCGTTGAACTGACCACGTTGGATCGATGCCTGGAGCGATTCCATTGGACCGCAGTCGATCTACTGAAGATCGATGCCGAGGGAGAAGAAGAGCGCATCCTGAAAGGAGGTGCAAAGTTCTTCCAAGAGCTCTCACCGTTGGTGATGTTTGAAGTAAAAGCTGGCGCTGAACTCCACCTGGGTCTCGTGAAGAAGATTGAGCAGCTGGGCTATCAGACCTTCCGGCTGATCCCAGGGCTCGATGCCCTAGTGCCGTTTGCAACAGGCGAGGAAGTGGATGGCTATCTCCTCAACTTATTTGCAGCCAAACCCGACCGGGTGGCAACATTGGCAGCCGCTGGCAGGCTTGTAGAACAGGTCAACCAGGAGGGTCCAAAAGCAGGCGTGATAGCTCTTGAATCCTGGCTACAGAGATTAGCAACTCAGCCTTACGCTCTCAGTTTGGCGGAGAACTGGCAAGCTCGCTCTCATCAACCGGAACAGAATCAAATCAACAGGGCATTAGGAGCATGGGTGAGGGCCCAGGAAGGGCAGAAGCGCTTTCCAGCAAATATGGTGCTCTAGCCCAAAGCTATGAGGTGCTGCAAGGTGAATGCCAACCTGGTTGCCCTGCAGGGCGCTGGGCAAGTCTCGCCAGGGTAGCGATGGCTTGCGGGAAACGCGTGCACGCTGTGCAGGCTTTAAACACCCTGATTACTGAACTACAGAGCAGCAGAGTGCCTGATCTGAATGAACCATTTCTTTGCCCAGACCCCACCTTTGATGCCATCGAGCCCACGGGCACTATTGAAGCGTGGCTGGAAGCGGCGGGCTTGACAGCTCTAGAACGAATCGGCAGTTTTTCAGGCTTCTATACAGGTGAAGCAGCTCAGCCGAGACTTGAGAGGTTGACCAGACTGGGCTACGTGAATGACGCAGTTAGACGCCGCATTGCTTTAGTCGAGAAACGATATGGGATTACAGATCACGAAGCGGATTCAAGCTCATCGGTTCGGGCCTGGTTTGACTTTCTCGCCCTAGATCAACCCATTCGCTGTATTGATGTAGGCGCCATGGGCCTAGGAAATGAGGTTGAACCATGGGTGTGTTGGGCGAGCGAAGGCTTCGCCGAAGTGTTGGGCTTTGAACCCTTGCGAGATGAATGCGAAAAACTGAACCAACAAGCACGGGCGAATAATACAGCGCTCCGCTATCTACCATGGGCATTGGGAGATGGACAAGAACACACTCTGCATATAACCAATGTACCAATGACGTCATCCTTGTTTCCGCCGGCTCGATCTACTGTGGATTTGTTTCCAGCCTTAGGTGAACTAATGCAGATAGAAAGAGAGGTGCGACTGCAAACACATCGGCTTGACGACATCCAGGAAGCGGTAGCAACTGATTTCCTGAAGCTCGATGTGCAAGGAGCCGAGTTAATGATCCTGCAGAACGCTCAGGAAACCCTACGCAGTGTTTCAGTCATCCAATGCGATGTGGAGTTCATTGAACTCTACGAAGGGCAACCATTGATGGCTGATGTCGATCAATTCCTCCGATCCCAGGGATTTTGCTTTCTGCGATTTACTTACACGCAGGGGCGACCTTTTAAACCCTGGCAAGTGAATTACAGCTCTATCAGCGAAACCAGCCAGATACTATGGGGGGATGCAATCTATATTCGTGACTTCCGCAATCTTCAGCAATGGAGCAACAGACATTTACAAGCGACCATCTTTGTACTTCATGAGGCCCTAAATGCTTACGACTACGCGCATTTTTTAATTAGGGAGCTTGACAGGCGATGCGGCAGCGATCTAGCTATGTGTTATTTTGCAGCTCTCACCATCAATGATGTTGCTGATCTAGATGTCTCCGAGCCTCACTGCTAAGCTTGCATCAGAAAATCAACCATAAAGCACTCAGACATCTCTCAATCCCAAGGTCTGTCGAGATTCAAGCCTGCTAGCGCCCTGCTTTTGGGCATTATTAGCTAGCTTTTAAGAATCATTATTGATGTATCAAATAAGCTTACTAAAAGCTTTGAGGCCGCTGCACCCTTATTACCGTGAGAGATCGATCGAAGGCAAAAAAGCAGTCTTTCATCCAGCCACTTCTCGGCAATACATCTGATCAATCAAGGAGATTACAAACACAGCATTTAATCCCATCATAAATTTCTTGCCAAGACCTATCCAAGGCCGCAAGGTGACTGCATCAAAAAGACATGAAGAGTGTTTCGATAGCCCTTGCCATATTGGGGCCGTCATATAGCTGTGATCGGAGAATACTGGATTGATACTCTTTCTTATTCACGCGGTGAAACTGAACATCGTTAATTATAGACAAGCACTTGGAAACGTACTGGGCGGGAGTCGATGCAATCCATTCAGACCTTCCGCAGTGATACAACACAGATGAGCTCATACGCCCCGCCGCAGTTTCTCCAAGCAGACTAACCAAAGGAACGCCCATAGACAACGCATCGAATGCGGTCGTAGCTGAAGACCAAGGAGTGGTATCTAGGGCTAAATCAAGATGATTATACAGTGTCATATGCTGAAACCAATCAGCCGTGCGCGGCTGAAAAAGAATACGCTCATAGCCGACCTTGTAGTTACTCATAAACTCTATAATTCGGCTCTGAATCTTGTCATCGCCAACAAATTTGTCCTTAAGCATAAGTTTGACATGTGGCACAGCCGAAAGGATCTGTGCCCAAATCGTAAGCGTAGTTTCTGTAAGCTTAGCGATCTGAGAAAAGGATCCAATAACAATCTCATCACAAGGGCTTTTACAAATTGCCTCAGGTATTGGAGTAAAGGGAGTTGCGGCAAGCCAAGCTCTCGGCAAGACTGCGATCTTTTCAGTGAAAAAACTCTGCAAGGAATCAGGAGTATAAATCGAATCACCAATAAAGTAGTCCATAGTAGGAAGATATGTACTAGCATGGTAGCCAATCCAATGACACTGAACCGGTGCACATCGCTGATCCAACAGATATATTGCTGTACCAGAGGTAAAGCCTGACGTCTCAACGATTAGATCATATTGCCGTTCGGCCAATAGAGATCGTGCTGAGTTTTCACTAAAGTCGGCGATAGAGATGCAATTGGTCACCGCGCCAGAAAGTCTGTCGGCAATAGAATCATTTCGCCAGCGATTAGAAACAATTTCAACATCAAGATTATCTTTTGAGTAGTTTAAAAGAAATGAGGCCAGAAAACTTGAAACGACATGGGATCCAAGATCACCTGTCAGCACGCCGACACGCTTCCTACCCAAGCCAAGTGGTGAACAGACTGGCATTGATGCAACAGCTACATCAGATATAGTGTCAGAAGTAGACTTGGAGGCAATGGCATTACTTCGTAATGCCCAGGCAAGATTACTATACTCGCGAAGCCTGTTAGCGAATGGCAGGCCAAGCGTCGAACAGATAAATACCAATGGCATTAGATTCTCGAAAGTCGCCTTTCTCTGCCCTAAAAGTACGTCGTACTGCTTAAGGAATTCATCGATCTCGCCGACCTCTGCATAGCAATAAGCGAGATTAGCAATAATATTTCCTGGCTCCGGAGCAAGTTCCATGCTTTGCTGATAATAGTCAATTGCCTGATACAAACGTCCTCCAGACTGATAAAATCGAGCCAATTGAAACAGAATCTCGTGGCTTTTTGGATTAGCATTGAGTGCAGAGCTAAGTATTTGAAGAGCCGAATCGGAATCTCCGGTCTTAAGCGCTATCTCGGCAAGCTCAGTTGTAGCGAAAGGATCGCCTGGCCGTAGCGAGAGCATATAGAGAAGATAGGTAGTTGCCGTATCAATATTTCCGCTTTGGAGACTACATTTTGCAGCCAACTCCAAGGCTTGCAAGTCGTCTGGAGAAAAAGCCAAAAGTTCCTTAAGTATCAATTCAGCCTGGCTAGGCTTTCCCAATGCTAGATAGGCTTGAGCGGAAGCTGTTTTTGCGTGTATAGCTGCAGGAAAACTTGAGCTGATGCGATCAGCGACTTTAAGAAGATGCTCTACTGTGTAAGTCTCGGCATCAACACTAAGATTATGCCAGGCGTCATTATACTCGGGGTCTAAAAAGAGGGCTCTTTCAAAGAAATCCAACGCACTCGATCTGTCTCCACTCTGATAACATATAACTCCATAATTTGTGAGCACTCTAGCAGAGTAAAGATTACGCCTCATTAGGCCCTTATAGACCACTGCGGCCCGCCCACTGTTGCCCTCGGTTTGATATGCCAGCGCCCGATTAACAAGTAGCTCAACACCTTGAGAATTCATCAGAGGAAAGATTGACACATATCAGTTATTCTACCATAAGCAAGAATGATAGTAATAAGGCGTGATTACCTAGAAACCAATCTTAGTAGTTAGCAGTCTCAATGCGACAATTCCTACCATTGCATTAGCGATCGATCGCATTGGACTGCAAGGTAAAAACTAGCCAGATAGTCTATGTCGCGGAGGGCGCCTTAGGAAGCAAGAGCACATACCATATAGCTTTATTAATCATCGAGAAGAACTCAGCCACTGCTTTTGGCTAATATAAATGACTAAGTAGTAAGACTCAGGGCTATAACTTATATCGCCCATGATATCGACCAACCTGCATACAAGTATTGCTTTTACAAAATAAAAAAGGGATTGGCCAAAAGCCAATCCCAATATAGATTACAGTAGATAGCTTTGCCCTATGAGCAAGTCAAAATACCAGTAGTAGGAATATTGATAGTGACTTGTGTTGCGGTTGATGCAATAGTCGTATTGAGGCAGCGGAGACCAGATGCGCCAGCTGCAAAGGATCGGGAGGTCACCACGCCAGATGCGCCAGCTGCACAAGTAATTGAAGGGCCGCCTGCAACAGTTGCAGGTTGCGCTCCTAGCCCGCCACTTACAAGGAACGTAGCGCACTCCTTGGCAATGCCAGTGGCTTCACCAATTGCACTACCAGCAGCTGCAGCATTCCGGGCACCCAAGAAAGCAGGCAGCGCCACAGCCGACAGAATGCCGATCACGGCCACCACGATCATCAGCTCCACCAGGGTGAAGCCCTTCTGGAGGGGATTCTTTTTCTCCCGCAGCTTCGTGAGCAGCTCAAGCTGCGTGCGGGTACGGAGGGTTGATTGCATTGCACGAGAGGCAGATACCTCACTAGCTTCATCAGGGGTTGACCGTTCGCCAACCCAACTGATACTGAGTGCTCACTAAGAGTGCTCTTAGGAAGCACTGGCACGCCGGCCGATGCCCCCACTGCGCCTGCAGTCCCTGCGTTTATGGCTGCAGAGCAGCACCCTGATCGCCGTGCTGGCCGGCTATGGCCTGCTGCTGGCGGTGGGGGCCGGCCTGCTGGAACTGGAGCGGCGCCAGGCCCACCTCCAGCTGGTCACCACCCTGGCCTCCAGTCTGGGGGAGGGCACCCCAGCCGAGGCGGATGCCGCCCTGGCCCGCTACCGGCCATTGGGGATCGCCGCCTGGCTGGAGCCGCCCCAGCCGGCCAGCGCGCTGCAGCGCCTGGGCAGCGGCGAGCAGCGCTGGTTGCAGAGCAGCACGCCGCTCAAGCTGGCCAGCGGCCAGCCCTTCAACCTGGTGGTGCGCCAGAACGTGAGCCAGTCGCTGGAGCGGGAGCGGCGCCTGCTGCTGTTTCTGCTGGCGGCGGCGGGGCTGGCCAGCCTGTTCACCTCCGCCCTGCTGCGGCCGGTGCTGCGCCGCGGCCTGGTGGCGCCGATCGAGGCCCTCTGCCAGCGGCTGCAGGCGATCACAGCCCCACCCCGGGGGGATGCGCCGCTGCTGCCGCCGGCCGAGCAGCCCAGCGAGCTGCAGCCGATCGCCGCCGCCTTCGGGGCGCTGCAGCGGCGGCTGGCGGCGGCCTGGGAGCGGGAGCGCAGCTTCAGTGATGGCGCCGCCCACGAGCTGCGCACGCCGATCACCCTGATCTCCGGCCAGGCCCAGAGCCTGCTGCGCGAACCACTGCCCGATCCCCAGCGCCAGGCGGTGCAGGCGATCGCCCGCGAAGCCGAGCACATGGGCCGGCTGGTGCGCGACCTGCTCGACCTCTCCCGCCAGGACGCCGGCCGCCTGCAGCTGCTGCGCGAGCCCCTCGATCCGGAAGCGCTGGTGCTGGAGGCCTTTGATCGCCTCCGTCCCCTGGCGCCCACCCGCCTGCTGCTGGCCCCGGCCTCTGGGGCCGAGCCGCCCCCGCCGCTGGCGGCCGATCGCGAGCGGCTGCTGCAGTGCCTCTCGGCCCTGGTCGACAACGCCCTGGCCTACACCACCGGCCCGGTGGAGCTGGCCGTGAGCCACAGCCCAGCCGCGGTGGTGTGGCACGTGCGCGACCGCGGCCCCGGCGTGCCCGCCGAGGAGCGCGCCCTGATCTTTGAGCGCTTCGTGCGCGGCAGTGCGGCGGCCCTGGCACCGGAGCACCGCGGCAGCGGCCTCGGCCTGGCGCTGGTGCGGCTGCTGATGCAGGCCATGGGCGGCGATGGGGCCGTGGCCGAGCGCGAGGGCGGCGGGGCTGATTTCCAGTTGCGGCTGCCGGTGGGCTGAGGGGGCAGCGGGCCAGTCGTCAGCCGGCGTGGGCCTCCGCCGCCAGCCAGGCGGCCAGATCATCGGCGCCGTTGAAATCCAGCAGGGCCAGCCCCAAGGCCTCCAGCTGCTCCAGCGGCAGCGCCTGGATGCGGGCGGTGGTGGCGGCGTTGAGGGGGCCGCAGCGGTGGGTGAGCTGGCACAGGGTCATCGAGGCTGCCTCAACTCGGCGGCCCTGGGCTTCCCCTTCCTGCTGGCCTTCCTGGCGGCCTTCGAGTCGGCCTTCCTCGATCAACTCCTGGGCCGCTCGCGAGTGGCGCAGCTCCTGGGTGGGAATCTTCACGTACACCATCATCTGCTCCAGGGTGAAGTGCGGATGCCGTTGCAGCAGGAATAGGAAAAACAGTCTCCGTCAGATCCGGCCGGCTCTCCAGGATCAGCTGGCTGCTGCGCTGCAGCTGGGGCTCATGCAGCACCGGCAGCGTGAGCAGGTTGAGCAGCGGATCGAGCTCGACCTTTTGGCCAAGCTCCTCCAGGCTGATCCAGAGCACCTCATCGATCACCAGCTGGAGCAGCCTCGGTAGCCGGGCCGGGCCCAGGTTCAGGCGGCGATGGGGCACCACCACCACCACCCGCAGGTGCCGCACCTTGGGGTGGAGCTGCAGGAAGCGCAGGGTCTGGGCCCCCAGGCGGTGCTTGAAGCGGGTGTCGCGCTGCATATGCAGCTCCAGCTTCACCACAGGGCGCCGCGCCGTTCCCGCCAGGCCCCGCTGCGGCCAGAGCACACCATCGAGGCGGTGATTCACGGCTTTGAGTTCCACCGCTTCAAAACGGTAGAGCTGGTTGCCGGGGGATTCGGGGCCCAGGCTTGGGGGTGCAGCACCGGCAGCACCCGCCACCTGCAGCAGCAGCGCGATCAGGTCGGGCGTGCTCTGGAACAGGCTGTAGAACCAGTGGTCGGTGGGCACAAGGGCAGCGGCTGCCTGGGTTCAGGGTTGCCACGCGTCAGCCCTTCACCGCGCCCACCCGCAGGCAGAAGCCCACGCCGCGCACCGTGTGGATCAGCTGGGGCAGGCCGGGGCGCTCGATCTTGCGACGCAAATAGCCCACATACACATCCAGCAGGTTGGGGTCGCCGATGAACGGGGCGCCCCACACCGCATCCAGAATCGCCTGGCGGCTGTGCACCTGCTCCGGCACGCGGATCAGGAAGGCGAGCAGGTCGAATTCCCGCGCCGAGAGCTCCACCACGGCGCCGTCGCGCTTCACCTCGCGGCGCAGCAGGTCCACACTCAGATCGGCCAGACTGAAGCTGCTCGCCCCGCTGCCATTGCGGCTGCCACGACGCAACTGGGCCCGCACCCGCGCCAGCAGTTCAGCGATCGAGAACGGCTTGGTGAGGTAGTCGTCGGCGCCGGCATCGAGGGCGCGCACCCGCTCGGCCACGTCGTCGTGGGCGGTGAGCATCAGCACCGGCATGGTGCTGCCACCTGCACGCAGCCGCTCGCACACCTCCACGCCGCTGAAGTCCGGCAGGCCCCAATCCAGCAGCACCAGATCCCAGGCCTGCTGCCGCAAGGCCAGCAGCGCCGCCTGGCCGCTGGCCGCCGCAGCGCAGTCATAGCCCTCCGTAGCCAGCTCCCCCAGCAGAAACTCGCGCAATTCGGGATCGTCGTCCACCACCAGCACCCGCGACGCGGGCGTTGCGCTGGTGCTGGGGCTGGCCATCGACAGGCAAACAAGCGGAAACGGCGCATCCAACCCGGACGCGGCCTGATTCTGCTGGCAGCTCAGCCGGCGTGCACGGCCAGCCAGGCGGCCAGATCGTCGGCGCCGCTGAAATCCAGCAGGGCCAGCCCCAGGGCCTCCAGCCGCTCCAGCGGCAGCGCCTGGATGCGGGCGGTGGTGGCGGTGTTGAGCGGGCCGCAGCGGTAATTGAGCAGGCGGAGGGTCATTGACGCCGCCTCAGCGCGGCGGCCCTCTGCTTCCCCTTGCTGCCGGCCTTCCGCAATCAACTCCTGGGCTGCCCGCGAATGGCGCAGCGCGTCGGTGGGAATGTTCACGTACACCATGATCTGCTCAAGGGAGAAGGTGTGGAGCCGTTGCATCAGGATAGGAACAACGGCTGGTGCCAGATCCGGACGGCGCTGCAGGATCCGCTGGCTGTTCTCCTGCAGCTCAGCCTTGCTCCGCACCGGCAGCGTGAGCAGGTTCAGCAGCGGATCGAGCTCCTCCTGCTGACCGAGCTCTTCCAGGCTGATCCAGAGCACCTCATCGATCACCAGCTGGAGCAGCCGCGGTAGCCGGGCCGGGCCCAGGTTCAGGCGGCGATGGGGCACCACCACCACCACCCGCAGGTGCCGCACCTTGGGGTGGAGCTGCAGGAAGCGCAGGGTCTGGGCCCCCAGGCGGTGCTTGAAGCGGGTGTCGCGCCGTTCCCGCCAGGCCCCGCTGCGGCCAGAGCACACCATCGAGGCGGTGATTCACGGCTTTGAGTTCCACCGCTTCAAAACGGTAGAGCTGGTTGCCGGGGGATTCGGGGCCCAGGCTTGGGGGTGCAGCACCGGCAGCACCGGCAGCACCCGCCGCCTGCAGCAGCAGCGCGATCAGGTCGGGCGTGCTCTGGAACAGGCTGTAAAACCAGTGGTCGGTGGGCACAGACGCAGCGGCTGCCTGGGTTCAGGGTTGCCACCGTTCGGGCAAACCAAGATCATCAGCCCGTGGCCAGATGCTCGGCACCACTGAAGCCAACCAGGGCCAACCTTCGTTAAAGTAAGGATTCCTTACTGAGGAGTGTGGTGATGGTGCTGGCCAAGCGCACCGCCAAAAACCAGCTCACCCTGCCCAAGAGCGTGGTGGAGCAGGTGGGGGCTGCCGATTACTACGACGTGGCCTGTGACAACGGCCGGATCGTGCTCACACCGATCCATCCCGGCGCCGCCGCCAGCGTGCGGTCGCGGCTGGCGGAGCTGGGCATCAGCGAAGCCGATGTGGCCGACGCCGTGAGCTGGGCGCGCAACGGGTGAAGCCCACCCCGATCCGCGCCGTGCTCGACACCAACGTGCTGGTGTCGGCCCTTCTGTTTGAAAACGGCCGTCTCAGTTGGCTGCGCACCAGCTGGCAGAGCAGCCAGATGATTCCGCTGCTGGCCCAACCCACGGCGCTCGAGCTGCTGCGCGTGCTGGCCTATCCGAAATTCAAGCTGCAGCCTCAGGAGCGCGATCAACTCCTGGGGGACCTCCTTCCCTGGTGCGAGACCTGGCGTGGGCCGCTCACGTCCAGCAACCCCACGGTGCGCGATGGCCACGATCAGGTGTTTCTGGATCTGGCCCTTACAGTCCAGGCTGATGCATTGGTGAGCGGTGATGGCGATCTGCTGGCCCTCAAGGAACAGGTGCCAGCGCTGAGGATCTACACGCCTGCAGAGTTTCAGGCCTGGCTCAGCCGGCGTGCGCCTCCAGCCAGGCGGCCAGATCGTCGGCGCCGCTGAAATCCAGCAGGGCCAGCCCCAGGGCCTCCAGCTGCTCCAGCGGCAGCGCCTGGATGCGGGCGGTGGTGGCGGGGCTGAGGGGGCCGCAGCGGTGGGCGAGCAGGCGGAGGGTGGCTTTCGCTTCACCCAGGGCCTCCCCTTGCTGGCGGCCTTCCGCAAGCAACTCCTGGGCCGCCCGCGAGTGGCGCAGTGCGTCGGTGGGAATGTTCACGTACACCATGATCTGCTCAAGGGAGAAGGTGTGCAGCCGTTGCATCAGGATAGGAACAACGGCTGGTGCCAGATCTGGACGGCGCTTGAGGATCCGCTGGCTGTTCTCCTGCAGCTCAGCCTTGTGCCGCACCGGCAGCGTGAGCAGATTGAGCAGCGGATCGAGCTCTTCCTGCTGGCCGAGCTCCTCCAGGCTGATCCAGAGCACCTCATCCAGCACCAGCTGGAGCTGCCGGGGTAGCAGAGCTGGGCCCAGGTTCAACCGGCGGTGGGGCACCACCACCACCACCCGCAGGTGGCGCACCTTGGGGTGGAGCTGCAGGAAGCGCAGGGTCTGGGCACCCAGGCGGTGCTTGAACCCCGGCTTGGCATGCATCTGCAGCTCCAGCTTCACCACCGGATGGCGGGCCGTGCCGGCCAGGCCCCGCTGCGGCCAGAGCACACCATCGAGGCGGTGATTCACGGCTATGAGTTCCACCTCTTCAAAACGGTAGAGCTGGTTGCCGGGAGACTCAGGGCCCAAGCGGGGAGCTGCAGCACCGGCAGCACCCGCCGCCTGGAGCAGCAGCGCGATCAGGTCGGGCGTGCTCTGGAACAGGCTGTAAAACCAGTGGTCGGTGGGCACAGACGCAGCGGCTGCCTGCGTTCAGGGTTGCCACGCCGCGGGGGGCTTGGACCAGCGGGCCCGGCGCGATGCAGGCATCCAGCGCCGCTATCGAGATAGCACTTCTTAGTCTGTGCTGTCTCATGGACGAAACGCCCAGCAGTCATTCCCCCGGGCTCGGCAGCCGGATGGCAGCGCTGTTCGCTGACGTTGGACTGGAAGAGCCGATCAGCGAATGGCGGGGGGTGGAAGCCGTGCCAGCACCTGTCGAGGCGTGATTCTGCTCGATACCAATGTGGTGTCGGCGGTGATGCTGCAGCGCCCCGAGCCCGCCGTTGTGGCCTGGCTCGATCAGGTGGATCCACGCCAGGTATGGCTGCCCAGTGTGGTTGTTTTTGAGTTGCGCTACGGCGCAGCCCTACACCCGGATGCGACCCGACGGCACGCATTGGAGCTCAAGCTCAACAGGCTGATCGACGAGCTGATTCAGGAGCGCATCGCCTCCTTGGATGCTGCTTCCGCCCAGAAGGCTGCCCTGTTGGCAGCCCAGCGAAAAACCCAGGGGCGAACGGTGGATCTACGCGATACCTGCGCTATTTCAGCGACACCGGCCTGAGCCTGATCAATCCCTTCCTAGAGCCCACGATCCAGTGAATTCGGGACGTCGTCCAGCCCCAGCACCGGCGCCGCTGGCGTTCAGGCCATCACACTCACTAGAGCAGGAAATCGACTGCCAGCAGAGCAGGAGCTCCCTGGAGACCTACCTGAAAATCGGCCTTCTTGTCGCCGTTCACATCTGCGGAGATGACCCCCGCGCTGTAGCGCAGCTCTCCAGCCTTACCGACAAACGCTTTGCTACCGATATAGGTAAATGCATCGTTAGCCGTGGTTTTAGTGTTGGCATCAATCGCAGTGAGAACGATTTGATCCACCTTTGATTGAAAATCGAGAATCGTATCCCGCTTATCCGTAGCCAAAGAATCGCTGGTTCGCGAGAAGGAAAATTTGTCGCGCCCGAGGCCGCCGCGCATCGAATCCTTGCCCGAGCCACCGATCACGGTGTCATCACCATTTCCAGCATCAATTTTGTCGTCTTCAGTTCCGCCATCGAGCTGATCATTGCCTTTACCTCCAAAAAGATCATCCTTGCCAGCGTCTCCATAAGCCCGATCGTTGCCGTCATCTCCCCACACATCATCGTCACCGCTATTGCCATAGGCATCGTCATCGCCTCCGCCGCCATAGATATTATCGTTACCATTCCCACCAGAGGCATCATCGTTGCCATCGCCACAGAAGATGTTGTCGTCAAAGTCAGACCCCTCCAGGTCGTCATCATCGCCATCACCTTCGAATTCAAGGCGTGACGAACGAAAAAGGATGGTTCCCGCAGGATTGGGATCCGGATCAACAAAACTGAGCGAAGTTGGCGAGTAAATCTCCACTTCTTCGAGCTGGCCGTCGTCGTATTCCTTGATCAGGACGCTTTCCCCTTCTACGGATGGCACTTTTTCGCTATCAAAATCCTCAGGCACCCACTGGCCATTCTCGAATTCATAAATCGCTAATATGCCTCCACTTGGTGTGTAGACAACTTTGATTGCATCGTCAAATGAAAGGGCCATGATGGGTGATTGCGATGGTGAATTGTGAAGAAGCCTTTGTAAACTTTGGCGAAGGGGAAGGTCAGTTCTCTTTCCACCTCTATCGCCACTCGGCAACCCGAGCAGCTGGCTGATGGCTGATATGGGTCATTTAGCAATTTGTATGCGTTCAGGGGGCGGGACCGTGCTCCGCAGGACTGCATGCCTGACAGCTCATCGCTGAGCGATCAAGCAGCATTGCCCTGTATTGCCGAGTTCATGGATCCGGCAGCAGTGATGGCATCAC
>JBILNZ010000024.1:0-40672 GCA_044374745.1 Prochlorococcaceae cyanobacterium | reverse complement strand
CAGGGTGGCACCAGCCCGTTTCGCAGCGGTGGTGATGGTGTCCCTGAGGAAGGCTTCGTCGTCGAGCTTGGAGCTGTCGCAGGCGTAGAGCTCGAGGATGCAGTGCTTGCCCACCGTGTCGGAGCTGCAACTCTGGCTTGGAGCTGGCTCCAGGTGGGTTGGCGCTTGGGCGATTGGTTGGGGGGTTGCTTGTTGGGGCGAAGGTTCGCGGGTGCCGGTCCATCCAGGGTTGGGGTGGAGCGACTGCAGGGTCTGGACCATCAAGGGTCGTGGCGGGTGAACGTTCAATGTAATGCCAGCAGTGGGTTGTGTGCTTGTGCCCACTGCATGGCCCCCCGCAGCTGGTGCGCGCTTGATTTAGGGGAGCGATTGCGGAATAGTGGCCCCCTTTGCCAATCTCCCAGCCCCTGCCCTGGCCCGCACGGTGCTGGTGGTGAATGCGGGCAGCTCCAGCATCAAGCTGGTGCTCTGTGACGGCCAGGGCCGGCGCATCTGGCAGGAGCAGCGCGGCTGGGGGGTGACAGCGGGCCAGGCAAGTGCTGATGGCAGCGACCTGCAGGACTTGCTGCGGCAGTGGCTTGCCCCGCTTCTGGGGGGTGCCGATCCCTCCCCAGACCTGGTGATCCACCGTCTGGTGCATGGGGGATCGCACTTCACCTCACCCACAGCCCTCGACGCCGAGGTGCGCCGCTGCCTGGCCGAGCTGGTGCCCCTGGCTCCCCTGCACAACGGACCGGCCCTGGAGGTGATCGGCTGGCTCAAGGATCAGGACGCGACCGGCGACCTGCCGCAGTGGGCCTGCTTCGACACCGCCTTCCACGCCACCCTGGGGGAACCTGCCTACACCTATGCCATCCCGAGGTCCTGGCGGCAGCAAGGCCTGCGCCGCTATGGGTTTCACGGTCTGAACCACCAGCATGTGGCCGAGACCGTGGCCGCCACGGAGCCCGGGGTGCGCCGCCTGATCAGCTGCCATCTCGGCGCCGGTTGCTCCCTCTGCGCGGTGGCGATCCCGGCGGAGGGCCCGCCGCGCAGTGTCGACACCACCATGGGCTTCACGCCGCTGGAGGGTCTGGTGATGGCCAGCCGCAGCGGCAGCATCGACCCGGGGTTGTTGTTGCACCTGCTGCGGGAGGGCCACGGCGCTGCCGATCTCGACCGGACCTTGAACCGCGAGAGCGGTCTGTTGGGGCTCTCTGGCCTCAGCGGTGACATGCGCGAGCTCCGTCAGGCTGCCGCCGCCGGCCACGCCGGAACCCAGCTGGCGATCGCTGTGTTTCGCCACCGGCTGGTGCGGGGGATCGGCGCCATGGCCGCCAGCCTCGGAGGGGTGGATGCCATTGCCCTCAGCGGCGGCATCGGCGAGCACGACCAGGACCTCTCCGCTGAACTGGAGCAGGAGCTGGCGTGGCTGTCGCCCCTACGCTGGCTGAGGGTGCCGGCTGATGAAGAGGGCCTGATGGTGCGCCAGTGCCTGGCCGCCGGGGCTTGATCTGGTCTTAACCAGGCCGGGCCGCTTCTTTCCCACCCTGGGAACGGACCCGGTTTCCCAACGACGCCCAGCTCCCATGGTTGTCCCCACCGCCGACGCGCTGATCCTGCGCAGCATGCAGTCCCTGGCCGACCATGCCCAGGTGCGCGAGCTCAATCCAGGCGATGTGGTGTTCGCCGCCGGGGAAGCGGGCGACAGCTTCTTCGGGGTGCTCGAGGGCCAGGTGCGTCTGGCCTGGGGCGATGGCCGCCGGAGCGAACTGCTGCAGGCCGGCCAGTGTTTCGGGGAAGGGGCCCTGGTTCAGCAAAGCCATACCCGCCACGGCACCGCCACGGTGGTCGAACCGAGTCGCCTGCTGGTGTTCAACCGGGAAACCTTCCTGTTTGCCCTCGACACCCTGCCGATGTTCGCCCTGGAACTGCTGGCGTCCCTGGAGGAGCGGATGCGGGCCGTACGCCTGCTCTCGGCTCGTTAGTGCGGCGTTAACCCTCCCTGGCCAGGGTTGATCCAGACGTCCCCCTTGCCATGACCACTGCCATCGCCATGACGACCGCCATGACCGCCGTCGAGGCCTTCGCCGCCATTCCCCTGGCGGCGGTGTGCTGCGACCAGAGCTTCGCGGCCGAGGAGGCCAAGCTGATCCGGGAGCAGCTGTTGGGCCGGGCTCCGTACCGCACGATGGAGCCCTATGCCTTCGGCGTGCTGTTCTCCGGCCTGCTGGCACGCTTCCGGGCCGAGTCGTGGCAGGGGCTGGTGGCGGCGGCGGCCCCCCTGCTCGAGCCAGCCCAGAGGGACACCGCCTACGCCCTGGCCTGCCAGCTCGTGCACTGCGACCGCTGCGTGGAGCCGGCCGAGCGGGAGTTTCTGCTCGCCCTGGCCGAGGCACTGGAGCTGGACCCGCAGCGCCGCGACCAGGTGCTGGAGGTGTGCGATCTGCTCAATCGTGATTGCCTGGCCACCCCCGGCTGAGGCCGCTCAGGGGTTCCTTCCTTCCGGGCAGCCCCGTTCTGCCAGCGCGCGCTGCGACAACCGGCGGACCTCGGGGTTGGGCTGCCCCGCTGGGTAACGGAGCAGCCAGAGGCTGTCGAAGTCGTCGTCATCGACCGCCGGCATGGAGGGCCAGCCCAGTCCCCGGGCCAGCAGGGGCAGCCGGCGATGCTCCCAGGCGATCACCATCACCCCATCGCGGTAGAGCGGGTCCGCCAGCAGGCGTGAGCCGCTCCCCTGGGAGTCGGCCTCGGCCTCGGGCAGCATCCTGATGTTCACGCCGGAACGGATCGCCAGTGGCACCAGGGTCTGGTAGCTGCGCGCGTTCTTGCCGGTGCGCGGCTGGAAGCCATGGCTGATCAGGTGCAGGCGCCTCGCCTGCTGCAGGCAGTCCGGCACCAGGACGGCCAGCTTCTGGGCCTGGCTCTGGCCAATGGCCGAGAGGTTGTAGTTGGGTCCGCCGCCTGGGCCGCTGCCGCCGGGGTCGTCCTTGTGACCATGGCGGATCAGCACCACCAGGGCCGGCCTGGGGGGGAGGGCCAGATCCGGCGGGGGCAGCATTGGCATGGGGCGCCGCGGATCAGTCCACCAGCACCGGCAGCCCTGCCGGCGGCGGCGTGAGCAGCGTCTGCAGGGAGGCCCTGGACTGCTCGCGGAAGCGCTGCCATTGGGGGGAGTCGATCACATCCCGGCTGATCGCCTCCCCGAGGCGCTGGCTGGCCAGCACATCACTGGGGTAGTGAACGCCACAGCTTGAGCGGGCGTAGCCCCCCTGCCGGCCCACCTCCAGCAGCCGTTCCCGCCGCTCGGGCAGCAGGTCGGCCAGCAACTGGGCCGCCGCTGCATACCAGGTGGCATGGCCGCTCGGAAACGACCAACTGTCCTCCAAGGGGAGGCAGGGGCGCAGATCGGCATGGCTCACGTACGGCCTGGGGCGGGCGACCTGATTCTTGAGCTCGTCCTTCACCGCATCGATCCGCTTCATGAAGGCCAGCAACCCCTGGGCCACCGCCGGCGCACCCTTCAGCAGGTCGTTGCCGATCGCCGTGCTGAAGCGGCCGGGATTGCGGTCGAGATACGACCAGCTCTGGGCGATCGTGGCCGGGCTGCGGGTGCGCTGGTTCCAGCGCAGGATCGCCAGATCATCTGCCTCGGCCCGGCTGCCCGGGGAGGGTGGTCGCCCGAGCAGCGGCATGTAGCGCGCGCCGCGTAGATCCAGACCAAGGGCGGGATCATCCTCGGCGGCGGCGACCGGTCCGAACCAGGCACAGGTCACGGTGGCCCCTGCCAGCAGGACTGTCACCAACAGATCCGCTCTGCTGGTGCGGGTCAGGTGCATCGCCTCAGGCCTCGGCTTTCACCCCGGGGATGAAGCGGCGCTCGTGCTGGGCGCCGGCCAGCATGCGGTTCCAGTAGAGGGACGGCAGGATCTTGCGCTTCACGAACCACATGCTCCAGCGCTCCTTGGTGGGATCAAGCGGGAATGATGGGGCGGGCTCGGCCTTGTAGTTGAACTCGGCCATGATTGTCTTGCCGTAGCCGGTGATCAGCGGGCAGCAGCTGTAGCCGTCGTAGGCGGCCGCGATCGGCAGGCCATCGAGGTGGGCCAGCAGGTTGGCCACCACCACCGGCGCCTGGCCCCGCACCGCGGCGGCGGTTTTGGAGTTGGGCATGCCGCTCACATCCCCCAGGGAAAACACGTTGGGGTAGCGCACGTGCTGGAGGTTGAACTGATCCACCTCCACGAATCCGGCGCCATTGGCCAGCGGGCTGCTGGCCACCACGTCGGGGGACGCCATCGGCGGGGTCACGTGCAGCAGGTCGTAGGGAATCACCTCCTCGCGGCTGGTCTCCCCTTCCGTGACCTTGAACACCGCTTCTTTCTGATCGGGGCGCACGGCGGTGAGCACGTGGTTGTAGCGGGCATCGATGCCCTTGCGCTTCACCACCTCCCGCAGCGGCGCCGCATAGGCCGGGATGCCGAAGATGCCCGGGGTGGCCGTGGCGTAGATCACCTTGGCGTTGAGACGCTTCTTCTTGAAGACGTCGTCGGCCATGTAGGCGATCTTCTGGGGGGCGCCGGGGCACTTGATCGGCATCGGCGCACAGGTGAACACGGCGTTGCCGCCCTTGAAGGCCTGGATCGCCTCCCAGGTGTAAGGCGCAAAATCCTTGCTGTAGTTGCTGCACACCCCGCCCTGGCCAAGGGCCTCCGTGAGCCCCTCAACCTTGTCCCAGCAGAGCT
Organism: Prochlorococcaceae cyanobacterium; assembly: GCA_044374745.1. Lineage (GTDB taxonomy): Bacteria > Cyanobacteriota > Cyanobacteriia > PCC-6307 > Cyanobiaceae > NIES-981. The sequence continues at coordinate 35,948 of JBILNZ010000024.1, read as the reverse complement.
TGAGGCCGGTGGCCACGATCAGCACGTCGTAGCTGAGGGTGTCGCCGGCCGTGGTGGTGACCGTGTTGTGGTCGGGGTCGAAACCCGCCGCGCCAGCCTGGATCCAGTGCACGCCTGAAGGGATCAGGTCCCGTTCGGCGCGGCGGGTTTCCTCCAGGCTGAACACGCCGCCGCCCACCAGGGTCCAGCCCGGTTGGTAGTAGTGCTCGCTGGAGGGCTCCAGGATCGCCACATCCAGGGCGGTGCGGGCCCGCTTGAGCTGGGCGGCAACGGTGATGCCGGCAGCGCCGCCGCCAACGATCAGGATCTGGTGGTGGGCCATGGGGTCTGCAGACCTGCTGAGTGGGGAGAGCCGGGGGACCGAGGGTGGAATGGCGGTTGCCCAACGGCAGCGCCCACGCCCACTGGTCACCCAATCGGATCGACGACCGTTCTGATCTAGGCACTCCTGGGCCCTTCAACCAGCATTTTGCAGCGAAACTTTCAGCCCTCCCGCCACCGCAGGCTCCCTGATTCAGACCGCCGGCTGCTCCACTTCGCGCTTGAGCAGGGCATAGAGGTAGTCCGGCGACTTGTAACGGCTCGGGAGACATCTCTGCAGCAGGCTCAGCCGCTCCCAGCAGACGGTCCGCTGGATGGCCTCGAAGCTGCGGCCATTGCGGATGAGCAGCCGGAGCGCCTTGCAATAGCTGGGGTAGCCAGCTTCCAGTTCGCCGATCGTGAGCTTGGCCGCTGAAGTCATGCGCGGGATGGCGATGGGGAGGAATGGCAGCCGATCCGTCTCCGCTGGCATTCCCGCCCATCCTCGCCTGCCGAAGGCGTCTGCGGGTTAACTCCGAACCAAACGAGACCATCCCCGGAACGGGAAGTCCGCTGCTGCAACAGTGGCAGGACAGCCTCAAAGCACGAGCGCCATGATTCAGCGCCTGAGCCTGCGCCAACCGGACGACTGGCATGTGCACCTGCGCGACGGGGCGATGCTGCAGGCGGTGGCCCCGGCCACGGCCGCCCAGTTCGCCCGGGCGATCGTGATGCCCAACCTGCGGCCGCCGATCACCACGGTGGCGGCGGCCAGCGCCTACCGGGAACGCATCCGCGCCGCCCTGCCCGATGGCAGCGGTTTCACGCCGCTGATGACGGCCTACCTCACCGACAGCATCGATCCGCTGGAGATCGAGCGCGGCTACGGCGAGGGCGTGTTCACCGCCGCCAAGCTCTACCCAGCGGGGGCCACCACCAACTCCGATGCGGGCGTCACGGCGATCGCCCGGATCGAGCCGGTGCTGGCGGTGATGGAGCGGATCGGCATGCCGCTGCTGGTCCACGGCGAGGTCACCGACGGTGACATCGACATCTTCGATCGCGAAGCGGTGTTCATCGAGCGGGTGCTGGAGCCGCTCCTGCAGCGCCACCCTGGCCTCAAGGTGGTGCTGGAGCACATCACCACGAGCGACGCGGCCGATTTTGTGCGCAGCGGCCCGGCCACCCTGGCGGCCACGATCACCCCCCACCACCTGCACATCAACCGCAACGCGATGTTTGCCGGCGGCCTGCGGCCCGACTTCTACTGCCTGCCGGTGGCCAAGCGGGAACTGCATCGCCTGGCTCTTCGGGCGGCGGCCACCTCCGGCAACCCGAAGTTCTTCCTGGGCACCGACTCGGCACCCCACGGCCGCGGGGCCAAGGAATCGGCCTGCGGCTGCGCCGGCATCTTCAACGCCCCGTTCGCGATCGAGAGCTATGCGGCGGTGTTTGAGCAGGAACAGGCCCTGGAGAAACTGGAGGCCTTCGCCTCCGAGTTCGGGCCGCGCTTCTACGGACTGCCGCTCAACCAGGGCACGATCACCCTGGAGCGCCAGCCCCTGGAGGTGCCGTCCGCGCTGCAGCTCGCGCCCCTCGAGCCTGGGGCAGGCCCAGTGCCACTGGTGCCGTTCCACGCCGGCGAAACCCTGCCCTGGCGGATCGCCCCCTCCACCGAGGCCCCCGTCAGAAGCACTGACAGCTGAGCAGTTGGTCGGCCTGTTCGGTGCTGTGATCGGAGCGGGTGATACCGGAATGGTCTGCGATCCGGCGCAGGGTCCGCACCGTTTCGGCGATGTTGGCCCCCTTGTTCAACATCAGGGCCTCGGCCCGGGCCCCCATGGCCGCGTCGGTGATCTCCGGCCGGGTGGGCATGCCGTGATGGGCCATGGTATCGAGCACCTCCGTGGCCCAGACGCAGGGCACATGGGCGGCGGCGCACACCCGCAGGATCTCCTCCTGGATGGCGCTGAGGGCATCCCAGCCGCACTCCACAGCCAGATCACCGCGGGCGATCATCACCCCCAGGGGAATCGGCAGGGCCATCGCGGCCAGCAGCAGCCTGGGCAGGTTGAGAAAGGCCTGGTGCGTCTCAATCTTGAGCACCAGGCCGCGGCAGGGGTGGTCCTGTTCCGCCAGGGCCTGCTGCAGGCAGGCGATGTCGGCCTCGCTGCGCACGAACGAGTAGTTGATCAGGTCGGCGTGGCGGCAGGCAAAGGCCAGGTCGTCCCGGTCTTTGGTGGTGAGGGCGGGGATCCGCAGGTGGGTGTCGGGCAGGTTGATGCCCCGGTCGGCCCTCAGACGGCTGCCCCTGGGGCGCGCCTGCACAATCTCCAGCTCCACAGCAGGCTCCACCGTTGGGCTGCCGCCGCGGTCGGCCCGGGCCACCACCACCGCGCCGATCTTGCCGTCATCGAAGAGCACCCGCTGACCGTCCTCCAGATCACGCAACACCTCGGGCAGGCTGCAACCCACGCTCGCGGAGCGCCGCTCGGGATCGACCGTCCGGGGGGCCGCGGTTGGGGCCGCGGTGCCGGGCTCGCCGCCTAGGCAGAGCCGGTCGCCCCGGTGGAGCAACAGCTCCCCTGGGCAATCCGGCAGTGGGGCCACCTCCAGGCGCGCGGGGCCGCCCTCCTGGCGGAACACCAGCCCCGCCACGAAGCGGCAGTGCTGGCGGCAGTGCAGCAGCACGCCATGCCCCAGACGGCCGTCGACCACGAGCTCCCGCCAGCGCCCCGATGCGTCACGGCTGCGCAGGCGGTCTCCCCTGTCGAGTTGTTGCCAGCTGTCCCCCACCACCGGCAGGAGAACCAGTTCGGGGTCGCTGTCCGGGGGGCGCGTGCTGCCCGCCGCCAACGCCAGGATCCGGGCCGGTTGCACCAGCCGCCCATAGCGATCGCGCTTGGGCCTGGCGGCCACCACCCCCGGCAGCGGTGGCAGGGCTGCGGTGCGCAGCTTGGGCCCGGCCAGATCCATGGCAATTCGGCAGGGGCGTTGCTGGGCCTGGGCGGCCTCACGCACCTGGCTGGCCAGCGCAGCCCACACCTCGGGGGTGTCGTGGGCACAGTTGATCCGGGCCACGTCCATGCCGGCACGCACCAGCTCCGGGATCAGGGCCGGATCCGCGGTGGCCGTCGCTGGCAGGGTCACCATCACCGCTCGGCAGCTGCCCAGCAGACGTTCGCTGTGCCGGCGGGGCAGGGCATGGCCCTCGTCGAATCCGGGGGGAGGCTCCAGGGCGATCTCCCCCGCGGTTGGGGTGCCGTCACCCCCCCTGGGCTGGTCGCCCGGGGTGCCACTGGGGGGACCACTGAGCGTTTCCACCACGCCGATCAGGGTGCTGAGGCTGGCCAGCAGGTGGGGCTCGCAGCCGGCGAGGGTGCTCAGCCCCCGCTGGCGCAGGGCCGTCTGCAGGCTGCGCTGGTTGTGCAGCTGGTGATTGCGGCGGTGAAAGGCCACGAAATGGAGCAGGTTGCGGGCGCTGCTGCGGTAAAGGGGGGCGACGGCGGCCACCAGGGCCGACTGCTCCTGCTCGAAGCCCAGCAACTGACGGCGCAGCTCCAACAGCTGCTGGCGAATCTCCTGCAGGGCCGGTGGTGCCGAGTCGTTCATGGCTGGCTGCCGTTGGCGTCGAGATCGCAGGCCATCACCAGGGGCCGGGGCTCCACCTTCCAGATCCGCTGGGCGTACTCGCCGATCGAGCGGTCGGAGGAGAAGTGGCCGCTGCGGGCGGTGTTGAGGATGCTCATCCGCTGCCAGCGGGCCTGATCCCGCCAGGCCAGGGCCCCATCGTCCTGGCAGCGGGCGTAGTCGGCGAAGTCGGCCAGCAGGAAATAGGGATCCCTCCCCCGCAGGTTGTCGGTCAACGGCCGGAAGAGATCGCCATCTCCCTCGCTGAAGAAGCCGCTGTCGAGCAGCTCGAAGGCTTCGCGCAGCAGGGGTTGGTGCTCCAGGAACTCCCAGGGGCGGTAGTTGGAGCGCAGCCCGGCGATCTCCTCGGTGGTGCGGCCGAACAGGAAGAAGTTGTCGGCACCCACCCGCTCGCGGATCTCCACATTCGCGCCGTCCAGGGTGCCGATGGTGAGGGCGCCGTTGAGGCTGAATTTCATGTTGCCGGTGCCCGAGGCCTCCAGGCCGGCGGTGGAGATCTGCTCGGAGAGATCGGCCGCCGGGTACACCCGTTCCCCCAGTTTCACGTTGTAGTCGGCCAGGAAGGCCACCTTGAGCAGGCCGCGGCAGGCGGGGTCGCGGTTCACCACGTCGGCGATCCCGTTCACCAGACGGATGATCAGTTTGGCGGTGAAGTAGCCGGGCGCTGCCTTGCCGCCGAACACAACCGTGCGCGGCACCAGATTGGCGGTGTCGCCCTGCTTGATGCGCAGGTACTGGCTGATCACCTGCAGGGCATTGAGGTGCTGGCGCTTGTATTCGTGAATCCGTTTCACCTGCACGTCGAACAGGCTCGTTGGATCCACCAGCAGGCCGGACTGCTGGTGGATGATCGCCGCCAGCCTGCGCTTGCAGTGCAGCTTGCAGCCGGCCCACTGCTCCTGGAAGCCTGCGTCGTCTGCCACTGCCTCCAGGTTGGCCAGGGCATCGCTTCGCCCCGGCCAGCCCTCGCCGAGCTGCTGCTTGAGCAGCTGGTTGAGGGGGGGATTGGCCAGGGCGAGCCAGCGCCTGGGGGTGACGCCGTTGGTCACGTTGGTGAAGCGCTCGGGGTAGAGCCGGGCGAAGTCGGGCAGCAGGTGCGACTGCACCAGGGCGCTGTGCAGGGCGGCCACCCCGTTCACATGGTGGGCCGCCACCACGGCCAGGTGGGCCATGCGCACCGCCTTGCCGCCCTGCTCGTCAATGATCGACAGCCGCCTCAGCACTTCGGTGTCTCCGGGCCACTTCAACCGCACCTGCTGCAGAAAGCGGCTGTTGATCTCGAACACGATCTCCAGGTGGCGCGGCAGCAGGTCGCCGAACAGGTGCAGTTGCCAGGTTTCCAGGGCTTCCGGCAGGAGGGTGTGGTTGGTGTAGGCGATCGCCCGGGTGGTGATCGCCCAGGCCTCGTCCCAGTCATGCTGACGCTCGTCGATCAACAGGCGCATCAGTTCCGGCACGGCGATGGCCGGATGGGTGTCGTTGAGCTGCACGGCCCAATGGTCGGCAAAGGTGCGCACCGGAATGCCGCGCTGGTCGAGGCTGCGCAGCATGTCCTGCAGGGAACAGCTCACGAAGAAGAACTGCTGCTGCAGGCGCAGGCGCTTGCCGGCGTCGGTGCCGTCGTTGGGGTAGAGCACCTTGGAGATGGTTTCGCTGTTCACCTTCTCTTCCACGGCCCGGCTGTGGTCGCCATGGTCGAAGGCATGGAAGTCGAAGGCCTCGGTGGCCTCCGAGCGCCAGAGGCGCAGCCGTCCACAGCTGTTCACCCGGTAGCCGAGCACCGGCACGTCGTGGGGAATGCCCACCACGGTCTGGGCGGGATGCCAGCGCCGATGCAGCCGGCCGTTGGCGTCGGTGTAGCTGGAGAGGCTGCCGCCGAACCCCACCCGGCAGCACTGGTCGGGCTGGGGAATCTCCCAGGGCCAGCCGCCCTTGAGCCATTTGTCGGTGATCTCCACCTGCCAGCCGCCCTGGATCAGCTGGTCGAAGATGCCGAACTCGTAGCGGATGCCGTAGCCCACCGCCGGTATCTCCAGGCTGGCCAGCGACTCCAGGAAGCAGGCCGCCAGCCGGCCCAGGCCGCCGTTGCCCAGGCCCGGCTCCTCCTCCACGGCCAGGATCTCCTCGATGTCGCCCACGCCGAAGCGGCCCAGGGCCTCGCTGGCGGCGTCGCGGATGCCCAGCATCAGCAGGTTGTTGCCCAGCTGGGGACCGATCAGGAACTCGGCCGAGAGGTAGGCCACCACCCTGGCGGGCTCCTGGCGCAGGGCGGCGTCGCTGGCCAGCTGGCGGGTCACCAACCGGTCGCGCACCGCCAGGCTGAGGGCCTTGTAGAGATCGTGGGTGGTGGCGCTGCTGGCCCGGCGGCCGAGGCTGAAGAACAGGTGCTCGGTGATCGCCTCGAACAGGTCGCCCGCCGTCAGGCCGTTGCGCTGGGGGTCGCCGTAGCTGGCGGGTTCCGGGATTCCATACAGGTTGGCGGTGCCAGCGGCAGCGGCCTGCGGGGTGGCGGTCATGGGAGCGTGCGTGAGGCGTGACTCCAGGCTGGGAATGCTGCGTTAAGGCTTCGTTTTGGCGGCGATCACCGTTGCGGTTCTCCCTGTGTCGTGGTTGCTCGACAGCCCGCAGCGCCGGCGCTAAGCGATCAGGCAGAGAGGCCGTGCTGGTGATGGCGCAGTCCAGCCCACCCCCCCCGGTTGCCCCTGGGACGGAGGCGCCCGTTCTTGTGTGTGGCCTCGGTTCCCTGGGCCAGGCCTGCCTGCAGCGGCTGCTCAGCTTCAACGTGCCCCTGGCCTGTGTGGATCTGGAGCCCCCCCAGTGGCGCCATCCCGCCCTCGATCAGCGGCTGCGGGGCTGCCTCACCCTGGGGGACATGCGCCTGCCCCATGTGCTGCGCCAGGCCGGGGCTCCGGCTGCCCGGGCGGTGCTGCTGCTCAGCTCTGAGAGCTCCATCAACATGGAGGCGGCCCTGCAGGTGCGCCTGCTCAATCCCGGCGCCGACATCGTGGTGCGCTCCAGCAGCCGTCAGGCCGACCTCGGCCAGCTGCTGGAGGAGCGGCTGCCTGGGCTGGCCGTGGTGGATCCGGTGCTGCTCTGCGCCGAGGCGATCAGCTCGGCCCTCCGCCCGGAGACCATCCCGGTGAGTTTCGAGGCCCATGGCCAGGATTTCCAGATCCTGGCCCAGCCCTGGGATGACCGGCGTTTTCAGCGCCCCCTGCGCATGCCCCTGCAGCAGCCGGGTGGCGATCCCCTGCTGGTGATGCCGCGCACCCTCTCCAGGGCCGGGGATGACCCGGTGGCACCGGGGCGCCGCCGGCGGCGCTGGCTGCGCCGATCCGTCCTGCCCTTGGCGGCGCTCGGCCAGTGGTCGCGCGGGCAGCAGCTGGTCCTGCTGGTGCTCGTGCTGCTCGCGGGCCTGGGGGTGACGCTCTTCTCAGCGATGGGCGGCTGGCGGCAGGGGGTGTTCGTGACCCTGGCCCTGCTCAAGGGGGAGTATGTGGATCCGGTGAACGTGCTGCTGGATGGCGGCAGCGGGTTGCAAGCCGTGAGCGGCTGGCTGATTGGCGGCACGCTGTTCTATTCCCTGGTGGGCACCCTGCTCACCTCCGCCCTGGTGGCGGCGATCCTGGAGCGGCTGCTGCGCGACCGGCTGGGCACCTCCAGGCCCAGCCTGCCGCGGCGGGCGGGCCGGCCCGTGCTGCTGCTGGGCAGCGGCAGCCTGGCGCAGCGGGTGGCGGGGCTGCAGCAGCGCCTGGGTCGCATGGTGCTGGTGGTGGGATCGGGGCAAACCGGGGCGGCTGGCGCCATCGGCTTCGACGACCTGCCCGCGGCGCTGCAGGCCCTGGAGGGACTCCCGGCGCGGGCGGTGGGTCTGCTCTCCACCGACCTGCTGGCCAACCTGCAGGTGGCCCTCAGCCTGCAGCAGCGCTGGCCGGACGCCCGCATCGCCATGCTGGCCCACGCCTTCGGCGCGGCCGAACAGCTGGGGGATCTGCTCGGCGGCGTGGCGGTGATCTCCGCCATGGACCTGGTGGCCGACGCGATGGTGGCCACCGCCTTCGGCGAGCGGATCGGGGCGGTGCTGCGCCTGCGTGGCACCAACCTGCTGCAGGTGCTCTATCGGGTGGCGGAGGGGGACACCCTCTGCGGCCACAGCTTGGCCCGGCTGGAGAACGGGTACGGGATCACGGTGGTGTCGCTGTGGCGGCCACGGCTGGGCTCTGCCCTGGCCTTGCCCAAGCTGGACATGGTGGTGGCCGCCGATGACCAACTGGTGGTGCTGGCCACGGCGGACAGCCTGCGCCGGATCGAACTGGGTGAGGCCAGTGCGCCCGGCTGTCGCCTGCGCCTGCAGAACACCCACGCCGCTTCGGCCAGCAGCCGCTTTGAGGCCCAGCAGCTCCTGGCCCGGGCCCTGGGCTGCCTGCCCGGCCAGGTGGCGGCCCTGCTCGATGGCCACGAGCACCTCTCACCGCCCCTGGATGGCGACATCTGTGATCTGTTGATCGCCGAACTGCGCCGCCAGGGCGTGCGCTGCCAGGTGGAGCAGGCCTGAACGGCCGATTGCATCCAGGTAGATCCTTAAAGCTAAGAGTTCTCACTGCCCCTGGTGCGCCGGGGGATCGCTCGACTAGCAACGTTCCAGGCCGGCGCCGGGCATGGGCTTTTTCATTCAGCTCACCGATGCGATCGCCGCTCGCCAGTCCCTGCTGGTGACCGGGCTCGATCCCAACCCCGAGATGCTGCAGAGCTGGGCGGCGCGGCGCGGGCTGGCCGGCCGTTCCTTCCTCAGCCAGGCCCGCCACTGGATCAAGGCGGTGATCGAGGCCACCGCTCCGCACGTGTGCGCCTACAAGCCCAGCCTGGGCTTCTACCAGGCCCTCGGGCCGGTGGGGCTGGAGTTGCTCTTGGAGGTGCGCGACCTGGTGCCGCGGGAGCTGCCGCTGATCATCGACGCCAAGCACGGCGACCTCAACTCCTCCTCGGCCCTGGCCCAGTACCTGTTCAAGGAGCTGGCCGCCGACGCCGTGACCCTCTCCCCCCTGGCCGGTCAGGACATCGCCGCTCCATTCCTGCTGTATTCGGGCAAGGCGGTGGTGATGACCTGCCACAGCTCCAACCAGGCGGCCCGGGTGATCCAGCACTACCCCAGCGAGCAGGAGCCCCTCTACCTGCGCATCGTGCGCGAAACCCAGCTCTGGGCCACCCCCGAGCAACTGCTGCTGGAGGTGGGCACCAGCGATCCGGAGATCCTGGCCCGGGTGCGTGCCGAAGCCCCCGAGCGCTTTCTGATCCTGCGCAGCCTCTGGGGCCAGGAAGAGAAGCTCGAGGCCATGCTGCAGGCGGGCTTCACCGCCGCCGGCGACGGCCTGCTGCTGCCCCTGCCCCAGAACCTCCTGGTGGAGGACGACATCGCCGAGCGGGCCGCCGCCCTCAAGCGCCAGATCAACGACAGCCGCGACGCCTGGCTCAACCAGCAGGAGCGGGAGGGCAGCTGCGTGCTCTGGCAGGCCCCTGCCGAGGGAGATCCCATGGATCAGCTGATCGTGGATCTGTTCGACATCGGCTGTCTGCTGTTCGGCGAATACGTGCAGGCCTCGGGGGCGGTGTTCAACTACTACGTGGATCTTCGCCAGATCATCTCCGATCCCAACCTCTTCCACCGGGTGCTGCAGGCCTATGCCGGCGCGATGGCGGAGCTGGTCTTCGATCGCATCGCCGGCATCCCCTACGGCTCCCTACCCACCGCCACCGGCCTGTCCCTACTGCTGCACAAGCCGCTGATCTACCCCCGCAAGGAGGTGAAGGCCCACGGTGCCCGCCGCCTGATCGAGGGCGACTTCGAGGAGGGCGACCTGGTGGTGGTGGTGGACGACATCCTGATCACCGGCGGCAGCGTGCTTGAAGGCATCGCCAAGCTGGAGAGTTCGGGCCTGGTGGTGCAGGACGTGGTGGTGTTCATCGACCACGGCGGCGACCACGACCGCCATGCCAGCGAGCGGCTGGCGGCGGCCGGGTATCGCTGCCATGCCGTGCTGGACATCGCCCGCATCACCCGCGTGCTCCATGGCGCAGGCCGACTCAGTGATGCCCAGGCGGCCACCCTGCTGCCCGGCATCACCCTCGCCTGAGGTGCGCTTCGGTTAGGACAGCAGCCCGGACCAGAGATAGCCCAGCCGGCCCTGCCCCTGGGGTCCGATTGCCTTCGCCCACCAACCGTTTGTGACGTCGTTTTCCGATCCCTTCCTGCGCCGGCCGGTGCTCACCCTGGTGGTGACCCTGATCGTGCTGCTGGTGGGGTTGGTGTGCCTGCCCCGCCTGGATGTGGAGAACCTGCCGGCGATCGCCCCCAGTCGGGTCACCGTGCGCGCCACCTATCCCGGTGCCAGCCCCGAGGTGGTGGAGCAGGGGGTCACCGCCTTGCTGGAGAAGCAGCTCAACGGCCTGGAGCGCCTCGATCAGATCCGTTCGGTGAGTGCGGCCGGCAGCAGTTCCATCAACCTCACCTTCACGGGTGGCGATCCGGAGATCAACCAGATCAACACCCAGAACGAAGTGGCGGTGGTGCAGCGGCAGTTGCCGGCGCCCGTGGCCCGTTTCGGCGTGCAGGTGCGGCGCAGCTCCGACGACCTGCTGATGGTGCTGAGCTTCAGTGCCGATCGCAACGCCTACAGCGAGGGCTTCCTCAGTGGCTGGGTGGACCAGGTGGTGAAGGACCGCCTGCAGCGGGTGCCGGGCGTGGGCTCGGTGAATGTGGCCGGAGGCAGCAGCCTGGCCTTCCGCCTCTGGCTCGATCCGCTTCGGCTGCAGGAGCGCAACCTCACCCTGGCCGACGTGCGCCAGGCCCTGCAGGCCCAGAACGTGCTGGCCGCCCTTGGCCAGCTGGGGGCGGCCCCCAGCCCGCCGGGGCAGGAGCTCACCCTGCCGCTGCGCATGGAGGGGCGGCTGCGCTCGCCGGCGGAGTTTGAACAGCTGGTGGTGGCCAGGGCCCCCAACGGTGGTGTGACCCTGCTGAAGGATGTGGGCCGGGTGGAGCTGGGCATCGAGAGCTACGACACCGTGGCCACCAACCTCCAGGGCGATGCGGTGGTGGCGGTGCAGGTGTTCCAGCGGGATGGCAGCAACGCGATCACGGTGAGCGAAGGGGTGAACCGGGCCCTGGCGGAACTGGACGAGCGCTTCCCGCCGGGGGTGGACCTGCAGCTGATCGTGGATGAGGCCGACTTCGTTCGCGGCAGCATCGACGGCACCCTCGCCAGCCTGCGCGATGCCGTGCTGCTGGTGTTCCTTTCCCTCCTGCTTGGGCTTGGCAACCTGCGCCTGGCCCTGATTACCGCCGTGGCGGTGCCGGTGGCCCTGGTGGGGTCGCTGATCGTGCTCGACCTCACCGACCAGTCGCTCAACACCCTCACCCTGTTCGGCATGGTGTTGGCCACCGGCCTGGTGGTGGATGACGCCATCGTGGTGAGCGAGGACATCGGCCGGCGGCTGGAGGGCGGCACGCCGCCGTTGCGGGCAGCCCGTGAGGCGATGGCAGAGCTGGGCAGCGCCGTGGTCGCCACCTCCCTGGTGCTGGTGGCGGTGTTCGTGCCCGTGCTGGGTCTGGAGGGCAGTGTGGGCCGCCTCTACGCCCCGATCGCCATCACGATCAGTGCCACGATCTTCTTCTCCACCCTCAACGCGCTTACCTTCACGCCGGTTGCGGCCAGCCGGTTGATGCGGCCCAGCCAATCCCAGCCGGCCTGGCTGCTGCGCTGGATCGATCCCCCCCGGCGGTGGCTGGAATCCCTGGAGGGGCCCTACAGCCGGCTGCTGGAGCGCACGCTCGGCTATCGCCGTCGGTTGGCGGCCCTGCTGCTGCTGGGCCTGCTGCTCACCGTGGTGGCTCTCGAGCTGCGACCCCGCGCCTTCATCCCCCAGGAGGACACCGGCCAGCTGCGCGGCGTGGTAATCCTGCCGGACGGGCTGGGCCTGCAGCCCACCGCCGCGGCCATGGAGCAGGTGCGCCAGGTGATCGCGGCCGAACCCCTGGTGGCCCGCGCCAACTTCTACGCCGGCCGCTCCTTCGGCGACAGCAGCCCCAACAAGGGACAGTTCTTCCTACGTCTGCGTCCGATCGAGGAGCGTCCTCGCCCCGACCAGAGCACCGAGGCGGTGGCCGAGCGGCTCAGCGCCAACCTGGGCAAGGTGCAAGGAGCAGCCGTGCAACTGAGCCAGGCCCCTTCGGTGCGGGGCTTCAGCTCGGAGGGGGGCCTGGAGCTGGAGCTGCTCGACACCAGTGGCGGCCAGCTCAGCCTCGAGGCCTTTGCCCAGGAGGTGCAGGGTTTCATCCGGGCGGCGCTGGCCACCGGTGAGTTCGAGCGGGTGTCGACCCGCTTCACCGCCAACGCACCCCAGCTGGCGCTGGTACCGGACCGGCTGCAGATGGCCTCCCTGGGTGTGGATCTCTCCACCCTGGTCGACAGCCTCGGCGCCGCCCTGGGCAGCGACTACGTGAACGACAGCTTCGAGAGCGAGCAGGTGCGCAAAGTGATCGTGCAACTCGAGGGTTCCGGCCGCCAGGACACCGACGACCTGCTGGCCCTGCCGGTGCGCAGCAGCACGGGCAAGCTGATTCCCCTCTCCCAGCTGGTGCGGCTGAAGACCGACAGCGGCCCCACCAGCATCAACCGCACCCGCCTGGCGCGGGCCATCACCGTGCGGGCCCTGCCCAGTGCGGAGGTGAGCACAGGCCAGGCGATGGCCACGCTGGAGCGACTGCAAAGGGAACTGGGCGGCAGCACCGATCTGGAGTGGGCCGGCCTGGCGCAGGAGGAGTCCCGGGCCGGGGCCGGCAATGGCCTCACCTTCGCCCTGGCGGTGCTGGTGACCCTGCTGGTGCTGGCGGCTCTCTACGACAACTTCCTCGACCCGTTGATCATCCTGGTCACGGTGCCGCTGGCCCTGCTGGGGGCGCTGGTGGGGCTGGCCCTGCGCGATCTGCCCCTGGATGTGTACGGCCAGATGGGCCTGCTGGTGCTGGTGAGCCTGGCCGCCAAGAACGGCATCCTGATCGTGGAATTCGCCAACCAGCGCCTGGCCGAGGGGCTGGACCTCGATACGGCCATCCGCGATGCCGCCCGCACCCGCCTGCGGCCGATCCTGCTCACGGCCGTGTCCTCCCTGGCGGGCTTCGTGCCGCTGCTGCTGGCCCGGGGCTTCGGCTCCGGCAGCCGGCTGAGCATCGGCACCGTGGTGTTCTCCGGCCTGCTGGTAGCCACCCTGCTCAGCCTGTTCGTGGTGCCGGTGCTCTACCGGATCATCAAGGGCTGGGAGTTGCGCCTGCTCAGGGGTCGGCAGGATCCCGGCCACGCGCGTTGAACCGGCTGATCAACAGGCCCATCACCACAGCCAGATAGAAGGTGCCCGCCACAGCGATGGCCACACTGCCCATCCGGGCCAGGGTGCGCACCGGCAGGACGTCGCCGAAACCGGTGGTGGTGAGGCTCACGAAGGCGAAATAGTTGAGCTGCACGAAGTTGAGCTCCCACACCTGGCGCTGGCCCACCAGGGCTTCCACGGGCCCATCCCCCGCATTGGGGCCCATGCCTTGCAGAGCCGCCCCTGCCTGGGTGAAGCTGCCCGGCTGGATCGTCTCCAGGGCGGCAAAGATCAGCCCGCCGGTGAGCCCGAGCATCAGGTATCCCGCCAGGGCTCCTTGCAACACGTCAGCGCTGACCCGCTGCTCCTGGGCCAGGCTGAGGATCAGGCGCTGGGCGCTCCAGCAACTGAACACGCTCCACAGCACCAGCACCGGGATGCCGCTGCCGCGCATCGCCACGGGGGTGAGATACCAGACCACGCCGCTGGTGAGCACTGCCAGCCCCAGCAGCCGGTAGAGCCCCAGCGCCAGGGGGCCCCGGTCGCGCGGGGCGAGCGTGCGCAGCATGGTGGCGGCCAGGGCCAGGTAGCCCACTGAGGACAGGCGGGCCCAGGGGCCGGGCAGGGTGAGGCTCGCCAGCAGGGCCAGGCAGATGGCCAGCAGGTGGCGGTAGCGCTGGTGGCGCCGATCACTGGCGACATCCTGCTCGGGCCCATGCTCCTCGGACCTGGGAGGGGGCATGGCTCAACACTCCAGCTGGCAGCTCACATTGAATTCGAAGGGCACGGCACTGGCCGGCAGGCTGAGCAGATGGCTGATGCTGGCGGCCAAGTCGTCTGGTTGGGTCATGGCCTCCTTGGGCAGGGCGGTCACGGCGGCGGCCATGGTGGTGTTCACCCAGCTGGGGCACACCGCCGTGACCCGGATGCCCTGCGACCAGCCCTCGTTCCGCATCGTCTGGCAGAGGGCCAGTAGGGCGAACTTGCTGGCGCAGTAGGCCGCCAGGTTGCCTTTCACCCGCTTGCCGCTCATCGACACCAGGGTGATCACCCGACCATCGCCGCTGGCCGCCAGGTGGGGCCAGGCCACCCGGCTCAGCCGCCAGGGCCCGAGCAGATTCACATCCAGCACCCGCTGGATCTCTGCCTCTTCTCCAGGGGCGAAACAGAGGCCCACCCGCGAGAAGATGCCGGCGCTGTGCACCACGGCGTCCACGGTGCCCCAGCGCTCCAAAGTGGCTGCCACCCAGGCCTCAGGGCTGTTGGGCCCGGCAGGGCCGGGGGGAACGGCCCGGGCGTCATAGGGATGAATCAGCAGCCGTTCCTGCCAGGGTTCGGGAGTCTGGGGGTTGGCCGCCGCCAGCCAGGCCTGGGCCGTCAGCGGTTGGCGCAGGCCGAGGCTCACCCGGTGGCCATCGGCCAGCAACCGCAGGGCGGTGGCCCGGCCGATGCCACGACTGGCGCCACTCACCAGCACGGTGCGCTGGCTGCGGGCTGGCGCAAGGCTGGTTGGCTCAGTCATCGCTGTCGGCAATCGGATCGGTGGCGCGGGCCTGGATGGCGCCCAGGATGGCGTCCAGCTCCGGTTCGGCGCCGATGGCGATGCTGCGGGCCTGTTCCGAGGCTGTGAGCGGCTCCTGGCAGTCCAGTTGTTGGGCTAGCACGGCCAAGTCGGCATCGGAGGGATCGCCACCGGCCCGCTGGCGCTCGCGGATGCGCCGCTCCAGCAGGGGCCTCGGCACCTGCAGATCGAGGATCACCAGGGGAACGGCGCAGCGCTCGGCCACGGCGGCCATCGCCGCGCGGTAGGCGCCGCGCAGGAAGGTGGCATCCACGATCACGCTGAAACCCGCCGCCAGCACCACCTCGGCCAATCGGGGCAGGTGCTCGAGGAACAGGCCATCGCTCACCTGGGCGGCATACAGGTTGGCGGTTGGCTGCTGGGCGAAGCGGCGCTTGCGCTCCACATCCGATCGCAGCCAGATCGCCCCCAGCAGACCGGCCAGCTGGCGGCTGACATGCGACTTGCCCGACCCCGAGGGGCCATGGCAGAGCAGCAGCCGCGGTGAGCCAGGCCGGCAGGTGAGCTGGGCCCGGCTGAGGTAGGCCAGCGCTCCAGCGCTGTCGCCAGTGAGGGCCGCCACCTTGGCGCGCACCATCGCCCGGTAGCTGAGATACCAGCGCCACAGCCGCAGGCCCTCGTAGTCGCCGGTCGCGGCCAGCCAGCCGTTCAGCAGCCGGTTGGCCAGGGCCGGGGCGCCCCGTTCCTCCAGGTCCATCACCAGGAAGGCCATCTCGCTGATCACATCGATCCAGCGCAGCGCAGGGCTGAACTCCAGGCAGTCGAACACCTGGATGCGGCCGTCCATCACCAGCATGTTGGCCAGGTGCAGGTCGCCGTGGCACTCGCGCACCCGGCCCGTGGCCAGCCGTTCCTGCAGCAGGGGCCGGATCCGCTCGAAGCAGATTTCACTCCAGCGCTGCACCTCATCCAGCAGGGGTTGGGCATCCTCGGCCAGCCGCGACCGCAGGGCGGTGACGTTGTCGCGCACGGGCTGGAGCACGGCGGCGGGCGTGCCGAAGGCCCCGTCGGCCGGGGCTACCGCCGCCCGCTGATGGAAGCGGGCCAGATCCAGGGCCAGAGCGTCGATCTGCTGGCCATCCACGGCGCCGCGGGCCAGGGCGGCGGGTAGCATGGCCTCCTGGGGAAACTGGCGCATGCGCAGCCCCACCTCCAGCGGCGGCTCGCCGCCTGGCAGGGGAGCGCTGCCAGCCTCCTCGCAGGCGTCCACCACGCGCACGCCAGCCGGACCCTCCACCACGGCCACCAGGCCCAGGTAGAGGTCATTGCTCAGCCGCCGGTTCAGCCGCAGCTCCTCGCGGCAGTCGTGCAGACGCCGTTCCAGGCTGGTGAAGTCAAGAAACCCCAGGTTCACCGGCTTGTGCAGCTTGTAGGCGTAGGGCCCGGTGAGCAGCACCCAGGAGATGTGGGTCTCCACCAGGCCGATCGGCTCCTTAACCGGGTGGGGCCAGGGCCCGGGTTGGCGCAGGGCTGACACCAGCCGGCTGCTGCGGGCCAGGCTGGCGTCCGGGCCTTCCTCACTCGGGCCGGTTTCGCTCGGGCGGGTTTCGCTCGGGCGGGTTTCGCTCCGGCTGGGGTCGCTCAGGCCTTGGGAGTCGCGAGGAGCCATCCCCCCAGTGTGCTGGCCAGGGTGCTGGGGGCTCCTGGGCCTCAGTCAAATCCCAGCAGGTCGAAGATCTCCCGGTCCTTGAGCGGTTCGGCCTCCAGGGGCTCCACGCTGTCGAGCATCGCCTGGGCGAGTTTGAGGTATTCGTTCTGCACTGCCTCCACCTCTGGTGTGGCCTCCATCTCGAAGATCGTGCACTTTTTCAGCCGCGAGCGGCGGATGGCATCGAGATCCGGGAAGTGGGCCATGGTTTTCATGCCCACCCGCGCGTTGAACTTGTCGATCTCGTCGGTGTCCTTGGAGCGGTTGGCCACCACCCCCCCGAGCCGCACCTTGTAGTTCTTGGCCTTGGCCTGGATCGCGGCGATGATCCGGTTCATGGCGAAGATCGAATCGAAGTCGTTCGCCGTCACGATCAGGCAGTAATGGGCATGCTGAAGGGGCGCGGCGAAGCCGCCGCACACCACATCGCCAAGCACATCAAAGATCACCACATCGGTGTCTTCCAGCAGATGGTGTTCCTTCAGCAATTTCACCGTCTGGCCAGTCACGTAGCCACCGCAGCCGGTCCCGGCCGGTGGCCCCCCGGACTCCACGCACTGCACGCCGTTGAAGCCTTCGAACACGAAGTCTTCCGGCCGCAATTCCTCGGTGTGGAAGTCGACGGTTTCCAGAATGTCGATCACCGTGGGCACCATCTGCTTGGTGAGCGTGAAGGTGCTGTCGTGCTTGGGGTCACAGCCGATCTGCAGCACCCGCTTGCCGAGTTTGGAGAAGGCGGCCGAGAGATTGGAGCTGGTGGTGCTCTTGCCGATGCCTCCCTTGCCGTAGACGGCGATCACCAGGGCGCCCTCCTCGATGTGCATGGCGGGGTCCTGATGCACCTGCACACTGCCCTCCCCATCGGGGCGGCTGAGGGTGGCTGTCATGGCAGAGCTTGGCGAGTGCAGATGCCATCCAACTCAGGCGAAGGTGCAGGCGCCCAGCTGTCGGTGTAAAGCGAAACATCGCTCGCTGAAACGGTGATGATCTGCCCACAGAATCATAGGTAGCAATACTCAAATTGCTGGCGATCAGGCACACCTTGTCTGCATGGCTGGTGCGCAGCCGTTCTGCTGCCGGTGGGTTGCACCCTTCACCGGTGGCGCCAGGCGTCCCCAGGCTGGCGATGGAACGCGTGCCGGATCGGACGATGGCCCCGCAGCTGCAGGTGATCATGCCGATGGCCAACACCACGGCCCTGGCGGCCGCCCTGGCCATCGGCATGCTGGTGGTGGGTGCGCTGTTGGTGGGCGACGTGGTCGACCGGATGGCCCGGCGACGCCGGCAGCGGCAGGAGCCGCGCTAGGGATGCTCAGCGACTGAAGTGGGCCTTGGCGTCGTGCAGGGTCTCGGCGTCGATCGTGGCGATGCCGCGCTCACGGGCGAAGCGCTCGGTGTTGCGCCGCACCTTGCCGCGCACGAAGAAGGGAATGTGGTGCAGCTCCGCCTCACCGTCGGCGCTCCACACCAGGCCGCCCTCGCCTTCGGACACGGCAGCTGGGACGTGGGGCGGCGTCTGCTCGGCGGGCTGATCAGGAGCTGGGCCAGACCCGGCTACCGGTGCCCCATCGCCCAGGTGACTGCGGTGGCCATCCACGAATTCGAAGTCGTGGCGGAACATGCCGATCAGGTGTTCCTCCAGCCCCATCAGTAGCGGGTGCACCCAGGTGTCGAAGATCACGTTGGCCCCCTCGAAACCCATCTGCGGGGCGTAGCGGGCCGGCACATCCTGCACGTGCAGCGGCGTGCTGATCACGGCGCAGGGAATGCCGAGGCGCTTGGCACTGTGGCGCTCCATCTGGGTGCCGAGCACCAGCTCCGGGGCCGCCTCGGCGATGGCGGCCTCCACTGCCAGGTAGTCGTCGCTGATCAACGCCTCCAGCCCCAGCTCCTTGGCTGCGGCCCGCACCTCGCGGGCCTGCTCGCGGCTGTAGCTACCCAGGCCCACCACCTCAAAAGCCAGCTCCTTACTGGCGATCCGGGCGGCGGCGATGGCGTGGCTGGCGTCGCCGAACACGAACACCCGCTTGCCGGTGAGGTAGGTGGAATCCACCGATCGCGAATACCAGGGCAGGCGCGAGCGACGCTCCGCTTCGCACACCCCGCCGGCCCCGGGTTGCAGTTCGCCGGGCAGCTCCATGCCAAGCACGCTGTGCAGTTCGCGCAGGAACGCCACCGTGGCGCCGATGCCGATCGGCACGGTTCTCACCGCCGGCAGTCCGAACTGGCGCTCGAGCCAGCTGCACGCCGTGCCCGACACCTCCGGGTAGAGGTTGAGGTTGGCATCGGCGGTGGGGAGACGCAGCAGATCCCCCGGGTGCGCCCCCAGCGGCGCCACCACCGCCACATCAATGCCATAGCTGGCCAGCAGTTGCGTGATCTCGCGCACGTCGTCGCGGCAGCGGAAGCCCAGCAGGGTGGGGCCCAGCAGGTTCACCCGCGGCCGCCGCCCCTCGGCGCGCCAGCGGGTGGGGTCGGGCTTGGGCGTGCCCGGAGCCGGCAGCTGGGGTTTGAGCAGCCCCCGCACCAGTTGATAGAAGGTTTCGGCGGCGCCCCAGTTCTCCTTCTTGGAGTAGGCGGGCAGCTCCAGGCTCACCATCGGGATGCCGCCCAGGTCCATGCCGGCGGCCAGGGCGCCGGGCTGGTCCTGGATCAGCTCGGCGGTGCAGCTCTCGCCCACCAGCAGCGCCTCCGGCTGGAAGCGCTCCACCGCCTCGGTGATCGTGCGCTTCACCAGCTCGGCGGTGTCACCGCCCAGATCCCGGGCCTGGAAGGTGGTGTAGGTCACGGGCGGGCGCTTGTCGCGCCGCTCGATCATGGTGAACAGCAGGTCGGCGTAGGTGTCGCCCTGGGGGGCGTGCAGCACGTAATGCACTCCCTCTATCGAAGCGGCGATGCGCATGGCGCCCACGTGGGGCGGGCCTTCGTAGGTCCAGAGGGTGAGTTCCATCAGCTGGGCTGGCGATTCAGACGAAAGGGACGGGGGACAGGTCAGCCGTCAGGTGAACGACAGCGCGGTGCGGCGACGCAGGGGGCGGGCGAACAGTTCGGCCAGGTCGCCGGCCTGGTCGATGCCGTGGATGGGGCTGAACACCAGCTCGATCGACCACTTGGTGGCCATCCCCTCGGCCTCCAGTGGGTTGGCCAGGCCGAGGCCGCAGAGCACCAGATCGGGCCGGGCCTGCCGCACCCGGGCCAGCTGGTTGTCCACGTGCTGGCCCTCGCTCAGGCGGGTGCCCGGCGGCAGCAGGGCCAGCTCCTCGGCCATCAGCTGGCGGTCGAGATAGGGGGTGCCCACCTCCACCAGCTCCATGCCGCACTCGCGCGCCAGGAAGCGGGCCAGGGGAATCTCCAGCTGGGAATCGGGCAGCAGGAACAGGCGCTTGCCGGCCAGCACCTCGCGCTGGGGCGCCAGGGCGCGCCGGCCGCGCTCCACCAGGGGATGGAGCACCTCCGCCACCCGCTCCGGCGCCACACCGAAGGCGGCCGCCGCCGCGGCCATCCAGGCCCGGCTGCCCTCCACCCCGAAGGGATAGGGGGCGCGGATCAGCTCGGCGCCGCGGTCCACCAGGGCGCGGGCGGTGCCGCTGAGAAAGGGCTGGGCCAGCAGCAGCCTGGTGCCGGGGCCCACGGCCGGCAGCTCGGTGGAGCGCCGCGGCGGCAGGCTGGCCACCCGCTCGATGCCGAGCTTGTGGAACAGGCCGACCAGCCGGTCTTCCACCGCGTCGGCCAGGGTGCCCACGATCAACAGCTGCTGCTGGTTGCTGGCAGGCTCCGTGCCCGGCGGCGGACTGGGCATCAGTGGGACCAGGGCCTGCAGGGCGCCGTCTTCCCCCTGGGTGAAGGTGGTTTCGATGCCGCTGCCGCTGTAGTTCAGCACCATCACCCGGCCAGCGTGCTGGCGATTGAGGCGCTCGGCCGCCTTGGCCAGATCGAGCTTGATCACCTCGCTGGGGCAGCTGCCCACCAGAAACAGGGTGCGGATCTCGGGGCGTCGCTCCAGCAACTGGGCCACCAGCCGGTCGAGCTCCTCATTGGCATCGGCCAGGCCGGCCAGATCCCGTTCCCCCAGGATCGCCGTGCCGAAGCGGGGTTCGGCGAAGATCATCACGCCAGCGGCGCTCTGGATCAGGTGGGCGCAGGTGCGCGAGCCCACCACCAGAAAGAAGGCATCCGGCATGCGCCGGTGCAGCCACACGATCGAGGTGAGCCCGCAGAACACCTCCCGCTGGCCGCTCTCGCGCAGCACGTCAGGCGCGGTAGGGGCGGGGGAGCTGGCGGCCACGGACATGCCGGACTCCTCGGGACAGGATCGCTTCCCAGGCTGGCGAGCTCCGCGGTAACGCGGGGCCCGCAGTCGCGAAATGATTGGTTTTGTTCGGGATCGCCCTGGGCTGCCGATGCCAATGCCTGGGGACCCATCAGCCCAGGAAACCGCCGATGCCCTGCTCGTTCACCACGAAGGTGCCCAGCTGCAGGCGCTCCCTGCCACCCGTCACCCCAGCCAGTGCATTCATCCCCGAGACGAGCAGAAACGTGCCTGCCGCGGAGATTTTCAGCGGCGGTGAAGGTGATTCGCTCCCCGCCGTTGCTGGGGCCGTGCTCTCCACTGTGTAGCGACCCGGCGGCAGAACGAGAGTATCGGTGCCCTTGCCGCCACTCACCATCCCGGTTTCGGGGGTGGCGATGGCCTCGTGGTTGGGCGGTGCCGTGGCGAACCCCGTGAGCACATCATCACCACTGCCCAGGGAAAGTCGGCCGTAGAACAAGAGGTCCAGCCCGCCTTCAAGGGCATCCACGGCGTCATCCCCCTGGCCTGTGGTCAGGCCGCTTTCAACAAGCCTGAGGGTTCCCTGGCAGGACAGGCGGTCGTTCCCGTCGCCCAAGTCGATGGAAGCGATACCGGTGGACACCCCTGGTGAACCGATGCGGATCGCGTCCTTGCCGGGGCCGGTTGACAGGAACCCGCCCAGCACCGCGAGGTGATCGGCCTCAATCGTGTCCTTGCCCGAGCCGGTGAGCACGCTGCTGTCCTCGCCGATGAGTAGCTCGCCCCGCTTCACGACAAGTTCATCGCCCCCCTTACCGGTTTCCAGGGAGCCGTTCCAGTCGTCCACAGCCAGCAGGGAGATCTGCCGCTCTGCGTCGATCCGGTCCCTCCCGGGGCCCACGCTGGTGCTGCCGAACAGCTCGATCGTGCGCTGGCCGGTGATGGTGTCTGAGCCGCCCAGAAGGCGGATGACCCCCCGGCGGCCGTTCACCACCGACTGCCGGCGAGGGCTGCCTTGCACCAGATCGTCGCCGGGGGTGCCCAGCAGTTCCTTCTGGTTCGGGGCCTTGAGGGTGAAGGTGCGGCCCATTTCGCTGTCCTCGCTGATCGTGGATGTCTTCAGGGTGGGGACGCATCAGGAGAGTGGTCGCTGTTCTTGAGCTGCGCTTGCCGCAGGTCGACGGTGCAGGTGTCAGGTTCCCTTTCGTGCTGCCAGGGGCCAGCGCCGTTGGCTGGTGGCGCCGGAGCCCAGGCTCCCCGGGCCAGGGGCATGAACCGGGGGGCACCTGGCTCGAGGGACCAGTGGGAGCTCCAGGATTTGGGCTCTTCAACACCCTGGCTGCCCCTGGGCTCGATTGCCAGCACCAGCGGCCCCAGCGGCGCAAGGCCCGGATGGAGGCAGGGATAGAGCCGCTGCTCCCGCCAGCGCACCGCCAGCGGCTCGTCGCTGGCGGGCAGGGGCAGGGCCCGTCCCTGCAGTCGCAGCTGCCAGCGCTCCCGCAGGGGCGGGTTGGCGATCAGCTCCACCCGCCGCATCGACCCATCCACAAAGCGGCTGGTGTATCCGCCCTCCCGCGGCGTGTCGCAGATCAGCGGCCAGGTTTCGAGGGCCTGGCGCACCTGCAGGGATGCGCCGCTGGCCGGGTCGTGCCAGTCGAGCAACAGGGGGAAACGCCAGGCCCAGATGGCGTCGAACACGGTGCTCTGGAGGGGCAGCCCGGCCGCGGCCAACTCGTCGAGCACCGCCTGCAGATCGGCGCGCAGCTGGCTGGGCAGCAGCAGGCGGTCGTGGAGGTCGGCTCCCCAGTTTCGCAGCGCCCGAGGCCGGCGGCCTGGATCCAGCAGAAGCGCCGCCACGCTGCTCCAGAGCAGGGCGATCGCGGCCATCCACTCCGCTGAGGGCAGGGATTCGATGGCCCGGAATTCGATCAGCCCCAGGCAACCGGCCGGCGCCCCGGGGTTCCAGAACTTGTCGAAGCTCACCTCGGCGCGGTGGTTGTTGCCGGAGCGGTCGGCATGGAGATGGCGCAGGGTTTCGCCGATCAGCCAGCGCTGGTCACCTGCTTCGCAGCCCTCCAGCACCGTGTAGGCCAGCTCCAGATCCAGCAGGGAGCCCAGGGCCTCATCAGCCCGCGGCGACTGGGAGGCCACCCCCACGCAGTCGCCGCTGAACAGGTAGCTGAGGCTGGGGTGGTGCTGGATGTAGCGCAGGATCCCCACCAGCCAGGCCGGCCTGCTGAACAGGGGATTGCGCTCCAGGTTTGGGCCGCCCCAGAGGAGGTGGTTGCCGCCGCCGGTGCCGCGCTGGCCGCCGCTCGGCGTGGTTCGCCAGCTGCACAGGCCCACCTCGGCCGCCGCGTCCTCCAGCAGGGCGAGCCAGTGGCGGTACTCCCCCCAGCGGTGGCACACCGGCAGGTTGATCTCCAGCACGCCCGGATCGGCGGTGAGGCCGAGCACCTGCCAGCCATCGCTGGCATCCACCGGCAGCAGGCCACTGAACAGGGGGGGGGTGAGCGGGCCGCCCAGGGCCGGCTCCAGGGCCAGGCCGCTGATCGCCCGCAACAGCTGTTCGCTGGGCTGGCGCTCCAGGGGCGGAAGAAACACGCCCCACTCCCCAGGGGTGATCTCCAGGGTGAGCAGCTGGCAGGGGATCTCCGGCGGAAAGTGCTCCAGGGGCAGCCGCAGTCCCGCCGGCCCCGGGGCGGGCACCAGCTGGCGCAGGTCCATGGCCAGGGGCCAGGCGGCCGCGCTCCAGCCTGAATCCGGGATGCAGGTGAGCGGCACCGCCCACACCCGGCGCTCGGGATCGGCAGGGTCCTGCAGTTCCAGAGGGTGCAGGCTGGTGCCCAGTCGGCTGGCCAGGGCTTGCAGCCAGGCCTCGGCCGCCTGCGGCTTGAGTGGCTGCGCCGATGCGCCACCTGCTGGCCAGGGGGCGATGGGCTGGCCGTCGCGCCCCATTGCCAGGCGCAGGGCCCAACGGGGATTCACCTCGCCTTCGTAGCGCTTGCCGCTGCAGTAGAGCAGCGTGGAGCCCGGCCAGGTGCGGCGCTGGATGGCGGCGGCCATGGCCCGGGCCATCGCCAGTTTGGTGGGGCCGTCGGCCGCCACGGTCCACTCCGCACCCTGGGGATCCAGGGGGATGTAGGTGGGCTCGCCCCCGAGGGTGAGCGCAATGCCCGCCTCCTGCAGGCGCCGCTCCGCCCGTTCGGCCGCCTCGTCCATCCAGTCCATGCGTCAGCAGTCGCGATCGGGGCGGGCTCGCAAAGGCCTGGTTTGAAACCCGCCCCACTGTTCCGGACGTCAGCGTGCAGGTGCGGCTCGATCAGCTACAGATCTGCCCCTGTTTTGTACCGATTCCCTGCTTGTTCTGCGGCGTTGTGAACATTTCGCGCTTTCCTGAATCAGTTCGCTGGACCGGCCCATGCCGGCAGCCGGATCCCCACCGCCATGCCCCCTTCGATCCGGCGCGCTCCGTCCAGGCGACCTCCATCCCGACGCACGCGCCAACCCTGGCGAGCGCCCCTGGCCCTGGCCCTGGTGGTGAATCTCGGGGCCCTGGGCTACCGCCTGGTGGAGGGCTGGGACTGGGGGGACTGCTACTGGATGGTGGCGATCACCCTGAGCACCATTGGTTTCGGCGAGGTGAATCCGCTCACCACCGGCGGGCGGATCGTCACCGCCCTGCTGGTCCTGGGTGGGTTGGTGGTGGTGCAGATCAGCATCCAGGGGGTGCTGGGGCTGAGTGAGTCCGGTTATTTCCGCCGCCTGCGGGAGCGGCGCTTTCGTCGCTGGTTGAGGACCATGCAAGATCACGTGATTCTCTGCGGCTATGGCCGCATTGGCCGGGAGATCGCCAGCCAGGTCACCCGCGAGGGGGTGCCGCTGCTGGTGGTGGACCTCGACCCTGAGCGCGGTGCTGCCGCCGAGGAGGAGGGGCTGGTGGTGCTGGCCGCCGATGCCACCCTGGATGAAACCCTGGAGGCCGCCGGTCTGCACCGCTGCCGCTCCCTGGTGGTGGCCCTGCCCAACAATGCCGCCAATCTCTATGTGGTGCTCAGCGCCCGGGGGCTGGCCCCGGACTGCCGGCTGATTGCCCGAGCCGACAGCGAGGAGGCGGAGCGCAAGCTGCGCCTGGCCGGGGCCGATGAGGTGATCAGTCCTTATGTGAGCGGAGGGCGGATCATGGCCGCAACGGCCCTGCGGCCCCTGGCGGTGACCTTCATGGATCTGATCTCCGGCAGCGATTGTGAAGTGGAGGAATTCCGCCTCAGCAGCGACCCCGGCGACCTCGGCTCCCTCCAGGGCGCCACCCTGGGCGAGTTGCAGCTGGGCGGGCGCACCGGTGCCCTGGTTCTCGCCGTGAAGACCCCCAGCAGCGGCAACGGCCTGCGCCACTACCGGGGCTCCCAGTACCGCAGCGGCGAGCCGGGTCTGGTGGCCAACCCCGGGCGCGACCTGCGCCTGATGCCCGGCCAGATGCTCGTGGTGATGGGCAGCAAGGAACAACTGGCCAAGGTGGCCGAGCTCCTGGGCCCGGCCCTGAGCAGTGTGGATGTGGTCACAGGTTGAGGCCAGCCACTCCGAACAGCGCAAGAACCCAGGCTCAGCCGTCCCCTTCCTCCAGCAGCTGGCGCTTCAACTCGATCTGGTAGCCCTCGGCCATCGCCTCCAGGGCCCGTTCCTCGCGCTCATCCACCTCCAGGGCCTCGGCCAGGGTGAGGTCCGGTACCTGGGTGGCGCCGACGGCCGTGAGGGCCACCCCCAGGGAGGCGCTGTCGCGGTGCCAGATCGCCGCCGCCTCGGCCAGTTTGCTGACGGCCTCCTCCCCCACCGCCAGCCCCCGGTGCTGATTCACGGCTGCCGCCAGGCGCCGGTCGTCGAACACGGCCGCCGCCGCCAGATGGGCTGCGTGCAGGGCCCCCAGGCTGTAGAGAGCCTCGGAGCGCAGGGTGGCCAGGCTCTTGCCCAGGGCCCGCTCCCGCACCCCCTGCCAGGGCTCGGACGGGATGCTGTCTGGGGCCGCAGCGGGGGCCAGGTCCATGGCCAGATCCGGGCTCGGAGCCTGATCAGGGCGGGACATGGCCGGCTCCTCGGGCGGTGCCGCCAGGAGCGGCCTGGGCTCGAGCCACTCGCCCAGGGAGCGCAGCTGCCGTGCCAGCCATGCGGCGAGATTGGAACGCACCCCCATCAGAAACCAGCAGGTTTGCTTACTGTGGTCTTAATCAGACCCATGCCGACGGCCCCCTTGTTGCGTTCTTTGTCGAGTCCATGTACGGATTAATTAACAAAGCTATCCGGGACATGATTCTTGTGGGCCATGGCGAAGAGCTCTGGACGCGGGTGAGATTGAGGGCAGGGGTGGACGCGGAGTGCTTTGAGGCCATGGAGCCCTACCCAGACGGCCTCACCAAACAGTTGATCGCGGCCGCGAGTGAGGAGCTCCAGCAGCATCTCCATGAGCTGATGCGGGCCTTCGGTGAATTCTGGGTTACCTATACGGCCGCCGAGGGGTACGGCCAGTTGATGGCCCTGGCGGGCTCCAGCCTGCCGGAATTTCTGCAGAACCTCGACGACCTGCATGCCCGGGTGGGGGTCAACTTTCCCCGTCTGATGCCCCCCAGTTTTGAGACCGAGGAGCCGGAACCCGGCACCATCCATCTTCACTACCATTCGCAGCGTGAAGGTCTGGCGCCGATGGTGATCGGCCTGGTGGAGGGGCTTGGCGATCGGTTTGACACCCCCGTGGACGTGGATCAGCTGGCCTGGCGCAGTGAGGGCGACGACCACGACGTGTTCGAGGTTCGATTCGACGAACCGCAGTCCGCCGGGTCATGACCCTGGCTCCTTCGGCTGAGCGCTTCCCCCGGTTGTTTCCCTTTCACTGGGTGGTCGATGCGGACATGGTTGTTACCCAGTTGGGGGATGCCCTGCGTCGCTTGCTGGGTGAGCAGGCCATCGGCGCTCCTCTCGATGACGTGATCCGTTGGATGCGTCCTGCGGCCGTGAACTTCAGCCTCGAGGGCCTGGCCAGGCTTAGAGATCGCCTGGCCATGCTGCAGTTGAGGCAACTGCCCCTGCAGCTCAAGGGGGAGGTGCTGGTGGAGAACGGACACGGTTTATTCCTTGGCTCGCCGGCCGTGCACTCCCTGGAGGACCTCCGCCAGATCGGCATCGTCATGGCGGACCTCCCCCGCCATGACGGCCTGCTCGACTCGGTCCTTCGACTGCAGATCAACGAGCTGCTGCTCCAGGACGGCGTGTCCAAGCGCACCCGCGAGCTGTCCGAACTGGTCACCCATGACGAACTCACCGGCGTGGCCAACCGTCGCCTGTTCCGCCGGGACATCCAGGCCGAACTGCTGCAGCACCGGCGCCTGGGAGCCCCCCTGGCTCTGCTGATGATCGATCTCGACCACTTCAAATTGTTCAACGACGCCCACGGCCACCTGGCCGGTGACGCCTGTCTGCAGGCGGCAGTCCAGCGCCTTGTGGCCCTGGTGGGCCGCGGGGGAGACAGGGTGTATCGCTATGGCGGTGAGGAATTTGCAGTGCTGTTGCCCCATTCCGATCTGAGCGGCGCGGGGACGGTGGCCGCGCGCGTGGTGCATGGCTTCGCCTCCTGCCCCCTGGCCCTGCCGGAGCAGAACCTGGCGTCGCCGATCACGGTGAGCGTGGGCATCGCCTGTGCGGAGCCGGACAGCGCAGACCCCATCACCGAAACGGTGCTGATCAGCCGGGCTGACCGGGCCCTCTATCGCGCCAAACACGCCGGCCGCAGTCGCTACGTCCGTTACGGCCTCGACCCCTGTTGATCCGTTGGCAAGGGGATGGAGCAGCTGCAGCGCGACGGCCCGGCCGATGCGCGCCTTGGGCTGGGGTTCGGGCTGCTCCCCGCTGGCTGCGCCCCAGCGATCAGCCCCCCCAGAATCCCGCCGTTGGCAAGGTGCGGGTTTCTGCCTGGCGGCCCACCACCCAAGGCGCTTCAAATCTCTTTATAGTTGTGTCACGTTTCGCAACGCTCTCTCCATGGCTGACTCCAACACCTCCCGCTTCGGTTTCGTGGCCTTCGCTGAGACCTGGAATGGCCGTCTGGCCATGCTGGGCTTTGTGATCGGCCTGGGCACCGAGCTGCTCACCGGCCAGGGCATCCTCGGCCAGCTGGGTCTGGGCTGAGCCGCCACCATTTCAAGACAGCTACACCTGGGTTGATCACCCTCACCCGCCCGGCAGAGCCGGGCGGGTTTTTGTTTGGATCGGCAGCCCCAACTGGGCTGCCAGCATGGGGATCCCCCTGCTCGCCCTGGCGCCCCGCCGCTGGATGATCCGGTTGCCCTCTGCCCGCCTGCTGCTCCTGTTGCTGGCCCTGCTCCTGGCCGGCCGGGTGCAGGCCCGCGGCGGCGATCCCCTGCCTTCCTGGCAAGAGGGTCCGAGCAAACGGGCGATCACCGCGTTTGTGGACGCGGTGACCACGCCGGGGTCGCCCCAGTTCGTGCCACCGGCCGAGCGCATCGCCACCGTCGACAACGACGGCACCCTCTGGGCGGAGCAGCCGTTCTATGTGCAGGAACTGTTCGCCCTCGACCGGATTCGGGCCCTGGCCCCCGCCAATCCCCAGTGGCGCGACCAGGAGCCCTTCGCCTCGGTGCTGCGGGGCGATCCCGCGGCGGCCCTGGCCGGCGGCGAGCCGTCGATCGCCGCCATTGTGGCGGCCAGTCACGCCGGTCTCAGCACCGATGCCTTCCAGCAGCTGGTGCGCGACTGGATCCGCACCGCCCGCCATCCCCAGACCGGACGCCTGTACACGCAGATGGTGTATCAGCCAATGCTGGAACTGCTGGCCTATCTGCGGCAGAGCGGCTTCACCACCTTCCTGGTGTCGGGCGGGGGCGTGGACTTCATGCGCCCCTGGGCGGAGACGACCTACGGCATTCCGCCGCAGCAGGTGATCGGCAGCAGCATCCAGACGCGCTTTGAGCTGCACGACGGGGAACCGGTGTTGATGCGGCAGTCCCAGATCAACGTTGTGAACGACGGCGATAGCAAGCCGGTGACCATCCAGCAGCACATCGGCCGCAGGCCGATCGCGGCCTTCGGCAATTCCGATGGTGACCTGGCCATGCTGCAGTGGACCATGGCCGGGCCTGGTCCGCGCTTCGCCCTGCTCGTGCACCACACCGACGCCCAGCGCGAGTGGGCCTACGACCGCAGCAGTGCGGTGGGCCGGCTCGACCGGGCCCTCACTGAAGCCAACGCCCGCGGCTGGACGGTGGTGGACATGCGGCGGGATTGGCTGGTGGTGTTCCCGACCCCATAGCCTGGGGCGGCTGAGAATCGGAACTCTTTCCGATTTTTCGCATCACGGTGTAATCGCTGTCCCTGGTCTGCTGCAGCTGCCACTAGTTTTCAGGAATCCTGCTGGGATCGCCACCTGCGGGGCTTAGCCATGAAAGACAAGCACGACAAGACCAAAACAAAAGGCGAGAAGAAAGACAAGAAGAAGGGCAAGCTGAAAGCTGCTGAGGCCATGGTTTCAGGCCTCAATGGTGGCAATGATAAGTACCATCCTTCACCGATTCTCGACGATTTCGCTGAGTTTTCCGAGGGAAGGCCGCCCAAGCTCGATCGCAAGCTCTATGAGAAAGAGCTGGCACACCTCCAGGTGGAGCTGGTGAAGATGCAGTACTGGATCAAGCACGTGGGTTATCGCCTGATCCTGCTGTTCGAAGGTCGCGATGCCGCTGGCAAGGGGGGCACGATCAAGCGGATCACAGAACCCCTCAACCCCCGGGGCTGCCAGGTGGTGGCCCTGGGCACACCCTCCGATCAGCAGAAAACCCAGTGGTATTTCCAGCGCTACGTGGAGCACTTCCCCTCCGCGGGCCAGATCGTGCTGTTCGACCGCAGCTGGTACAACCGCGCTGGCGTGGAGCGGGTGATGGGCTTCTGCACGCCCGAGCAGGTGGAAGAGTTCATGCTCTCCTGCCCGGAGTTTGAGCGCATGCTGGTGCGCAGCGGCATCTCGCTGATCAAGTACTGGTTCTCGGTGAGTGATGAGGAGCAGGAGGCCCGCTTCAGGTCACGGCTGGAAGATCCGGCCCGCCGCTGGAAGTTGAGTCCGATGGATCTGGAGTCGCGCGATCGCTGGGTGGATTTCTCCCGTGCCAAAGATGAGATGTTCAACCGCACCAACATCCCCGAGGCCCCCTGGTTCACCGTGGAGGCCGACGACAAACGCCGGGCCCGGCTCAATTGCATCCGTCACCTGCTCAGCAAAGTGCCCTATGAGGACATGACCCCTGAGCCGATTGAACTGCCGCCGCGCAAGGCCAGCGGCGATTACCACCGCCCGCCGCTCAATGAACAGTTCTTCGTGCCCAACCACTACAGATAGGGGCTGACCGGTCGGTAGACGGGCTGCCAGCGGGCCCGCTCAAGGCAATCCAGGGCCTCTGCCTCCGTGGAGATCCCGGGGGCCAGGTTGGCCTGGACGCCGTTGATCGCCACCGCCTCGGCCACGGCCCGGGCCACCGCCGGGGCCTCGTGGAGGCTTGGCATCAGGGCCGCATCGGGGTTGTGGCTGGCGGGGATCCGCTCGGCCAGGGCCCTCAGTGCGGCATCGATCATGGCGTCGGTGATCGCCCGCAGGCCCAGGGCGGCGGCGGCAAATCCCAGGCCGGGGAACAGGAAGCAGTTGTTGCACTGGCCGATGTCCCGCGCGCCGGCTGCGGTGGTCACGGGTGGGAAGGGGCTGCCGGTCGCCACCAGGGCGCGCCCCCCGGTCCAGCGCAGCAGATCCTCGGGGCTGGCCTCGGCCAGATGGGTGGGATTGGAGAGCGGCAGGATCACCGGCCGCGAGCAGTGGGCCGCCATCGTGGCCACCACCTGCTGGTTGAAGGCCCCGGCCACGGTGGAGGTGCCGATCAGCACCGTGGGCTGGGCGTGCTCCACCACGGCCTGCAGGCCGATCGGGCCCTGAGGGGCGCCGGGCCAGTGCTGCCGCTCCCGGGCGGGGCGGGCCAGCATGGCGGCGGCCGGGCTGAGGTTGGCCATATCGTCGAACAACAGGCCGGGCCGATCGATCGCCCAGATCCGGGCCCGGGCTTCGCTTGCCGCGAGTCCCTCCGCCTGCAACAGGCGCAGCAGCCCCTGGGCGATGCCGCAGCCCGCCGTCCCGGCGCCGAAGATCACGATCCGCTGGGCGCTCAGGGGCTGGCCGAGGCCGCGGCAGGCGGCAAGCACGGCCGCGCTGGCCACGCCGCTCGTGCCCTGGATGTCATCGTTGAAACTGGGCAGCCGCCAGCGATGGCGGTCGAGGAGCAGCTGGGCGGTGCCCGTGCCGAAGTCTTCCCAGTGGAGGCAGGCGCCTGGGCAGTGCTCCGCCACCGCCTCGACGAATTCATCCACAAAGGAGAGATAAGCGTCACCCTGCAGTCGGGGCTGGCGCAGCCCGGGGTAGAGGGGGTCGTGGAGCAGGCTCTGGCGGTTGGTGCCCACATCCAGCACCACCGCCAGCACCCGCTCAGGATTCAGCCCGGCGCAGAGGGTGTACACGGCGAGCTTGCCCTGGCAGATGTGGATGCCGCCCACCCCCTGATCGCCGATGCCCAGAATGCCCTCCGAATCGGTGACCAGGACCAGATCAACCCCTCCCTGAATCTGGGACTGCAGCACTTCTCCCAGCCGGCCCCGCTGGGACGCGCTGAGGAACAGGCCATCGATCGGTGTGCGATAGGTGCAGCTGAAGCGTTGAATGGCGGCGCCCACGGTGGGGGTGTAAACAACCGGCAACACCGCATCGAGATGGCAGGCCAGAAAGCGGTGGAACAGCACCAGGTTGCTGCGGCGCAGGCTGTCCACGAAGCTGAATTGCTCCAGCGGCCCACTCAGGCTGCAGAACTGTTGCCAGCTGCGTTCCACCTGCAGCTCCAGGGTCTCCACCTGCTCCGGCAGCAGCCCTTCCAACCCCAGGGCCAGACGCTCAGCCAGGCTGAATGCCGTCCCCTTGTTCAGGGCTGGATCGCGCAACAGCTGCAGGCCTCGCAGCGCCGTGTGCCGCCCCTCGACGGCCCCGGTCCCTGGAGCGGCAACGGCCGTTTCTGCCTGAGTCACCATGGCCGGCTCGGTTAGCGGATGACCCACTGAACTGGCAGGCCAGCCCGGCCCAATGTGTTGGTCGCTACGCAATGCAGCCCTGAGCACTCGCTGGCACCACTTCCCTGGGACATGGAGACTGGGCGCATGCAAGGGAATCAATAACCAGAGGTAAAAGCTTTCGCCTGCCTGATATGAGCGACTATTGGCATAATGCCTGCGTCTTCAGGCGCAATCAGTGCGGCATCGAAGCGGCCTGGATGGGAGCAGGTCGATCTGGGGCATGGCGAGATGGGCTCAGGGGTCAGTGGGCCCAGCCTCAACCCCCTGAGCCGCTTCTGGCTCAGTTCTCCTGCGAAAGAGCAGATGGCGCTTGCTGATCAGGGCCGGCAACACCGGGCAACGGAGCGGCGCCGCCACAGCCGGAATCAATTCGCCTTGGCAGCTCTCTTGTGAGCGTCTGTGAATCTTCTGGGATCTGTGCGGCCGGCGGCGGGTTTGCTTGCAGCCCAGTTGCATCAGGTCATCGCGCCGTGACTATGCAGCCAGCGCATCGTTCTGCCACCTGTTTCGCATTGGTGCAGGGTGATGCAGGGGGCAGCACCGCAGCCGCTCGATCAAGGCGCGTGATGAAACCGCCACGCTCAAGCAGAACCTGCTGGATCTCGCCGCCCGAGAGGCTTCCGTTCGCACGGACACTTATCAGATGCTGGAAATCGTCACGGCGATTGCCGGCGATCTGGAAGATGCCGGAGATGACACTGTCAACGAATTTGGTCGCTACAAGCTCGGCCGCAAGACCTATCCAGGTGGCTCCTGTCTTGGCGGCCTGGTGCACGCCGTGATCCGCTTCATTGGCCGCTGGGGCCAAACCAAGGAGCGCCTGGTGCAGCTGGATCAGAAGCGCCAGGAGTTCATCGCCAAGACCAACGATCTGCCCCCGCTCAGCCTGGGGGGCAATGGCCACGGCGGCATCGTGGACACCGCTGCGGCCCAGCAGCCCCAGGAGGTCAAGGCCGATGGGACAACTCACTGACACCCTGTGGGCCACGTTCCGGGACCTGGCCCAGTCCGACGCCCGCCTCTACCGCGGCCTCCAGCAGGAGCTGGGCGAACCAGCACCCCCCAGCCAGTCGCGAGGAGCTGGAGCAGCTGGTGCTGCTGATCGCTCAACAGGTGGGCGTGCCGCCGGCAGCGATCGCCCAGCTGGCGACACCTGCAAGCCTTCCGCCAACCTGAAGCCCCGCTGTGCTGGTCCAGTCGATGACGGAGAACCGGGAGTCGCTGGAGAAGCTGGGCCGCTTCCTGCTGCGCGGTCTGCGCATCGGCGCCAGCACGGTGTCGATCGTGGAACTGCTGCGCAACGACTGGACCGGCGGCATCAGTGCCGGTGTGGCCTGGCTGGTGTTTCTGCAGGTGGAACGGCGGCTGCCGCCTATCAGCCCAGATCTTGAGGACTGATCCGCAGCTCGGCGTAGCCGGTGGCTGGATCCAGCTCGGCGGTGGTGCGCACCAGCGAGCCGGCACAGAGATGCCCACCGATCACGGTGCCGCTGCTGCCAGAGGCGGCAATGTGCAGGTGGGCGCCATCGGGCGAAAGGGTGCCCGAGAGGCTGAGGATCTCCAGCTCGCCGTGGATCCCTATGGCCTCTGTTGCCCCTGCCAGACGCAGCTGGGCCAGCGACAGGCTGCCGACGGCACTGATCAGGCAGCCGGCCAGTTCCTCCTGCGCTCCCATCCAGGCCTCCAGAGCCAGGCGCAGGTCATCGCCGGGCTGCAGGCGCAACGGCACCACCTTCATGCTCCAGGCCCCTCCACCAGCGCCTGCACCATCACCAGGGCATCGACATAGCCCCGTTGCCGGTGGCGAAACGCCCCAGGCAGGGTGCCGACGACCTGAAAGCCGTTGCGCTGCCAGCAGCGGATGCCGGCCGTGTTGGTGCTCACCACCAGGTTGAACTGCATCAGCCGAAACCCCAGTCGCCGCGCCGCCTGCAGGGAGTGCTGGCAGAGCCTGCTGCCGATTCCCAGGTGCCGGCAGTGGTCGGTCACTACGTAGCCCGCATTGGCGACGTGGGCGCCGAGGGCGAGGGAGTTGGGCCTCAGGTAGTAGGTGCCCACCAGCGCACCCGCGGCATCCACGGCCACCATCACCGCCTGGCTCTGCTCCACCCACGCCACTTGAGCTTCCGCCTCGGTGATGGCCGGGTCGTGAGGGAAGGTTTCACCGGCGCGGAACACCGGCTCCAGCAGCGCCCACACCGCCGGCCAGTCGGCCACCTCGTAGGGGCGGATCTGCAGGGGGGTGGTGTGCGTGGCCAGGGACAAGCAGCGGCCGGAGTCAATTGTCTCGTTCAACGGCCCTCAGGTGCCATACACCGCAGGCCCCCTGTGCTGGAAACCGTCGCTCAATCCTCTTCTGCAACGCCAAGGGGGATGAGTTTGATCTGCTTGCGGCCCAGCTTGATCTCGAACTCATCGCCGGGTTCCAAGCCCAGCTGAGCGGTGTAGGCCTTGCCGACCAGCAGATTGCTGTTGAACTGAACCTTGGCCACATAACTCAGGCTGCGGCCTGCATTACCACTTCCGCCACCAGCTCCGGTGCCCAGGCTCATGCCCTTGGCCTCCAGCAGCGCCTCATAGAAGGCCGTGAAGTTCAGGCGCTCCGTGCCGTCCTTCTTGGTGCTCACATAGCCGCAGCCCCGTACCAGATCAGACTTGGAGTGTCCGCCGACAATGAAGTTGGCCGGTTGGGTGAGTCCTGGAGACCCTGGCGCCGATGCGCAGGGCCCAGGGGATGCCGGCACCACTGACAAGTCACCAACGCAACCTGTACATGGCGAAACGACGAGGTGGCAGCAGCCAGGAGGCTGCTGCCGCAGCGGCGGGCATCTCAGTGCGCCGTGCCCGCCGGATTGAGAGGAACCAGCTGCAGCCGCGGGCGAATCAGCCCCGTGGCCGCACCCGGCCTGATCCGCTGGCGGGGGTGTGGGAGGAGGAGCTGGTGCCGTTGCTGCAGCGGGCGCCAGCGTTGACGCCGATCACGCTGCTGGAGCACCTGCAACGCCAGAAGCCTGATGTGGACTGGATTCCTCTGCAGCGGACCCTGCAGAGGCGGGTACGGGAGTGGAAGGCGCTGCATGCCCCGGATCCAGAGGTGATGTTCCCGCTGAGCTACGAGCCCGGTGAGATCGCCTTCTGTGACTTCACCCAGCTCAAGGGGGTTGAGGTGTCGATTGCGGGCGAGGTGTTCCCCCATCTGCTGTTCCACTACCGCCTGGCGTGGAGCGGTTGGAGCTACGTCCAGGTGGTGCAGGGCGGTGAGAGTTTTGTGGCCCTCTCCGAGGGGCTGCAGAACGCTCTGGCCGCCTGCGGTGGGGTGCCAGGTGAACTGCGCACCGACCGGTTATCGGCGGCGTGCCGGAACCGGAACGGCAGTTTTTCAGCCGACATCACCCGCCGCTACCACGCCCTGTGCAGCCACTACGGGCTGGCCTACAGCCGCAACAACTGTGGCGTGGCCCATGAGAACGGCCGTGTGGAGAGCCCCCATGGCCATCTCAAACGGCGGATCGAGCAGGCGCTGCTGCTGCGCGGCAGCAGCGATTTCGAGACGCTCGCTGACTACCAGGCCTTCCTCTCTGAGGTCGGCGACGACTACAACCGGCCCCGTCTGGGCCGGCTGGAGCAGGAGAAAGCAGCGCTGCGGCCGCTGCCGCCGTTTCGCTTTGCCGACTACGACATCGAGCAGCTGACGGTGCGGCGCACCAGCACGATCGAGGTGCGCAGGGTGGTGTATTCGGTGCCGCCGCGGCTGATCGGCCAGCGGTTGACAGTGCGGATCTTCCAGGACCGTCTGCAGCTGCTGCTCGGCCGCACGTTGACCTGCGAGCTGGAGCGGCTCCATGGCGGCGTGGAGCTGTCAGGCGACAGCGAAAACTGGTCCGGAGGCGACACGAAAACTGGTCCACCCCGTGGAGCGAGCCAGACAGGACGACAAAGGCAGAGCAGGCACGCCATCTCTGGAGCCGATGGTTCTGGAGACG
>JBILNZ010000023.1:0-41054 GCA_044374745.1 Prochlorococcaceae cyanobacterium | reverse complement strand
TGTTGAAAGAAGTCCTTGTTGAAGGCAATATTATCGAGCGCCCAGGCATGGGTTCCAGCACTGAAATTGTTGTTCTGGTCCCAGCGGAAATAGGCCTCACTGTCCTGATCTTGTGGGCTCAGATTCACATGAAAGCGGGTCCACTGCCCGGGCAGTGTGTAGGTCTGCAGCGTCTTCCAGGACCCTCCCTTCTCCGTTGCATACTCAAGACTGACCGGGAAACCATTGGCTGGCTGTCCATTCACCCCATCCCCGTAAACCAGATCAAATTGCAGCGACTTGAACTCCTGGGTATTGATAGCCGTGGTCGTAACATCACGACGCCCATTTGAGTCAAACACCAAGGATTTGGTGCGTCCCAAGACAAAACTTTCATCCACCTTGCCATTCGTTATATCACTGAAGATCCCATCACTCAAGCCATTGGAGAAATCAACACTGGCTGGATGCTGAAATGGATCCTGGCTGAAGGTAATATTGTCGAGCGCCCAGGCATGGGTTCCAGCACTGAAATTGTTGTTCTGGTCCCAGCGGATGTAGGTACTGGGAGACCTGGCCGCAACAGGCAGATTGAGGATGAACCGGGTCCACTGCTCCGGCTTGCTGTAGATAGAAAGGGGTTGCCAGGACGACTTGCCGTCAGTCGAATATTCGAGTGTTATTTCATAATCATTATCCGGCTGACCGGTAGCCCCGTTTCCATAAACAAGATCAAAAGCAAGTGTTGGGTAGTCGTTGGTGTTGATCGCAACTGTGGTTGCATCACGTCGCCCAGTGTTCGCGAAATAGAGCGAGAGCAATTGCCCTGCAAACGCCGTTCTCACGAGGCCCCCTGTCACCGCGTCCCAGAAACCCGGCTTCAGCAATCCACTGGAAAAATCATCAAAAAGCGACATCTACCTGGGAGCCCGATCCCGAGGGAAAAACGTGGGCGGGAGATTAGGCGATTGCGCGTAACTTGTCCATTCAGAATCGCCCATCCCAAGGAGAAGCGGCAGTTTGTAGCTTTAGCTACCCAAGGCGCGTGCAACGCGCTCGCCAGGCCTCTGGTGTTGCAGCCCATTGCGTGTTGCCCATCCGGCGTTGGGCTGAGCCATCAGCGCGAACGGAGCGAGCCAGACTGCCTCCCATGAACCCCTCCGGCTCCCCCAGTCCACCCACACTGCAGCCGCCGGCGGCCCCACTCCCCGCCCCAGCAGCCACCGACCCCTGCGTGCACTGCGGCTTCTGCCTGCCCACCTGCGCCAGCTACCGGGTGCTGGGCACGGAAATGGATTCACCGCGGGGCCGCATCCACGCCCTCAAGGCGATCGCCGCCGGTGAACTGGCGCTCGACGCCACCGTGGCCGGCCACTTCGACAGCTGCCTGGGCTGCTTCGCCTGCGTGACGGCCTGTCCCTCGGGGGTGCGCTACGACCAGCTGATCGAGGCCACCAGGCCCCAGCTCAACGCGCCCGAGCTGCGCACGCCGGCCCAGCGGGCCTTCCGCCGCCTGCTGTTCGCCCTGCTGCCCTACCCCCAGCGCCTGCGGGCCCTGCTCACCCCGCTGCGGGCCTACGCGGGCAGCCCCCTGCAGGGCCTGGCTCGCCGCAGTGGCCTCACCCGCCTGCTGGGCCCCCAGCTCGAGGCCATGGAGCGGCTGCTGCCCCCGCTGGCGCCTGAAGCCTTCACGGATCCCTTCCCTCGGGTGGTTCCGGCCCAGGGCGAGAAGCGGGCGCGGGTGGGGTTGCTGCTGGGCTGCGTGCAGCGCCTGTTCGACCCCCAGGTGAATGCCGCGGCAGTGGCGGTGCTGAGCGCCAACGGCGTGGAAGTGGTGATTCCACCGGAGCAGGGCTGCTGTGGCGCCGCCACCCATCATCAGGGCGAACTGGCCCAGACGCGCCAGCTGGCGGCGGCGGTGATCGACAGCTTCGCGGCGGTGGTGGGTCCGGACCGGCCCGGCGGAGAGGAGCCCCTGGATGCGGTGCTGGTGGCGGCCTCCGGCTGCGGCCACACCCTCAAGCACTACGACACGATCCTGGCTGCCGATCCCGCCTGGGCCGGGCGGGGCAGCGCCTTCGTCAGGCAGGTGCTGGACGTGCACCAGTTCCTGCAGCACCTGGGGCTGAGCGAGGCCTTCGCCGCCCGCCTCGCGCCCCTCAGCCACGCCGACGGCACCCCGGCCACGGCCGAGCGGCCCCTGGCGGTGGCCTATCACGACGCCTGCCACATGCTGCACGGCCAGGGCATCAGCGCCGAACCGCGCGCCCTGCTGCGCCGCATCCCCCACCTGCAACTGCGCGAGGCCACCGAGGCCGGCGTGTGCTGTGGCAGTGCCGGCATCTACAACCTGGTGCAGCCCGACGAGGCCGCCGAGCTGGGCCGGATCAAGGCCACCGACCTCAGCGGCACCGGCGCCGCGCTGGTGGCCAGCGCCAACATCGGCTGCACCCTCCAGATCCGCCGCCACCTGGAGGAGGGAGGGCACCCCCAGGCGGTGCTGCACCCGCTGCAGCTGCTGGAGCGCAGCTGGCGCGCCGGGGGCGGCGGGCGATGAACCCGGGCAGCCAGCAGATGCACCTGTTCGTGCAGGTGCGATGAGCGAGCCATCCTCGCGGGGGCTGCTCTCCATCCTGGGGGTTGGCTTCGGCCTGGCTGGCGCCGTGGGCGGCACGATCGGCGCCGGCATCCTGCGCACCCCAGGGGTGGTGGCCGCGGAGCTGGCCACACCAGCGCTGGTGCTGGGCGCCTGGCTCGCCGGGGGGGTCTACGCCCTGCTGGGGGCGATCTGCACCGCCGAACTGGCGGCGGCCCTGCCCCGCACCGGTGGCTGGACGGTGTACGCCGAGCGGGCCTTCGGCCGCAGTGGCGGCCTGCTGGTGGGCTGGGCCGACTGGCTGGCGCACTGCATCGGCCTGGCCTGGGTGGCCACCACCGTGGGCGACTACGGCCAGGCCCTGCTGCCGGCCGGACTGCTGGCGCCAGCGGCGCAGCTGCTGGCGGGGCGGGGGATCGCCCTGGCCGTGCTGCTCCTGTTCACCCTGATCCAGCTGCGCGGGCTGCGGGCCGGCAGCGCCAGCCAGGAGTGGCTGAGCCTGGCCAAGGCCATCGCCCTACTGGCCCTGGTGGCGGGCTGCTACCTGCTGCCCGGCACAGCTCCGTTGCGCGAGCAGAGCGTGCCCCGGCTGGCGGCCGCCGTTGTGGCCCTACAAGCGGTGATCACCACCTACGACGGCTGGGCCAGCCCGGTGTACTTCGCCGAGGAGTTCAGCCAGCCCGAGCGCGATCTGCCCCGCTCGCTGATCGGCGGCGTGCTGGCCGTATCGGCCCTCTACCTGCTGATCAACGCCGCCCTGCTGCACGTGCTGCCCCTGCCCCTGTTGGCCAGCTCGCCGTTGCCGGCGGCCCTGGCGGCCAAGGCCCTGGTGGGGCCGGCGGGCGGCGCGGTGATCACCGCCGTGGCCCTGCTGGCCCTGCTCGGCCTGATCAACACCGTGGTGATGGCAGCCCCGCGCATCCTGCTCGGCCTGGGCCGCGCCGGGCTGCTCCCCCCCCTCACCACCGCGGTGAACGCGGGCGGCACCCCGGTGACGGCCCTGCTGCTCACCAGCGCCACCGGCGCAGTGCTGGTGCTGGCCGGCTCCTTCGAACGCCTGCTCAGCCTCGGCGCCGTGCTCTACGTGGCCCTGCCCCTGGCCGGCGTCACCTGCCTGGTGGTGCTGCGGCTGCGCGAACCGGAGCTGCCGCGACCCTTCCGCTGCTGGGCCTACCCATTGCCGCCCCTGCTGGTGGGCACCGTGTCGCTGGCTTTCCTGGCGGGCATGGCCGCCAGCGCACCCCTGCTCTGCGCCGCCGCCGTCGCCCTGGTGGCCCTGGCCTGGCCCCTCAGCCTGCTGGCCCGGCGGCCGGCGCCACCCGCGGCCGGTAGCGTCTGAGGGCGAGCGGCTGCAGATCCACCCATGGCCACCCCCCGCCTTGGCGCCGTCCTGCTGGCCAGCGCCCTGCTCGGCAGCGGCTGCAGCGCCCAGGAGTCTGGGCAGGCCAGCCCCGCCAGCGCCCTGGCCGAACCCGCGACCATCGCCCTACCCAGCGATCCCGCCCTGGCCCGCATGGCCGATGGGCGCCACTATCCGCTGGTGCCCCAGGATCCGGCCGCCACGGCCCGCCTGCTGGTGGCGGTGGAGGAGGCCCTGCGCGATCCCGCCACCCCCGCCGAGCAGCTGCCCCGGCTCGGACACCAGCAGCAGGTGATCTACCGGGTGCTCTCTCGGGATCCGCAGCGCGCCGCCGCAGTGCAGGCCCTGCTGCCCGAGCGCTGGCGCGGCGTGGCCCACCACCACCTGGAGGCACGGCGGGAATTCCTGGCCATGCACCGCCACGACCGGCGGCCCACCAACCTGCCCGCCTGGCGGATCATCCCGCCCGCGCCGGCTGAGGAGCTGCTGGCCCACTACCGCAAGGCGGCCGCCGCCACCGGCATCGACTGGGAGGTGCTGGCGGCGATCAACCTGGTGGAGTCGGGCATGGGCCGCATCGACGGCGTGTCGGTGGCCAACGCCCAGGGGCCGATGCAGTTTCTGCCCACCACCTGGGCCCAGCCCGGCGTGGGCGCGGGCAACATCCGCGACCCCCACGACGCCATCCAGGCCGCGGCCCGCTATCTGGTGCGCCGCGGCGGCCTGCAGGACATCCGCAAGGGGCTGTGGGGCTACAACAACAGCGACCGCTACGGCCGGGCCGTGCTCCACTACGCCGCCCTGCTCAAGAACGATCCGCGCGCCTATACCGGCCTCTACCACTGGGAGATCCACTTCCATGCCGAAGCCGGCGACCTCTGGCTGCCGGTGGGCTATGCCCAGAACCAGCCGATTGCAGTGACCATCTGGCTGCAGCAAGTGCCCGCCAGTGCGCCGCCCAAACCAGCCGGCTCAGCCGCCGCCGGCCCGCGGGCCCTCCAGTAGGCGCCAGGCGACCACCAGGCCGTCGGCGTCGCCGAGGTTGCCGGGGAAGGTGACCACCGGCAGCCGGGGCACGGCGACATCCGCCGGGGTGAGCACCAGGGAGAGGCCTGGGAACAGCTGGCCCTGCAGCTCCACCCACGCCAGTGCCAGGCCGTCGGCCAGCAGGGTATGGCTGGTGATGCCCCCCTTGCTGATCAGGTAGCCCAGCCGCGGTGCGAGCCGCGCCGCCAGCCGCGCCATCAGGCCCGCCAGGGCCAACCCCAGCCGCCGCCGCTCAGCGTCATGGCGGCAGTGCAGCTCGCCGCGGCTGGTGTAGAGCACCGGCGTGCGGCCGTCCGCCAGCACCTCCTCCAGCCGCTCGGCCCACTGGCTCTCCAGGCTGGCGAGCAGCTCCTGGGGCGCCGGGCCCTCCAGCACCCGCGCCAGCTGGGCCACCGCCAGCTCCAGGCCGCCGCAGCCGGGCTCGGCCAGCAGCCGCTCCAGCTGGGCATCGGCCAGGGGCACATGGGAGCCCACCAGCACCAGCCCCGGCAGGGGCCGGCCGTGGCCATCGCGGCGGCACAGGCCCGCCAGTCCAGCCGGATCCAGCGGTTGCGGCCCGAGCTCCACCAGGCCATTGAGCAGGCTGGCGGCGCACTGGAACAGGAACCGCCGCGGCCGGCCCCAGCGCTCGGCGGCAGCTGGCGCCGTGAGCTCCCGCACCGCGGCGCCCAGGGCCGCCAGCTGCTGCGGCCGCTCCGCATCCACCGCCACGCACGGATTGCCCTCCAAGCCGGCCAGGCGGGCGCAGAGCTGCTGGAAACCGTCCTGCTGGGGCCGATCTCCTGGCAAACCCGCTGCCCCCTGGGCAAGGACCGCCGCCGACCGATCCAGCTCCGCCAGCGTCAGCCGCTGCACGGCCTGCGCAGGAATGCGGCCGCCGCTCTTCTCCGCCACCCAGGCGGGCAGGTCACTGGTCCGGTAGCCAAACAGCCGGTCGCGGGCAAAGGGGGTGGTATGCACCGGTTGGCCCTGGAGCAGGTGCACCCCGTCGCGGGTGGTGCGCCCCCCCGGCAGGAAGGCCGGCGCCAGCAGGGTGGCGTCGAAGGGGCCCAGTTCCTCGGCCAGCACGTCCACCTCCAGGGGGAAATGGCCGCGCAGGGTGGAATCGCCCCGGCTCACCAGCAGCCACTGCCCCAGCTCGCCCGCGGCCTGGGCCTCGGCCAGCACCGGCCGCAGCTGCCGGCAGATTTGGCGCAGCCGCTCAGCCGCCGCGGCCGGGTCGAGGGCGCGGGTGTTGGCCAGCAGAAACAGGAAGGGGGAGGGATGCGCCAGCCCCCGCCGCAGCGTGGCCCGATCCCAGCGCAACAGCAGCGGACAGCCGTGCAGGGTCTGGGATCCGGTGGGGTCGTCGTCCAGTACGACGACTTTGCGCCTCTCTGCCATGGCACCATCGTGCCGTGATCTGTCCTGAGTCCAGCGAGCTGCAGGAGCTGGTGCGGGAGCTGCACCAGCAGGCCACCCCCTGGCTGCCCGCCGGCAGCGGCAGCCGGCTGGACTGGGGACCACCCGTGCTGGCCGGCGCCGGCCAGGGCGACCCGCTGGTGTTGAGCACCGCCCGGCTGAACCGGATCGTCAGCTTCAGCCCAGACGATTTCACCGTGACTGTGCAGGCGGGCACACCACTGCTGGTGCTGCAGCAGGAGCTGGCCCACCACCGGCAGTGGTTGGCCCTGGACTGGCCCTGGGGCAGCGGGCCGGACGGCAGCGCCAGTGGCAGCGTGGGCGGGCTGGTGGCCCGCGGCCTGGCCGGCGGTGCACGGCTGCGCTACCTGGGGGTGCGCGACCAGCTGATCGGCATCGGCCTGGTGCGGGCTGACGGCACCGCCGCCCGCGCCGGTGGCCAGGTGGTGAAGAACGTGGCCGGCTACGACCTGATGCGGTTGCTCACCGGCAGCTGGGGATCCCTGGCCCTGATCAGCGAACTCAGCCTGCGCACCCTGCCCATCCCGCCGCAGCGACGCGGGCTCTGGCTGAGCGGGCCAGCCGATCAGCTGGCGGCCATGGCCCGCTGGCTGCTCGATTCCAGCCTCAGCCCAGAGCGGATCGACTGGCAGCAGAGCCTCTGCCCCGGCGGCACCAGTTCCGGCCTGCTGCTCAGCCTGGCCAGCATCAGCGCCCAGACCCTGGAGGAGCAGATCACCTGCATTCGCGAGCGCGCGCCTGGCCTGGTGGTGGACGAGCTGGACGCCACCGGCCTCAACCAGCACCTGGGCGCTGGCCTGGGCTGGGCCAGCTCGGCGGGCCCCGAGCCGGGCCCGCCGAGCTGGCTGTTACGCCTGGGGGTGAGACCGACGCTGCTGGAGACCCTCCTGCAGGAGCGGGCCCTGGCGCCGATCCCCTGGTGCTTCGCCGCTGGCAGCGGCCTGGGCATGGCCTGGGCCACTGCCGACCAACTGGCCAGCCACCAGGTGGAGCAGCTGCGCCGCCGCTGCAGCGAGCTGGGCGGCCACCTCACCGTGCTGCGCCAACCGGCCTGCAGCGCCATTCCGGCCTGGTTGGATGCACCCTCCCGGCCGGCAATCGAAGCGATCAAGCGCCAGTTCGACCCGAAGCAGCAGCTGGCACGTGGTCGACTGCCGGGCGTGGAGCCGGGGTTTCCAGGCTGACCGGCTCCAGACCTGCCAGCCACTCCAGCAGGGCGCTGTTCACCTGGTCGGGCACCTCGTCGTGGGGGCAGTGGCCGGCCTCCAGCACCACCTCGCTGGTGGCGGCCGGGGCATGGCGCTGGAAGGCGGCGCGGCGGGCGGCGGCGTTGATCCAGGGGTCGCGGATGCCCCAGAGCAGCAGCAGGGGGCAGGTGAGCTGGGCGAACAGCTCATCGAGGGGCTGGCCGCGGGGGATGTCGAACACGGTGCGGAATACCCCAAAGGCACCTGGATCCAGCGATGGCCGGCGGATCGCCTCCACCAGGGCGTCGTCGACGTTGCTGCGGTCGATGTACACCTGGTTGAGGGTGCGGCGGATGGTGGCCGGCCGGCGCAGGTTCTCAAACAACAACCGCTGCAGCACGGGGCTCTTCAGCAGCGCCCCGCCGATCGTCTGGCGGGTGATGGCGCCCCAGCCCTTCGGTGGGGCCTGCTCGTCGCTGAACGGCCCGGCGGCATTGAGCAGCACCACCCCCGCCGCCCCATCCCTGAGGGCGGCGCCGGCCGCCAACGAGGCGAAGCCTCCCAGGGAATTGCCCACCAGCACCGTGGGCCGGCCGATGCGCTCGGCCACATAGGCAACCAGCTGGTCGCGCCAGAGGCCGCCGCCGTAATTCAGGCCCGCGGGCTTGGCGCTGCGGCCGAACCCGAG
This sequence comes from Prochlorococcaceae cyanobacterium, assembly GCA_044374745.1. GTDB lineage: Bacteria > Cyanobacteriota > Cyanobacteriia > PCC-6307 > Cyanobiaceae > NIES-981. The sequence goes on along the minus strand of JBILNZ010000023.1, from coordinate 32,775 downwards.
CAGATCGAGGGCGTGCACCTCGTGGCGCTCGGCCAACACCGGAATGTTGAAGCGCCAGTGATCGGTGCTGGCCCCGAAACCGTGCACCAGCAGCACGGCTGGCCCCTCAGGCTGCTGCGGGCCGGCCCGCAGGGCGTGCACCGGATGGCCGAGGTGGGTCCAGGGCTGAACCAGGGCGGAAGGGGTGAGCAAGGCCGGGCGGCGTGGGGACAGATGCTAGGGAGAATCGCCCTGGCCCCTTGCCCCTCGTCGGCCCCGACTGGTCCGCCCTGCTGCCGGGCATCGCCCTGTGGGCCCTGGCGCTCTATCTGCCCCTCAGCCTGCCCCTCAGCCGCCTGGAGGAGAGCCTGCAGGCCAGCGGCGTGGAACCACAGCTGCAGCAGCTGCTGTTGGTGCTGGCCAGCCTGGCCCTGGCCCTGGCGGTGGGCACCCTCACCTGCCTCGGCCTGGGCTGGGCCCTCGGCCCGGGCTGGGCCGGCAGCCTGGGGATGATCGCCGCCGGCTGGGGCCTGTTCACAGCACTCGCCAGTCGAGCCAGGGGAGACGGGGAATGATCGCCGGGGTGGCGGCCCGGTAGGCGACGTACTCCGGGTGGGCGGCGGCCAGGGCGCGCTCCTCACGCCGGGCCTTGCCCCCCAGCACCGCACAGAGGCCAAGCAGCAACACCAGATGCAGCAGGCTGCCCAGGGCCAGGGTCAGCCCCAGGGAGCAGAGCAACACCGCTTGGTAGAGAGGGTGGCGGCAGCGGGCGTAGGCCCCGCTGGTCACCAGGGCTGCTCCGGCCATCGGTTCCGGCAGGGGCGTGAGGCTGGCACCCAGGCGCAAAAAGGCCTGCAGGGCCAGAACCAGTCCGACCAGCAGCAGCACGGCACCGGCGAGGGCCAGCGGCAGGGGCCAGGCATAGCTCCAGCTGCCGGGGGCAGGCCAGGGGGGCAGGGCGTGGGCCAGGATCAGCAGAATCTGGGCCAGCAGCCACCACTCCCCGCGGCGGTTGTCGAGCCAGCCGCCCCAGGTGAGCCCCCAGCGACGCCAGAGGCTCTGCTCAGGTGGGCACTTCGGCGAGGGGGTCAAGGTCGGGGCCTCCGCTGTTGCCACGCAACACCAGGCGTAGCAGGATCGGTGCCAGGAAGGTGGTACCGATCACCATCAGCAGGATGGCGGCCTCCAGGGGCTTGGTGAGCAGGCCGGCCTGGGTGCCGAGACCGAGAAAGATCAGCCCCACCTCGCCGCGTGGCATCATCCCCAGCCCCACCACCAGCCGGTTGGTCTTCTCCTTGCTCACGTAGCTCCAGCCGGCGGCGATCTTGCCGGCGATGGCCACCGTGAGCAGGAAGGCGGCAATGATCAACCCCTCCCGGTTCTCGGGGTTGAAGGGGTTGAGAACCGCCAGGTCCATGCCGGTGCCGATCAGCACAAAAAAGATGGTGGCGAACAGGGCCACGAGCGGCTTCACGGCGGCGTCGATGGCGTGGGTGTGCTTCGAGCCGCTGAGGATCAGACCGGCAGCGAAGGCCCCCAGGGCGGCCTCCAGGCCGATGGCCTGGGCGGCGAAACAGCACAGGGTGAGCACCAGGAAGGAGGCCACGGCCGCCTCGCCCGGGGCCTTGAGCTGGTCGAGCAACCAGTCGAAGGCCGGCGCCGCGGTGCGGCTCAGGAACAGGGCCGCCGCCACGAACACCCCGGCTGCAGCCACCAGCTTGAGGATCGGCCCCACGGCAAAACCGCCACCACCGGCCAGGCTCACCACCACCGCCAGGATCACGATGCCCAGGATGTCGTCGAGCACGGCGGCCCCGATCACCGTCTGGCCCTCGCGCGTTTTCAGGAACTTGAGCTCGCCGAACACGCTGGCGGTGATGCCGATCGAGGTGGCGGTCATGGCCGCCCCGGCGAACACCGCCGGGATCAGGGGCACATGGAAGAGGTAAAAGAGGCCTGCCGTGCCCAGGGCGAAGGGCAGCACCACGCCGGTCACGGCCACCGTGGTGGCCTGAAGGCCCACGGCCACCAGCTCGTCGAGCTCGCTCTCCAGGCCGGTGAGAAACAGCAGGGCGAACAGGCCGATCTGCGACACCGCCTGCAGGTTGGGGAAGGTTTCGCTGTAGAGCTCCTGCACCGCCTCCGGGGTGATGTCAGCCAGGGAGCCCACCAGGCCCAGCACGGCCCCGCTGAGCTGGGCCTGGGCCTCGGGCGGCACGATCAGATGCAGGCCGGACACGCCGATCAGCACGCCGGCCACCAGCTCACCAAGGATGGTGGGCAGCTGGATGCGCACCATCAGTTCGGCCAGGGCTCTGGCGGCCAGAAAGATCACGACGAATTCCCCCACGGAGATGAGGGTTTCGGCCACTTCCAGCTGGTGGTTACCCACCTCAAGCAGCACAGCTGGCCAGGACATAGACACCTACGGGTGGGCCCGACCCTAAGGCCACTGCAGAGGCACCAGGGCCGGTGTTCGGTTCCTGATGCCTAACCGCATCTTGACGTTCGCCGTGGCAGCCATCGCTACCGTCGAGTCAACCCGATCCAGGCGATTCCGTGCAGACCACCGGCATCTCCCTCGCCCAGGATTTTCAGAGCGCCCCTGCCCCCTCCAGCGCTGAACTCGAGCAGCTCGATGCCTGGTGGCGCGCCGCCAACTATCTGGCGGTGGGGATGATCTACCTGCAGGACAACCCCCTGCTCAGCGAGCCTCTCCAGCCTGAGCACATCAAGCACCGGCTGCTGGGCCACTGGGGCTCCAGCCCGGGCCAGGCCTTCATCTGGACCCACGCCAACCGGCTGATCCGCCAGCACAACCTGGACATGATCTACCTGTCCGGCCCGGGCCACGGCGCCCCCGGCGTGCTGGCTCCCACCTATCTGGATGGGTCGTACAGCGAGATCTACCCGGACAAGTCGCAGGACGCCGACGGCATGCGGCGGTTCATGAAGCAGTTTTCCTTCCCAGGGCACATCGGCAGCCATTGCACGCCGGAAACCCCCGGTTCAATCCACGAGGGCGGCGAACTCGGCTATGTGCTCTCCCACGCCTGTGGCGCGGTGTTCGACAACCCCGACCTGATCGCCCTGGCCTGCGTGGGCGACGGCGAAGCGGAGACCGGCCCGCTGGCCACCAGCTGGCACATCAACAAGTTCCTCAACCCGGTGAGCGATGGCGCCGTGCTGCCGGTGCTGCACCTCAACGGCTACAAGATCGCCAACCCAACCCTGCTGGCCCGCATTCCCCGCGATGAGCTGGCCAACCTGATGCGCGGCTACGGCTGGGAGCCGCTGTTCGTGGAGGGCAGCGAGCCAATGGCGATGCACGCGGCCATGGCCGAAGCGATGAACACCGCCATCGGCCGCATCCTGGCGATCCGGGCCGAGGCCCGGGCCAGCGGCGATCCCAGCAATGCCACCCGGCCGGCCTGGCCGATGATCGTGCTGCGCTCCCCCAAGGGTTGGACCGGTCCTCAGGCCCTGGGCGACAAGAAGATCGAGAACTTCTGGCGCGCCCACCAGGTGCCCCTGGCCAACCCCCGCAACGACACGGCCCAGCTGCAGCAGCTGGAGGCCTGGCTGAAGAGCTACCGCCCCTGGGAACTGTTTGATGAGCAGGGCCAGCTGCGGCCGCACCTGCGCGCCCTTTCCCCTGAAGGTCCGCGGCGGATGGGCTCCAACCCCCATGCCAACGGCGGGCTGCTGCGCCGCAAACTGCAACTGCCACCGGTGGAGGCCTACGCCGTGCCGGTGGCCGTGCCGGGCCAGAGCGAGGCCGAGAACACCTACCCCCTGGGCGAGCTGCTGCGCGACGCGATTGTCGCCAACCCCGACTCCTTGCGGGTGTTCGGCCCCGATGAAACCGCCTCCAACCGCCTGCAGGCCATCTATGAGGTGAGCAAGAAGGTGTGGATGGAGGAGTTCCTGCCGGAGGACATGAACGGCAGTGAGCTCTCCCGCAGCGGCCGGGTGGTGGAGATGCTCTCGGAACACACCCTGGTGGGAATGATGGAGGGCTACCTGCTCACCGGCCGCTACGGCTTCTTCCACACCTACGAGGCCTTTGCCCATGTGATCGCCTCGATGTTCAACCAGCACGCCAAGTGGCTGGAGAGCTGCATCCACCACGCGCCCTGGCGGGCGCCGATCGGCCCCTGGACCTGCCTGATCAGCTCCACCGTGTGGCGCCAGGACCACAACGGCTTCACCCACCAGGACCCGGGCTTCATCGACCTGACCGGCAACAAGAGCGGCGAGGTGGTGCGGGTGTACCTGCCCGCCGATGCCAACTGCCTGCTGGCGGTGGCCGAGGAAGCGCTGGTGGAAACCAATGTGTGCAACATCATCGTGAGTGACAAGCAGAGCCACCTGCAGTACCTCACCCTCGAGCAGGCGCGCGCCCACGTGGCCAAGGGCATCGGCCTGTGGAGCTGGGCCAGCAACGACGACAAAGGCAGCGAGCCCGACGAGCCCGACGTGGTGATGGCCTGCGCCGGCGACATCCCCACCAAGGAGACCCTGGCGGCGGTGGAGATCCTTCGCCGCGAGATCCCCTCCCTCAAGATCAGGGTGCTGAATGTGGTGAAGCTGTTCGCCCTCACCTCGCCGGAGGAGCACCCCCACGGCCTCAGTGACCGCGACTTCGACAGCCTGTTCACCACCGACCGGCCGGTGATGTTCAACTTCCACGGCTACCCCTGGTTGATCCACCGGCTCACCTACCGGCGCACCAACCACAGCAATTTCCACGTGCGTGGCTACAAGGAGAAGGGCAACATCAACACGCCGCTGGAGCTGGCGATGAACAACCAGATCGACCGCTTCAACCTGGTGATTGATGTGATCGACCGGGTGCCGGGGTTAGGGTCCCGCGCGGCCCACATCAAGGAGCGGATGAAGGAGGCCATCCTCCAGCACCGCAGCCATGCCCACCTGCACGGCATGGATTCACCCGAGATCACCAACTGGCGCTGGACCCCGACGGAACACTGATGACCAAGAGCCAACCGAGCGACCTGCGCCTGCCCACTCCCGGCTGCTATGCCGACGCCAACCGCAGCGGCCTGAGTGCCGACGACGTGTTCGACGGCATGACCGAGCACCTGTTCTTCACGCTCGGCAAGCTGGCCCCCACCGCCAGCCGCCACGACCTCTACATGGCCCTCAGCTACGCGGTGCGCGACCGGCTGATGACCCGCTACCTGGCCGGCATCGAAGCCCTCAACAAGGCTCCCACCCGGGTGGTGGCCTACCTCTCGGCGGAGTTCCTGATCGGGCCCCAGCTGGGCAACAACCTGCTGATGCTGGGCATCGAGGAGGCCGCCTCCGAGGCCCTGCGCCGCTTCGGCATCGAGGACATCAACGACATCCTCGACGTGGAGGAGGAGCCAGGCCTGGGCAATGGCGGCCTGGGACGGCTGGCGGCCTGCTTCCTGGAATCGCTGGCGTCCCTGGAAATCCCGGCCACCGGCTATGGCATCCGCTACGAGTTCGGCATCTTCGACCAGCTGATCCGCGACGGCTGGCAGGTGGAGATCACCGACAAGTGGCTCAAGAGCGGCTGGCCCTGGGAGCTGCCCCATCCCGATCAGGCCTGTTTCGTGGGCTTCGGCGGCCGCACCGAGAGCTACCGCGATGAGCACGGCCGCTACCGGGTGCGCTGGATTCCCGAGGAGCACGCCATCGGCATCCCCCACGACGTGCCGGTACTCGGCTACCGGGTGAACACCTGCGACCGGCTGCGGCTCTGGCGGGCCGACGCCACCGAGACCTTCGACTTCTACGCCTTCAACATCGGCGACTACTACGGCGCGGTGGAGGAGAAGGTGGGCAGCGAGACCCTCTCCAAGGTGCTCTACCCCAACGATGGCACCGACGAGGGCCGGCGCCTGCGCCTCAAGCAGCAGCACTTTTTTGTGAGCTGCTCCCTGCAGGACATGCTGCGCAGCCTGGAGGCCCGCGCCATCCCGATCGAGGAATTCCCCGACCACTGGGCGGTGCAACTCAACGACACCCATCCGGCGATCGCCGTGGCCGAACTGATGCGGCTGCTGATCGACGACCGCCACCTCGACTGGGAGCGGGCCTGGGAAATCACCACCCGATCGCTCTCCTACACCAACCACACCCTGCTGCCCGAGGCCCTGGAGAAGTGGGGGGTCGACCTGTTCGGATCCCTGCTGCCGCGCCACCTCGAGCTGATCTACGAGATCAACCGCCGCTTCCTGCAGCAGGTGCGCATCAAGTACCCCGGCAACGAGGAGGTGCTGCGCCGGGTGTCGATCATCGATGAGGACGGCGCCAAGGCAGTGCGCATGGCCCACCTGGCCACGATCGCCTCCCACCACGTGAACGGCGTGGCTGCCCTGCACAGCGACCTGGTGAAGAGCGAGCTGTTCCCGGATTTCGCCGCTCTCTGGCCGGAGAAGTTCACCAATGTGACCAACGGCGTCACCCCCCGGCGCTGGCTGGCCCTCTCCAACCCGCGCCTGGCGAATCTGCTCAACGAAGTGCTGGGCGAAGGCTGGCTGAAGGACCTCGACCAGCTGCGCCAGCTGGAGCGCTTCGCCGACGACAGCGCCTTCCTGGAGCGCTGGGGCGACACCAAGCTGGCGGTGAAGAACCAGCTCAGCCAGTACATCCACCGCCACACCGGCGTGCTCGTGGATCCGGCCTCCCTGTTCGACGTGCAGGTGAAGCGCATCCACGAGTACAAGCGCCAGCACCTCAACGCCCTGCAGGTGGTGGCCCAGTACCTGCGCATCAAGAACGGCCAGGGCGAGGGCATGGCCCCGCGCACGGTGATCTTCGGCGGCAAGGCGGCGCCGGGTTATTACATGGCCAAACTGATCATCCGCTTCATCAACGGCATCGCCGACACGATCAACGCCGATCCGGACATGGACGGGCGGCTGCGGGTGATCTTCCTGGCTGACTACAACGTGAAGCTGGGCGAGCGGGTCTACCCGGCCTCCGACCTCTCCGAGCAGATCTCCACCGCCGGCAAGGAAGCCTCCGGCACCGGCAACATGAAGTTCGCCATGAACGGGGCGCTCACGGTGGGCACCCTCGATGGCGCCAACGTGGAGATCCGCGAACAGGTGGGAGCGGAGAACTTCTTCCTGTTCGGCAAGACGGCCGAGGAGATCAGCGCCCTGCAGCGGCTAGGCTACCGGCCCTGGGAGCTCATCAGCTCGATGCCCGAGCTGGCCGACGTGCTGCGCCTGATCGAGCAGGGCCACTTCAGCAATGGCGACAGCGAACTGTTCCGCCCCCTGCTGCAGAACCTCACCGGCCGGGATCCCTTCTTCGTGCTCGCCGATTTCGACGATTACCTGCGCGCCCAGGGCGAGGTGGACCAGGCCTGGGGGGACCGCCAGCGCTGGAACCGGATGTCAGTGCTGAATGCGGCGCGCACCGGTTTCTTCTCCTCCGACCGCTCGATCCGGGAGTACGCCCAGCGGATCTGGAAGGCGGAGCCCTACCCGGTGACGATCACCTGCGAGCTGGACTAACCGGGCAGGTCGGGGGTCTGGTGCAGGAGGCGGTTGAGCCGCAACCGGTCCGCGTTGAGCGGATCGGGGGCCAGCTCTCCCGCCACCTCGCGGAACATCTGCTCCACCGGCTCGGGCACGCGCACATCAAAGATGCGCTCCATCAGCGCCTCGATTGAGAACAGGTGGGCATTGATGTTCTCCAAGTCGGCCATCGCCTGCTGCAGGCCATCAGCTTCCCCCCCCGCCTCGGCGGTTGCACCGGACCCAGCGGATGGAACCGCAGGCCCCTGCTGCTCAGGAGTGTCGGACTGCTTGTGCAGCTCCTCCTGTTTCTGCAGCTCTTCCATCACCCGGCCAGCCAAGGTGCGGAACGACTGCAGGGCAGCCCAGCTCAGCTCCTGCTGCTGACGGAGGGTGGGGTTTTCGCGGATTAATCGGTCATGTTCCCGATAGAAGCGCTGACAATCAGGGCACTGGCAGGGCTCTTCGGGCACCGCGCTCCCTTCTATTCACAAATCCCATCATGGCACCGGAACGGACGACTCAGGCGCTGAGCTCCTCCGCATCCGGGATGGGAATCTCAATCGAGCTCACAACCTGGATCACATCCCGCAGGCGCATCGAGTCAGCAAACCAGCCCATGGCCTGCTGCATATCACCCCGGCGCTCGGCATCGCTCGCCTGGTCTTCATGGGCCTCAGCTAGCAGAGCCAACCAGCACAGACATCTGGCCTGCACCAGGGAAAGCTCCAGTTCATCAGGCTGACTGTCCAGGATGCGCTGGGTTTCTTGCTGCACCAGCAGGCGCAGACGCAGGTCGTGCAGCTGGGTCATACCGGTGTACGCGGTTAATCCACGCTAGCCGTGGCGCAAGCAAAACCAAAGGCACTGCCGGTAGTGCTCGCTACCAGTCCCCTAAACGAGCAGCCGCCAAGCCATACCTGCCGCCCTGATCGCTCCCGGGCCGCCAATGCAGCTGGGTGCGCAGCCCCCCCCCCCCCCGGAAGCGGAAGCAGCCAGCCAGGAGGGGCGGAAACCCGCCATCGGCCATTCACTTCATACGCTGTTACAGTTGGAGCAATAATCTGCAACATTCATGACTGACTCCCCCTCCCGCTTTGGCTTCGTGGCCTTCGCCGAAACCTGGAATGGCCGGATGGCCATGCTCGGTTTCGTGATCGGCCTGGCGACCGAACTGCTCACCGGCCAGGGCATCCTTCAACAGATCGGGCTCGGTTGATTCCCCATGGCTAGCGACGACATCGCAGCAATGAGCGGCATTCTCGCTCTCCTGCTGATCGGCGCCTGGCTGACCGCATCCCTGCTGCTTCAGCCCGCGACAGGCGATTGACCCATCACTTCATTCACCGCACCGGAGGCTTCATGACCAACACCCCAGCCAGCGACAAGTGGTTCCAGGACCGCGCCACCCAGCAAATCCATCTGGAACAGCTGAAGCGTGCTGAACTCTTCAACGGCCGCGCCGCCATGCTCGGCATCGTGATCGGCATCCTCACCGAGGCCATCACCGGCTCCGGCATCGCTCACCAGATCGGACTGGGTGCCCTGGTGGATGGCTACGCCGCCTGCCGCACCCAGTTCCTGCCCTTCTGCTTCTGAGCCTCACAACCCGGCGCACCCCCGGCCACCAGACCGGGGGTTTGTCGCGCAAGCCTTCCCGCACCAGCTGAGACGGCCATCCAGAGCGGGAGGGCAACCGATTCAGTTCCGGGCCAAACCCCGCCCTGATGACAGGGCCTGGGCCACTGCTTCCACGACCGGGTGAACACCGGCTCCAGCCACCGCCTAAGCAGACCCCGCCCCGGCAGACGCCAAGCCATCTCTCACCCCCCGCGGGCCTCCAATCACCCTGGAAACCCTTGGGATGACTGGGGTTTTGGAGGACGGGGCTGGCGGGACTTGAACCCACGACCTACGGTTTAGGAAACCGTCGCTCTATCCGGCTGAGCTACAGCCCCAGGAACCCAGCCAGTTTGCAGCCTCGGGGAGCCCAAGCCGCGACAACCTGTGTTGATTTGCCCATCAATCCCGATTGGGCAGGCAGCTCCGGCGTACCGAGCCTGCAGGCACGCGCGTAACGTCGGCTTTGAAAGCAGGCGAGGTGATCGCGATCGGGGGTGGCACGGTCTTCGGATCGGCCAGCCGTCCGGTTGAGGAAAGTCCGGGCTCCCCAATGGCCAGGCTTGCTGGGTAACGCCCAGTGCGGGTGACCGTGAGGAGAGTGCCACAGAAACACACCGCCGATGGCCCGCTGGGGCAACTCTGTGGGATCAGGCAAGGGTGCAAAGGTGCGGTAAGAGCGCACCAGCAGCATCGAGAGGTGCTGGCTCGGTAAACCCCGGCTGGGAGCAAGGCCCAGGGACAACGGTTGGCCATCTCACCAGTCCCGACCCAAGTGCGCCGCTCGAGGCCGCCGGTAACGGCGGTCCCAGACAGATGATCGCCCCCCAGACCGGCTCAGACCGGCACCTGGGTGAACAGAACCCGGCTTACGTCCTGCTTTCACCCCCTTGACTCCCCAGCTGACTGCCACCCCAGTTCATCCGTCCCAGCCGTGAACCCGGAGCGCCGCCAACAGCTGCACGCCCTACTCACCGACCTGGGGCTCGATCCATGCCAACCCGGAGGGCCCGGCAATTCCCCCCAGGCGCTGGCTCCGATCGATGAAGCGCTCAGCCACACCTCGGCCAGGCTGGGACGCAACCACGAACGGCTGGAATTCCTCGGCGATGCGGTGCTGCGCCTGGCCGCAGCCGAATACCTCGAGCAGCACCATGCCGCCCTCTCGGTGGGCCGGCGCTCAGCCCTGCGCGCCCAGTTGGTGAGCGACCGTTGGCTGGCGGAACTGGGCGAGCGCTGCGGCCTGGAGCGGGTGTGGCGGATCGGGGCCATGGCCGCCGGCGACAAGGCAGGCCGCGCCACGCTCCTGGCCGAATTGTGCGAGGCCCTGATCGGCGCGGTCTACCTGGCCTGGGGCGGGCCCCAAGGCGGCCTGCTGGCGGTGGAGCGCTGGCTCACCCCCCACTGGCAGCGCAGCAGCCAGGAGCTGCTCCACGACCCGGACCGCCACAACTGGAAATCAGCCCTGCAGGAATGGAGCCAGGCCCGGGGGCTGGGCTTGCCCTCTTATGAGTGCCAGCAGATCAGCAGCGTGCATGGCGACCCCCGCCGCTTCCATTGCACCGCTCGGCTGGCGATCGAGCAGGAGGCAGGGGGCCCCTCTCCCGAGAGCAACGGGGTGGGGCATCTGGGTGAGGGCTGGGGCCCGTCCCGGCGCGCAGCCGAACAGGCTGCCGCAGAACAATTGCTCGCCGAGCTCAGGTCTGCTCCAGCAAGCTGATGGGCATCGTCACCAACTTGTCCCAGTTGCCGCCTTCAAAGAGCACGGCGGCCCGCTTGCCACTGATCCGTTGGACGAACCCGCGGTACCCGTTGTAGATCGAGCGGGCATCCCGCACCACCACCGTGGAGCCGGGCAGGATCGGCAGGTCTGCCATGGAGAGGCGGAAGAGGGCTTGGATCCATTATCAGGGGACAGCAGCCAGGGTTGGGATGGCAGAAGGGCAGGACAGCCACGACCGGGATAGCCCCAATCCCACCCATGACCACCAGTCCGGCCAAGGCCAGACGGAGTCAGACGATCTCCTGGTGGTGGGTCGGCTCGTGGCCCCCCAGGGGCTGCGCGGGGAACTGCGGGTCCTGCCGCTGAGCGACTTCCCAGAGCGCTTCACCCGACCTGGCCAACGCTGGCTTCGCCCGTTGAAGGGCCTGGCCAAGCCGGTTCAGCTGGTGGCAGGCCGCCCGCTGCCCGGCAAGGAGCTCTTCGTGATCCGCCTGGAGGCCTGCGACAGCCGCGAGGCCGCCGAAGCCCTGGTGGGCCAGGACCTGCTGGTGCAGACCAGCGACCGACCTCGACTGGCCCGGGGTGAATACCACCTGCTCGATCTGGTGGGCCTGGAAGCGCGACTGCTGCCCAGCGGGGAGATCCTGGGCCGGGTCACCAACCTGCTTCACGCCGGCAACGACCTGCTGGAGCTGGAGTTGGCCGAGAACGGCCGCAAAATCCTGGTGCCGTTCGTGCGGGCCATCGTTCCCCAGGTGGAACCGGACCAGGGCTGGATCGGCCTCACCCCGCCACCCGGGCTGCTCGAACTCTGAGGATCGCCGGTAGGGCATCTGGCGGGTGGATACGCCGCCCCCTGGTCGCCCTGGGCGATCATGGCCAGCAATCAGCCTCGAACCGTCCCCGCGCCATGGCTCCCGACAGTCTCGTCCCCAGCGCCAAGGCCGCCAGCACCCTGGTGCCCGTGATCCTCTGCGGAGGCACGGGCACCCGCCTGTGGCCCCTGTCGCGGGCCACCTATCCCAAGCAGTACTGGCCGTTGGCAGGCGACTCCGACGACACCCTGCTCCAGCAGACCCAGCAACGGCTTCACGGTCTGCCGGGCCTGGCTCCACCCCTGCTGATCTGCAACGAGGACCACCGCTTCATCGTGGCCGAGCAGATGCGCCAGATCGGCGTGGAGCCCGCCGCCATCCTGCTGGAGCCGATCGGCCGCAACACCGCCCCCGCCGTGGCGGTAGCAGCCCTGAAGGCCACGGCGCAGGGGGATGACCCACTGCTGCTGGTGCTGGCGGCCGACCACGTGATTCGCGATGCCGAGCGCTTCCGCACCACAGTGGGCTGTGGCCTGGCAGCGGCGGAAGCCGGCGCCCTGGTGACCTTCGGCATTGTGCCGAGTGCCCCCGAAACCGGCTACGGCTACATCGAGGCCGCCGAGAGCCTCGCCGGCGCCCAGGCGCCGGTGCCGATCGCCCGCTTCGTGGAGAAGCCCGACCGGGCTACGGCGGAACAGTTCTTGGCAACGGGCCGCTTCACCTGGAACAGCGGCATGTTCCTGTTCAAGGCCAGCGCCATCCTGGCCGAGCTGGAGCGCCTCGCCCCCGAGGTGGTGAGCGCCTGCCGCTCCGCCCTGGAGCACGACTGCGCCGACCTCGACTTCCTGCGCCTGGAGCGGGAGGTGTTTGCCGGCTGCCCGAGCGTGGCCATCGACGTGGCCGTGATGGAAAAGACCGACCGTGGCGCCGTACTGCCCCTGGAGGCCGGCTGGAGCGACGTCGGCAGCTGGAGCGCCCTCTGGGACACCACCGACCGCGACCCCGCCGGCAATGTGTTGCGGGGTCGGGTGATCAGCCAGGACAGCCGCAACTGCTATCTGCGCAGCGAGCACCGTCTGGTGGTGGGCCTGGGGGTAGACGACCTGGTGGTGGTGGAGACCGACGACGTAGTGCTGGTGGCCCACCGCGACCGGGCCCAGGACGTGAAGGGGGTGGTGGCCCTCCTGGAGCGCCAGGGCGCCCGCGAGAGCAAGGCCCACCGCAAGATCTACCGGCCATGGGGCAGCTACGACGGCGTGGTGGAGGGGGAGCGCTGGCAGGTGAAGAAGATCGTGGTCAATCCCGGCGCCAGCCTGTCGCTGCAGATGCACCACCACCGGGCCGAGCACTGGGTGGTGGTGCAGGGCACGGCACTGGTGGAGAAGGACGGCCAGCAGGAGCTGGTGGGGGAGAACCAAAGCACCTACATCCCCCTGGGCGCCCGGCACCGACTCACCAATCCCGGCAAGATCCCGGTGGAGATGATCGAGGTGCAGAGCGGCACCTACCTGGGCGAAGACGACATCGTGCGCTTCGAAGACCGCTACGGCCGCAGCGACCAACCCCAAACCACGCAAGCGCAAGCGGCATTGGGCTGACCGGCCTCGCTCCGCGGCCCACCAGGGAAAGCCCTATTCCACCGTGACGCTCTTGGCCAGGTTGCGGGGCTGATCCACATCCAGTCCCCTATGGGCGGCGATGTGATAGCTGAGCAGCTGCATCGGGATCACCGTGAGCAGCGGGCTGAGCAGCTCGTCGAGCTCCGGCACCGGCAGCAGCACATCAAAGATCTCGCTGTCCGGGCAGGCCGGAGCCACACCGATCAGCACGGCGTCACGGGCCTTGGCCTCCTGGGCGTTGCTGAGCACCTTCTCGAACACCGTGCCTGGCACTGCGATCGACACCACCGGCACCTTGGCGTCGAGCAGGGCGATCGGGCCATGCTTCATTTCGCCGGCAGGATAGCCCTCGGCGTGGATGTAGCTGATCTCCTTGAGCTTGAGGGCCCCCTCAAGGGCGATCGGGAAGTTGATGCCCCTGCCCAGAAAGATCACGTCCTGGGTGCTCTCGAACTGATGGGCCAGCGCCGCCGCCCGCTGGTCGTGATCTTCGATCAGCTGGCGCAGTTGCTCAGGGATCTGGCGCAACCCAGCCACCAACTGCTGCAGCCGCTCACGGCTGATCGTTCCCTCGCCGCCCTGCTGACCCACACGCCGCTCGGCGAAGACCAGGGCCAGGCCATAAAACGCCAGTAACTGGCCCATGAAGGTCTTGGTGGCCGCCACCCCCACCTCAATGCCGGCGCCGATGTCCAGCACCTGATCCACCATCCGTCCCAGGGAGCTCTCCGGGCGGTTGGTGATCCCCAGCAGCCGCGGCGCATAGGCCGGGTCGGCCACCAGCTGGCGCCGCTCCTGCTCCATCGCCAGGGCCGCCAGCGTATCCGCCGTTTCGCCCGACTGGGTGACGCCGATCGTGAGCGTGTGGGCTCCCAGCGGCGGCGGCCCGTAGCGGAACTCACTGGCGTAGAACACGCGCGTGGGGATGCCGGCCAGCTGCTCCAGCAGATGGGCACCCACCTGGGCGGCATGGCGGCTGGTGCCGCAGGCCAGCACGTCAATCCTCTCCACCCCCTCCAGCAGCCCCTCATCCAGCGGTAGGGCCACCAACCGCTCGCCAGCCTCGGGCAGGTGACGGGCCAGCCACAGCGCAGCGGTTTCCGGCTGCTCGTGGATCTCCTTGAGCATGAAGTGGCGGAAGCTGCGCTTGTCCGCCACGTGCTCGGTGCCCGTGAGCAGGCTCGGGCTGCGCTCCACCCGCTCACCCACCTGGTCGTAGAGCTCGATGCCCAGGGGGGTGAGCAGGGCCATCTCGCCGTCCTCGAGGGGCAGGATCGTGCGCGTGAAGCCGGCCAGGGCCGGGGTGTCGCTGGCGCACAGGAACTCCCCCTCGCCGAGGCCGATCAGCAGGGGTGCCGCCTTGCGCGCCACCACCAGCGCCCCCGGCGCCTCAGCCCACACCACTGCCAGGGCGTAGGCCCCCTGCAGCTGGGGGAGCACCGCCCGCACCGCCTCAAGCAGCAGGGCGCCGCCGGCCCGGCGACCGGAGGCCCGCAGGCACTCCAGCTCCAGGGCCAGCAGGTGGGGGATCACCTCAGTGTCGGTGTCACTGCGAAACTCCACCCCGCCGGCCTGCAGCCGCTCCCGCAGGGTGCGGTGGTTTTCAATGATGCCGTTCTGCACCACCGCCACCCGACCTGAGCCGTCCAGGTGCGGGTGAGCGTTGCGCTCTTCCGGCTTGCCATGGGTGGCCCAACGGGTGTGGCCGATGCCGCACTGGCCCGGGGCGCCATGGGCCTCGTAGCGGGCCGTGAGGTTCACCAACTTGCCCTCGGCCCGCAGGCAATGCAGCGCCCCACCGCCTCCGGCAGCGCACTCCACCGTGGCGATGCCGGCCGAGTCGTAACCGCGGTACTCCAACTGCCGCAGACCTTCCAGCAGCAGGGGAGCCGCCTCACGCGATCCGATCAGGGCAACGATCCCGCACATAGGGGCCCGCAGGGGGGTAGGACAACAAAAAAGCCCGGAACGGGCCGGGCTTGAGCTTATTGGGACGTGACCGAAAAACTGTTGCCAGTGGGAGCCGGCTCAGTAGGCGAGGCCCATCGAGCGGGTGGTCTCATCACCCAGGTACACACGAATGCTGAGGAAGTCGGTGGGGCAGGCGGTCTCACAGCGCTTGCAGCCCACGCAGTCTTCAGTGCGGGGAGAGGAGGCGATCTGACCGGCTTTGCAGCCGTCCCAGGGCACCATCTCGAGAACGTCGAGGGGGCAGGCGCGCACGCACTGGGTGCAGCCGATGCAGGTGTCGTAGATCTTGACGGCGTGGGACATCTGAACTCCGGAGGTGCTGAGACTCGGCGTCTCGCCAAGGTACCCAACCCCTCCGGACCCGCTGGGCCAGCGGCCGCAGCCCTTCACCCTTGTTCATACGTGGCCGCCATGGCCCGGGCCGCGGGCAGGGTGACCCGTAGAGTGCCTCGACTCTCACAGCGGCCATGTCCCAGGAAGCGATCTTTGAGAAAGTGCGCTCGATCGTTGCCGAACAGCTCAGCGTTGACGCTGGCGAAGTGAAGCCCGAGTCGAACTTCCAGAACGACCTCGGCGCCGACTCTCTCGACACCGTGGAACTGGTGATGGCCCTGGAAGAGGCCTTCGACATCGAGATCCCTGACGAGGCTGCGGAAGGCATCACCACCGTGGGTGACGCCGTCAAGTTCATCCAAGAGAAGCAGGCCTGAGCCGCTCCATGGTTGAGGGTCTCCAGCGCGTCGTCGTCACCGGCCTCGGGGCGGTCACACCGATCGGCAACGACGTTTCCAGTTATTGGGAGGGTCTAGCCAGCGGTCGAAATGGGGTGGCGCCAATCACCCTGTTCGATGCCACTCGCCACGCCTGCCGGTTTGCTGCCGAGGTGAAGGATTTTGATCCCAGCGGCTGGCTGGAGCCGAAGGAGACGAAGCGCTGGGATCGCTTCTGCCAGTTCGGTGTGGTGGCGGCCAAGCAGGCCATTGCCCATGCGGGCCTGACCATCGACGACCGCAACGCCCAGCGCATCGGCACGGCCATTGGCTCGGGCGTGGGTGGCCTGTTGATGATGGAAACCCAGGCCCAGGTGCTCAACGACCGCGGTCCTGACCGGGTGAGCCCGTTCTGCGTGCCGATGATGATTCCGAACATGGCCACCGGCCTGACGGCCATCGCCATCGGCGCCAAGGGTCCCAGCAGCTCGGTGGCCACGGCCTGCGCCGCCGGCTCAAACGCCATCGGCGACGCCTACCGGCTGATCCAGCTCGGCCTGGCCGACGCCATGGTGTGCGGTGGCGCCGAATCGGCGATCACGCCACTGGGTGTTGCCGGCTTCGCCAGCGCCAAGGCCCTGTCTTTCCGCAACGACGACCCCACCACCGCCAGCCGCCCCTTTGACGCGGAGCGCAATGGCTTTGTGATCGGGGAAGGGGCTGGCATCCTCGTGCTGGAGAGCCTTGAGCACGCCAGGGCTCGGGGAGCGCAGATCCTGGCCGAGGTGGTGGGCTATGGGATGACCTGCGATGCCCACCACATCACCTCCCCGTCACCGGGCGGGGTTGGCGGAGCGGAGGCCATGCGTCTCGCTCTCCAGGATGCCCGGCTGGAGGCTGAGGCTGTCGATTACGTGAACGCCCACGGCACCAGTACCCAGGCCAACGACAGCAACGAGACCGCTGCAATCAAGGCCGCCCTTGGAGATCACGCCTACCGGATTCCGGTGAGTTCCACAAAATCGATGACCGGACACCTGCTGGGTGGGAGTGGTGGCATCGAAGCCGTGGCCGCCATCCTGGCCATGGAGCATGGGGTGGTGCCGCCTACGATCAACTACAGCAATCCGGATCCGGCCTGTGATCTGGACGTCGTGCCCAACAAGGCCCGAAACTTGAAACTCAATGTTGTGCTCTCCAACTCCTTCGGATTCGGCGGACACAACGTGTGCCTGGCCTTCAGGCGCATGAGCTGACCCCCTCAGCTCCTGTCTCTCCTGCAGCCCGGCTGAAAGCGCTCCGGCACCCCCACAGCGCCACCTCCCAGCGCCAATCCCCCGCGCCACCTCACAGCGCAACCCTGAATTCCCCGCTCCTCCCCGATGGTCGCCGCCCCCTCCTCCCCCACGTCCTCCGCCAACGAGCTGGAGTCGCTGTGCATCAACAGCATCCGCTTCCTGGCCGTTGACGCGATCAACAAGTCGAATTCCGGCCACCCCGGACTGCCGATGGGCTGCGCCCCGATGGCCTATGCCCTCTGGGACAAGACACTCAGGCACAACCCCAAGAACCCCCAGTGGTTCAATCGCGACCGCTTCGTGCTCTCGGCTGGTCACGGCTGCATGCTGCTGTACGCCCTGCTGCACCTCACCGGCTACGACTCGGTCACCATCGAGGACATCAAGCAGTTCCGCCAGTGGGGATCCAAGACCCCCGGCCACCCCGAGACCTTCGAGACCCCCGGGGTTGAAGTGACCACCGGCCCCCTCGGTCAGGGCATCGCCAACGCCGTGGGCCTGGCCATGGCCGAAGCCCATCTGGCCGCCAGGTTCAACAAGCCCGATTGCAAGCTGGTTGACCACTACACCTATGTGCTCATGGGTGACGGCTGCAACCAGGAGGGTGTGAGCGGGGAAGCCGCCTCCCTGGCCGGCCACCTGGGCCTGGGCAAGCTGATCGCCCTCTACGACGACAACCACATCACCATCGACGGAAACACCAATGTTTCCTTCACCGAGGATGTGCTCAAGCGCTACGAGGCCTACGGCTGGCACACCATCCACGTGGCCGACGGCAACACCGACGTGACGGCGATCGCCCGGGCCATCGAAGAGGCCAAGGCCGTCACCGACCGCCCCTCGCTGATCAAGGTCACCACCACGATCGGCTACGGCTCACCCAATAAGGCCAACACCGCCGGCGTGCACGGCGCCGCCCTGGGGGCCGATGAGGCCGCCCTCACCCGCCAGAACCTGGGTTGGACCTACGGCGACTTTGAGGTGCCCCAGGAGGCCTACGACCACTGGCGCCAGGCCGTGAGCCGCGGCGCCGCCGCCGAAGCCGAGTGGACCGCCACCCTGGAGGCCTACCGCAGCAGCTACCCCGCCGAAGCCGCCGAATTCGAGCGCCAGCTGCGCGGTGAACTGCCCCAGGGCTGGGACGCCAACCTGCCCAGCTACAGCGCCGAAGACAAGGGCCTGGCGACGCGCCAGCACTCCTACAACTGCCTCAACGCCTTCGGTCCCAACCTGCCCGAGCTGATCGGCGGTTCCGCCGACCTCACCCACTCCAACCTCACCGACATCAAGGGTGAGAAGAGCTTCCAGAAAGGTGCCGAGCAGAACCGCTACCTGCACTTCGGGGTGCGCGAGCACGCCATGGGCGCGATCCTCAATGGCCTTGCCTATCACGGCAGCGGCCTGATCCCTTACGGCGGCACCTTCGCCGTGTTCGCCGGCTACATGCTGGGCGCCATGCGCCTCTCGGCCCTGAGCGAGCTGGGTGTGATCTACGTGCTGACCCACGACTCGATCGGCCTGGGCGAAGACGGCCCCACCCACCAGCCGATCGAGACCCTGGCCAGCCTGCGCGCAATCCCCAACATGCTGGTGATCCGGCCCGGCGACGGCAACGAAACCAGCGGTGCCTACAAGGTGGCCGTAGCCAACCGCCACCGCCCCACCGTGATGTTCCTCAGCCGCCAGGCGATGGCCAACCAGTCCAATTCCAGCGCTGATGCCGTGGCCAAGGGTGGCTACATCCTCGAAGACAGCAACGGCACCCCGGACCTGATCCTGATCGGCACCGGCACCGAGCTCGAGCTCTGCACCAAGGCCGCCGCCCAGCTGCGCGCCGAAGGCAAGAACGTGCGCGTGGTGTCGATGCCCTGCGTGGAGCTGTTTGAAGAGCAGGACGCCGCCTACCGCGAGAGCGTGCTGCCCGCCGCCTGCCGCAAGCGCCTGGTGGTGGAGGCCTCCAGCAGCTTCGGCTGGCACAAGTACACCGGCTTTGAAGGCGACAGCGTGTCGATCGACCGCTTCGGCGCCTCCGCCCCTGGCCCCCTGCTGATGGACAAGTTCGGCTTCACCGTCGACAACGTGGTGACCAAGGCCAAAGCCCTGGGCTGATCACAGCGCTGGTTCAAAGAGAGGTACCCCACCTCCGATTCAAGCCCTGCCGTATGGCAGGGCTTTTTGGTTATGGCTTTGCTTCCCCATCCCGTGATTCAACTGGCAGCCGAACCCCTGAGCAGCGCGGCCTTTGCCCCCTACGGCCAGGTGATCTGGCCCCAGGGCGACGACGGTGACTGGCAGCCCGGTGACGCCGAACTGCAGCTGAGCCAGGGAGCGCCCCGGCTCTATCTCATGCAGCTGCCGGCCAGGGGCCTGCGCTTCCGGGAGCTGGCAGCGCACCAGCAGGTGAGCCAGTGCCTGGGGGTGATGGAGCCCCACCCCTGGCAGATCGCCGTTGCCTCGGCCAGCCACCCCGGCGATCAACCCATTGATGGAGCCTGCCAACTGCGCGCTTTCACGATGCCGCCCCGCTGCATCCTCAAACTGCACCCGGGCACCTGGCACGCCGGTCCACTGTTCAACAGCCCGAAGGAGCTGGTGTTCTGCAATCTGGAACTGCGCGACACCAACTCCAAGGATCGCCTCACCCTGCCCCTCGCTGAGGGGCAGGAAGCCGAGATCAGGCCGTGACCGAAGCCGTGGACTGCTGCTCGGCCAGCACCTGCTCCAGGCCTTCCAGATCCTTGTCGGTGATCTTGGTCTGCATCGGGCAGTGCTTGGGGCCGCACATCGAGCAGAACTCGGCCTGCTTGTAGATATCGGCCGGCAGGGTTTCGTCGTGGTACTCGCGGGCCCGCTCCGGATCCAGGCTCAGGTCAAACTGCCTGTTCCAGTCGAAGGCGTAGCGGGCGCGGCTGAGCTCGTCGTCGCGGTCGCGGGCACCGGGGCGGTGGCGGGCGATGTCGGCGGCGTGGGCGGCGATCTTGTAGGCGATCAGGCCGTTGCGCACATCTTCCGGGTTGGGCAGGCCCAGGTGCTCCTTGGGGGTCACGTAGCAGAGCATCGCCGTGCCATACCAACCGGCCATCGCCGCGCCGATGGCGCTGGTGATGTGGTCGTAGCCGGGGGCGATGTCGGTGACCAGCGGACCCAGCACATAGAAGGGCGCCTCGCTGCACTCCTCCATCTGCTTCTTCACGTTGAACTCGATCTGGTCCATCGGCACATGCCCCGGACCCTCCACCATCACCTGCACGTCGTGCTTCCAGGCGCGGCGGGTGAGCTCACCCAGGGTCTTCAGCTCCGCCAGCTGGGCCTCGTCCGACGCATCGTGCAGACAGCCCGGCCGCAGCGAGTCGCCCAGCGAGAAGCTGCAGTCGTAACGCTTGAAGATCTCGCAGATGTCGTCGAAGCGGGTGTAGAGCGGGTTCTGCTTGTGGTGATAGAGCATCCACTGGGCCAGGATGCCGCCGCCGCGGCTCACGATGCCGGTGAGGCGGCCCTTCACCTTGGGCAGGTGCTCGATCAGCAGGCCGGCGTGGATGGTCTGGTAATCCACGCCCTGCTGGCAGTGCTTCTCGATGATGTGCAGGAAGTCGTCTTCGCTGAGCTTCTCGATCGAGCCGTGCACGCTCTCCAGCGCCTGATACACGGGCACCGTGCCGATCGGCACCGGCGAAGCATTGATGATCGCCGTGCGTACCTCATCGAGGTTCACCCCGCCGGTGGAGAGATCCATCACGGTGTCGGCGCCATACTTCACCGCCAGCTCAAGTTTTTTGAGCTCTTCGCTCACATCGCTGGCGTTGGGCGAGGCGCCGATGTTGGCGTTCACCTTGCAGCTGGAGGCGATGCCGATCGCCATCGGCTCCAGATTGGGGTGGTTGATGTTGGCCGGGATGATCATCCGGCCCCGGGCCACCTCCTCCATCACCAGCGATTCGGGCAGGTTCTCCCGCTTGGCCACATGGGCCATCTCCTCGGTCACCACCCCCTGGCGGGCGTAGTGCATCTGGCTCACGTTGGCTTGGCCTTGGCGCTTCTCGATCCAGGCGCTGCGCATGACGGGCTACGGCGAAGAACAGGGAACCGCCACGAGGCGGTGAGGGGTCCTGCACCGATGCCGAGTTCGTTTCCACTTCCCTGCGCCGGCATGACCCGGATCAGGTTCGGAGGGTGTGATCTCAGCCCGGCACGGCGCAAGCGCGGTGGGGCACCCCTAGTGACACCCGCAACCTAGCAACAGCACGCGAACCGGGGCCAGTTCGCTCAGCACTGCAGGCCGTTCAGCGCCGCCGCCACCACCCGATGGTCGGGGTCGGCCTGGAGCCGCTGCAGCAGGGCCCGTGCCTGCTGGGCCGCGGCACCCTCGCGCACCAGCCGGCCCAGGATCTCGGCACCACCCACGCGCACGGTGCCATCGTCAGCGGCGATCGCCAGGCTGGCCAACTCCAGCAGGCGGGTTGCTTCGGCCTCTGGATGTTCGGCCACCGCCGAGAGCACGCTGCAGCGCAGCAGCCACTGGTCGTCGCGGCGAAAGGCCGCCAACAGCAGCGGCCAGGCCTGCTCCAGGCCATGGCTCACCAGGGCGTTGGCGGCTTCCGCCCTCACATTGGCGTCCGGGTCGCATTCCAAGGCCCGAACCAGGGCTTCGCGGCCGGCCGGGTTGCACTTCACCCCCAGCCCGGCACAGCTCAACGAGCGCACCAGGAACGCCTCCTGCTCCAGCCCCAGCAGCAACAGGGGCACCGCCGACTCCACCGGCACCTCCCGCAGGGCGGCCAGGGCGGGCATGGAACGGCTGGGGTTACCGCAGCAGATGGCAGCGCGCAGCTGCTCCAGATCGGGCGAAGTCAAACCGGAAAGCGCTGGGAGCTCCAGCCTGGCTCAGGAGCCGCCCTGCCGCAGGGCCTGCAGCAGCGCCCGCCGGCGCCGGCGGCGGCTCACCTGGCTGGAGGTGGCCAAGCCGATGCCGATGGCCAGGGCCGGCAAGGCCAGAATCCGCTCCCGTCCCTGGCGCTGCAGGATCAGCAACAGGGCCAGCAGAATCAGCAGGGGCGCGGACAGCGCCAGCAGCATTTCCTGCAGCGGCCGGCGAGGCGTCTGCGAGGTGCTCATGGGCACGGCACGTTGCCCTGGCCCTGCTGCATCCAGCGCAGCAAACTGAGACTCAGCACTCGCACCCCCACCGCCAGGGCGCCCTCATCAGGGGCGAACGTGTTGCTGTGCAGAGGGGTGCAGCCCTGGGGTCCGGCCACCCCCAGCCTGAACATCGTGCAGCGGATGCCTTCGCTCAGCTCGGCGAAGTCCTCGGCGCCCAGGGAGGGCTGCTCCAACCACTGCACCCGCGAGCGGCCCAGCAGATCCACCGCCGCCGCCGCCACCAGCTCGGTGAGTTCGGCGTCGTTGTGCACCGGTGGCGAGATGCAGCGATAGCGCACCCGGGCCTCACCACCATGGCCCCGGCAGAGGGCCTGCACCGTGTCCTCGATCCAGGCGGACAGCTGGGCGTGCAGCTCGGTGTCGAGGCAGCGCACGGTGCCCAGCAGGCGCACGTGATCGGCGATCACGTTGAAGGCCTTGCCCCCCTCGATCCGGCCGAAGCTCACCACCACCGGGTGCAGGGCGTCGAGACGGCGGCTGATCGCCTCCTGCAGGCCGCTCACCACCCGCGCCGCGATCCAGATCGCGTCGGTGCTTTGGTGGGGCCGGGCGCCGTGGCCGCTCTCACCCAGCACCTCAATTTCCAGCTCCCCGGCCGCGGCCGTGAGGCTGCCGCTGCGCACCCCCACCGAGCCCACCGGAATCGAGGGAAACACGTGCACCCCGAACAGGGCCTCGATCCCCTCGGTGGCCCCATCGGCCTTCATCCAGGCCGCACCCTCGGCGGTCTCCTCAGCGGGCTGGAACAGCAGCCGCACCCGGGCCCGCAGGAGGTCGGGCCGCCGCTCTGCCACGGCAGCCAGCACCCCGGCCACCCCCAGGCCCACACTGGTATGCAGGTCGTGGCCGCAGGCGTGCATCAGCCCCTGCACCGTGGAGGCGTAGTCGAGGCCGGTGCGCTCCTCCACCGGCAGCGCGTCCATATCCACCCGCAGGCCCACCAGCGGCGCAGGCCGGCCGCCCTCCAGGCGGTGCGGCCCGAGCTCGGCCACCACGCCGGTACGGCCCACCCCCTCGCTCACCTGCCAGCCCCAGCGGCGCAGTTCGCCGGCCACCAGGGCTGCGGTCTGCTGCTCGTGGCCGCTGAGTTCCGGGTGGCGGTGCAGGTGCCGGCGCAGCTGGATGAGCTCCGGCAGCAATGCCGCCAGATCCTCTTCCAGCCCCAGCTGCCGCCAGCAGGGCCCCGATCCGGCCAGGGCATCAGCGGAGGAAGGCAGGGGCTGCGGTGGTGGTGGGGAAGGCATCGAAGGGCCGGGAACCTGAGGTGGCGGCGCCTCAGTTGAGGGCGAGGAACTGCTGCAGGGCCGCCACCGGAGCGGGCGGCCAGCGCCGCACGGCCAGCAGCCATTCTGGGTCGCGGTAGCGCGGATCGAGACCGGAGGCCGAAACCCAATGGCTCTCCGCCTCGCCGCGCCCCCCCCGCTGCCACAGAAGGGCCGTGAGACCGGCGCGCGCATCCGCAAACAGTGGATAGCGACGGATCAGGGCGCGCAGCTGCTGTTCGGCCGCGTCCAGATCGCCCAGTTGAAAGGCTGCCAGGGCCTCACTGGCGCGGGCCATGGCGAAGCCGGGACGGGCCAACGAGGCGGCGGCATAGCTGGAACGGGCAGCGTCCCAGTCGCCCAGGGAACCCTGCACATTGCCCAGGTTGTAAAGCGCCGAGGCCCGCGACTCGCCGCCATCGTCCTGCTCCAGGATCCAGCGGTAGTCGGCGGCCGCATCCCCCCACTGGGCCAGGGACTCCTCGGCGGTGCCGCGGTTGAGGTGGGCGTCGCTGCTGGCGGGCTCCAGCTCCAGAGCGCGGTCCTGGTCAGCGATGGCAGCCAGAGGATCGCCGAGGGCAAGCTGCACGTTGCCGCGGTTGCTCCAGGCGGCCGCGTCCTCAGGCGCCAGTTCGAGCACCTGATCCCAGAGCGGCAGGGCCTCGCTGAAGCGGCCCTCCCGGCTGGCCTGCAGCGCCTGGTCGAACAGCTGGGGCAAGGCGGGCCCAGCCAGCATGGCCCCAGGGTGTACCAGCAGCAACCAGGCCGCCAGCAGCAGGGCCGGGAGCTGGCGCAGCCAGCGCCGCCCCCTCATGGCCAGGTCTCCGCCAGGTGGGCACGACCCGCCTCGGTGAGCAACCGTCCCCGGGGCGTGCGCTGCAGCAGCCCCTGCTGCAGCAGGTAGGGCTCCACCACCGTCTCCAAGGTGGCCGGGTCCTCCCCCAGCCCCGCAGCCAGGGTTTCCAGCCCCACCGGCCCACCGCCGTAGCTCTCGAGCATCAGCGCCAGCAGCCGCCGATCATGGGCATCCAGGCCGCGGCCATCCACCCGGTGCAAGCTCAAGGCCTGCTCCACCAGGGAGGCACCGATCCGCCCCTCTCCTTTCACGCTGGCCACATCCCGCACCCGGCGCAGGAGACGGTTGGCAATCCGCGGGGTGCCCCGACAGCGGCGGGCCACCTCCAGGGCCGCCGCCCCATCCAGGTCGATCGCCAGCAGCCCGGCCGCCCGCTGCACGATCGCCTGCAGATCGTCGAGGCTGTAAAACTCCAGCCGCTGGATCAGGCCAAAGCGATCCCGGAGCGGCGAACTGAGCGCCCCTGCCCTGGTCGTGGCCCCCACCAGGGTGAAGGGAGCCAGGGACAAGCTGCGGCAGCGAGCGGTGCTGCCCTTGCCCACGGTGAGGTCGAGTCGAAAGTCCTCCATCGCCGGGTAGAGCAACTCCTCCGCCACCCGGTTGAGGCGATGAATCTCGTCGATGAACAGCAGCTCCCGCGGCTCCAGATTCACCAACAGGCCCACGATGTCGCGCGGGCGCTCCAGGGCCGGTGCGCTGGCGATGCGGCAGCGGACACCGAGCTCCTCGGCCAGCACCAGAGCCATGGTGGTCTTACCGAGGCCGGGTGGTCCATAGAGCAGCACGTGGTCGAGGGCCTCCTGACGGCTGCGGGTGGCCTCCACGGCAATCGCCAGCACCTGCTTGAGCTCGCTCTGGCCGATGTAGTCGGCTAGGCGGCGCGGGCGCAGCGAGTCAGCGCGGCCGAGCTCGGGATCATCACCGGCGGCGGTTGGCTGCACCAGACGCTCGGGCCTCTGGCGGGGGCTGCCCCCGGAACCAGCCGAGCCGGCCCTGGCCTCCGGCTCCCTGCGGCCATCCGCTGCAGCCGGTCCCGAGGAGACAATCGCCATGCCTTGAGGCGCCATGGGTGGAGGGTACCGGCCCCTGCCTAGGGTCGGGGAGACCAGGACGACCGCAGGACAGGACGCAATGGCCAAGGGTGGCACCAAAAAGCTGGCCGCCCGGGCCCAGCGGGATGCCGCCAACCGCCTGCTGGCCGACAACCGCTTCGCCCGCCACCAGTACGAGATCCTCGAAACCCTGGAGTGCGGCATCGAGCTGCTGGGCACGGAGGTGAAGTCGATCAGGGCGGGCCAGGTGAACCTGCGCGACGGCTTCTGCCTGGTGCGGAGCGGTGAGCTGCAGCTGCACAACGTGCACATCTCCCCCCACAGCCACGCCGGCGCCTACTTCAACCACGAGCCCCTGCGGGTGCGCAAACTGCTGGCCCACCGGCGCGAGATCGAGCGGCTGCGGGTGGCCCTGGAGCAGAAGGGCCTCACGCTGATCCCGCTCAACCTGCACCTCAAGGGCTCCTGGATCAAACTCACCCTGGGGCTGGCCAAGGGCCGCAAGCTGCACGACAAACGGGCTGAGGAGCGGCGCAAGCAGGACGCCAAGGAAACCCGGGCAGCCATCTCCCGCTACTGACTCCCGCTACTGAGAGGAGCAACCTCTCCAGGCTGGACCTAGGGGGAGTCAGTCGACGGGGATGGGGGCGATGAATGGGGCGGCGCCTGGGGCTGGTCCGGGACCACCGGTTCGGCATCGGGGGAGCCACGCAGGGGCTGGCTTGCCGGGTCGGCCGGATCGTTGGCGGCCTCGGGCACCCGCGGCGCCAGCTCGCGCTCGGGCATGGGCTCGGGTGCATCGGCCCGCAGCGAGAGGGTGATCAGCGAAGGCGCCACGCCTTCATTGGTCACCAGCAGCTGAACCGGCGAACGCGGCTGGGGGGGCAGGCTCACCACCCGCAGCGGCCCGCTGGCCTCCAGCAGCGAACCGTCGGCGGCGAACACGCTCATCTGCATCAACGGCGAGCCATTCACGCCCAGCACCAGGCGGTATCCATCCGGCAGACGAATCGGGAAGAGCCGGGCCCCTCCAGCGGACACCGGAGCGCTGAGCACCTTGGGCTCACCGGAGCGCGCCTGAATCGGCTCGATCTGGATCGCGGCCAGACTCTGCTCAGCGGCCGCGTACCAGAGCTGGCGGAACGGTTCGGACGGCATGGTGCTGCCGGAGCGACCTGGCAGCAGGGTCTGGGCCTGGGCAGACACCAGCTGGCGCAGCACCTCGCCACTGAGCCCCTGGTCAGCGAGGCCGCGCAGCCGCTGCTCCCAGTCGGCATTGCTGTAGCTGCCCAGGCGGCGACGGATCTCCAGCGGCAGTTGCTCCACCCGGGCCAGCCACTCCTCGGCCAGCTCATTCCAGACCTTGCGCAGGGGGGCATCCTCCAGCCTGTCGCTCGGCAGACGCCCGCCCCGCTCCGGGAACTGGGCCAGCAGGCTGGCATCCACCAACTTCAGGAACCAGGTTCGATCCACCTGCATGGCCCGCAGCCGGTTGAGCAGCTGCTGGCGCTGGTCGACTTCCGCCGGGGGCAGGCTGCTGGGCAACTGCAACGCCGCATCCGGAGTGGTGGAACGGCCCGCTTGCCCGCGGCTGAGCCACCACCAACCGAGGGCCGTGCCCACGACGGCCGAGAGCAGCAGGGCAATCACCACGGGCCACAGCGCCCCCTCAGCCGCCAGCTCCCGCTCCTCGCCCCGCAGGCGCGAGGACGGCGGCAGCGGCGGCCTAGGGGATTCGACGGGCTCGATGATGGGCTGCATCAGGGACGGCTCGGGTTCCGGCCTCGCCGTGGCGGCATGCTCAGCCGCAACGGTTTCTGATGCGGGAACGTCAAACGCACCTGCCAGGGAAGAGGGGGACTCGATGGCAGGGGCAGGCGCCACAGGTTTCGGGATGGGAGCCGGCGGCGGCACCAGGGCCACGGTGCGATCAGCCCGGGGCACCGGTCCGGTGGTCTCCGGCATCGGCAGGGCCTGGAGGGCTGCCAGGGCCTGGGCAGCCGAGGGGAAACGCTGACCAGGATCGCGGGCCAGCAGGCGGGCCAGGGCAGCCTGCAGCTCGGGCTGGTCACTGAGGCAGGCCGGCCAGCGCCACGCCAGCGAACCGGCATCCAGCAGGCGGGCCGGCGGATCGCCGCTGAGCAGCACCAGAGCCGTGACGCCCAGGGCATGGAGGTCCATCCAGGGATCGGGCCCCTCACCGCGGGCCCGTTCAGGCGGGGCATAGCCAGGCGTCACGGCGGCCCCATCCACCACCAGGCCGAAGTCCAGCAGCACCGGCAGACCATCACTGTCGCGGCGCAGCAGATTGGCCGGAGAGATGTCTCCGTGCACCAGATCCTGGCTGTGCAAGGCAGCCAGCACCGGCAGCAGCTGGCGCAACAGCAGCAACACCTCCCCGGCGCCGAACACCATCTGGCGCTCGGCCCGGGCGTCGAGCAGCTCCTGCAGGGTGCGGCCGCTCTGCCACTCGCGCACCAGCCAGAGGCAGCCGTCCTGGCTGAGGGCGGCACCGAGACGGGGCACCTGGGGGTGCAACACGCCCTGGAGGCGACCCCACAGGGCCCGGGCCCGGTCCTGATCGAGCTCGGGCCCCAGCTGGCGCAGCACCATGGGTGCGGATGCCGCGAACTGGTCGATGGCGCGCCAGAGCGTTCCCTGGGGCCCATCCGAGAGGCGCTGCTCCAGCTGGTAGCGCTCGCCGATCAGCTGACCGGGCTGGCCAAGGCCAGGGGGTTGGGCCAGATCGGATGGCATCAGCCAGCAGAGGGCGCAGAGCGCTCAGGTTGCCGCAAACCCTTGCCCGCCAGCCAGTCCTGGTCGTAAAGCCTGGACCGGTAGCGGTCGCCGCTATCACAGAGCACGGTCACAACGGTGTGGCCAGGGCCCAACCTCCTGGCCGTTTCCACCGCGGCAGCCACATTGATGCCCACCGAGCCGCCCAGGAACAGGCCCTCCTGCCAGAGCAAGCCATAGATCGTCTCGAGCGCGGCCTGGTCATGGATGCGCACGGCGTCATCCACGGGAGCACCCTCCAGGTTGGCGGTGATACGGCTGTTGCCGATGCCCTCGGTGATCGAGTTGCCCTCGCTGGCCAGCTCACCGGTCTTGACCCAGCTGTACAGGGCGCTGCCATGGGGATCGGCCAACACGCATCGCACCTGGGGGTTCTGTTCCTTGAGGTAGAGGGCCACGCCGGCATAGGTGCCGCCGGTTCCGGTGGCCGCCACCCAGGCATCCACCTGGCCGCCGGTCTGTTGCCAGATCTCTGGGCCGGTGGTGTTGTAGTGCGCGCGGCGGTTGGCCAGGTTGTCGAACTGGTTGGCCCAGACAGCCCCGGGGGTTTCGGCGGCGATGCGCCCCGAGAGCTTCACGTAGTTGTTGGGGTCCCGGTAGGGCACCGCCGGCACCGTGCGCACTTCAGCGCCGAGGCTGCGCAGCAGGCCAATCTTTTCGGCCGACTGGGTGTCGGGAATCACGATCAGGGCCTTGTAGCCGCGGGCATTGCAGAGGTGGGTGAGGCCAATACCGGTGTTGCCGGCCGTGCCCTCCACCACCGTGCCGCCGGGCTGCAGCAGGCCCTGATCTTCGGCCTCCAGCAGGATGCCCAGCGCCGCCCGGTCCTTCACCGAACCGCCGGGATTCATGAACTCGGCCTTGCCGAGAATCTCGCAGCCCGTGAGCTCGCTAAGGGCCTGCAGCCGGATCAAGGGGGTGTTGCCCACCGCCCCCACAAAGCCCTGGGTGATCCCCCCCTGCGGCCTGACCGTTGCTGTGATGCCGCCCATGCCCTCGCCAGTGCCTGGCGGGATCGTAGGCAAGCTCCCTAAGGTCAGGGCTGGGCGGGTACCCGCAGGAGCATTGCCGGATGAGCACCCACCTGCTGGAAAGGCTGCTGGCGGTGCGCCGCCGAAGTGTGGACCTGATCGCCCCTTTGGAGCCTGAGGACCTCTGCCTGCAGGGGATGGCGGATGCCAGCCCACCCAAATGGCACCTGGGCCACACCACCTGGTTTTTCGAGCAGTTCCTGCTGCTGCCCCTGATGGGGAGGGGCTTGGCGCTGAACTACGAGCCGGCGCCGCCCAGCTGGTGTTTCCTGTTCAACAGCTACTACGAGGCGGTGGGCGCCCGCCACCCCCGGCCCCAGCGAGGCCTGCTCAGCCGGCCCGCCATCGGCGAGGTGCTGGCCTGGCGGCAGCGGGTGGATCAGGCCTTAGCCCAGCTGCCGCCGTTGCTGGCCAGGCAAGCGGCGGCCCACCGCCAGGCCAGCCTCTCCCTCCTGGAACTGGGCCTGCAACACGAGCAGCAGCACCAGGAACTGTTGCTGATGGATCTGCTCGATGGCTTCAGCCGCAACCCGCTTCTGCCCGCCTACAGCACGGCTGACGACGGCCCGGAGGCGCTCTGGCGGCAGCGCCTGGACGCCCCCTCCAACCTGGACCCGGGGGAGCTCCGCTGGCTGGCTGGCCCCGGTGGGCTGGTGGAGATCGGTCATGGCGGTGCAGACGCGCCGGAGGGCGGATCCTTCCACTTCGACAACGAGGCGCCACGGCACCGCTGCTGGCTGGAACCCTTCGAACTGGCCGACCGGCTGGTGAGCAACGGCGAGTTTGCGGCCTTCATCGCCGACGGCGGCTACCGGCGTCCGGAGCTGTGGATGAGCGAGGGCTGGGCGGTGTGCCAGCAGCGGGGCTGGCAGGCGCCGCGTTACTGGCAAGACGATGGGGAGGAGTTCACCCTCGCGGGCCTGCTGCCGCGGCAGGCGCAGGCACCGGTGCGTCATCTGAGCTGGTTTGAAGCGGATGCCTACGCCCGCTGGGCCGGCGCCCGGCTGCCCAGTGAGGCGGAGTGGGAAGTAACGGCCAGCCGGCTCACAGATCAGGGCGGCCTGCCCCAGGCCCATGGCCTGCTCTGGCAGTGGACCGGCAGCCCGTACCGCCCCTATCCGGGTTTCCGGCCCCCGGCAGGAGCCGTGGGCGAATACAACGGCAAGTTCATGAGCTCCCAATTTGTGTTGCGCGGCAGCTGCCTGTTCACCCCCAGCGGCCATGGCCGCGACACCTATCGGAACTTCTTTCCACCAGCCAGCCGTTGGATGGCGGCGGGCGTGCGGCTGGCGCGCGACAGTGCTGCAACCCCAGCCGAGGGCCAGCATTGATGGCCCGCCCCGCCGCCGCTGCGCCCCAGCTGATCGATCTGCACCCCGCCGCGGCCGATCTGGAGGCCCTGGTGGTGGAAGGGATGGAGCGCCAACCACGGCAGTTGCCTGCCTGGCTGCTATACGACGCTGAGGGCTCGCGGCTGTTCGAAGCGATCTGCGAGCAGCCCGAATACAGCCTCACCCGCACCGAAGTGGAGCTGCTGGAGGCCTGCGGCCCGGCCATCGCCGCCCGGGTCGGCGCCGGCCAGGGGCAGCCACCGGTGGTGCTGGAGTTCGGGGCCGGCAACGCCCGCAAGGCCAGCCCCCTGCTGCACGCCCTGGCGCCACCGGCCTATGTGGCCCTGGACATCAGCCGCAGCGCCCTGGAGGCCACCTGCGCCAGCCTGCAGACGGCCCATCCGACCACCCAGGTGCTGGGGATCTGCTGCGACTACGGGGCCGCCACCGCCCTGCCGCCGCTGCCAGGCCTGGCCAGGGGGCAGCGACTGGGTTTCTACCCGGGCAGCTCAATCGGCAACTTCGAGCCACGGGAGGCCCGCACCCTGCTGGAGCAGTTCCGCCGCCTGCTCGGTCCCGCCGGCCTGCTGTTGATCGGCGTGGATCAACCCAAAACCGTGGCACGACTGGAGGCGGCCTACAACGACAAGGCCGGGGTGTCCGCCGCCTTTGCCCGCAACCTGCTGGTGCGCCTCAACCGCGACCTGAAGGGCAACTTCGAGCCGGAGGCCTTCCGTTACCAGGCCCACTGGGAGCCCCGGCAGAGCCGCATCGCCATGGCCCTGGTGAGCCGCCGTGCGCAGCAGGTGGAGCTGGCAGGCCGGAGCTGGCGATTCCAGGCCGGAGAAGCGCTGATCACCGAATACAGCGTGAAGTACAACCCAGCTGCCTTCCAAGACCTGGCCCGCTCCGCGGGCTG
Source organism: Prochlorococcaceae cyanobacterium (assembly GCA_044374745.1). Classification (GTDB taxonomy): domain Bacteria; phylum Cyanobacteriota; class Cyanobacteriia; order PCC-6307; family Cyanobiaceae; genus NIES-981. Next base: position 1,116 of record JBILNZ010000023.1, on the reverse strand, counting down.
GCAGCCCCTGGGACGCTGGAGCGATCCCCAGGACGACCTGTCGCTCCATCTCCTGGCCCAGGCAGACTCCAACTGAGCCCGATCCGATTGCCGCGATGTCGAGGGAAGAGCAACGCCAGGCCATCCGCACCCTGCGCGAGGGTCTGATCGCACAGCTGGAGCAGCTCTATGCCGCCAGCTTCGAGCAGCTCACCGAGCACAACCTGGGCGAAGGCGGTATCGCCCGCCTCACCCAGCTGCTGCTGCGCTCCAGGGAGGCGGCGATCACCCCGCTGCAGGAGGAGATTGAAGCCCCCCTGATCACCCGCGCACCCGAGAACCCGAGCCAACCATGAGCAGCAGCACCGACTGGTTCAGCCAGCTGGAACAGCAACTGGAGCAGCAGCTGGAGTCGTTTCTGCGGGCCAATCCTGCCCAGGAGCAGCTGCTGCGCCAGCAGGAGCAGCGCGAACGACTGCAGCGCCTGCGCCGCCGCCGCCTCGACCTCCAGGCCAGCGCCGAGCGGGCCCGCGCTGACCTGCTCAAGCTGGCGGGGGAGATCCGCCAGTGGCAGGACCGGGTGCAGCGGGCGCGCGCAGCGGGCGCGGATGCCCTGGCGCAGCGAGCCGAAGCTCACCTGGCTGAATTGATGGCCCGGGGCCGCGACCGCTGGCAGGCCCTCGGGCAGCTGGGCAACGACTACCGCCAGGTGGAGCAGGAGCTTGAGGAGCTCAGCGAGGGCCGCACAACAGGCGGCGCCAGCGAAGGTGGCAGAGGCCCGGCCGCAACGTCCTCTGCTGCGGAGAACGCCGCCACGGAAGACCTGGAGCAGGCCTGGTCGAGGTTTGAATCAGAGCAGGACCTGGAGCAGCTGCGCCGGCGGCAGGCGGGTGGCTGAGGGGAGCTGATCAGGCCTTGGGGGCCGGCGGCACCAGGCTCACGCCTTCGGGCGGCGGGGTGGGATCGGGATCGGCGATCAGCATGTGCTGAAGCACAATCTCCGGACGCTCACTGTCGCGCCAACGGATTCGGTAGGCAGGCATCTTGGTGCCGCGGCTGGTGGTCTGCTCCACCGGCTCCATCACCCAGCCCCGGCGGGAGCGACCCTGGGGGTTGCGCTTCACCACCGCGTCTGCG
>JBILNZ010000054.1:0-13913 GCA_044374745.1 Prochlorococcaceae cyanobacterium | reverse complement strand
GCACAGCTCCCTGAGAGGCAGAACTCCCCATGAGGTCTATACTGGGACCGAACCCTGTTCCTCCCGTCCGGAGTTAACGATGTCAGGGGCTGGAACTGTCCAATAAAAGGCACCCACCTCAGGGGGGGGCGTGCTGTGTGGCCATGCAAAAGGCGACAGGGAAAGGATTGATCAACTAGAATTGTTGGATTCGCCCGGCTGGCTGTTGCCCATCGCCTCCCTTTCTCCCAGCTCCTCCCCTCTCTCGGTGGATCAGGCCCGCCAGCTGCTCAAAGCCCTGGCCGATCCCATCCGCTTGCAGGTGATCGAGGCCCTAGGCAACGGCGAGCGATGTGTGTGCGAACTCACCAGTGAGCTGGGCTTGGCCCAGTCGAAGCTGTCGTTTCACCTCAAGGTGCTCAAGGACGCCGGTCTGCTCGCCGATCGCCAGAGCGGCCGCTGGATCTATTACCAGCTGCGGCCGCAAGCCCTCGAAAGCCTGCGGAGCTGGCTGGCGGAGCTCGCCTCCAGTTGCACCGCCCCGGCACACCCCTGCTGCTGAGCCCATCCCCTGACCCCGAAGCCTGATGGGCATCTTTGAACGGTTTCTCAGCCTCTGGGTAGCCCTGGCGATCGTGGCCGGTGTGGCCCTCGGGGCCCTGTTCCCCGGTGCGGCGGCGGCGATCGAGGCGCTGCAGGTGGCCCGCATCAACCTGCCGATCGCCCTGCTGATCTGGGGAATGATCTACCCGATGATGCTGGCGGTGGATTTCGCCGCCCTGGCCTGCGGCCCCCACTCCAGCCTGCGCCGCCAGCCAAAGGGTCTGATCGTCACCGTGGCGGTGAACTGGCTGATCAAGCCCCTCACGATGACGGCACTGGCCTGGCTGTTCATCCGCGGCCTGTTCGGCGCCTGGATTCCCGCCGCCATGGGCGACCAGTACATCGCCGGCATGATCCTGCTGGGCGTGGCGCCGTGCACGGCGATGGTGTTTGTGTGGAGCCGCCTCAGCAACGGCGATCCCAACTACACCCTGGTGCAGGTCGCGATCAATGACCTGATCATGGTGTTCGCCTTCGCGCCGATCGCCGCCCTGCTGCTCGGCGTGAGCCAGGTGCTGGTGCCCTGGGACACGTTGGTCACGGCGGTGGGCCTGTTTGTGGTGGTGCCGCTGGCGGCCGGCTGGATCACGCGGTTGGTGCTGCGCTCGCCGGGGCGGATCGAGCGCCTGGAGGCGCGGCTCAAGCCGCTGGCAATCGTGAGCCTGATCCTCACCGTGCTGCTGCTGTTTCTGGTGCAGGCCGGCGCGATCCTGGCCAATCCGCTGGCGATTGCCCTGATCGCCATCCCGCTGATCCTGCAGACATACCTGATCTTCTGGATCACCGCCCAGTGGATGCGACTCTGGCGCCAGCCCCATGCCATCGCCGCCCCCGGCGCCATGATCGGCGCCTCCAACTTCTTCGAGCTGGCTGTGGCGGTGGCCATCAGCCTGTTCGGTCTGAATTCGGGCGCCGCCCTGGCCACCGTGGTGGGCGTGCTGGTGGAGGTGCCGGTGATGCTGTCACTGGTGGCGATCGCCAACAGGAACAGGACACTCTTCCCGGTTCAGTAGGGTGAACGAAGTGCGCTGCCTTGCACGATGACTGAAGCGTCTCTTTCATCACGGCTACCCAGCGAGGCAAACCCAAAATCAGAAGCCGCTGGACGGCCACTGGGCCGCAAGGGCCCCTGGGAGCGGGCGCGCACACGGCTCTCAAAACTAATCGGCGGGCTGCTACTGGTGGCAGCTGGCCTCACCCAAAGCAACTGGGAGTCACAGCACGACACTTTCGCGACCTTTCTATACGCCCTCGGCCTGGTCATCGTGGCCGTTGCATCATCCGGGAGAATCTGGTGCTCGTTTTATCTATCAGGACGCAAGGACAGCAAACTCACGACGGAAGGACCATTTTCGCTCTGCAGAAATCCGTTGTATTTCTTTAGCTCGCTTGGGGTGATCGGCATCGGCTTTTGCACTGAGACATTAACCATTCCGGCCGTATTTGCCGTGATCTTCGCCATCTACTACCCCGGCATCATTGCTCGCGAAGAGCAGCGTCTTCTGCATATCTTTGGCGAAGCTTATCAGCGCTACCTTCAGGATGTGCCCCGTTTCTTTCCCTCCTTCCGCCACTTCCGGGAACCGCAAACCTGGAATGCATCCCCAGTGCTTTTCCGCAAGCACGTGATCAACGACACGATCTTCATCTGGCTGGCTGCGGTGCTGGAGCTGATCGAAGCACTTCGGGAAGCCGGAACGGTCCCGCACCTTCTGAATCTGTGGTGAACCTGAATCTGTGGTGAACCGCGGCAGTGCTTTCCCTGGCGCTGTCAAGCAAGCAAATCACCAGTACCAGGGAGAGCCGATCAATACCCTTCCAGCCCGATGGCTATTTCCATGGCTTCCGGACCCTCTCTGTGGAAAGCCTGCGGTCCGGTGGCCCTGCCCCTGCTGCTGCTCTCCCTGGCGGTGCTCACCGTGGGTTTTGAGCGCTGCTGGTTCTGGGGGCGCTGGTGGTGGCGCGACCGGCGCCCCCGCGTGGAGCTGCTCCAGGAGCTGGAGGCCTGCCCAACTCCCGAGGCCAGGGAGGCCCTGCTCTGCCGCCAGCAGCGGCTGATGGCCTGGGGGGAGCCGCTGCTGCAGGCCAGCCAGATCCTGGCCCCGATGCTGGGCCTGGTGGGCACCACCGCCGGTTTGATGGCGGTGTTGCGCAGTCTGGGCAACCAGCTGCTGCTGCCCCCCGGTGCGCCGCTGGCCGGCTATGCCGACGTGCTGCTGCCCACCCTGCTCAGCTTGCAGCTGGCCCTGCTGGCCACCGCCCTGCTGCTGCTCAACCAGGGCCTTCGCCGCTGGCAGCTCGAGCTGCTGCGGCGCCAGGGCAGCGAGCAGCCATGACCATGGCCCCTGCTCTCACCAGTTCAGCCCTGCTCCTGGCCCTGGTGGTCTGCACCGCCACCGCTGGCCTGCCCGCCCTGTTGCTCAGCCAGCCCAGCCCCCGGGAGCGGCCCAGTCCGCCCCGGCCCCCAGGCCTGGAGCAGGTGGTGGCCCGGGGTTCCGGCGGGCGCTGGTATCTGAACCAGCAGCCGATCGCCGCCGAGCGGCTGGCCAGGCTGTTGGCGGAAGCCAGGGCCGGCGAGGGTGGCGAAGTGGTGCTGGTGGTGAGCCGCGCGCTCAGCCTGGCCGAGGTGAGCGCCAGCCTGGCCTGGCTGCGCCAGGTGTCCCCCCAGCCGGTACGCCTGGAGCCGGCCCTGGATCGATGACCCGCCTGATCGCCGCCTCCCCGGAAGCCATGGTTGGCCTGGCCTGGGCAGGCCTGGCCACGGCCCTGTGCGGCTTTGCCCTCGGCCTGCTGCTTCTGCCCCAGCGCATGCTGCAGCAACCCCTCCACCAGGGCGTGGTGACCCTGCACGTGGGCGCCGACCGGGAACTGCGGCTCTGGCACAAGCCCGTGCAGCGCTCGGAACTGGAGGCCTTTCTGCGGATGGCGGCCCAACGTCGACCGGGCAGCCGGCTGCGGGTGATCCCCGACCCCCAGGTGGCCTGGGGTGTCCTGCAGGAGCTGCTCCTGCAGCTGGATCGAGGTCCCCTGCCGCTGGAGCTGCAACTCCCGCCAGCGCCCAACACCATGCCCAGCCCCTGATGCCAGACCTGCGCCGCCATCCCCTGCTGCCGGCCCTGGGCGCAGCCTTGGTGTGCCAGGCCGGGCTGATCGCCCTGCTGCGCCCCTCCCCCTCCACCGGCGCTGGCCGCTCCACCGCCTCCAGCCAGCCAGGCGCACCAGGCGATGACACCCCCGAGTTGCTGCGCCTGAGCCGCAACCTGCTGCAGGGCTCAACCCCAACCAAGCCCGGCCTGGGCCAGCTGCTCGCCCTGCCCCTGCCGCCCCCTCCCCAACTCAGCGCGCCAGCGGAACCCCAGCGCCCCAGCCGCGTTGCCCCGTGCCCTGCCCAGGTCAAACCCAGCAAAGCCAGAACCATCCAGCCCAAAGCGAGCAAAGCCAGCAGAGCCAAACCACCAACCCCGCCCAAGCCAGCTCCTGCCGGTTTAGGGGCTGGGGAGCTGCCCAGCGAGCCCGGCCTCGCCCTGGAGCTGGCCCGAGCGATTGCCGGTGGCAAGCAGGCCCTGGCAGCGGAGGGGGCCAGCCCTGCCCAGGTGGCACTCCAGCGGCGCCAGTGGTGGCTGACAGGCCAGGAATCCAACGTGTTGCAGCGAGCCTGGAATCAGGCGGAGACGGTTGCATCCCCCGAGGCGTGGGACGCCCTGCCCGCGGGAACCCAGCTGCGCCAGCTGGATCGCCAGAGTCTGGGTGCTCTGGCCGCTGGCGACCCCCGCGGCCGTTCCCTGGTGGACCGGGAGCACGTCACCCTGCTCTGGACGTCCGGGCCGCAATGGTGGCTGCTGCGCCTGCCGTTGGCTGGCCAGTAGCCGCCCGAGCCAGCCAAGGGCACGAGAAGCAAAGGCACCACTGCGCTAACCGTTTCTTAAACCAACGCCTACCGGGCCTTTGCCTGTGACCGACCACACCTTCATAGGGTTCAGAGGTAGAACAGATCCCTGCCTGTCATGGTGTTCACACCCGCTCTTGAAGCCAACTACCGCGACAGCTTCAGGGATCTGCTCGAAACCAGTTATGAGAAACGAAGCCTGGTTCATCTGAGTGCCGGCAGCACGGTGCCCTTGCTCAAGAAGTCCGTGTGGCTGGTGGTGCGGGGGATGGTGAAGTTGAGCGCCATTTCCATGCAGGGCGATGAACTGTTGCTCGGGCTGGCCGGTCCGAATGAGCCCTTCGGTGACCCCCTCAGCAACGTGCAGGCCTACGAGGCCCGCAGCATGGTGGATAGCGATCTGCTCTGCATCAGCTGTGAGGAGCTGGCCGGATCCCCCCATCTGGCCATCGCCGTGTTGCAGGGCATGGCGGCCCGCTACCGCCAGAGCGAGGCCATGCTCGCCCTGCTCGGCCTGCGGCGCATCGAGGAGCGGGTGCGTGGCTTTCTTGAACTGCTCGCCAACGATTACGGCGTGCCCTGCGACCAGGGGTTGCGCTTGAACGTGAAACTCACCCACCAGGATCTGGCTAGCGCCCTCAGCACCACCCGGGTCACCGTGACCCGGGTTCTGGGCAGCCTGCGCGACGAGGGCTGGCTGCTGATCGATGCCCAGCGCCGCCTGGTCATCAGCCACCAGCCCCTGCGCCGTCGATGAACCAACCGCAGCGCACGCTGCGGTTGCTGCTGATCGAGATCCAGCCTGGCCAATGCGAGGCCCTGCAGGCAACCCTCAGGGAGGCCGGTTTTGTGGTGGAAGCTCACCCGGCGGCGGCTGCCATGCAGCAACATATGATGCAGCGCAGCACCTGGGACCTGGTGATCGCCAGCGGAGATCCGGCCGCGCCGGAGATCCTGGCCCTCTGTAGCCAACGGAGTGGGCAGGGCACGGCAGCCCCCCTGCTGGTGCTGGGAAGCTCCAGTGACCACAACCAACGGGCAGGCTCCAGCAGCGGTGAAGCCGCCCGCGTGCAGGCCCTGGAGGCAGGTGCCGACGATGTTTTGCTGCAACCCTGCGGCCTGGCCGAATGCCTGGCCCGTTGCCGGGCCCTGGTGCGTCGCCACCAGGTGAATCACCCCTCCACCACCGTGCTCAGCCACGGGCCGATCGAGATGGTGGTGGAGGAACACCTGGTGCGCCGCGACGGCCAACCGGTGACCCTCTCGCCCCGGGAGTTCCGCCTGCTGCAGTTTCTGCTGGAGCACCAGGGTCGGATCTGGCACCGCGAGGAACTGCTCAGCCGGGTCTGGGGCGAACTGGAGGCGCTCGATTTCGACCCCAAAACCGTGGACGTGCACATCCATTGGCTGCGGCTGAAACTGGAGGCCGATCCGGCCCATCCCACCCTGATCACCACCGTGCGGGGGAGGGGATACTGCCTTGGCTGACCCTGGCGGCTTCTGGCTTCAATCGACCACCGGCGAGAATGGCGGCATGCAAACCAGGCTGCTGGTCGTCGAAGACGACGAAACCATCCGCGAAACCATCCGCGACTCCCTGGAGCTGGAGGGGTTCGAGGTGATCGCCTGCGGCAACGGGCGCGATGCCTTGCAGTCGATCCAGCGGGCCCCCGAGGGCAGTGGTTTTGCCCTGGTGGTGCTGGATCTGATGCTGCCGGGGCTCGGGGGCCTGGACGTGTGCCGCCAGCTGCGCGCCGCCCAGAACCAGACGCCGATCCTGGTGGTGAGCGCCCGTGACAGCGAGACCGACCGGGTGCTCGGGCTGGAGGTGGGGGCCGACGACTACCTGATCAAGCCCTTTGGCATGCGCGAACTGGTGGCCCGCTGCCGGGCCCTCCTGCGCCGTACCGCCACCGCCACGGCCACCAGCAAGGTGCTGGAGCACGACAATCTGCGCCTGTTCCAGGATGAATGCCGCGTCACCCGCGACGGCATCGAGGTGAATCTCTCGCCCAAGGAATACCGGCTGCTGGAGCTGTTCATGGCCCATCCGCGCCGGGTGTGGAGCCGCGACAAACTGCTCGAGCAGGTGTGGGGGGTGGACTATTTCGGCGACAGCAAAACCGTGGACGTGCACATCCGTTGGCTGCGCGAGAAGCTGGAGCGCAACCCCTCCGCCCCCGTGCACCTGATCACGGTGCGGGGCTTCGGCTACCGCTTCGGCTGAGGGCGGCCCGATGCTGATCTCCGCCCGGCGGATCTTGCGCTGGTGGCAGCGTCGCGGCGACCGCGGCGGCAGCCTGCCCAGCTCCCGCCAGCTGCTCAGCTGGATGGACTCCTCGCCAGTGGGCTGGATCCTGCTCGACCGCAGCAACCGCATCCGCCATCTCAACCCGCGCGCCGAGCGCATCCTTGGCTGGGAGAGCAGCCGTCCCTCCCATGGCCGCAGCCTGGCGGAGGTGTGCGATGACGCCAACCTGGCAAGCAGCATCGGCCTGGCCCGCCGCCAGGACCGTCCGCAGCGTCTGGAGTGGCAGTTCCGGCAACACGACTACGACGTGATGGTGGTGCCGGGACTGGACGGCTGGCTGGGGGTGCAGCTGCAGAGTCGTCGTTCCCTGGAGGCCCAACTGCAGCAGCAGGAGCGCTGGGTGAGCGATGTGGCCCACGAGCTGAAAACGCCGCTCACCGCCCTGCTGCTGGTGGGCGACAGCCTGGCGGCCCAGGTGAATCCCCAGAACGAGCGGCTGGTGGAACGGCTGCAGCGGGAGCTGTTGCGCCTGCAGGAGCTGGTGGGCGATCTGCTGGAGCTCTCTCGCCTGGAGAACAGCCTGCCCGGGCGGGGCCTGAAGCTGACCCCCCTGGAGTTGGGCCAGTTGCTGGAGCAGGTGTGGGCCGGCCTGCGCCCCCTGGCGGACCAGCGCCAGATCAGCCTGGTGATGCAGCAGCGCCAGCCCCTGCCGATCGAGGCCGATCAATCCAGGCTCCATCGCGCCCTGCTCAACCTGCTCGACAACGCCGTGCGCTACAGCCCGGATGGCGAGGAGGTGGAGGTGTCGCTCAGCAGCCGGGGCGGCTGGTGCCTGGTGAGCGTGCGCGACCACGGGCCTGGCCTGAGCGAGCAGGACCTCACCCACCTGTTCGAGCGCTTCTACCGCGGTGACCCCTCGCGGGTGCGCAGCCAGCGCAGTGGCAGTGGCCTGGGCCTGGCGATCGTGCAGCAGATCGCCGTGACCCACGGCGGCAGGATTCAGGCCAGCAACCACCCCGAGGGCGGGGCGTTGATGGAGCTGATCCTGCCGCTGGCTCAACCGCAGGGCAGTTGAGTGGGGGGCCTGGTCAGTTGACCCGCACCTCCACCACCCGGCCGCCGAGGCGACCCACCCGCTGCAGCGCCTCGTTCATGCGGGTGATCGGCACCCGGATCACGGTTTCGGCCGTGCGTGAATAGGCGTTGTTGGCAACGCCGGTCACCAGAATGGTGACCAGGCGGGAGTTGCTCGCCTGGCTGGCGCGGCTGCCGGCCATCACCGGCAGGCCACCCACCCGGTCGGTGCGGTCGCTGTTGAACACGGCCACCGACTGACCCAGATCGCCCTCGTAAAGGCCCGAGGCCACGGCGGAGCGGAAGAAGGCAGGGCCGGAGCTGGGGGGATTCACCGCGATTGCCCGGTTGGTGTGTACCACCTTGTTGAGACGCGACTGCACCCCGGCCGCATCACCCTTCACCGAGGCCGCCGCCCCCCTGGCCAGCTGCATCAACCAGGAAAACTGCCGGCCCTCCTGACCCTTGGAGTAATCCCAGCCATGGATGTAGGGCACCACATCCTGACCAAAACGATCCTGATACTCGGCGCTATCGATGTAAGAATCAATTTCCGCATCCACACCTTGCTCCTGGAGAATGGTGAAGTGGTGCAGCATCTCCTCGCTGTTCTGGGGTGCCCGGCCCAGCAGATGCTTGAAGTTGAGTTCAATAAAGCGATAAGGGTTGCAGTTTTCGAAAAACTTCTGCTTGTAGAGCCCACTCTTGGCCACTTGACGCACCAGTTCCCGCACCGAGAGATCCCCATTGCGGAAGAGGGATTCCAGCCCGTCCAGCCGCTCACTCTTCATGATGTATTGGTTGCCCAATACCTGCTGGTACACAGCCCGGATGATGGTGTCGCGATCCTCGGCAGAGGCATGCGACCAGTTTTCCTTGTTGCGGGCGTTGGCAAAACGTTCAATACCGAGAACCGGAGCTTTGAGCAGAGCCATGGGTTGGAGCAGCAGGGAGGAGAATGGGCGCCGCGATCGGGCGCGGTTGCGACCGTAAGGGCGATCACGAAAACCACAGACCGGGATTCACCGAAATTTTCGTTTCATGTAAAGAGGCTTGAAGCCTGGCGCTGCTGCAACGAGCTCGCTAGCTTGAAATCAATCCCCACCCCGGCCATGCACTTCTGGGCTCCAGAAATTGACCCCTCCCATCCCATGGAGTGCACCCAGCCCGAGCGCTACGCCATCCTGCGTGTGGACAATGGTCGGTACCTGGCCTTGGAAGGACGCGATCAATCGCTCACGGAGGTGAGTCAATCCACCGAGGCCTATCTGTTTCATACCCATGAAGCGGCCCTGAGGGCCGCCCTGGAACTGAACCACACCGGCCGCGGACCGGTGGATGTGGTGAAAGTCGAGTGGGAACCCCTGGCCGGTTGATGCCGCTGCCTTCTCCGGGATGGCCCCCCCGTGGGAAGCATCCCTAGGCTCGAACCGCTCCGGCGCCCCTCCATGACCCTCTACGCCGACAACAGCCTCAGCATCGGCCGTACCCCCATGGTGCAGCTGCAGAGGCTGACCCAAGGTTGCTCGGCCCGCGTGCTGGCCAAGATCGAGGGGCGCAACCCGGCCTACTCGGTGAAATGCCGGATCGGTGCGGCGATGATCTGGCAGGCGGAGCAGGATGGACTCCTGGGTCCCGGCAAGGAACTGATCGAACCCACCAGTGGCAACACCGGCATTGCCCTGGCCTTCGTGGCGGCCTCACGCGGGATCCCTCTCACCCTCACCATGCCGGAAACGATGAGCATCGAGCGGCGCAAGCTGCTCACCGCCTATGGGGCCCGGCTGCTGCTCACCGAAGGCCGCATGGGCATGGCAGGGGCGATCGGCGCAGCACGGGAACTGGCCGCCTCCGATCCCGATCGTTACGTGCTGCTGCAGCAGTTCGCCAACCCGGCCAATCCCCAGATCCATCACGACACCACGGGCCCGGAGATCTGGGAGGACACCGGCGGCCAGGTGGATGTGCTGGTGGCTGGTGTGGGCACCGGCGGCACGATCACCGGGGTGAGCCGCTACATCAAGACCACCCTGGGCAAGCCCCTGCAGTCGGTGGCGGTGGAGCCGACCAACAGCCCGGTGATCAGCCAGACCATGGCCGGCGCTGAACTCAAACCGGGGCCCCACAAAATTCAGGGGATCGGCGCTGGCTTCGTGCCCGACAACCTTGATCTGGCCATGGTGGATCGGGTGGAGACCGTGAGCGACGAAGAGGCCGTGGCCACGGCGCGCCGGCTCATGAAAGAGGAGGGCATCCTGGCCGGCATCTCCTGTGGGGCCGCCACCGCTGCCGCCCTCCGGCTGGCCGTCGATCCAGCCTATGCCGGCAAAACCATCGTGGTGGTGCTGCCCGACTCCGGCGAGCGCTATCTCAGTTCGGTGCTGTTTGAAGGAATGTTTGACGCCAGCGGCCTGGCACTGGTGTGACCAGGCCGGCGATGCAACTCAACCGCCGCCAGCTGCTCGGCCTGGGGGGCTGCACCGTGGCTGGTCTGCTGTGGGCCAGGAGTGGGCTGCCGGCCATGGCCGGCCAGGGGGGGCCATCCCTGCCGATCGCCAGCGCGATCCCCCGGGGAGATCAGCGCATCGTGCTGATCAGCGATCTCAACGCCAGCTACGGCTCCACCAGCTACATCCCCCAGGTGCACCGAGGCGTTGCCCTGGTGCGTCAACTCCAGGCCGACCTGGTGCTCTGCGCCGGCGACATGGTGGCCGGCCAAAAGCTGGGGCTTTCAGCGGGTCAACTCGATGCCATGTGGAAAGGCTTCGAGCAGCAGGTGCTGCTGCCGATCCGCGCCGCCGCCGAACCGTTCGCGCCCGCCATGGGCAACCACGACGCCTCCAGTAGCAGGGGCCCCCAGGGCTACACCTTTGCCCTCGATCGGGAACGGGCCGAGCGTTTCTGGCGCGAGCGGCAGACCAGCCTGGGGCTGACGCTGGTGGAGGCCAGCCGCTTTCCTTTCCGCTACAGCTTGCGCCAGGGCGAGCTGTTCGCCGTGGTGATCGACGCTTCCTCAGCGGGGGTGCCAGCGGATGACTGGGCCTGGGCCGAAGCCCAGCTGGCCTCAGGCGCGGCCCGGGGGGCAAGGTTACGGCTGCTGATGGGCCACCTGCCGCCGTTCGGCATCAGTGAAGGGCGCGACCGTCCCGGCGAAGTGCTGCTGCAGCCCGATCGACTGCTGGGGCTGATGCAGCGCCAGCAGGTGCATCTCTATGTGAGCGGTCACCAGCACGCCTGGTACCCCAGCCGGGTGGGTGGGGTGAACCTGCTCAACCTCGGAGCCATGGGTAGCGGGCCGCGGCGCCTGTTGCAGGGTGAGCTCAAGCCAACCCAGACCGTAACCGTGCTCGACCTGTTCCTTGGGCCCAAGCAGCTGGTGGAGACCACCGTGGACCTGAACGGGCTGGGGGTGGTTTCCTCCAACACACTTCCAGCCCAGCTCCGCTCGGCCAGTGGCAGCGTGCTGCAACGCCGCGAGGGTGTCTTGACCCTGCCCTGAACCTTGACGTTGCCCCCCCAGCACCGGAGGCGGTACCCGACAGGACCAGGCCTCTCGGCGCTGGCCTCCCCCCAGAAGAAGAGTGGTTGGGAGCCGTCTCCGGACTTTTGGGGCCAATCACGCTGCGTTGGCCAGCCAAAGGCATCCACCTCAAAGGCATCCACCTGCTTGACGGTGGGGGCTGCCCTTCGAGGTCGTGCGGGCCTGCACCTCAGCCAATTGGGCGTGCCTGTGCGAAAGGCTCACCAAGCCCACCGTTCCTGCCCAACCACATCGTCCCTGCCCAGGGGAATCCCAGCCTGAGCGGCGAGCGCTCTGGGCCTGCGCCGAAGGCTGCTGGGCATAAGCCTTTTGCTGGGCCTGCGTTGCCTAGGAATCCCAACGATCTTTCCACGGGAGAGGTTGGGATTGCACAGCGTAGGAATGGCCCGAAAGAGGACATCAGTCGATTCCTGCATCACAGTTTGTCGACCCATGGCCAACAGCATGCCGAGCCGCCCCCCTGAAGAAAGGACGCTCCCCACGTTGAGGAGCTGGTGGCAAACCAGCCTGAATCTCACCCACCTTGAACACCACAGACACCCCTTTCAACACCATTTCGTGTTCCCATACCCAACGCATACCCCATAGCAGACCGGCCCTGCATGGCTTCCAGCCCACGTCGAGACGTACCCTGGCGACCGAGGCCATAGGGAACTGGAGACCGGTTCTCGCCGATCAAGGGCCTGAGCCCTACTACTGCAAGCCCCCGCCGTGGCACATCAATCACGCTTTGGCGTCGTTGGTGAGCAGTCAAGAGCGCTCCGATTGTCAGTGGAGCAAGTGGCCGCCAAGCAGATGCCAACGATTGAACAAAGCCCTCCAGAAAAACACACTTAATTCTAGCCAGTCTTCCGGCTCAAGAAATAAACCGATTCAAGCAAGCTAGGCGAAGGGAAATAAAAGCAAGTTGGGGCAGCACTTGCATGGTAAAATCACTCAACAAAAATCCAATGACCGCCTTGGAGCAATCCGCAAAAGGCCATATCTATGCCAGCTCTGGCGCATCAGAGGCGTATGGCACACAGAAACCCGTCGCAACTCTTGCCATCCAAGTGTATGGCTTGATGCGCAGCGGCAACCACGCCATTATCGATTGGATCAAGAATCAATATCCAGGTCAATCTATCTGCTTCCTAAATAATATTGCCTTGGGACCAAGCGATCCTTATCAAGATTACGTCCAGATCGAACTCACAAATATCCCCAGCGATCTAGGCGTCGAATCACTGCGCCGGCATCCCAAAGACGTTCTGATCTATTCCTATTAAGATCGCTCCTCCCTTGAGACGGGCAATGGCAGCCTACTCCAAACCCTGTTTGATCCCACAAATCAAACAATCGTGAAACGCAATCTGCTGAGCTATCAACATCATTTCACCACCGGCATTCTGCGTGATCCATACAACTGCTTGGCCAGCCGAATTGCCCTGATCAGAAAGCGCGGAGCCCTTGGCGGTACGACAGATCTCCAGCTCATCAAAGAGAATTGGAAGCAGATAGCCCGCAAAGCGCTATCCCTGGAAGCACAGCCCAAAGACAATGAGCAAGTCATTCTTTACAACAAGTGGGTGGAGTCTAACAGCTACCGCAGAGAGATATCACGCAAGCTACTGGGGACCTATCAGGATAATAGTCTTGCCACAATTTCTGGCTATGGCGGAGGCAGCTCTTTTCAAGTTAAGAAGCGCTTTTCATTCCGCACTGCCTTGTCAAAAGTTTCCAAGAAATGGAAAAAAGCTCTACATCCCGCAACCCTGGCCTCCTTGCCTAATCATATCAACTCCTTAATGGTTCCCCATCTCGACACGACCCAGCTCAGCAGTCGATGGGAGGCTCTTGCGACCGACGAAGAGTATCGTGATCTATTTCGTGATACTGAGCTGGTAGGGCTTTCACGTGATCTGTTTGGCGTATTGAAGAACGAGCAAGCTTTCCTCGATTCTCTGTAGCTTCACAGTCCGCCTCAAAGATCGGCGGAGAATTGGCAAGGCTTCCCATCCTCTTGCAAGGCTGTAGCCACCAATAACAAGGAAACACTAAGAATATAGCAGTTTGCCTCAAGTAAGCCCTCCCAAAATTAGATTCTGAGCTGGCCTGTCACGGGTTCAGGAGTGGCCGTCCCCTGTCATTCGCAGGCAGGTAGTAGGGATGGCGACGTCGCTGCCGAGCCAATGGAGACAGTTCAGACAGCGCAGATCACCCCATGGGCTGAGGTGCCGAGTCGCCCACCGCCTCGGCACGGGCGCGGCCACCAAGGCAAGGCCGCCACGCCACCTCATGCATGCCACCAAGCCTCGTCATGCTGCCAAGCCAATCCAGGGATCCGCGCAGGAGTGCTGCTGCGGCAATCGAGAATGGTTATCATGCTTGCTCTTTCCGCCTGGACTGCGCCAGGTCTGCGTTTTGGCAAACCTTCTCCGCGCACGAGGCTTGTCCACGCGCTGTTACGGGCAGCTGCTGCTGGCCCTGGCCGGCACCGGCCTGCTCGCCCCTGTGGCCGCCACTGCCCAGGACGGCGCTGCCCAGGACGCCAGCGCCATCTCCAGTTCTGCCGCCATCAACGCCTACATGGAGCAGCA
>JBILNZ010000006.1:0-103182 GCA_044374745.1 Prochlorococcaceae cyanobacterium | reverse complement strand
GGTGATGCCATCACTGCTGCCGGATCCATGAACTCGGCAATACAGGGCAATGCTGCTTGATCGCTCAGCGATGAGCTGTCAGGCATGCAGTCCTGCGGAGCACGGTCCCGCCCCCTGAACGCATACGGATCGTTTTGTCTGGCAGATACATCTATCGCAGCCTGATTACCGTGCAGCCGCAGCACTGGTTGCCTCGAATGCCCGCGGACAAGCTTGAACGCTCCGGGCAGCCACTGATCAGCGAGACTGGCGCGCACGACTCCGGGCCCGGGCCACCCCATGGTTGCAAGCGGAACAGCTGCCAGCGCAGGCGCCGGTGCCGCGGCCCGGGCCTTTCCGCTGGCGGCCATCACCGGCCACGGCACGCTGAAGCTGGCCCTGCTGCTGGCGGCGGTGGATCCGGGCCTGGGTGGCGTGGTGATCGCCGGCGGCCGCGGCACTGGCAAATCCGTGCTGGCGCGGGGCCTGCATGCCCTGCTGCCGCCGATCGATGTGCTCGATCTGGGTACTTCTGCCGGCGGCACCCCGGCCCCCGGCCAGCCGGCACCCGCCGGCCTGAACATCGACCCCCAGCGCTCCGAGGAGTGGGATGGGCCCACCCGCCGCCGCCTCACCGAGCTGGGGGCCGACCCCACCGGTGCCGATGCGGCCGCCCTGCTGCCCACAAGGGTGATCCCGGCGCCGTTCGTGCAGGTGCCCCTGGGCATCACCGAAGACCGGCTGGTGGGTTCGGTGGATGTCACCGCCTCGCTGGCCAGCGGCCAGGCCGTGTTCCAGCCGGGCCTGCTGGCCGAGGCCCACCGGGGGGTGCTCTATGTGGATGAGCTCAACCTGCTCGACGACAACATCACCAACCTGCTGCTGGCGGCGGTGGGCAGCGGCGAGAACCGGATCGAGCGCGAGGGCCTGAGCCTTTCCCATCCCTGCCGCTGCCTGCTGATCGCCACCTTCAATCCCGAGGAGGGGGCGGTGCGCGATCACCTGCTCGATCGCTTCGCCATCTGCCTCTCGGCCAACCAGGTGCTGGAGCTGGAGCAACGGGTGGAGATCAGCCGCGCCGCCATGGAGCACGCCGAAACCAGCGACCGCTTCCGCGCAAAATGGCAGGAGGAGAGCGACGCCCTGGCCACGCAGCTGCTGCTGGCCCGCCAGTGGCTGCCGGATGTGCAGATCTCCCGCGAGCAGATCGCCTATCTGGTGAACGAGGCCCTGCGGGGCGGGGTGGAAGGCCACCGCAGCGAGCTCTATGCGGTGCGGGTGGCCCGAGCCCATGCAGCCCTCAGCGGCCGCGACCGGGTGGAGGCCGATGACCTGCAGGTGGCCGTGCGTCTGGTGATCGCCCCGCGCGCCTCCCAGCTGCCGCCCCCCGACCCCGAGCAGCCCCTGGAACCCCCCCCGCCACCGCCGCCGCCCCAGGGCGAGCAACCCCCCGAGGAGCCGGAGCCGCCCGAGAACGAGCAGGAGCCCGACGAGCCTGACGACGACAACGAGCCCGACGACCAGGAGGACGACACCCCCGAGGATCAGGCCCCGCCCCAGGTGCCCGAGGAGTTTCTGCTCGATCCCGAGGCCGTGGCGATCGACCCCGACCTGCTGCTGTTCGGCGCCGCCAAGGCCAAAACCGGCGGCAGCGGCAGCCGCGCCGTGGTGTTCAGCGACTCGCGCGGCCGCTACGTGAAGCCGATGTTGCCCCGCGGCCCGGTGAAGCGCATTGCCGTGGACGCCACCCTCCGGGCGGCGGCGCCCTATCAGAAGAGCCGCCGCGAGCGCGAGCCCCACCGCAAGGTGGTGGTGGAAGACGGCGACCTGCGCGCCAAGCAGCTGCAGCGCAAGGCCGGCGCCCTGGTGATTTTCCTGGTGGATGCCAGCGGCTCGATGGCGCTCAACCGCATGCAAAGCGCCAAGGGCGCCGTGATCCGCCTGCTCACCGAGGCCTATGAAAACCGCGACGAGGTGGCCCTGATCCCCTTCCGCGGCGAGCAGGCCGAGGTGCTCCTGCCTCCCACCCGCTCGATCACCGCCGCCCGCCGGCGCCTGGAGTCGATGCCCTGCGGTGGCGGCTCACCCCTGGCCCACGGCCTCTCCCAGGCCGCTCGGGTTGGGGCCAACGCCCTGGCCACCGGCGATCTGGGCCAGGTGGTGGTGGTGGCGATCACCGATGGCCGCGGCAACGTGCCCCTGGGCCGCTCCCTCGGCCAGCCGGAGCTGGAGGGCGAGGAGCCGGTGGACCTCAAGGAGGAGGTGAAGCAGGTGGCCAGCCGCTACCGGGCCCTGGGCATCAAGCTGCTGGTGATCGACACCGAGCGCAAGTTCATCGGCAGCGGCATGGGCAAAGACCTGGCCGAGGCCGCCGGCGGCAAATACGTGCAGCTGCCCAAGGCCAGCGATCAGGCGATCGCTGCGATCGCGATGGAGGCGATCAGCGGGGTCTGACGCCGCGGCCTGGGGCGGTGGTTGGCGTCCGGGAGCGCTCCTGCTCCAGTGCCTCCTGCTGCTGTTGCTGCAGGGAGGCTTCCCGGGCCGCCTTGTTCTTGGCGGCGCCGGTCTGGGCTGGGTAGAGCTCGTCGAAGAACTGGCCCAGGCCCACGGCCAAACTGCGCATGCCGTTGATGAAGCTGGGGTCGCCGGTGAGCCGGTGCACGTCCCCGCCCACGGCTTCCCACTGGGCGGTGAGCCGCTCGGCGTTGGCCATGGTCTGCTCGAGGTCTTCCACCACCTTCGGGTTATCGAGGGAGGCCATCAACCGGCGCAGGTGGGCCGAGCTGGCGTTGAGGTTGGTGAGGGCGGGCTGCACCTCCTGCACGGAGGCTTCCAGGCCCTTGGCCAGGGCCTTGCCATCGTTCACCAGCCCCACGCCGTTGCGCACCAGCACCACGCCGTCCTTCACCAGCACCCGGCCTTCGCCCAGGAAGGCATTGGCTTCCCTGGCTGTCTGATCGATGCTGGTGGCCACCTTGGTGACCTTGGCCACCAGTTGCTCCTGCTCCACCTCACTGAGCATGCGCTGCATCAGGGTGGTGAGGCTGGTGAGGCTGGCTCCCTCGCTGCCCTGGATGGTGGCGCCATCGCAGAGCATGCGCGCGCTATCGCAGTTCTTGGCCCTGGGGCTGGGGGCATCGGCGGGCAATGGCGGCCCCTGGCTGACCAGTGCCACCTGGGATTCGCCCCCCAGCACCGACACCTGGCCAATCTCGGCCATCGCCGGCCGCGCCAGCCGCAGGTTCGGATTGGTGATCTCCAGTTCGGCCACCACCGCATCGGAGTTGATGGCCACCGAGCGCACCGTGCCCACCATCACGCCGCGGAACACCACGGGTGAGCGCACCGCCAGGCCATCGGCCTGTTTGAAGCGGGCCTCCACCGTCCAGTACTGACGGGTGAGCGACAGTCCCCGCAGCCACATGCTCAGGCCCACCGCGCTGGAGATGGCGGCCAGCAGGGAGAAGCCAACGATCGCCTCGCGGACGGAGCGGCGCATGGATCAGACCTCCGCCGGCTGCATCGGGCCTTGCAGGCTACCGCTGCGGAACTGCACCACGTAGGGATTGTCAGACCGTCGATAGGCCTCCAGATCCCCCTGCCAGCGGAACTGGCCGTCGTAGATCAGCACCATCCGCTGGCCCGTGCGTTCAATGGTGCTGTGCACGTGGCTCACCACCACGGCGCTGCCCTGGGTGAGCGAGGTGGTGCGCACGATCAGATCCTCGATTCGCGTGCAGGCCACCGGGTCGAGGCCCGCCGTGGGCTCATCGAACAGCAGCAGCGGCACGCCGCTGTTCGGCTGGCTGGGGTCCTGGATCAGGGCCCGGGCGAAGCTCACCCGCTTCTGCATGCCGCCGCTGAGCTCGCCCGGCATCTGGTTTTCGATACCTCCCAGTCCCACCGCCTCCAGGGCCTGCCGCACGCGCTCGCGGATTTCGCTGTCGCGCAGCCGGCTGAAGCGGTAGAGCAGAAAGCCCACGTTCTCCCCCACGGTGAGGGAGCCGAGCAGGGCAGGGTTCTGAAACACCAGGCGCACGTCCGGTGGATGCTGCTGGTCGAGCCGCAGGTACGTCTGGGCCTTGCCACGCAGCAGGAGCTGGCCGGATGTGGGCAGCTGCAGGCCCGCCAGCAGCCGCAGGATCGTGGATTTGCCCACACCGGAGGGCCCAACCACCACCAGCCGCTCGCCTGCAGCCAGGCTGAGGTTGACCCGGTCGAGCACCCGCTTGCGGCCGAACTGGAGGCTGAGATCACGCAGCTCCGCAACCGGCGCCTCTGTGGCTCCTTGCCTGGTGCCTGCGACTGGGGTGGATGGGGAGAGGCTTGCCAGGTGCGCGAGGCGGAAAGCCTCATCTTGGCCTGATTTCCGTCCGTTGGATGTTGGCGGTGAGCGGAGCTGCCTACAGTTGCTGGAGTTCGGCCGGAACAGCCACCGTTCGTGCCTGTGCCAGGCTCGCGATCTACTCAACGGCGGTCGCTGCGGCTGAGATCCCGGCCGGGCTGGATCGGTCGCGGAGACCTCCGCCAGAAAGACCTGGTGAGCCGCTCGCGCCGGGCCGTGCGCTGGTTGCAACCCGGGCTGGTGGTGAAGCGCTGGGTGTTCACCTCCGGCCTCGGTCTGCTGATCGCCCTGCTGGGGGCGGCCGTGTGGGCCGACCTGCAGCCGATCTACTGGACCCTGGCAGGGATCCAGTGGCTGCTCAAGAACCTCACCACGGTGCTGCCCCGGGAGATCACCGGCCCGCTGGTGCTGGCCATCGGCGCCGGGCTGATCTGGCTGGGCCAGAGCCGCAGTTTCGGCACGATCCAGCAGGCGCTGGCTCCGGACAAGGACACCCTGCTGGTGGATGCCCTGGCCGCCCAGGGACGGCTCAACCGGGGGCCCAGCATCGTGGCGATCGGCGGCGGCACGGGCCTCTCCACGTTGCTCAGCGGCCTGAAGCGCTACAGCTCCAATCTCACGGCCATCGTCACCGTGGCCGACGACGGCGGCAGCAGCGGGGTGTTGCGCCGGGAACTGGGGGTGCAGCCCCCCGGCGACATCCGCAACTGCCTGGCCGCCCTGGCCCGGGAGGAGCCCCTGCTCACCCGCCTGTTCCAGTACCGCTTCCAGGCCGGCGGAGGCCTGGAGGGGCACAGTTTCGGCAACCTGTTCCTCTCGGCTCTCACGGCGATCACCGGCAGCCTGGAGGCTGCGATCACCGCCAGTGGCCGGGTGCTGGCCGTGCAAGGCCAGGTGGTGCCCGCCACCAATGCGGATGTGCGCCTCTGGGCCGAGTTGGAAAACGGCGAGCGGATTGAGGGGGAGTCGCGTATCGGCCATTCCCCCAGTCCGATCGTGCGGCTGGGCTGCACGCCCGAGCGCCCCCCTGCCCTGCCCAGGGCCATCGAGGCCATCGCCCATGCCGATCTGATCGTGCTGGGCCCGGGCAGCCTCTACACCTCCCTCCTGCCCAACCTGCTGGTGCCGGAGCTCGTGGAGGCCATCGCGCGCAGCAAGGCTCCGCGCCTGTACATCTGCAATCTGATGACCCAGCCCGGGGAAACCGACGGGCTGGATGTGGAGGGCCATCTGCGCGCGATTGAGGCCCAGCTGGCGAGCATCGGCATTGAGCAGCGGCTGTTCACCGCCGTGTTGGCCCAGGAGGACATGCAGGACTCTCACCTGTTGGAGCACTACCGCCACCTGGGGGCGGAACCGGTGATCTGCGACAGCCGCCGGCTGCGGCGCCAGGGATACCGGGTGATGCAGGCCCCACTCCAGGGGGCCAGGCCCACGGCCACCCTCCGCCATGATCCGCGCAACCTGGCACTGGCCGTGATCCGGTTTTACCGCCAGCAGTTGCGGACGTCCTGAGCGCCCCTCAGTAGGCCTCAGTAGGCGTCCTGCATTTCGTAGAAGTCGGGCTGCACGTAGTCCTTGCGCAGCGGCCAACCCTTCCAGTCTTCCGGCATCAGCAGCCGCTTGGGATGGGGATGGCCTTCGTAGCGGATGCCGAACATGTCGAAGGTTTCCCGCTCCTGCCAGTCGGCACCGCGGAACAGGCCGTAGAGGCTGGGAATGGTGAGATCGCCATCCCGCTCGAGGAACACCTTGAGGCGCACCTCCTCGGGTTTCACGTCTGCCGGCAGATGGGGCGTGGCCTGGCTCTGGTCGGCCAGGCTGCCCAGCTTCACCAGGTGATAAAAACTCACCAGCCTCCCGCCCGGGCCCTCGTCATAACCCCCCTGACACTGCAGGTAGTCGAAGCCGTGGGCCTTCAGGGCCGTGGCCAGCACAGGCAGGAAAGCCGGCTCCACCGCGATCACTTCCACGCCGAGGTGGTCGGGGGGCAGCAACGCGTGGTCGAAACCCTGGCTGGTGAGCCACTGGCTCACGGCACCGGGAGCCTGGCTGGCGATCGGCTCGCCGCTGGCTTGGGAAGTGTCCTCTGACATGGGGGTGGTCGGGGAGGGGATCAGGAGCTGGTGGCGGCCTGCCGTTCATTGGCCAGGGCCCCGAGGGGCAGTTCGGCGGCTGCGGCCAGGGCGGCCTTCTGGGTTTCCGCCTGCAGGTAGCGGCCATCCACAATCGGTTCCACGGCCTTCATCTGGTGGCTCACCGTGCAGTAGCGGTGCGTCTGCTGGAGATTGCCGCGCTCGGCCAGGGCTTCGTTGCCCACCTTCTTGCGCAGCTTGATCACTGCGTCGAAGATCGCCTCGGGCCGCGGCGGGCAGCCGGGCAGGTAGAGGTCCACAGGGATCAACTTGTCCACGCCCCGTACGGCGGTGGTGGAGTCGGCCGAGAACATGCCCCCGGTGATTGTGCAGGCGCCCATGGCGATCACGTACTTCGGTTCAGGCATCTGCTCGTAGAGCCGCACCAGGGCCGGGGCCATCTTCATGGTCACCGTGCCGGCCACGATCAGCAGGTCGGCCTGGCGGGGGCTGGAACGGGGCACCAGGCCGAAGCGGTCGAAGTCGAAGCGGGAGCCGATCAGGGCGGCAAACTCAATGAAGCAGCAGGCGGTGCCGTAGAGCAGGGGCCAGAGGCTGCTCAGCCTCGACCAGTTGTGCAGGTCGTCGAGGGTGGTGAGGATCACGTTCTCAGACAGATCCGCCGTGACCGTGGGGGTGCCCACCGGTCCGCAACTGGCTGCGCGCAGATCCCTCAGCGCGTCGATCGAGGGTGGTGTGGACGTCATCGGTTCGGCGCAGCGACGAAACGGAGAGGTGGCGGAGACGGGCTGGTGAGGAACTGGAGGGGCTGAGCCTGGTCAGCTCCACTCCAGGGCGCCCTTGCGCCAGGCGTAGGCCAGGGCCACCACCAGGATGGCAATGAACACCAGGGCCTCGATGAAGGCCAGAAGGCCCAGGCGGTGAAAGGCCACAGCCCAGGGATAGAGGAACACGGTCTCTACGTCGAAGATGACAAAGACCAGGGCAAACATGTAATAGCGAATATTGAACTGGATCCAGGCGCCGCCGATGGGCTCCATCCCGGACTCATAGGTGAGTTCCCGCTCGCCGCGGCGGCTCTTGGGGGAGAGCAGCTTGTTGGCCACCAGCGCCAGCACCGGTACTGCCGCTGAGATCAGCAGAAAGCCGAGAAAGGCGTCGTAGCCCGAGAGCGCGAACATGAATCTGGCCTACCTGGGGCGCAGTCTGGCATCCACCAGTTGCCGTGGGGCGGCCTGTGCTGGATACAGTTCAGTCGCCCTACGCGGTTCAGGGATGAGCAGCGACACCCCCCGTGCCGACGCCCAGCCGCCTGAGGCTGAAGCTGAGGAGGCACCAGCTGTGGTGGTGGAGAGTCCGGCGGAGCAGCCCACGCCTGACCAGTCCGTCTCTGCTGCACCTGCTGCCGAAGCGGCAGATGATCCGGCCCAGCACCGCTTCGAGTGCCGCAGCTGTGGCTACGTGTACGACCCGGCAGAGGGGGTGAAGAAGGTGGGCATCGAGCCAGGTACCCCCTTCCTCGAGCTCGATCCAGCCAGCTTCCGTTGCCCGGTGTGCCGCAGCAAGATGGGCGCCTTCCAGGACATCGGTCCCCGCGACAAGCCCAGCGGTTTCGAGGAGAACCTCAACTTCGGTCTGGGCGTGAATCGGCTGACCCCGGGCCAGAAGAACGTGCTGATCTTCGGCGGATTTGCCCTCGCTTTCGCCTTCTTCCTCTCCCTCTATTCCCTGCGTTGACGATGTTCGCCCCGTTCGCCACTCTGCGTCCCGGCCCCCTGCGCCGGATCGTCTCTCCCCTGCTCAGCCTGCTGCTGGTGGTGGCCCTGGGCTTCGGCCTCGGCGGTTGCGTCACCACCGGTCTGGCCAGCAGTGCCGCCAGCCCGTGGCAGCCCGTGCCCCTGGCCACCAAGGCCAATCCGCTGGCGGTGGCCTTCACCGATTCCCGCCACGGCTTTCTGGTGGGCAGCAATCGGCTGATTCTGGAAACCAACGACGGCGGGTCCAGCTGGGAGGAGCGGGCCCTGGACCTGCCGGAGGAGGAGAACTTCCGCCTGATCAGCATCGCCTTCGCTGGCCAGGAGGGCTGGATCGCCGGCCAGCCCGGCCTGCTGCTGCACAGCACCGACGGCGGCCAGAACTGGAGCCGGCTGTTCCTCGACACCAAGCTGCCCGGTGAGCCCTACCTGATCACGGCCCTGGGCCGCTCCAGCGCCGAATTGGCCACCAACGTGGGGGCGGTGTACCAGACCCGCGATGGCGGCAACAGCTGGCAGGCGCGGGTGGAGGATGCGGCCGGCGCCGTGCGGGAGCTGCGCCGCAGTCCCGATGGTCGCTACGTGAGCGTGAGCAGCCTCGGCAACTTCTTTTCCACCTGGGATCCCGGCCAACCCACCTGGCAGGTGCACCAGCGGGTGAGCAGCCAGCGGCTGCAGACCATCGGCTTCCAGCCGGATGGCGCCTTGTGGATGCTGGCCCGCGGTGCCCAGCTGCGCTTCAACCCCGATGCGGCCGATCCGGAGCAGTGGGGCAAGGCGATCATTCCGATCACCAACGGCTACGGCTACCTCGACATGGCCTGGGATCCCCAGGGCACGATCTGGGCAGGCGGTGGCAGCGGCACCCTGCTGAGCAGTGCCGATGGCGGCAAGACCTGGAGCCGCGATCCGGTGGGTGAGCAACAGCCCTCAAATTTCACCCGCATCGTGTTCACCGATGACGGCAAGGGCTTTGTGCTGGGCGAACGGGGCTCGCTGCTGCGCTGGGTGGGCTGAGCTGCCAAAGCCCACCAACTTCTGTAACCAAGCCCCGGGCCTGCTCCCGGCAGGCTCGGCCCTCCCCTTAAGATCTCCAAGCTGAACGCTTGTCGCTATGGCTGCCGGCTCAACTGGGGAACGCCCGTTCTTCGAAATCATCACCAGCATTCGCTACTGGGTGATCCATGCGGTCACCCTGCCGGCGATTTTCCTGGCTGGCTTCCTGTTTGTGTCCACCGGCCTGGCCTACGACGCCTTCGGTACGCCGCGCCCGGATGCCTACTTCCAGGCCAACGAAGCCAAGGCTCCGGTTGTGAGCCAGCGCTATGAGGGAAAGAGCCAACTCGACCTGCGCCTGAAATAAGCCATGACCCAGTCCCCCGTCTCCACCACGCCACGCAACTACCCGATCTTCACGGTGCGTTGGCTGTCAGTTCATGCCCTCGGCATTCCCACGGTGTTCTTCCTGGGAGCCCTGGCCGCCATGCAGTTCATTCGTCGCTGAGTGCCATGGGTCTGCAACGCAATCCGAATCCCAACAACCTGCCGGTTGAGCTGAATCGCACCAGTCTCTATCTGGGTCTGCTGCTGGTGTTTGTCACCGGCGTGCTGTTCACCAGCTATTTCTTCAACTGATCCGGAGCACCCGATGAGCGGAAAGAAATCCTCCCTGCCCGACGGTCGCATCCCCGACCGCCTGCCCGACGGCCGGCCCGCTGTGGCCTGGCGTTCCCGCTGGACCGAAGGTGTGCTCCCCCTCTGGCTGGTGGCCACCGCCGGTGGCATGGCCGTGATCTTTGTGGTTGGTCTGTTCTTCTACGGGGCCTATACCGGCGTCGGTTCGGCCTGAGTCCGGGTTCGCCCGCGAACCCTCCTGGCAAAATGCCCCAGTTGCGAAACGCTTCGCATCTGGTGTTTTTGTTGTCTGCGGCTTTTTCCTTGCACATGCCGGCTCGGTGAAGAAGCGCAACCTGCTCAACCACACCTGGCTGTCCTGGCTGGCAGGTGCCTTGCTGAACGCCTACGGCCAGCTGGTGTTGATCACTTGCAGGATTCGCATCCGGCTGGATCCGGCCACGGCCCGGATTCTGCAGGACCGCCAGCAACCCGTGGTGTTTGCCCTCTGGCATTGCCACGTGTTCTTCATGCCGATGCTGTGCCGCCTCGCTCGGCGGCCGCTGGCGGTGTTGCTCAGTGCCCATCGGGATGCCCAGATCGTGGGGGTGGCTGCCCGCATGCGGGGGGTGGAGCTGGTGGCCGGCTCCTCGACGCGGGGCGGTGTGCGGGCCTACCTGCAGCTGCTGCAGTTGCTGCGCGCGGGCAGCAGCGTCTGCATCACTCCCGATGGTCCCCGGGGGCCTGCCCGCGAGGTGAAGAGCGGCATCGTGCATCTGGCCCAGCGCTCTGGCTGCCTGCTGGTGCCGATGGGGCTGGCGGTGAGCCGCCACCGGCGCCTGCGCTCGTGGGATCGCACCCTGCTACCCCTGCCCTTCGGCCGGGTGGTGATCACGCTGGGGGAACCGATTCTGGTAGGTGCTGGCCCAACAGCGGCCACGGCAGCGGCCCTTCAGCTCGGCCAGGCCCTCGATGCCAGCAGTGCCTGGGCCGCCCGCCTGCTGGTGGCTCCCCGCCGATGAGCTGATGGGCCACCGGTACACCCTTCAGCTCCACGGCTGGCTGCTCCTGGGCCTTTACCGTGCGCTGCTGAGCCTGCTCAGCCCCCTCGTGCTGGCTCTGTTGCTCTGGCGCCTCGTGCGGGGAAAGGACGCCCTCGCGCGGCTGCCCGAGCGGCTGGGCTGGCCCGGTCGTCGTCGGCCGCCTGGGGATCTGGTGTGGCTCCACGCCGCCAGTGTGGGCGAGCTGGCCAGTCTGCGGCCCCTGTTGCTGGCCCTGCGCGAGGGGGCAAAGGCCGCTGGCGGTCCCGCACCCAGCCTGCTGGTCACCAGCGTGACCCGCACCGCCGCTGAGCTGGCTCCCCAGCTGCTGCCCCCCGGGGTGATCCACCAGATAGTGCCTGTGGATCACTGGCTGGCCTTTGCCCTGTTCCGCCGCCACTGGCGTCCCCAGCTAGGGCTGCTGGCGGAGGCCGAACTCTGGCCAGAGCTGGTCCACGCCATGCCGGCGCCCCTGCTGATCAATGCCCGTGTCAGTGCCCGTTCCTATCAGCGCCATCGCCGCCTGGCCTGGTTCTCGCGCTGGCTCTATGGGCGCTGCAGCGGCTGCTTTGCCCAGTCGCTGGCGGACGCCGAGCGCCTGCGGCTGCTGGGGGCGCCGGCAGCGCTGGGCCTCGGCTCCACCAAGTGGGACGCCGAGCCCGCCCCCGTGGATTCCGCCTGGCTGCAGCGGCTGCGCCGCTGCTGGACTGGGCGGCGGGTGCTGCTGCTGGCCAGCAGCCACACCGGCGAGGAGGAGCTGTTGCTCGCCCAGTGGAGCCAGTGGAGCCAGCGGTTGGCCCCGGAGCGCCTGGCCCTGTTGCTGGTGCCCCGTCATCCCGAGCGGGCGGCGGAGGTGCTGGCAGCGGCCCGCTCGGCCGGCGCCGAGGCCCGGCTGCTGGCCGAGCTCCAGCCGGCTGATGAGCCAGACGTTGTGGTGGTGGATCGGCTGGGCTTGATGGGCAGCTGGATCGCCGCTGCCGAGCTGGTGATCATGGGCGGCAGCTTCCGCCCCGGCGGCCGCACCCTCGGTGGCCACAATCCCCTGGAGCCGGTGCGCGGCGGCCGGCCAGTGCTCTGTGGACCGGACATGGCCAACTTCAGCGATCTCTGCCTGCGGCTGGAGCGGGCCGGCTGGTTGCGCCAGCTGGACGGGGGCTCAGCCCTCTGGCCGGCGATTGGCCATTGGCTGACCCAGCCCCCCCAACTCGAGCAGTTGCCTGCGATTGAGGGGCCCTCAAGCCAGATCGCCCAGCTGGTGCTGCGCCGGCTGAACCTCTCCGGCGGAGGGCGCTGATGCCCCTGGCCACCCCCCGCTTCTGGTACGGCTCGCGGCACAGCTGGCAGGCCCGGCTGCTGCGCCCCTGTGGCTGGTTGTATGGCCTGGCGGTGGCCGGCCATCGCGCCACCACCCGCCCCCTGCGCCTGCCGGTGCCGGTGCTGTCGATCGGCAACATCACCCTCGGCGGTACGGGCAAGACGCCGCTGGTGATTGCCCTGGCTCAGGAATTCAGCCGCCGCGGTCTGCGGCCGGCGGTGCTCAGCCGCGGCTATGGCAGCGGCCGTCGCCATCCCCTGTTGGTGCATGGCGAGCTGCCGGTTGCCATGGCGGGCGATGAGGCCCTGGAGCTGGCCCGGGCGCTGGCGGGCAGCGGTGTGGCGGTGTGGGCCGGCTCCGACCGGGCGGCCTCGGCCCGACGGGCGCTGGCGGCCGGGGCCGAGCTGCTGCTGCTCGACGACGGACTGCAGCACTGGCGACTGGCCCGCGCCTGCGACGTGACCGTGCTCGACGCCCGCCAGCGGCTGGGCAATGGCCTCACCTTCCCGGCCGGGCCCCTGAGGGAGCCGGCCAGGGCCCTGGGCCGGGCCCAGCTGCTGGTGCTCACCGGCGCCGGTGAGCCCAGCCCCGGGGGGCTGCCCTGGCCCATGGGGAAGCCCTGGCTTGCCGTGCCGTCGGTGCTGGAGGTGCCGCCCGCGCTGCAGGGCCGGCCGTTGCTGGCCTTCTGTGGCATCGGGCTGCCTCAGAAGTTTTTCGCCGCCCTGCGTGAGCAGGGCTGTTGCCTGGTGGGCTGCGAGGAGTTCCCCGACCACTATCCCTATGCTCGGGGCGATCTGGAGCGGTTGTTGGCACTGGCACGGGCCAAGCGAGAAGCCACCCTGGTCACCACGGTGAAGGACTGGCAACGCCTGGTTCCCCTGCTGCAGGGGGTGCCCGAGGGCAGCGTGGTGCCGATTTCCCAGCGTCTCGACGCGGCTGCCGTGGTGCGCCTGGCCGACCAGCTGCAGGCCCTGCTGGGGGGTGGCGATGGCTGAGCCGCTGCAGGTGCTGCTGGTGGCCGGTGAGGCTTCAGGCGACCTCCATGGCGGCCATCTGGTGGCGGCCCTGCGGCAGCAGCGGCCGGACCTCCAGGTGGTCGGCATTGGCGGCGCCCAGCTGCGCGCCGCCGGCATGGATGTGCGCATCGACGTGGCCCAGCTCTCCGCCGCCGGCCTGGTGGAGATCGCCGCCAGTATTCCCCGCCACTGGCGGGTGATGCGCTGGCTCAAGCGACGCATGGACCGGCACCGGCCTGCCGCCGTGGTGCTGGTGGACTATCCCGGCTTCAATCAGCTGGTGGCCCGCGAGGCCCACCGCCGCGGCATCCCGGTGTTCTTCTACATCGCCCCCCAGGTGTGGGCCTGGGGGCGGGGCCGCGCCAGGCGCATGGCCGGCTTCATCGATCGGCTGGCGGTGATCTTTCCCTTTGAGGAGCCGATCTTCAACAGCTACGGCCGTTCCTTCGCCCGCTACGTGGGCCATCCATTGCTGGATGGCCTGGCGGTGACCCGCAGCCGGCTGGACACTTGCCAGGCCCACGGCCTCCACCCAGATCGGCCCCTGCTGGTGCTGATGCCCGGCAGCCGGCGCAGCGAGATCCAGCTGCTGCTGCCCGAGCTGTTGCGGGCCGCCGAGCGGCTCCAGGCAGAGGGCTGGCAGGCCGTGCTGCTGCGGGCCGACACCGTGGACGAGGCCTTTCTCCTGCGGGCCGCTGGCCGCAGCAGCCTGCCCCTGCCGGTGGTGGCGGGCGATGCCTACAACCTGCTGGCCGCGGCGGATGCCGGGCTGGTGAGTTCCGGCACGGCCACCTTGGAGGCGGCCCTGCTGGGCTGTCCACCCGTGATCGTGTATCGCTTCTCCTGGCTCACCTACTGGCTGGCGCGGCTGGTGATCGGCCGGCGGATCATGGGCTTGCCCAACGTGATTCTGGGCCGGGCCGTGTTTCCTGAGCTCCTGCAGAAGGAGGTGCGGGCCGAGGCCCTGGTCCGCCAGGTGCGCCGGCTCCACGCCGAGCGTGCCCAGCTGGAGCCTGCCTTCGAGCAGCTCCGCAGCAGGATGGGCAGGCCTGGGGCCTCCGGGCGCGCCGCCCAGGAGCTGCTCCAGCTGCTCCCCCCGGCTCCCCCCTTGCCGCCTGCGCCGCCACGCTGCCCTTGACCCGTTCCCCCTACCGCCGCTTCCTCGCCTACGGCCGCCGCTATCTCTGGCCCACCTTCAGCCTGGCGCTGCTGTTCAACGTGGGCTACGGGGCCTCCACCGGCCTGGTGCCGCTGCTGATCCGCTACCTGTTCGACGACGTGCTGCCGTCCAGCGATCGCCAGCGGCTCTATCTGGCACCGGTGGTGATCGTGCTGGTGATCGGTGTGCGGGCCTTCTGCCAGTTCCTTGGCTCCTATCTCACCGAGAGCGTGGGCCAGTCGATCACCGCCGACCTGCGCGGTGAGCTGGCGGCGCGGGTGATGGATCTGCCCCAGAGCTATCTCAACCGTCATCCCTCCACGGTGCTGGTGTCGCGGGTGCTCACCGACGTGACCCTGGCCAAGACCGGCATCGTCGACGGCGTGTCGTCTGTGCTGAAGGACGGCATCACCCTGCTGGCCCTGGTGGTGGTGGCCTTCTACCAGGACTGGCTGCTCTCGCTGATCGCCTTTTTCCTGTTCCCGCTCGGGGTGCTGCCGGTGTTGCGCACGGCCAAGAAGGTGAAGCGTCATTCCCGCAAGGGCCAGACCCGGTTGGCCCAGCTGGCGGCCTACCTGCAGGAATCCCTGCTGGGCTCGCGCGTGGTGAAGATCTTCGGCATGCAGGCCTACGAGCTGGAACGCTTCCAGCTGGAAAACCGCTCGGTGCGCCGTGAGGCCCTGCGCACCACCCGGGCCAAGCTGCTCAATCAGCCGCTGATGGAGGTGTTGGGGGCGATCGGCTTCTGTGCCGTGCTGGTGTATGGCGGCGAGGCGGTGATCAACGGCAGCCGCACCACGGGCAGCTTTTTTGCCTTTCTCACCTCCCTGTACCTCTGTTACGCCCCGTTCAAGGGCCTGGGCAAGGCGAACGCCACCATGCAGCAGGGCCTGGCGGCGGCGGAGGAACTGTTCACCATCCTCGACACCCCGCCCGACCCGGTGGAAGCAGCCGCGCCCCGCCAGGTTGTCGGGCTGCAGCAGGGGCTGCGGGCCGAGGGGCTGCAGTTCGCCTACGGACCGGACGAGCCGGTGATCCGCGGGCTGGATCTGGAGATTCCCCTGGGCAGCACAGTGGCCCTGGTGGGTCCCAGTGGCGGGGGCAAGAGCACGATCATCGACCTCTTCTGCCGCTTCTACGACCCGACAGCAGGCCGGATCAGCCTTGATGGCATCGACCTGCGCGAGCTCTCGCTGGCCTCCCTGCGGGCCCAGATTGCCCTGGTGGATCAGAACACGTTTCTGTTCAACGACAGCGTGGCCAACAACATTGCCTACGGCCAAGGCGGTCAGGAAGGCGTGGATGCCGGGGCCATCGAGGCGGCGGCCCGGGCGGCCAATGCCCACGGCTTCATCACTGAGCTGCCGGAGGGCTACGACACCCTGATCGGCGAAAACGGCACGATGCTCTCGGGGGGGCAGCGCCAGCGCATCGCCATCGCCCGGGCCCTGATCAAGAACGCCCCGATCCTGTTCCTCGATGAGGCCACCTCGGCCCTGGATACGGCCTCCGAGCAGGTGGTTCAGGAGGCGCTGGATCGGCTGATGCAGAACCGCACCACCCTGGTGGTGGCTCACCGCCTCTCCACCGTGATCCATGCCGACCAGATCGTGGTGATCGACGGCGGCCGGGTGGTGGAAGCCGGTCGCCACGGCGAGTTGCTGGCTCGCGGTGGTGTGTATGCCGGCCTAGTTTCGACACAATTCGCAACCGCCGTAGCGGCGCCCACGGCATGACCCTCGCTCCCAGCGCGCCCGCCTCCGCAGGCCCTCGCTTTTCTCGCAGCGACTGGGCCAGCGCCTTCCGCAATGTGGGCGTGGAGCTCAGCGATGTGCCGGTGGCCGCGGCCCGGGGCACGATTCCTGAGGCCCTGCTGGGCACCCTCTACCGCAACGGCCCCGGGCGGCTGGAGCGTGGCGGTCAGTGGGTGCACCACCCGTTCGATGGCGACGGCATGATCACCGCCCTGCGCTTCGAGGGCGGCCAGGCGCTGCTGCGCAACCGCTTCGTACGCACCGAGGGCTGGCAGGCCGAGGAGCGGGCGGGCCGCTTTGTGTATCGCGGCGTGTTCGGCACCCAGAAGCCCGGCGGGCCGCTGGCCAATGCCTTCGACCTGCGGCTCAAGAACATCGCCAACACCCACGTGGTGCGGCTGGGCGACCAGCTGCTGGCCCTGTGGGAGGCGGCCGAGCCCCACGCCCTCGACCCCGACACGCTCGAGACCCGCGGCCTCTCCCGCCTCGATGGCCTGCTCAAGCCCGGCGAGGCCTTCAGCGCCCACCCCCGCTTCGATCCCGGCCACCACGGCGAGCCCCGCATGGTGACCTTTGGCGTGAAGACCGGCCCCACCAGCACGATCCGGCTGATGGAATTCGCCACAGCCGATTCCCCCGCCAACGGCGTGCGCGCCGGCCAGCTGCTGGCCGAGCGGCGCGACAGCTTCAAGGGCTTCGCCTTCCTGCACGACTTCGCCATCACTGCCAACTGGGCGGTATTTCTGCAGAACGCCATTGCCTTCAACCCGCTGCCCTATGTGCTGGGGCAGAAGGGGGCGGCCCAGTGCCTGGCCAGCAAGCCCGGCGAGGCCGGTGCCTTCTGGCTGATTCCCCGAGCCGGCGGGGCGAACGGGCAGGCTGCGCCGCTCCAGGTGCCCGCCCCCGAGGGCTTTGTGTTCCACCACCTCAACGCCTCCGAGGCCCCCGCCCCCGAGGGGGATGGCCAGGAGCTGGTGGTGGACTCGATCGTGTATGCCGACTTCCCCTCGATCGGCCCGGGCACTGACTTCCGCGCGGTGGATTTCGACAGCATCCCCGAAGGCCAGCTGATGCGCTGCCGCATCAACCTGGGGCTGGCCCGCACCGAGCCCGAAAAGGCGGTGCGCATGGAGTGGCTGGAGCAGCGCTGCTGTGAGTTCGCCTGCGTGAATCCGGCCCGCCAGGGTCTGGATGCCCGCTACGCCTGGATGGCGGTGGCCGAGCGCGAGCGCGGCAATGATCCGCTCCAGGCGATCGAGAAGCTCGACCTGTCGACAGGTGAGCGCCTGGTGTGGAGTGCGGGGCCGCGGGGCTTCGTGAGCGAGCCGCTGATGGTGCCCGATCCCACGGCCGCAGCCCACGATCCCGCCGCTGAGGATCAGGGCTGGGTGCTCTGCCTGGTGTGGAACGGCGCCCGCTGCGCCAGCGACCTGGTGATCCTCAACGCCGCCGATCTGGGCGAGCAGGCGGTGCTGGAGTTGCCCCTGGCCATTCCCCATGGCCTGCACGGCAGCTGGGTTCCCAAGGGGATCTGATCCTCAGGAGCCGAGCAGCTTCCGCAGCCGCGGCGCCAGCAGGGCAAAAGCCTTGCCCCGGTGGCCGATGCGGCCCTTGAGCTGCTTGTCCATCTCGGCATAGGTGAGGCCTGCTTCAGGCACGAAGAACACCGGGTCGTAACCGAAGCCGCCCGTGCCGCGTTGCTCCTCAAGGATTTCGCCGAGGCAGATCCCCTCCACTTCCAGGCGGATGGTGCCGCTGGGATCGGCCACGGCCAGGGCGGCGGTGAACCGGGCGCTACGGTCGCTGGCGCCTTCCAGCTCGCGCAGCAGCCGGGCGATGCGGGCTTCGTCACTGTCGGCGTAGCGGGCCGAGTGCACGCCGGGGGCGCCACCCAGCGCGCTCACGCTCAGGCCGGAGTCGTCGGCCAGGGCCCAGCAGCCGGTGGCGCGGGCCACGGCTTCGGCCTTGAGCCGGGCGTTGGCGGCGAAGCTGGCGCCCGTTTCCTCCACCTCCAGGCCCTCCGGCTGGGGGCGAATCTCCAGCTGTAGCTCGGCCAGCAGGTGGCCGAACTCACGTACCTTGCCGGCATTGCCGCTGGCGATCACCAGGGCTGGCTTCATGATGCTCAGCCCTCCAGGGCGTAGGTGCGCGCCCAGGCCAGCACCGCCGCCACCCGCTCGGCCGTTGGGGCTTCGCAGTAAAGGCGCAGCAGGGGCTCGGTGCCGGAGAAGCGCAGCATCAGCCAGTGGCTGGGGCCCAGGCGCAGCTTCACGCCGTCGGTGCTGATCACCTCCTGCACCGCGATGCCGGCCACCTCGGCCGGTGGGGCCTCGGCCAGGCGGGCTTCCAGTTGCCGTCGGGCGGCCATGTCCGGCAGGCGCAGGTCGAGACGGTCGTAGCTGGCGGCGCCACCGTGGGCCCGTTGCAGGGCATCGAGGCGCTCGCCCAGGGGCACGCCCCCTTCCACCAGGGCCTCGATCAGCAGCAGGGCGGCGAAGGGGGCGTCCCGTTCGGGCAGGTGCATGCCGAAGCCCACCCCGCCCGATTCCTCGCCACCCACCAGCACCTCGCCGGCCAGCATCTCGGCGGCGATGTACTTGAAGCCCACCGGCTTTTCCAGCACGGTGCGGCCCAGGCCTTCGGCCACCAGCTGCATCAGGTCGGAGCCGCTCACGGTTTTCACCACGGTGCCAGGGAGCTGGCGGGCGCGGGCCAGGTGGTCGATGAACAGGGGCATCAGCAGCTGGGTGCTGCAGAAGCGGCCGCGCTCGTCGATGGCGGCGATGCGGTCGCCATCGCCGTCGAACACGATGCCCATCGCTGGCCTCCCGGCGGCGGTGCTGGCCTGCACCGCGGCGATCAGCTCGCCCAGGTAGGGCGCCAGCGGTTCGGGCGGGTTGCCCCCGAACAACGGATCGCGGTTCGTGCGGATCTCCTGGATGGCACCGCTGGCGACGGCCTGCTCGCCCAGAAGGGCGGACAGCACGCCGGCGGCCGAGCCGTGCATCGGATCCACGATCACGCGCAGGCCGAGGCGCTCCAGCCCATCAGCCAGCAGGTCTGTGCTCACTTTCGCCCGCAGGCCAGCCACATAGGCATCCAGCGCAGCGAAGCGGGGCTCGCCGCCCGCTGGCGGTGGCATCGGCACCGTGATGCCGCCGGCGGCCAGGCGCGTTTCCACCCGCTGGGTGAAATCCCCCTCCACCGAGCCGCCGAACGGCCCCTTGATCTTCAGACCCAGCCATTCGGGGGGGTTGTGGCTGGCGGTGATCACCAGGGCCCCCAGGGCACCGCGCTCCACCACCGCCCAGCTGGACGCCGGTGTGGGGGTGGCTGAGTCGGAGAGCACCGGCTCGAGATCCACGCCGCGCACGGCGCTGCCGATGGCCTCGGCCAGCTCCGGCGCCAGGAAGCGGCGGTCGTAGCCGATCACCACCTCGCGGCTGCTCAGGCCTGCGGGGGCGGAATAGGCCAGCTCAGCAGCAGCGGCGGCGGCCACCGGCAGCAGCCGCTCCACGGTGATATCCACGCCGAGGATGCCCCGCCAGCCATCGGTGCCGAAGGTGATCGGCGCGGCCTCCAGGGGCAGGGGGGCAGAGGCCATCGAGGGTGCTTGGGGCGTGCGGGGCCCCATTCAACTGCGTATCGGGTCGCATGTGGGCTGGCTGACAGCCACCAGGGTCTCTTGGTTCCGGGAGGATCGACGTGAGCCCGCAGTGCCCGTTGACCTCCCCTTCCCCCCAGCTGCAGCGCAGCACCGGTCTGGCCGGCGCCCTGGTGATCGGCCTGGGCTCGATCCTGGGCACCGGCGTGTTCGTGAGCCTGGCGCTGGCGGCGGCACCGGCGGGGGATGCCCTGCCCCTGGCCATCCTGCTGGCGGCCCTGCTGGCGGGGGCCAATGGCCTTTCCGCCGCCCAGCTGGCCGCTGCCATGCCGGTGAGCGGCGGCAGCTATGAGTACGGCCAGCGCCTGCTCTCGCCCCTGGCGGGCTTTGCGGCGGGCTGGTTGTTTCTCTGCGCCAAAACCGCCTCAGCGGCAGCCGCGGCCCTGGGCCTGGCGGCCTATCTGGGGGCCTTGCTGGGGGTGGAGGGCGCGGCCCTGCGCTGGTGGCCGCCCCTGCTGGTGGCGCTGATCACCGCCGCCGCTCTGGCCGGCCTGCGGCGCAGCCAGTGGCTCAACGGCCTGCTGGTGGCCGGCGCCCTGCTCAGCCTGGGGCTGTTCGTGGTGGGTTCTTTCAGCCTGCCTGCCCTGCCCGCTGGTGGAGCCCTGCCGGCCACCAGCCCCGGCGCCCTCGCCCAGGCCACGGGCCTGCTGTTCGTGGCCTACACCGGCTATGGCCGCATCGCCACCATGGGCGAGGAGGTGGTGCAGCCCGGGCGCACCATCCCGCGGGCGGTGCTGCTCACCCTCGCGCTGGTGCTGCTGGTGTATCTGGCGGTGGCGGCAGGGGCCCTGCGGCTGGCTGGCCCCTCCGGCCTGGCCGCCAGCGTGGGGGCGACCGGTGCGCCGGCTCCGCCCCTGGCCCGCCTGCTGCTGGCGGCGGGCTGGAGCTGGGGCAGCTGGATTGTGGCCCTGGGCGCCGTACTGGCCCTGGCGGGGGTGCTGCTCAACCTGGTGCTGGGGCTCTCGCGGGTGTGGCTGGCGATGGGCCGGCGCGGCGACATGCCGGCTCGCCTGGCGACGCTCAACGCTGCCGGCACCAGTCCCCAGCTGGCGGTGCTGCTCAGCGGCCTGCTAATCGCCCTGCTCAGCCTGGCCGGCCGGCTGGAGCTCACCTGGGGCTTCAGTGCCTTCACGGTGCTGGGCTACTACGCCATCACCAACCTCTGCGTGCTGCGCCTGCCGCCCCGGCAGCGGCGCTTCCCGGCGGCCCTGGCCTGGCTGGGCCTGTTCGGTTGTGCGGGTCTGGCGTTCCAGGTGCCGCCCACCGCCTGGCGCAGCGGCCTGCTGGTGCTGGCGCTCGGCCTGCTCTGGCGCTGGGCCTACCGCTGGCTGCGGCCCGCCGCGCCCTGATCGGGATCCACCGGCAGCCCGCGCACGGCCAGGGCCACCCGCCGCGCCAACAGCAGCAGGGGATAGAGCCGCTGGGCCCGCTCCGGCCCGGCCAGCAGCGGCGCCAACAGCCGCAGCAGGGCGGCACTGGGCTGCATCCGGGCGCAGAGCCACTGGATGGCGTCCGCCCCATGCAGCACCCGCTCGCCATCGAGCAACATCGCCCCATCGCGCAGCTGGTAACCCCGGGCGGCCAGGCTGGCGCGCAGGGCCTGGTCGCCGCGGCCATCGCGGATCTGCAGGCCGGGAATGCCGCTGCGCAGCTCGCTGAGCTCGGCGAAGTGACGGCAGAACACGCAGCCGCCATCGAACACCAGCACCGGCGGCGCCGGCGATGGCTGGGGTGAGGTTGGTGCAGTGGGTGTGGTCATGGCGGTTCAGCCCAGGGCGCGGCCCTTCCAGGTCCAGCCGCGGCCGCTCAGGGTGCGCCACACCGAGGTGGGGGCCAGGGCGCCCAGCACCAGGCCACCCGCCCCCATCAGCCACCAGTGGCGCAGGGGCAGCGCAAAGACCCTGCGGCTCCAGAGCCGCAGGGTCAGGTGCAGGCCGATCCCGAGCACGGCCAGGGCCAGGGCCGCCTGCAGTGGCAGCCGCAGCGACGCTTGCTCGCCCAGCAGGGCCAGGCCGATCGCCGCCGCCGGGGCCAGCAGCCAGGGCCCGCTGAACAGCAGCACCACCACCGCCCCAGCGCCGAGGGCTTTGGCCAGGCTGCGGTCCAGGCCACTGAACCAGTTCTTGCTCCAGCCCTCCCACAGGGCCGCGAAGTTGGTGTACATGCGCAGCTCAGCGGCATCCAGGCCGAGCAGATAGCGCAGGCGGTAGCCGTCCGCCTTGATTCGCCGGGCCAGGGCCAGGTCCTCCACCACTTCGCCGGCCAGGGCCCGGTGGCCGCCGATCGCGCTGTAGGCGCTGCGCCGGAAGAGCATGAACGGGCCGGCGGCGAAGGCCGTGGGGTCGGACGGATCGTTGGCGGCCTGGATCGGAAAGCTCAGACAGAGCAGGCTGATCATGATCGGCTGCACCATCCACTCCGCCAGGCAGCCGCAGCACAGCCGGGGGGCCAGGCTGAGCAGATCGGCCCCCTCGCTCACCGCCTGGCCCAGCGCCCGCCGCAGGGTGGTGGGCTGCAGGCGCACGTCGGCGTCCACGAACAGCACCCAGTCGCTCTGCACCTGCTCCATCGCCCGAGTGCAGGCCCAGTTCTTGCCCACCCAGCGTTCGCCGCTCGGGCGCGGCCCCGCCTCCAGCAGCGTGAAACGTGCCGCATCGGCCCCGCTGGCTGCGGCGGTGGCTGTGGCGATGGCGGCGGTGGCGTCGCTGCTGCCGTCGTCCACCAGCAGCACCTGCCAATGGGGGCAGGGCGGGGCACTGGCCAGCAGGCTGCCGATGCAGGCGGCGATGTTGGCCTGCTCGTTGTAGGCCGGCACCACCACCGTGAGTGAGCCCTCGCTGAGGGGGCGGGCCTCCGCCTGCAGCCGCGGTGCCCGCTGGATCACCAGCACCAGCCCTGCCAGCAGGATCGCCAACCCCAGGCAGGCCGCCGCCGCCAGCGCCAGCAGGCTCCAGGCCAGCAGGGGCCCAGGGAACAGGGGCAGGGCGGAGGGGATCACCGGGTGCGGACGGGCTGTGCCCCCCACGGTGGCAGGGCAACCGGTGCTTAGCGTGCAGCCATGGCCCAGGAGCTGCTCACCGACCGGTTGCTGCGCAGCTGGCTGCGCTGCCGGCGCCGGGCCTGGCTCGATCGCCATGGCGATCCGGCCCAGCGCCAGTGGACCGCCCACCGCGCCCTGGCCCTCAGCGACCAGCTGGTGAGTTTTCAGAGCCTGCTGCCCGAGAAACCCGGCCATGGCGAGGCGGCCTGCGCCGCCGGGGCGCCAGGGGTGGTGGGCTTGCGCCTGCGCGGCCGCGGGCCGGCCGGCGTGGCCCTGGAGGCCCATCCCGCCCTGCTTGAACGGGTGGCCGGCACCAGCGTGTGGGGGCAGCACGCCTACCGCCCCGTGCTGGGCCGCCAGGGCCGCAACCTCACCCGGGAGCACCGCCTGCTCCTGGCGCTGTGGGGGCGGCTGCTGGGCGAGCACCAGCGGGCGCCGGTGCCCCAGGCCCTGGTGGTGGCGGGATCGGGACGGGGGCTGCAGCGGGAGCAGCTCAAGCTCACCGGGAGCCTGCAGGCCCAGCTGGAGGAGGCCCTGCCCAGGCTGGCCAGTGACCTGGCCCGTCAGCAGCCACCGCCGCTGGTGGCCGACCGCAAGAAGTGCGTGCTTTGCAGCTGGCGCGGTGTCTGCGACCAGGAGGCCACCCGCCAGGGCCATCTCAGTGAAGTGAGCGGCATCGGTGGCAAGCGCCGCGAGATGCTGCTGGAGCAGGGGATCACCAGCCTTCCCCAACTGGCGGCCAGCGATCCCCTGCGGTTGGCCGACGCCCTGGCGGTGCATGGCGACCAGCACCGTGACATCGCCGCCGCCCTGGTGGCCCAGGCGCGCGTTCAGGCCAGCGGCCGGCCGGAGCGTCTGGCGGCGGCGGCGGCCTCCGCCGCCGACCTCCTGCCGGAGCTCGCTGAGGCGCCGGGGGTGCTGCTCTACGACATCGAGTCGGATCCCGATGCCCGCGACGACTTCCTGCACGGCTTTGTGATCGTGCCCCGCCAGCCCGATGGCAGCTGGCCCGCCCAGCCCGATCCCGCCTGGCGCTACACGCCGCTGCTCGCCCTGCAGGAGCACGGCGAGGCCCGCCTCTGGCGCCGGCTGCAGGCCCTGCTGGATCGCTACCCGGGCTGGCCGCTGCTGCACTACGGCGAAACGGAGGCGATCTCCCTGGTGCGCCTAGCCCAGCGCCAGGGTGCCCGGGAGGCCGAGTTGGCCCGGCTGCGGGCCCGGCTGGTGGATGTGCACGCCCGCCTGCGGCGCCACTGGCTCCTGCCGGTGAACAGCTACGGGCTCAAGGCCGTTGCCAGTTGGCTGGGCTTCCACTGGAGCCAGAGCGGCGTGGATGGGGCCCGCTGCCTGCTCTGGTGGCGGCAGTGGCGCCGCGATGGCGGCCCGGCCCGGCTGCAGCGGATCTTCACCTACAACCGCGACGACAACCTGGCCACCTGGGCGGTGGTGAGCTGGCTGCTGGGCGGCGAGCAGCGGCACTGATCATCCCCCCAACATCTCCCTCCTCATCCGCCGCCTCTCAACCGCTGCCTCTCAACCGCCGCCTCCCGCTCCCACCGGTGGCGGCACGAACTGCTCCGGCCGCGTCAGGTGCAGCCGGGCGGCGTCCGGGCCCTCCCCGGCCCGCAGGTGCGCCCGATCCAGACCGGCACGACGCACCATCGCCAGGCCGATCCGGTCGCCGTCCGCCAGCTCCAGAACGGAGGTGATCCGGCCTAGGCGCCCCTCCTGGCCAGCTCCGGCCTGGCTGGCGCTGAACAGGTCCTGGCCCGCGTCCGGGGCGGGACCGCCATCGCCGCGGTGCCAGTGCCAGCGGCGCAGCTGTTGCTTCACCCCGTCGTAGGTGGCGAGCTTGGCCAGCGTTTCCTGGCCCACGTAGCAGCCCTTGCTCAGCCCTACCCGGCTGGCCAGCCCCAGCTCGAAGGGGTTGTGGTCGTCGTTCAGTTCGGCGGGCATCGCCGGCAGGCCCTGTTGGATCCGCCAGCGCTCGGCTTCGCCGGGTTCCAGCACTCGCCGTGTCTCCAGCTCCGCCGGCAGGGGCTGATCCAGCGGCAGCACCAGGGTGTTGCCCAGCCGCCAGCCTGGGGTTTCGCCTTCGCTGCAGCGCTGCCAGCGGCCGGCGGCCGTTGACGGTAGCCCCTCCTGCCGCTCACCAAGGGGTGTGACCCAGCGCACGGCCAGCAGGGGCCCCAGCGTCACCCGGTCGGCCGGAAACAGCACCCGGTCGATGGCCTGGTGCACCAGGGCGGGATCGCCGCTGCCCACCAGCAGCCAGGCCCCGCCCCCATCCACCAGCACCTCGGCCAGGGCCCGCAGGCGGGCGGTGGCCGTGATGCAGCAGGTGGGGATCCAGCTGCCAGGCTGGGCCCCTTCAATGCCGGCGCTGGTCTGGCCGTGCAGCACGCGCAGGCTGTCGGGTCCGTCCAGCCGCATCAGGCCGGCGGGGCGTTCCAGGCGGCAGGCGCCGCTGGGCGTCCAGGTCCAGGGAGAGCTCATGCCGACAGCCTGGCGGCTCCGGCTCCGGCTCCGGCGCTGGCGGTGGCGGCAATCTCCTCCAGCAGAAACAGGCTGCGCAGCTCCAGGCCGGCGGCGGTCATGGCCTCCAGGCCCCCCTCCTGGCGATCCACGATGCTCACCACCCGGTTCACCTGGTAACCCGCCTCCCGCAGCTGGGTCACGGCCTTCAGCGATGACCCGCCGGTGGTCACCACATCCTCCAGCACGGTCACGGTGCTGCCGGCTGGGGGCAGCGGCCCCTCCAGCCAGGCGCCGGTGCCATGGCCCTTGGCCTGCTTGCGCACGATCAGGGCGTCGAGGGCCCGGCCCGCCAGGGCGGCCTGCAGGGCCACCGCGCTCACCAGGGGATCGGCGCCGAGGGTGAGGCCAGCCACGGCTACGGCCTCGCTCTCCACCTGAGTGAGCAGCAGCTCTCCCAGCAGGGCCAGACCCTCACCACTGAGGCTCACCGGCTTGCAGTTCACGTAGTGATCGCTGCTGCGGCCCGATGCCAGGGTGAACGTGCCGTGGCGGTAGGCCCGCTCCGCCAGGCGCTCCAGCAGCAGCTGGCGCCGGCCGGCGGCGGTATCCGGCAGCTGGGTGCCAGATGGGGAGACCGGAGTGGACACTGGTGCTGGGGCATTGAACCGTCTAGTTTGCGACCTGCGCGGTGCTACCCACCCGTCACTGGCCCAGCGGCTGCTCACTCCAAGGGCTGAAACCTTCATCAGCTGTTCTCCCCATGGTTGCCTCGTCACGGTTGCTGCTGCCCGCACTGCTCGCCTGGGCGGTGCCGTTCCTGGGCCTTCCCCTGCGGGCCGGCCCCGCCCTCTGCACAACCACCCTCGAGGCCCCGCCGCGCCCTGCCGCGGCAGCTGCTGGGCCGGCGGCGCCGGTTGAAGTCACCCGCTGCGGGATTGTGCAGACGGTGCCGGATCTGGTGCAGCGCCGCTTTTTCAGCTACACGGCTCCCTTCGCTGAAGGGGTGAGCCTTACCGGCCAGATCACCTCCCTGCTGGGCATCGCCATGGGTGGCGGCGACGGTCGGCGGGTGATGGGTATGGGATTTCCCGACCAGACCATCGTCTGGGATGGCACCGCCATCCAGAACACCACCCAGTTTCTGCTCCACCAACAGAGCGAGCCCATGCCCTGGCGCACCGGTGATGTGTCCAGCGGCTTTTCGGGGAGTCTCGGCGCCGGCCAGGCCAGTGGCCAGAGCCTGAATTCAGGCTGGCAGGATGGCGGGGCGGTTCAGGCCTTGCCAGTGCAGAGCTTCCGCTGACGACAGCCCATGCGCCCCTGGGGGTCTAGCAATCTGGTGAATGCAGCGGACTCATAATCCGCCTTAGGCGAGTTCGATCCTCGCGACCCCCATCACCGAAAAGCACTTCAGGGCGAGGGTTTTCAAGGTTTCTCCAAGCCGCCCGCAGGGCCCCGTTTAGGCACCAATTAGGCACGAAAAGGCCCGTTTTGGGCCATAGTATGCCTGCTTTTCGGCACGCCTGCATGGCCCCCAGGGACCCTTCCTGGCACGCATCAACCGGGCCCTGAGGGATCTTGGCTCTGCTGTGAGCATCGAGGTCTCCCCCTCGGGCAGCCAGCCGCTGCTGAGGGTGGATAGAGGTGGAGTGTTGCCGAGGCAGGCAGCGCCGTCCCCAGCGCCACCTGCTGAACAGAACCGGCGACGCCGGGCGTGTTCCCTCCGTATACCCCAGCTTTCCCCGCTACCCCATCTGCAGCTCCCTGAATACATGGAGCAGGGAGGCCGCTGCTCCATGCTCAACAGCAGAGAGAGCTCTTGATGCCCCAGTCCACCCTTGAGCGGCCTGCCGCCCTGCTCGTCACCAGCAGCCCCCAGCCAGACGAGCGCCGGCAGGATGGGGGCAGCGCTCAGAAGGGTTTTGGCGGCGGCAAGGTGGCCAGAGGCAGCAAGCGCAAAGGCAGCGGCAGGCGCAGCCAGTCGCTCAGCAAGGCCGACTGGGGGCCGATGGGCAAGCACCCCGATCTCGATGCGATCGTCGCCCGTCAGCGCCTGCATCTGCCCCTCTCCGGCCGCCTGAAGCAGGAGCAGGTGAACCAGGCCTGGAAACGTTGCGCCGCAGAACATCACCCGGACCGTGGCGGTGAACACCACACGATGCAGCTGGTGAATGGTGCGCGGGATCTGCTGCTGGGTCGCCGGCTCAGCTGAACTGCACAGCCACAGTCGGGGCTTGAGGCGTGCCTGATGCGGCCGTGAACTCGAGCCAAAACGAGTGCTCAGCCAGCACGGCCGGGTTCTGGAAGCTGCTGAAGGTGGTCCCGGTCGTGGTGCTGCTGACGCCTGAAGCTGAGCGTCACGGTGTTCATGACCCCAGCGAAGCCCGCGGCCATGGCGTTGCGTGCCGCCAGGCGGAAGTCCTCCACAATCCCGGGCAGCTCGCCATCGCCCAGCTCCCTCGGGGTCACATAGGGCTGCTTGCCCTGGGGGGTGTGCACCTCGTCGCCGGTGATGGCGATCGGGCTGGGGGCCACCGGCTGGCGGCAGCCCGGAGGGTGCATGCCACCGCCCGCGATGTCACCACAGAGCCCCTCAGGCCATCGTTACGGTGGCGCTTCCCCATGCCAGTGCCATGCCCTGGACCGCTGCCGACATCCCGGATCAGACCGGCCGGCTGGCGCTGATCACCGGCGCCAACAGCGGCCTGGGGCTGGAGACGGCCAGGGCCCTGGTGGCCAGGGGAGCCACGGTCATCCTGGGCTGTCGGTCGCTGGAGCGGGCCGAGCAGGCCCGCCAGCAGCTCTTGCCGGAGGCCGGAGTCGGGACGGCGATCGACCTGCTGGAGCTGGATCTGGCCCACCTGGCTTCGGTGCGAGCTGCGGCCCGCCACCTGCAGGACCGCTATGGGCGCCTCAACCTGCTGATCAACAACGCCGGCGTGATGGGCCTGCCCCGCAGCCTCACCCGCGATGGCTTCGAGCGCCAATTCGGCATCAACCACCTCGGCCACTTCGCCCTCACCCTGGCCCTGCTGCCCCTGTTGAGCGGCCAGGCCGACGCCCGGGTGGTCACCGTGACCTCCGGAGCCCAGTATTTCGGTCGCATCGGCTTCGACGACCTCCAGGGCGAGCGCCGGTACGACCGTTGGCAGGCCTACGGCCAGAGCAAGTTGGCAAATGTGATGTTCGCCCTGGAGCTGCAGCAGCGGCTGGATGCCGAGGCGGCGGGGGTGACCTCGCTGGCGGCCCACCCCGGAGTGGCTCGCACCAACCTGCAGCCGGCCTCGGTGGCGGCCAGCGGATCCTGGGGGGAGGCGTTGGCCTATCGGTTGATGACCCCGCTGTTCCAGAGCGCGGCCCAGGGTGCCCTGCCCCAGCTCCATGCCGCCACGGCGCCTGCTGTCCGGCCCGGTGGGCACTACGGCCCCGATCAGCTGGGGGGCATGCGCGGTTGGCCCACCGAGGTGCGGGTGGCGCCAGCAGCCCTCGACGCCGAGCAGCGGCGTCGCCTCTGGCAGGTGAGCGAGGAGCTCTGCGCGGCGGCCTAACCCAGCTCCAGACAGGCCAGGCCGAACACCTCGCCCAGTGGCACCACGGGCCGCGGCCCGCGGTACATCCTCTGGGTGCGCGATAGGGGCTGGAAGCCGAGCTCACCCAGCAGGGGCGCAGCGGGGGCGTTGGCAT
Source organism: Prochlorococcaceae cyanobacterium (assembly GCA_044374745.1). Lineage (GTDB taxonomy): Bacteria > Cyanobacteriota > Cyanobacteriia > PCC-6307 > Cyanobiaceae > NIES-981. The sequence goes on along the minus strand of JBILNZ010000006.1, from coordinate 74,244 downwards.
CGGGCACGTCGATCAGCACCACCCCGCGGTGGCGGGCAATCAGGCCTTGCAGCAGCAGGCGGGCCAGATCGGCGCTGTCGGCCAGCAGGGGCCCGATCCGCCAGCCTTCGCCCTGGCGCAGCAGGCAGGGCCGGATCCGGCCGAACCCGTGGCAGTGGCCATTGCCGTCGATCAGGGCCTGCACACTGCCGGCTGGGTGGCCCAGCCAGTCGGCCAGGAAATGGGGTCTGGGGCTGGGTTCCCGCGCGGCGTCGTAGCGCTGTACCGCCTCTGCGGGAATGGCGGCGCCCGCCACCAGTGCCAGCCCGGCGCTCCCCGGGGCACTGCGGCTGGAGCGCAGGCCGTCTGCCAGAGCCGCCTCCGTCTCGCCAGCCTGGATCAATTGCCAGCGGGTGGTGGCGGAGGCCGGTTCGAAGCCCCAGCCGGCATAGGCGGCGATGCGCTCCGGTGCAGCCTCCAGGCCGATGCAGGGCAGGTCGCTGAGATGTTCCAGGGCATGGCGCCACAGCACCACCCCATATCCCTTGCCGCGCTGCTCGGGTGTCACCAGGAACAGGCCGATGAAGCCGTATTCGGCGTTGTAGCGAACCCCGGCGATGCATCCCACCGGCTCTTCATCCAGCCAGCCCAGCCACAGCCCCTGCCGGTCGGTGTGGCGGTAGATCGCCACATCCCCCAGGCCCGGCGCGAAACCCTCAGCGCGGGCCCACGCGGTGACCACCTTGATGTCGGGTCGGCAGAGTGGGCGGATCTGCAGGCCGTCGCCCTTCGGCATCGTGGTGGCGGCGTCTGGCACTGGTTTAGCCCGGGGCGGCACCGGTGGGGAGTCGGCCCATAATCCAGGCAGCAGGCCGTTGGTCTGGCCATCCCCCTCCCATGCTCTCGCCCCACGCTCTGGCTATCCCGTCCGCCGTCTCTGGCGCTGACGGACGTCTTCTCCGATCTGGGGCACTGTGATCCAGCTGGTGGTGCTGGCCGTTCTGATCGCCCTGCTGGCCTTCTTCTCGGCAGGAGAGATGGCCCTGATCCGGCTGCGTCCCAGTCGGGTGCAGCAACTGGTGGAGGACGGCCAGCCAGGAGCCGATGCGGTGGCCAAGCTGCAACGCCGCCTGCGCCGGGCCTTGGTGGCCACCCAGCTGGGCATGGTGCTGGCCCTGGTGGCCATGGGCTGGGCCAGTCGTGGTGTGGCCGAACGGCTCGGCTGGTCGTGGGCTGAGCTGTTACCCCAGACAGCGATGGATCTGGCCGTCTTCCTTCTGGTGGTGCTGTTGGCCACCCTGGTGGGCGGTTTGGCGCCCAAGGCCTGGGTGCTTCACCGCCCCGAGCGCTCTGCCCTCAGTCTGGCCCCCCTGCTCGATGCCCTCAGTCGCTCGCTGGCGCCCCTGCTCAGCCTGGTGGAGCGACTGGCCTCCCTGTCGCTCCACCTGCTGGGCCTTCCCCGCAACTGGGATGAACTGGTACCCGCCCTCTCCGCAGGCGAGCTCGAGAGCCTGATCGAAACCGGCAGCGTCACAGGACTGATGCCTGATGAGCGCAACATTCTCGAGGGGGTCTTTTCCCTGCGCGACACCCTGGTGCGTGAGGTGATGGTGCCCCGCTCAGGCATGGTCACCCTGCCGTTGGAGGTGACGTTCGCCGAGTTGATGCGCGCTGTCCATGACACAGCCCATGCCCGCTTCCCAGTGATCGGCCGCTCCCTGGACGACGTGAGGGGCATGCTCGATCTGCGCCATCTGGCCGATCCGATCGCCAGTGGCCTGCTGCAGCCCGATTCCCCCTTGCATCCCTACATCCGGCCGGTGGCCCATGTGCAGGAGAGCGCATCCCTGGCCGAGTTGCTCCCGCTGATCCGCAGTGGACAGCCCTTGCTGGTGGTGGTGGACGAACACGGCGGCACGGAAGGCTTGGTCACCGTCGCCGATCTCACCAGCGAGATCGTCGGCGACGACGACAATCCCCTTGAACCGGATACGGACCTGATCAGCCTCGATGCCGGGCGCTGGTCAGTGGCGGGTGATCTGGAGATCTGTGAGCTCAATCGCCAGTTGCCGCTGCAGTTGCCGGAGGCAGAAGGGCACCACACCCTGGCAGGCTTCATGTTGGAGCGCCTGCAACACATCCCTGCGCCGGGTGAAGGGCTGCGTTGGAAGGGTTACCAGTTCCAGATCCTGGTGATGGATGGCCCGCGAATCGATCGTGTCCAGATCGAGCGGCGCGGCGGCACGGACAGGTGATCGGTCCCCACGGACCATGCAGCGGTCATGCATCACCGATAATTCGCAGTTTGCGCCCCTTGCCATGAACCCGGTTCGCGTGGGGGTCATCGGCATCGGCAACATGGGCTGGCATCATGCCCGCGTTCTCAGCCTGATCAAGGACGCCGAACTGGTCGGCGTGGCTGATCCGGATCCGACCCGCGGCCGTCTGGCCACCGAGCAATTCGGTTGCAGCTGGTTTGCGGACTACGCCCAGCTGCTGCAGCAGGTTGATGCGGTGTGCATCGCTGTGCCCACCCTGCTGCATCACCGGGTGGGCTTGGCCTGCCTGCAGGCGGGCAGGCATGTGCTGATCGAGAAGCCGATTGCCGCCAGCCAGGAGGAGGCCGAGGAGCTGATCAGGGCAGCGGACCAGGCCGGTGTGCTGTTGCAGGTGGGTCACATCGAGCGCTTCAATCCCGCCTTCCGCGAGCTGCTCAAGGTGGTGGCGGGCGAGCAGGTGGTGGTGCTGGAGGCCCGCCGCCACAGCCCCAACCCCGATCGCGCCAACGATGTGTCGGTGGTGCTCGACCTGATGATCCACGACATCGACCTGGTGCTGGAGCTGGCCGGAGCGCCGGTGATCCGCCTGGCGGCGGCAGGAGGGCGCAGTGCCGACGGGCCGATCGATTACGTGAACGCCACCCTGGCCTTCGCCAACGGCGTGGTGGCCAGCCTCACCGCCAGCAAGATGGCCCACCGCAAGATCCGCAGCCTCAGCGCCCACTGCCGCGGCAGCCTGGTGGAAACCGATTTTCTCAACCGCACCCTGCACATCCACCGGCGTGCCCACCAGTCCGTGAGCGCTGATCACGGTGAACTGGTGTATCGCTCCGACGGCGTGATTGAAGAGGTGAGCACCACGTCGATCGAGCCGCTCTATGCCGAGCTGGAGCACTTCTTGGCCTGTGTGCGCGGTGAGGAGTCGCTGGCGGTGGATGGCCTGCAGGCTTCGCGGGCGCTGCAACTGGCCGACCTGATCGAGCAATGCGTGGAGCAGCCCAACCTGTGCATGAGTTTGGAGCAGCCCATCTGAAGCAGCCGCTCGGCCCACTCACTCCAGCTCGCTCAGTTCCCGCAGGGCCTGGAGCTGCCAACGGCGGCAGTCGGCCGGGGATGCCCTGTAGAAGCCATCCCAGGCATCGGCCTTGTGCTGGCCGTAGTCCTCGGCAGGCACCTCCGGATGCTGTTGCTGCCAGCCCACCCGCACGGCGTGGCCGATCACCACATCCAGGGCCAGGTCGTCGTCGAAGCGCACCTGGGGGTTGGCCTCCACGAAGGCCATCAGGGTGATCAGGGTTTCGGTGCAGAGCTGCCGGTATTCCGGCGCCTCGATCTTGCTGAGCAGGTGTTCCACCAGGGAGGCGAAGTTGCGCTCACCGGCGGTCTTCTCGCTCAGCAGCGGGGCGCTTTCCAGGCGGTTGCGCTTTTCCAGCTTGTCGCCGATCACGATCCCGCGGCAGTGATGCAGCAGCTCCCACACCCCGGCGTAGAAGTCGCGGGGAACCCGTCCCAGGGCCCCCAGGCGCATGCGCTGCTGCAGCCAGCAGGTGCCCCGGGGCAGCTCCTCCAGGGGGTCGGGCACGGTCCAGCGCACCCGGCCGCTGAGGTGGAGCTGCTCCTTGCGCTGCAGGGCCGCCCGGGCATGGTCGCCATCGGCCAGCACGGCCCGCAACCGCCGCTGAATCGCGTGGGGAGGCTGTTGGCAAAGGCGCTCGAAGGCGTCGATGGGGTTGAGGTCGTCCTCGGCGGCCAGTTCGCTGGTGAGCAGCAGCAACAACTGTCCCAGCTGCAGGGTGAGGCCACCGCTCAGGAGCCTGGGTTCGTGCCGCGCCAGGCCGTCGAGGGCCAGCAGCAGTTCCTGCTGCAGCATCCATTCACGGCCGTCCTCGCCGCTGAAGCGCTGGATCATCGCCGCGATGGTGGCGCTGTCCTGGGGGGCGCTGATCAGTGAGTCGGCGGTGTAGTTGCGGCCCACCACCACCTGCTTCTGGCGCACCAGCAGGTCGGTGAGGGCATCCTCCAGCTGGGGATGCACCAGCTCCAGCTGGCCGGCCATCCGCCGCACCACATCCCAGTCGCCGGCCGCGAGCGCCCGGCGGTACACCTCCTCCAGCAGGCTGCGCAGGGCTACGGGCCCGCCGCTGTCCGGGCCGGTGAGCACCGCCCCGTTGCCCAGCCGTCGGCCGAGCTGTTCGAGCACCTCAGCCTGCTCCGCCAGGGACGTGCTGTCCCAGAGCCGTTCGGCCAGATCTGTAGCGCTGAGGTCGTCGCGCTCGAGGGCCTGTTCCTCGGCCGCCGAGAGCGGTGCCTGGCTGCGGCTCTCCTGGAGGGGCAGGGGCTGCGGGTTGTCGGGCGCTGGGGGAAGGGTGGCTGCTGGCGGCAGGTCCACCCAGGCCGCCTGGTCCGCCAGTGCGGAGAGAGGACCCAGCTGCACCGGCACGCCGTCGACTTCACCGCTGCGCAGCTGCTCAGCAAGGCTGAGGAAGGGCTCCGGGTTGGCCTGGAAGGGGGCTTCGGGGATCGGAATCAGCAGGAGCGGTGCCCCCTGTCCCCGCCAGTGACGTCGCAACAGCCGCAGTTCGGCCACCACCGCATCCACCAGCTGCTCCGGGTCATCGGCCAGGTAGAAGGTGCCCTCCTCGAGCACGGCCGGCAGGAAGGCCAGCCGCTCCTGGGCCGCTTCCGCTGGTAGGGGCCGGCGGTAGAGCCGGGCCGTAGCCAGGGTTTCCATCCGTACCGGCGGATGGCCGCTGAGGCCCAGCTTGGCGTTGGCCCCCACCTGGTTGAGGCACCGTGCCAGCTCCTGGGGACTGCCAATGCTGAAGGCTTCCATCCCCTCGCCATCGTGGCTGCAGGGCAGGTGGCGCTGGCGCAGGGCGGTGGCGATGGCCTCCGTGCCCGGCACCAGTGCCACCAGCACCACCTCGGCACCGGGGGGCTCCGGCCTGCGGCGGCCACTGGGGTCGAGATCGGCGGGCGTGATCAGCCCGGCCAGCAGCAGGTCCCCCAGCCAGGTGAGGCTCTGGGTCCAGAGCAGGGGCACGTTGGCGTTGGCCTGGCGAGGCTGGCTGCCCGGTTGCAGGCGCTCTGCCTCCACGGCGGACTCCGGCACCAGGTAGAGCTCGGGCAGCAGGGCCACCCCATCCACCGTCACGCTCACGCTGGCCAGCCGCTGGCGCCACTGGCGGGCCTCCTGCCAGCGTTCTTCGCAGCAGGCCGTGATCAGCTCATAGGCCCAGAACAGCGGCCATTCACACTCGATGTGCTCGAACTGGGCGAGCTCTTCGCGCTCGTAGTGCAGCCGGGTGTGGTCCTCCACCACCGTCTGGTGGCCGTCCCGGCGGAAGCGCTTGTAGCCGTAGCCGCCGCCCAGTTGGGCGCGGATCTTGGCGCGGGTGCGCTCCGCCAGCTGGGGGTCCTCCACGGCCCAGGCCGGGTAGCCGATTACCGACAGGCAGGCGGCATCCACCTCCTTGCTGGCCGATTCCCGCGGCAGCAGGGCATCGAGGGCCCGGCGCAGGCGCACAATCGCGTCGTGGGGGATCACCAGGCAATGGCTGCCATCGCCGTGGGGGCCGTAGAGGTCGAGCCCTTCCAGGGCCTCCAGGGCGGCTTTCACCAGGCCGATTGAGCTGGCGTTGCGCTCTGGCAGGCCATGGTTGCCCTTGTCGCCCCGCTCCCAGATGCCGTAATCCGGAATCCGATAGGCCTGGGCCACGTAGTACACCAGGTTCTGCACGAAGTCGCGCTCGTGGCTGGAGCGCACCACCACCAGGCCGGCGCGGGTGAGCTGGGCCAGCTGCAGCAGAAACAGCCCGGTGGCATCGAGCTGCAGGTGCCCCCAGCCGTCGTCAGGCACCACCGGGTTGCCGCTGCCGGTGTCGAACTTGGCGTGGATCGCGTCCAGCCGGTGCAGGCTGTGCTTGAAGCGCTCCACCTTGGCAGCCTGGCGGGCCATGGCGTTCAGCAGGCCACGCATGAGCTGCAGCACCCGCTGCTCCAGCTCGAACACCCGGCGGCTGCCGCCGCGCAGCCGCCGGTGGGCGAGAGCCAGCCCCCAGACGCACTGGATGGAGTACACGCAGTCGCGCACCCAGGCATCGCCATAGTTGCCGTGCACCGTGTTGGCGGTGCTGGCCGGCAGCAGGCCGGTGATCGGGTGCTGGCGGCTGAGCACCACGGCCTCGATCTGGCGGTCGAGCTCCTGAAGCACGGTCCAGGCCCGGCCCTGGGGATCTGCCAGGACGGCCGCTGGGGCAGGTGCGGGGGGGCTGGCCATCTCGGAAGGCGGCATGGGCTGGTGGCGGTGGAGAGGGATGGCTGGCAATCCCAAAGGAAAACCAAAGCATCGCCAGCCATAGATTCTCCCCCTCCGCCCCATCCCCAATGGCAGCAATGGCAACCGACCGCCGCACCACCGTGCTGGGGGTGCCGGTGGATGCCTGCGGCGATGTCCTTACCGCTGCCTTGGCCCTGCACGGGCAAGGGGGGGGCCAAATTGTCACCCTCAACGCCGAGATGACGATGGCGGCCCTGGCCCAGCCCGAGCTGGGGCGGGCGATCGCCGCCGCCGACCTGGTGATCCCCGACGGGGCCGGCGTGGTGTGGGCCCTGGGGCGGCAGGGGTTGCGGGTGCGGCGCAGCCCGGGGATCGAGCTGGCCCGCCGCCTGTTGCAGCATGCGGCTGCCAGCGGCTGGCGGGTGGCGCTGGTGGGGGCTTCACCGGCGGTGATGGAGGCCCTCGTGGCACGGCTGCGCGCCGAGATCCCTGGCCTCCAGCTGGCCTTCACAGCCCACGGCTACCAGAGCTCCGAATCCTGGCCGGGGCTGGAGCGGCAGCTGCTGGACGCGCAACCTGATCTGGTGCTGGTGGCCCTCGGCGTGCCGCGCCAGGAAACCTGGATCGCCGACCTGCCCGGCCGCGGCGCCGGCCTGTGGATGGGTGTGGGCGGCAGTTTCGACGTGTGGGCCGGCGTCAAAAAAAGGGCTCCCCGCTGGATGGGAGCCCTGCAGATCGAGTGGTTGTATCGGCTGTGGCAAGAGCCAAGCCGCTGGCGGCGGATGCTCGCCCTGCCGGCTTTTGCCTGGGCAGTGCTGAGTGAACGTTGACCTCAGCTCAACCAGCAGTTCTGGACGCCGATCAGCGGAAACCCACCGAGGCCTGCCACACAAAGGCCAGCAAGAGGAAGAAGAAAGGGATGATCGGCAGGATGTCGACCAGGGGCGCAAAGGCCTGGTAGGCCTCGGGCAGCTGGGCCATGGTGTGCAGGGCGAAGGCGGCCATCCCGGAACTCACGTGTCGCGTGCCGCGGACGCTACCACGTGTGGGCAGCCACGGAGTCTGGCTCCCAAGGAGCGAAATCCTCTGCAAAACAGCCCTCGCGGATCGCCTGGCCCATCGCAGTGGTGAAGCGCACCAGCTGGGTGATGTTGTGCAGGCTGAGCAGGATCTTGCCGAGCATTTCCTCGCTCTTGATCAGGTGGTGCAGGTAGGCCCGGCTGTGGTTGCGGCAGGCCGGACAGGTGCAGCTGGCATCCAGGGGGGTGTGGTCGTGGCGAAAGCGGGCGTTTTTGAGGTTCCAGCGCTCGCCGCCCACCAGGGCCGCCCCGTGGCGCCCGAGACGGGTGGGCAGCACGCAATCGAACAAATCGAAACCGTTGGCCACGGCCACCGCCATCTCCCGCAGGGTGCCCAACCCCATCAGGTAGTGGGGCACCGCCTCGGGCAGCAGCGGCCCCACCTGGCGCACGATCCGGTGCATCTCCTCCACCGGTTCACCCACGCTCACCCCACCCACGGCGATCCCCGGCAGACCCATCGCTGCGACGACCCGGGCCGATTCGTCGCGCAGGTGGGGGAAGCAGCCGCCCTGCACGATGCCGAACAGCGCCTGGTCGGCTCGGCTGTGGCTGGCGATGCAGCGCTCCAGCCAGCTGTGGGTGCGCCGGCAGGCGGCCGCCACATCCGCTTCGCTGGCTGGGTAGGGAGGGCACTGGTCGAAGGCCATCGCCACATCGGCGCCCAGGGCCATCTGGATCGCCATCGAGTGCTCGGGAGTGAGGTCGATGCGGCGGCCGTCCCGCGGGGAGCGGAACACCACGCCGTCGTCGCTGATCCGGTTGATGTCCCCAAGGCTGAACACCTGGAACCCACCGGAATCGGTGAGCAGCGGGCCATCCCAGGCCATGAAGCGGTGCAGCCCGCCAGCGTCGGCCACGATCTCCTCGCCCGGCTGCAGGTGCAGGTGGTAGGTGTTGGCCAGCACCATCTCGGCGCCGGTGCCTGCCAGCTGGTCGGTGGTCACCCCCTTCACCGTGGCCAGGGTGCCCACCGGCATGAAGCGGGGGGTGTGCACCGGTCCGTGGGGAGTGTGGAAGCAGCCGCAGCGGGCCCGGGTGTGGGAGCACTGGGCTGTGACCTCGAAGCGGAAGGGGAGCGGGCCAGCCCCCTGGGGTGAAAAGCTGATGGGACCGCAGCGGTGCTGCTCTGACGCTAGAGGTCGCCTGGCCCCTTCTCCCGGCCCCCGCAACCCCGATGCCTCCGGTGCTGATCACACCGCCGGGGGACCAGCCTGGTTGCGCGATCTGGCCGGTGCCTGGATCTTCTATTCGGTGCTGCCGGCCTGGCCCTGGCCCCGCCCCCGGTTTGAGCGCATCGCCCGCTTTGCCCCCTGGATCGGCCTGGTTCTGGGCGGCCTGCAAGGGCTGCTGTGGGGGCTGAGCGCCGGCTGGCTTCCTGCGGGTGCCCGGCTGGCGCTGGTGATGGCGCTGGGCCTCTGGCTCACGGGCGGCCTGCATCACGATGGCGCCCTGGACACGGCCGATGGTCTGGCCGCCGGCCCCCGGCGCCGGCTGGAGGCGATGGCCGACAGCCGGGTGGGCGCCGCGGCGGTGCAGGTGGCCCTGCAGCTGGCCCTGTTGCGCGGTGCGGCCCTGGTCTGCCTTCTGACGGTGTCGCCGCTGCAGGGGGCCCTGTTGCTGGCGTGGGCCGCGTTCTGGGGGAGGTTGTCCCCGTTGCTGGCGATGCAATTCCATCCCTATCTGCGCCCCGATGGCAGTGCGGCCTTTCATCGGCGCCACTGGCAAGGGATTGGCCGGGAGCTGCGGCCCGCAGGGCTGGCGCTGGCCCTGTTCCTGCCACTCGGCTGGCTGCTGCCCATTTCCGTGCCAGGGCGCTGGCTTGGCCTGCTGGGTGTGCTCCCTGCCTGCTGGGTGCCCTGGTGGTTGGGACGCCGGTTGGGCGGCCACAGCGGGGATAGCTACGGGGCCAGCGTGGAATGGGCGGAAACCCTGACCCTGCTGGTCATGGGCCTGGCGGTGCGCCTCGGGGCAGCCTGAGCACGAAGGCGTTGCCCTGTTCCGGTAACCCCTGGGCCACCTGCGCTGGCGATCGCTCCAGCCGCAGGTCGCCACCCAGCTGGCGGGCCAGCTGGCGGGCCAGGGCAAGGCCCAGCCCGGAGCCCGGCAGTTCGGCACTGCTCACACCCCGCTCTCCAGGCTCGAAGATCCGTTCGCGTTCTTCAGAGGCGATCGGCGCACCGCCGTCCCACACGCAGAGTTCCCATCCACCGTCGGCAGTGGCGGTCACATGCAGGCCCACACCGGCGCCAGGGCGGCTGTAGCGGAAGGCGTTCTCCAGAAGATTGGCCAGGATCTCCGCCACGCTGCCCCCATCCCCCTGCCACTGGGGCAGTCGGTCGGGCCCGTGCCAGGGGCGCCTCTGCAGCGCAGCCGTCGCGTCGGCGCGCTGGAGCAGGGGCTGGAGCAAGGCTGCCAGTGGCTGTGCGCTGTTATCCCCCAGGCTGGGAGGCAACAGCAGTGGGGTTGCTGCGGTTCCCGGGGAGATGGCGGGTTCAAGGCGGTCGAGAGCGTCGATCGCATCCACATAGCGCTGCAGCTGGTGTTCCTCCTGCAGCAGGCCTTCCACCAGCGGGAGGTTGCGGGGATCGTGTTCCAGCCGCCGCATCAGCAATTGTCCGAAGGTGCGCAACGCCGCCAGGGGATTGCGCAGTTGATGCACGAGCACCTTCAGCTGCTCGCGTTGTTGCTGCAGTTGCACCTGAAGCCTGTGGTGCTCCAGATCGAGGCACAGGCCTTCGGTGAGACAGTGACTCACGGACAGCAACCGTTGCTGCAGGGGCTCCGGCCAGGGCAATGCCGTGGATTCCACAAGCAGTGCGCCAAGCAGCACGCCGCCCTGGCGCATGGCCAGCCAGCGGCGCTGGTCCGACGGCCTGCGCAGATCGCTGTCGCTCGTGAGAGCAGGAAGGCTCCTGCTGGCACTGGGCCAGTGCCCCACAGGAATCAGATCCGGTTCTCCTGAGCCGCCGGGTTCGGTGACGTACACCACCACGGATGTCACGTCGCTGCGGTCGGCGAACTGGGCCAACTGAAAGTTCACCAGGCTCAGAAACCTTTTGGAGACAGGCATCTGGACGTTGGGTGCAGCGCGTCCCGCACAGGGCAAAAAAATTCCGGATGGCCTGAGTCAAATCCGGGAAAAAGTCTTAAGATGTTTCGTATCGACCACTACCACGCGTTCGCCGCGGGGCCTCGGGTCAGCGATGTGAAGCTTCTAGTTGCGCTTTTGTTCAACTGAGGCTACAGCAGAGGTGTGTTCAGGTGACGGGTTTCCCGGGCCTGCGCCACCCTTCTCCGCTGGTTTTGGTGTGCCGCTTTTTGGTGCATCTCCAACGGGTCGTTGACCTGTGCGGCGCCGTCGGCACCAGCTGGTTGGGAGTTGTTCAGCGGAGGCCCTCCTGCGTCCTTCGCCAGCTGGCGGCTCACCCCGCTTCTCCTCGTCCCTCTCGATCCTCCCGCCTCCGGGAGTTCTGCCATGTCTAAGAAGCGCAAGCGGATCAGCCGCCGCCGTCTTGCCGGCCAGCGTGTTCTGGCCCACGTGCCCACCTTCAACCTGGAGACCGGCTCCCATAAGCCCGTCACCGCTGCCCGCCGCTACATCGCTGAACAGGCGTTGGTGCCGCCGGCCCTGCTGAACGTGCGCCGTAACGAACACACCACCGACCGCTTTTTCTGGGGTGAGAAGGGCCTGTTCAGCGCCCAGTACGCCGAGGAGAACCACTTTCTGTTCCCCTCCCTGCGCGACATCGTCGATCGCATCGGTGAAGAGGTGCTGTTCGAGGGGATCGAAGCCCTCGCTTCCGACGACTGGGAAGAAATGGAAGAGTACGAGTACGCCTTCGTCTGAGTTCAGCGGGAGGGTTCAGCGGGGCTCCCGTGAGTTGAGCGCGTGATCTGAGTCAGACCTGGCTTGCTCACTGTTCTGTCTTCCAACGTCCCTTCCTGGCCCCGGGCTTCCGGTCTGCGTCAGCCCCAGCCGGATCGGCATCACGGTGCCGATCCGGCAGTTGTGATGGCTGGGGGCTTCCCGTCAGGCCCAGCAGCTGCTGAGAAATCGGCGGATGGCGGGAAAGAGGTCGGGATCGATGGCATGACCGCCATCGAAGGCCAGCAACTCAACCCCGGCGCCGGCCGCCTGCAATTGGTCCCGCAGCGCTTCCGAGGCCTCGTAGGGCACCACAGGATCCTGACGCCCGTGGCTCAGGAGCACCGCAGGCGCCAGACCGGGTTGGGGACTCCAGTCCGGATGGGGGTAGCCGCTGCAACCGATCAGTCCGGCGATCGGCACGGCCCCGGGGCCGGTGCTGACGTCCAGGGCCATCGCCGCCCCTTGGGAGAAGCCGAGCAGCACCGTGCGCTGCAAGCTCAGTTCGGCATCCAGCGCTTGCAGCCGCCGGCGCAAGTCATCGCGGGCGGCAGGCAGTTGGGGCCAGCCGGGTTCCTGCAGGTCGTACCACTGGCGTCCGACCCCGGCGGGATGGGGCAAGGGCGCCTGCAGGGCCACCACGCTCACCTCCGGGCCCACCAACAGCCTGCCCAGATCGAGCAGGTCGTCGGCATCAGCTCCCCAGCCGTGCAGCAGCACCAGCCGCTGCCGGGCCGTGGCAGGCCCCAGGCGGATCAGGCCGGCATCGCCGATGCCACGGGGTGAATCGGTGGTCATGCCGCTGGCTCCCTGCAGGCGTTCTGTCGCTGCGTAGGTTGGCCCTTCATCGTCCGGTTCGCGAGCCATGGCCCCGACGGCCCTGCTGAGTGTCTCCAACAAAGAAGGCCTCGTGCCCCTGGCGGAAGGCCTGCTGGCCGCCGGTTATCAGCTGCTCTCCAGCGGCGGCACGGCCGCGGCCCTCCAGGCCGCCGGCCTGGAGGTGACCAAGGTTGCGGAGCACACAGGGGCCCCTGAGATTCTCGGCGGCCGGGTGAAGACGCTCCATCCCCGCATCCATGGCGGCATCCTGGCCCGGCGTTCCGACCCCGCCCACCAGGCCGATCTGGAAGCCCAGGCCATTGCACCGATCGATGTGGTGGTGGTGAACCTCTATCCCTTCCGGGAGACCGTGGCGGACCTGGGCGTGGGCTTTGACACCGCCATCGAGAACATCGATATCGGCGGTCCGGCGATGGTGCGGGCCGCGGCCAAGAACCATGCCGATGTGGCCGTGCTCACCAGCCCCGAGCAGTACCCCGGTTTCCTGGCGGCGCTGCGGGAAGGCCGACTGGATCAGCGCTTCCGCCGGGCCCTGGCCCTGGCCGCGTTTGAGCACACGGCCAGCTACGACGCTGCCATCAGCGGCTGGCTGCAGGGCCAGCTCGCCGCTGAGCAGGCGGGCCCACCCCTGCAGTGGGCGATGCCCCCCCGCCAGACCCTGCGTTACGGCGAGAACCCCCATCAGCCCGCCACCTGGTTCAGCGAGCCGGGCGCTGGCTGGGGCGGGGCAGAGCAGCTCCAGGGCAAGGAGCTCAGCTACAACAACCTGATCGATCTCGATGCCGCCCTGGCCACGGTGCGCGAGTTCGGCTATGGCCCGGGGGCCGAGCCCGCCGCCGTGGTGGTCAAGCACACCAACCCCTGTGGCGTGGCCACCGGCAGCGGCTGCGCCGATGCGCTGCAGCGGGCCCTCGATGCCGATCGGGTGTCGGCCTTCGGCGGCATTGTGGCCCTCAATGCGCCGGTGGATGGGGCGGCCGCCGAGCAACTCACCAGTCTGTTCCTGGAGTGCGTGGTGGCGCACTCCTTTGATGCGGCTGCCCGCGAGCGGCTGGCGGGGCGGGTCAATCTGCGCCTGCTGGAGCTGGCTCCGGCTGCGATCGCCCGCGCCTCCAGCCAGCAGCTGCGCACCGTGCTCGGCGGGGTGCTGGCCCAGCAGCTCGACGACCAGCCGGTGGATGAGGCTGCCTGGCAGGTGGTGAGCGAGCGCCAGCCCGGCGCCGAGGAGTTCAACGATCTGCGCTTTGCCTGGAAGCTGGTGCGCCACGTGCGCTCCAACGCCATCGCCGTGGCCCGCAGCGGCCAGAGCCTGGGGATCGGCGCCGGTCAGATGAACCGGGTGGGCTCGGCGCGGCTGGCCCTGGAGGCAGCGGGGGATCGCGCTCAAGGTGCGGTGCTCGCCAGTGATGGTTTCTTCCCCTTCGACGACACCGTGAAGCTGGCCGCCCGCCATGGCATCACCGCCGTGATCCAGCCCGGCGGCAGCGTGCGCGATGCCGACTCCATCGCCGCCTGCAACGCCCTCGGCCTGGCGATGGTGGTCACCGGTCGCCGCCACTTCCTGCACTGAACGCCAGCTAGGTTCGCTGCACCCACCCGGCAGCACCCATTCCCCCGATGCCTGAAGCGCTCGCCTACAACCTCAACTTCGTGCACCCTCTGCTGATGTGGGTGCTGTTCGGCCTGAGCGGCTACGCGATGGTGCTGGGGATCAAGGCCAAGAAAACCCGTACCGCCGATGCGGAGACCCGCAAGCAGATGATCAAGGGGCAGTACGCCAAGCGCCACTTCCAGATCGGCGGGGCGCTGCTGGCGGTGATGGTGCTCGGCACCTTCGGCGGCATGGCCGTCACCTACCTGAACAACGGCAAGCTGTTTGTGGGCCCGCACCTGCTGGTGGGCATCGGCATGACCTGTCTAGTGGCCCTGGCCGTGGCCCTGATTCCGCTGATTCAGCAGGGCAACCTGATCGCACGCAAGGCCCATGTGGGCCTCAACATGCTGATGATGACCCTGTTCCTCTGGCAGGCGGTGAGCGGCATGCAGATCCTCAACAAGATCTGGGAGAACCGCCCCGCCTGATCAGCCCAATCGGATAGCGAGGCGCCCCACTGGAAGTGGGGCCTCAGAACGTTGCCCGCCGTCGTGGGGGACACTCCAGCCCATGGCTGGCGTGGAAATCCTCCTGAACTTTCCAGGTGAGCTTTCGGGAGATTTGGCGCACAATCTGGCGCAGCAGATGGTCTCCACTGGTCTGGACCAGTTGGTCGGGCAGCAGGGTGATCACCCCTGGCAGCCGAATCCAAACCGAGAGGTCAAGTTGCCAGCGCACCAGGGTCACCTCCGATTCAGCCGCTTCATCCAGGGTGAGCGAGGCGTTGAAGTCCACGTCGTAGAGCTTCTCCAGGCCGCTGCTTTCGCCGCCGGCCGGCACGGTGACAATGCTGTAGATCCCCTCGCTCTGGGGGAGGAGTTCCAGGGCAATCGTGGGCTCCACCTCAAAGCCGAAGTTGCCGAAACGCCCCAGGGTGAGCCGATAGCCGTTGGTGGCCAGCGGCTCGACTGTCATCGGAGCGGCGCAGCGGCGGAACCAGCCCTCATGCCGATCGAGATAGCCCGACACCTGGGCGGCAGGGGCCCGCATCTCCATCACATCGGCGAACTGGCTCACGTAGCAGCGCACCCGCCCGTCTTTGTCGATTTGATGGCGCAGCAGTTGAGCTGACTCAGCGCTGCTGCCGGGAGCGCTCGCAGGTGTTTCCGGCGACGACAGCGATGGACTGGACAACGTCACGCAACGGGCTCTCGCGAGGGGGCAGCGGAATCACCAGTGGCCCGGATGAATCAATGTAAAGCCACGGGTTGGCAGGGATGGCAGTCCCTGTGACAGAGCGACCGCTTCAGGTCTGGGTGAGATCGATCAGCCGTTGGATCACCTGTTCCACGATCCGGTCCGGCGTGGAGGCTCCGGAGGTGATCCCCACCCGGATCGGCCCTTCTGGAAGGAAGGGATCCTCCACATCCAGTTCGCCGCCCAAGGGCATGTGCTCGATGCGGTTGCCCGGCCCGATCCGCTCCGGTGTGTCGATGTGAAAGGAGCGGATGCCGCGGCTCACGGCGATTTCCTGCAGGTGGGTGGTGTTGGAGGAGTTGTAGCCGCCGATCACCACCATCAGATCCAGGGGTTCATCCACCAGGGCGAACATGGCGTCCTGGCGCTCCTGGGTGGCGTCGCAGATGGTGTTGAAGGCCAGGAAGTGGTCGTTCAGCTCGGAGGGTCCGAAGCGCTGCAGCATCGTGCGCTCGAACAGCTTGCCGATCTCCTCGGTTTCGCTCTTGAGCATGGTGGTCTGGTTGGCGACCCCCACCCGAACCAGGTCGCGGTCGGGGTCGAAGCCCGGTGAGCAGGCCTTGGCGAAGCGTTGCATGAACGCCTGGCGTTGGGCTGGCGTGGGGCCGTCGCCGGTGGCCGCGGAGAGGATGTAGTCGCACACCAGCTGGGCTTCGGCCAGGTCGAGCACCACGAGGTAGGTGCCGGCAAAGCTGCTGGTGGCCAAGGTCTCCTCGTGCTTCACCTTGCCGTGGATGATCGAGGTGAAGCTGTGTTTCTTGTGCTTCTCCACGGTGTTCCACACCTTCGACACCCAGGGGCAGGTTGTGTCCACGATGTGGCAGCCCCGTTCGTTGAGGAGCTGCATTTCCTGCACGGTGGCCCCGAAGGCCGGCAGGATCACCACGTCGCCGCCGGCCACCTCGGAGAAGTCCTTCACCCCGCCATCGACGGGAATGAACTGCACGTCCATCTCCCGCAGGTGGTCGTTCACCGAGGGGTTATGGATGATCTCGTTGGTGATCCAGATCCGCTCGCTGGGGTAGTGGCGCCGGGTCTCGTAGGCCATGGCCACGGCCCGCTCCACGCCCCAGCAGAAGCCGAAGGCCTCGGCCAGCCGCACGGTGAGCCGACCCTGCTCCAACAGGTAGCCGTTGGTGCGCAGTTCAGCCACCAGGTCGCTCTGGTAGGCCGTCTGGAGACTGCCCGCCACTTCCTCGCCCAGGCCGAAACCGCGGCGGTTGTAACGCTCCGAGTGGTGCAGGGAGCGCTTGAAGGATCGGGTATCCACGACGGCCGGACGCAGGGGGGTCAACTGTATGGGCTTTGCGGGGCAGGAGACTGGTGCGGCCCCTCGCTCAGGCCAGGGCCGAGGCGCTGCCGCTCATGGTGATCAGCCCCTCGATCCCCTGCCAGCCCAGGTAGAGCCCCAACACCAGGGCAAAGACCCCCACCAGCCACTCCGCGCGGTGCACGAGCCAGTCGTTCAGCCGGCTCAGCGGTTGGCGCAGGCTGCCGCCGCTCGCCAGCCAGGCCAGCGGCGGCAGGAGCAGAAGGGAACTCGTCACGGCCACGAACACCACGCCCACCTCCAGATCCCCCACCAGAGAGGTGTGGTTGGCCAGCAGCATGCCGCCCTCCTTGGCATAGAACACCAGGTTTTCCGGGCTGAGCAGGGCGGAGCCGGCGCCCAGGCCCAGCAGGGGCAACCAGTCGAGTTCGGGTAGCTGCACCATCAACTGCATCGCCCAGCTCTCCTCGCCGATGGCCACGGCCGGGGTGAGCTGGAACAGGCCCAGGGCCATCAGGGCACCGGCGCCGATCAGGTCCATCAGCACCTGGCCGCGGCTGCCCAGCTGCATGGCCCAGCTGAAGCGGCTGCCGATCAGCACCACGGTGCCCAGGGCCGCCCCATTGGCCAGCACCCAGCCGCTCAGGTACGTGGCGCAGCGCCGCAGGGGCGTGGGGCCCAGCAGCAGCAGGGCCACCAGGGCGATGTTGATGGGGCTGAAGGCGATGCCCAGGCCGAGGGCCACGGTCTGGGTGAACCAATGGAATGGAAGCATCGACGGATTGTGACGCCTCGGCCCCTCAGCCCGCGGGTTCGCGGGTTTCGACCGCGGCAACCCCCCGCCAGCTCACCTGATCGACGCCGTAGCTGTACACGCAGGGGAGCACCTCCACCCCAGCCGCGAGGGCGTCGCGGAACAGCTCGCCGTAGCGGGCGTCGGCCGAATCCCCCGGCGCGAATCGGGTCACGTCACCCCGGCTGAGGCAGGGCACCAGCACGGCCCGGCAGGTGGGCAGCAGCGCGCGCAGCTCCACCAGGTGTTTCTGGCCGCGCTCGGTCACCGTGTCGGGGAACAGGGCCAGCTCGCCCCGGGTCCAGGTGGTGTTCTTCACCTCCACGTAGATCGGCCGCTGATCCGGGGCCGCCTGCGCGGGGGTGAGCAACAGATCGATGCGGCTGCGGCGGTCCGTGCCGTAGGGAACTTCCGCCCGGATGGCGCCGATCGGCCCCAGCCAGGGCTCCAGCAGGCCGGCCTCGATCGTGGCCCGCACCAGGCGGTTGGGCAGGGCCGTGTTGATCCCAACCCAGATCGCACGGCCCTGGGCGCCCGGCACCTCGGCCTGCTCCCAGGTCCAGGCCAGCTTGCGGCTCGGGGAGGGATCGTGGCGCAGACGCACGCGTCCGCCGGGCAGCAGCACACCGGTCATCGGGCCGGTGTTGGGGCAGTGGGCGGTAACCACCGTGCCATCGGCCAGCTCCACGTCGGCAAGAAAGCGCTTGTAGCGCCTGCGCAGCACACCCTCCACCAGCGGGCCGGTCTCCAGCACGGTCACGGGGGGCTCTGCGCTGGCGGGCTGGGCGGCGCACATGGCGTCCTGGCTGCGGTGGGGACGGCGGCCATACTGCCGCTCGAACACCAGCCGTTCCCGGGCCGAGGGCCCGTCTCCAGCCCCCATGGCCCCATCCCTGCGCCGTATCGCCCTGATCGTGGCCGTGGCCACCGCCTTGAGCAAGGTGGCCGGCCTGGTGCGCCAGCAGGTAATCGCCGCCGCGTTCGGCGTGGGGGCCGCCTATGACGCCTACAACTACGCCTACGTGCTGCCGGGTTTTCTGCTGATCCTGCTGGGCGGGATCAACGGCCCCTTCCACAGCGCCATGGTGGGGGCCCTGGCGCGCCGCCCCAGGGAGGAGGGGGCCCACGTGCTGGCGGCGATCAACACCCTGGTGGGAGCCATCCTGCTGGTGGTCACCGCCCTGCTGCTGGTGGGGGCCGATCCGCTGATCACCCTGGTGGGTCCTGGCCTGGACCCCGAACGCCACGTCATCGCCGTGCAGCAGCTGCGCTGGATGGCGCCGATGGCCCTGTTCGCCGGCCTGATCGGCCTGGGCTTCGGCGCCCTCAATGCCGCCGATGAGTTCTGGCTGCCCTCGGTGAGCCCCCTGCTCTCGAGCGTGGCGGTGATCGGTGGCATCGGCCTGCTCTGGGCCCGGCTGGGGGCGGAGATCACCCTGCCGGCGGCGGCGTTGCTGGGTGGGGTGGTGCTGGCCGCCAGCACCACCCTGGGGGCGGTGCTGCAGTGGCTGATCCAGCTGCCCGCCCTGGCCCGGCAGGGACTCCATCGCCTGCAGCTGGTGTGGGACTGGAAGCATCCCGGCGTGCGCGAGGTGCTGCAGGTGATGGGCCCGGCCACCCTCTCCTCGGGGATGCTGCAGATCAATGTGTTCACCGATCTGTTCTTCGCCTCCGGGATCGTGGGGGCGGCGGCCGGCCTGGGCTACGCCAACCTGCTGGTGCAGACCCCCCTGGGCCTGCTCTCCAACATGCTGCTGGTGCCGCTGCTGCCGGTGTATGCCCGGCTCGCGGCCCCAGCCGACCGGCCGGAGCTGGTGGGGCGGATCCGCCAGGGCCTGATGCTCTCCAACGCCTCGATGCTGCCCCTGGGGGCGTTGATGGTGGCTTTGGCCGTGCCGATCGTGGCCCTGGTGTATGAGCGTGGCGCCTTCGACGACGGCGCCGCTGCGCTGGTGGGGGGGCTGCTGATGGCCTACGGGGTGGGCATGCCGGCCTACCTGGCCCGCGATGTGCTCGTGCGCGTGTTCTATGCCCTCGGCGATGGCACCACCCCGTTCCGCTTCTCCGTGGCAGGCATCGGCCTCAACGTGGCATTCGACTGGCTGCTGGTGGGTGGCCCCACGCCCTGGGGCCTGCAGCTGCCGGCCCTGAACTTCGGCGCCCCCGGGCTGGTGCTGGCCACGGTGGCCGTGAATGTGATCACCTGCCTTGGCCTGCTGCTCGCCCTGCGCCAGCGCCTCGGTGGCCTGCCGCTGGTGGATTGGGCCCGCGACACCCTGCTGTTGCTTCTGGCATCCCTGCTGGCGGGACTGGTGGCCTGGGCCCTGGCTTCCCTGGTGGCCTGGCCGGCCGACCTGGTGGGGCGTCTCTGGCAGACAGGCCTCAGTGGCGGTTTGGGGCTGCTGCTCTACACCGCTGTGGCCGGGGCCCTGCGGGTGCCCGAAGCCCAGCAGATGATCCAGCAGTTCACGGCCAAGTTGCCCCGACTGGGCAGGAGCTGACTAGCCCGCACACCCGCTTGTGTGAGCGAATCAGCCGGGCTTGCCGTTGCCGCCCTGCACCTGGCGCACCTCCCGCACCTGCAGGGGCAGCTCCAGATGGGATCGGCCCAGCAACTTCGCTCCTTCCACGGAGGCGATGCGCGCTTCGATACCGAACTCGCGGAAGGCGGTTTCCAGCTCCTGGATCAGGGCCTTTTCCACCTGGGCCTCGGCATCGACCACCTTGCCGATCAGCCGGCTGCCCAGGCGGCCGATGCGCTGGCTGATCACCTCCCGGGCGTTTGTGACTTCAATCAGCAGCACAGGGGCAGCAGCACCGGGGAGAGGGATGTCGGCGCAACCCTATCGGCAAAACGGTTCCAGCACCTCTTCCAGATCGCGCAACTGGCCGGCGGGCACCAGACGGGCCAGGGGGAGCCTGGTGGCACCGCCGCCGATCGGCACCTGCACGGCTTCCAGAGCCTGGCGGGCGCATATGGCGCTGCCCTCGTCGAGCCTGGCGGCACACTCGATCGCCAGGGGCTGGGCCAGTCCGGCATCGCCCAGATAGAGATGCCAGCCGGCGATCTGCAGATACAGCCGATCGGCCAGGGCAACTTCCAGATCGTGCAGGTCGGAGGCGGAGAGGCTCATGATTCCGGGGAGCGGCCCGGTCGCAGGGCCAGCACAACCCCAGCGTGCACCAGGAGCAAGCTCAGCCAGCCGAGGCTGAACCAGTTGAGATGGCCCCAGGGGTGGCGAAGCTCCTGAACCACCCACAGGCCGCTGTTGAGGGCGGAGAACAGGGCGGCATGCAGCGTGAGGTTCACGATCCGCTCGAAGTGCCGGTAGGTGGGGTCGGCGGGGTTGGCCGGGCCGTACCAGCGGATCGGCATGGGTGATGGGGATCGCAACGTCCCCTGAATCATGCCGCCGCCGCCCACCATTGCGGCAGGTGGTGGGGGGTGGTTGACGGAAGGGCCCCCTCTAAGGTGAGAATGCATTGGTGGTCGTGAAGGCGCCCACACCTGCGCTTGTAGCTCAGCGGATTAGAGCATCTGACTACGGATCAGAGGGTCGGGAGTTCGAATCTCTCCAGGCGCGTTTTTATCAGTTGGCTTCAGGAAGCCACTTCTTGTGTCAGGGGTCGCCGTTTTCTGCCTGGACGATCCCTCCACCTGATCGGGGCCAGCCTGGCTTGATCCCCGCACCGATCCCCCAGCGTTCGCGCCAATCGGTTCATCCGTCAGTGCTGTCCAGGGTGTGCTGCGCGCCGAAGGTGCCGTTCTGGAGGCGTCGCCCTGGGCTCCTTCAGGATTGTTCCTCCGGCATGGGCCAGGGCGCGCCGGCCTGAGCTGCGGCGCTTCCTTACGATTCCCTTCAAGCGTTTCTGTTTTCTGTACCGATGGCCGATCTCGCCGCGACCAACCAACCTCTCGCGGTCGGTGACCCCGCCATCGCGGCCCTGATCGGCAAGGAGCTCGAGCGACAGCAGACGCACCTCGAGTTGATCGCCTCAGAAAATTTCGCCTCCCGGGCCGTGATGGAGGCCCAGGGCTCGGTGCTCACCAACAAGTACGCCGAGGGCCTGCCCGCCAAGCGCTACTACGGCGGCTGCGAGCACGTCGACGCCATCGAGGAGCTGGCGATCGAGCGTGCCAAGGAGCTGTTCGGCGCCGCCTGGGCCAATGTGCAGCCCCACAGCGGCGCCCAGGCCAACTTCGCCGTGTTTCTGGCGCTGCTGCAGCCCGGCGACACGATCCTGGGCATGGACCTCAGCCACGGCGGCCACCTCACCCACGGCTCGCCGGTGAACGTGAGCGGCAAGTGGTTCAAGGCCGTGCACTACGGCGTGGATGAAGCCACCCAGCAGCTCAACTTCGACACGATCCGCCAGCTGGCGCTCGAGCACAGGCCGAAGCTGATCGTGTGCGGCTACTCCGCCTACCCCCGCACGATCGATTTCCAGGCCTTCCGCGCCATCGCCGATGAGGTGGGTGCCTATCTGCTGGCCGATATGGCCCACATCGCCGGGCTGGTGGCCGCCGGCTTGCATCCCAACCCGGTGCCCGTGTGCGATGTGGTCACCACCACCACCCACAAGACCCTGCGCGGCCCCCGCGGCGGCCTGATCCTCTGCCGCGACGCCGAGTTCGCCAAGCAGTTCGACAAGGCCGTGTTCCCCGGCACCCAGGGCGGCCCGCTGGAGCACGTGATCGCCGCCAAGGCCGTGGCTTTCGGTGAGGCCCTCCAGCCCGGCTTCCAGGCCTATGCCAGGCAGGTGGTGGCCAACGCCCAGGCCCTGGCGACCCGCATCCAGGAGCGGGACATTGCCGTGGTGAGCGGCGGCACCGACAACCACATCGTGCTGCTCGATCTGCGCAGCATCAACATGACCGGCAAGGTGGCCGACCTGCTGGTGAGCGATGTGCACATCACCGCCAACAAGAACACCGTGCCCTTTGATCCCCAGTCGCCGTTCGTGACCAGCGGCCTGCGCCTGGGCACCGCCGCCTGCACCACCCGTGGCTTCGATGAGGACGCCTTCCGCGAGGTGGCCGATGTGATCGCCGACCGCCTGCTCAATCCCGAGGACGGCGCCATCGAGCAGCGCTGCCGCGAGCGGGTGGCGGTGCTCTGTGAACGTTTCCCGCTCTATGCGCCAGCGGCAGATGGGCAGCGTCAGCTGCAGCACGCCTGATGGTTGCTGCCGCCCGTATGGTGTGGCCGAAAGCTTGCCCCCAAGGGGTTTGCGTCAGCCAGCCGTGTTGACCCTTGCCTACAGCCCCAACGCGGCAGCTTTGCTCACCTTCGTGGTGGCCAGCCTGCTTACGGCCCTGGTCGTTCCGGTGGTGCGGCGCTGTGGCCTCCGCTGGGGGGTCACCGACACGCCGGACGCCCGCAAGCAGCACACCCGACCGATGGTGCGCCTGGGAGGCGTGGGAATCGTGCTGGGTTTCAGTGTGGCCCTGGCGCTCACCTGGCTTCTCGGAGGCTTCGCCGAGCTGGAGCCCAGCAAGGACCGCCTGATCTGGACCACGCTCGCCGGCTGCCTCTGCTTCTTTTCCATCGGCCTTGCCGATGACCTGTTTGCCCTGCCTCCCCTGCCCCGGCTGGCCCTCCAGCTCGCGGTGTCACTGGTGGCGTGGTCTGAAGGCGTGCGCATTGGCAGCATTGAATTGCCTTTCGGGGGCGTTGCCGGCGCTCCGGCCGTGCTCACCCTGCCCGACTGGCTGAGCGTGCTCGCCACGGTGATCTGGCTGGTGGGGATCACCAATGCCATCAACTGGCTGGATGGTCTTGATGGTCTGGCGGCCGGGGTGAGTGGCATCGCCGCCGTGGGCCTGCTCTCGGTGAGCTTCAGCCTCGATCAGCCGGCCGCAGGTCTGCTGGCAGCCGCCCTGGCCGGCAGCTGCCTGGGTTTTTTGCGCCATAACTTCAACCCCGCCCGCATCTTCATGGGTGATGGCGGCTCGTACTTTCTGGGCTTTTCCCTGGCGGCGATCAGCATCGTGGGTCCGGCCAAAGGCCTCACCAGCGTCAGCCTGTTGTTGCCCCTGCTGATCCTCTCCCTGCCCCTGGCCGACATGTCGGCGGTGATCATGGGCCGCCTGAGCGAGGGCCGCTCGCCCTTCTATCCCGATCGTCGCCACCTCCACCACCGCCTGCTGCGCACCGGCCTCAGCCACAGGCGCACCGTGTTGCTGATCTATGCCTTCACCCAGTGGCTGGCGGCCCTGGCCCTGGTGCTGGTGAATGCCGAGATGCGTTTCCTCTGGTTGGCCCTGGCCACGGCTGTGCTGATCTGGGTGCTGGTGAGCACCCGACGTCGGCTGCAGCAGGCCGATGAAGCCTGATCGGCGTGCGGGCCCCGCCAATGAGCACTGAGATCCTCTGCATCGGCACCGAGCTGTTGCTCGGCACCATCACCAACAGCAATGCCCGCTGGCTCGCCGAGCAGTTGGCGGCCCTCGGCATCGCCCATCACCGCCAGCAGGTGGTGGGCGACAACCGCGAGCGGCTGATCGCTGCCGTGCGCGAGGCGGCGGGCCGTTGCCGATTGCTGATCACCACGGGTGGGCTGGGTCCGACGCCCGACGACCTGACCACCGAGGCCATCGCCGCCGCCTTTGATACCCCCCTGGCCGAGCGGCCGGAGGTCTGGGCCGACATCCAGGCCAAGCTGGCGGCCCGCGGCCGACCCGTCACTCCCAGCCTGCGTCGCCAGGCCCTGCTGCCGGTTGGCGCAGCGCTGCTGCCCAATGCCACCGGCTCCGCCCCGGGCATGATCTGGAGTCCGGACCCCCATTCGCAGCCGTTCCCGGTTCAGCCAGGTTTCACGGTGATCACCTTTCCCGGGGTGCCCAGCGAGATGCGGGCCATGTGGAGTGCCACGGCTGCCCCATGGCTGCAGGGCACTGATCTGGCGGAGGGCGTGTTCGCCAGCCGCATGCTGCGCTTCTGGGGGGTGGCCGAATCGAGCCTGGCCGAACAGGTGGCAGACCTGCTCGAGAACTCCAATCCAACCGTGGCTCCCTATGCCGGCAGTGGCGAGGTGAAGCTGCGGCTCACCGCCAGGGGCATCACCCAGGAAGAGGCTGAGGCCCTGCTGGCGCCAGTGGAGGCCGAGATCCGCGCCCGCACCGGCGCGGCTTGCTTCGGTGCCGACGCCGATTCCCTGGCCTCGGTGGTGCTGCAGCAGTTACGCCAGAGGAACCAGACCCTGGCGGTGGCGGAAAGCTGCACCGGTGGCGGCCTTGGCGCGGCCCTGGCGGCCGTGCCCGGGGCCTCCGATGTGTTTCTGGGCGGGGTGATCGCCTATGCCAATCCCGTGAAGCAGGAGCTCCTGGGGGTGGCACCTGAGCTGCTGGCGGCCCACGGGGCGGTGAGTGATCCGGTCGCCCGGGCCATGGCCGAGGGGGCCCGCCGCGCCACCGGCGCCCACTGGGCCCTGGCCGTGACCGGCATCGCCGGACCCGCTGGCGGCAGCGTCGAGAAGCCGGTGGGCTTGGTGCACATCGCCGTGGCCGGCCCCGATGGCTGCAGCAGTGAGGGGGTGCGCTTCGGATCCAGCCGCGGCCGCAGCTGGATTCAGCTGCTCACGGCCGGGGAGGCGCTCAACCGGTTGCGCCTCCGGTTGCAGTCGGCCTGAGCCCGCCGGGCCGTTCGGTCGCTGCCGTGAGTGGGATCCCATCGGCGCCTGGGGCTCACTTGTGCACCACCACATCCACGCTGCTGGTGCGGCGCTTCACCAGCACGCCGGTGTCGTGCTCGCCCCGGTGCACTTCCAGGTCGATCTCCTCCTCACCCAGCCGCAGCCCCTGGATGTCCAGCCGGCGGATCCGCTCCGGCAGTACCGGGTTGCGGAACAGCACCTGCATTCGGCCGCTGGTGCTGTCGCGGCCGATGCCCATGCCGGTGATCGCCTCCAGCAGGCCGAAGGGGGTGCCACTGGCCCAGGCCTGGGGACTGCAGGCCACCGGGTAGAGGGTGGGACCTTCCTCCGGCTGGCGCGGGAAGCCGCAGAACAGTTCCGGCAGGCGGGAGAGCGGCAGGGCCCGGGCCACGTCGAACAGGCCCATCAGGATGCGCATCGCCTCGCCGGTGTGGCCATAGCGGGCGAGCCCCAGGCCGATCAGGCCGTTGTCGTGGGGCCAGATCGAGCCGTTGTGGTAACTCATCGGGCTGTAGCGGGCCTCCCGCTCGTCGAGGGTGCGCACGCCCCAGCCGTTGAAGCTGGTGGGCGCCAGCAGCTGCCTGGCCACGGCGGCGGCGGCCTCGCGGCTGGCGATGCCGGTGAGCAGGCAGTGGCCGGTGTTGGAGCTGCGCACCTCGCAGCGCCGGCCCTCGCCGTCGAGGGCCAGGGCATAGGTGCCCAGCCGCTCGCTCCAGAACGCCGCATGAAAGCGGCGGCGCAGCTGCCGGGCCTCCTCCAGCAAGCTCTCCGCTGCGGCGGCGTTGCCGAACTGCCGCTGGATGTGGGCCATCGCCCGGCGGGCGCCGTAGCTGTAGGCCTGAACCTCACACAGGGCGATCGAGCCCTCTGCCAGCCGGCCGTCGGCGTGGTGCACCGCGTCGTCGGAATCCTTCCAGCCCTGGTTGCGCAGGCCTCCCTGGGCAGCGCAGAGGTAGCGCAGGAAGCCATCGGGCTCCCGGGCCTCAGCCCGGTGGATCCAGGCCATCGCGGCCTCGAGGGCAGGCCGCAGCTGCCGGA
Source organism: Prochlorococcaceae cyanobacterium (assembly GCA_044374745.1). Taxonomy (GTDB): domain Bacteria; phylum Cyanobacteriota; class Cyanobacteriia; order PCC-6307; family Cyanobiaceae; genus NIES-981. Next base: position 48,312 of record JBILNZ010000006.1, on the reverse strand, counting down.
TGAAGTCGCTGTCGCCGCTGCGCAGCAGATAGTCGCCCGCTAGCATCAGGAACAGCGGCGTGGCATCGACGCTGCCGTAGTAGCGGCAGAAGGGTACCTCGCCTAACGCCGCCATCTCCCCCAGCCGCGCCTCATGGAGGATCTTGCCGGCTTCGGCATCGCTGGCCGGATCGTTGTGGCTGGCCTGATGATCCGCCAGGAAGCCCAGCACGCCGCGGGCCAGTCGCGGCTCGAACAGCAGCAGCTGGCGGGCCGTGATCAAACCATCCCGGCCGAAGGGACAGCTGAACCAGGGCACGCCCGCGTAGGGATAGAGGCCGTGCTCCAGCTGGCTGGAGAGCAGGTGCACATCGGAGAAGGAGCGGGCGATCCAGGTGTTGAAGGCCGGGTTGTCGCTGCTCACCTCGGCCGCCAGCCGCCGCGCCTCCCGGAAGCGGGCGATTGTGGCCTCCAAGGCGGCGTCGAAGGCCTGTTCCGGATTGCCATCATGGTCGTCACCGCCTGGCCGCAGGTCGAACACCAGGCACAGGCGCCGGGGCTGCCGGGGTTCCAGGGGCAGCTCCAGCACCAGCTCCCGGTCGTTCACCTCTTCGAGTGGGCCGCTGAGCCGCACCAGGGTGTGGCGGTCCTGGCCATCGAGGCCGCTGTACACCATCTCCAGCCCCTCGCGGCTGCAGCTGCGCACGGTGCAGCCCCGCCGGGGCCGTTCGGCGCCCCTGATTTCAAAGATGTCGCGGAAGTCGGCATCCAGGCTGATCCGGATCGGCACCCGCAGGCCGTGGTGGGCATAGCTGTGGAAGCGCAGCTGCTGCAGGCAGGCCGTGGGGGTGAGCACGGTGGTGCGCTCCAGGTGCACCCGGCCGGCCTCGTCGCTCTGGTGGCTGATGTGCACGCCCATCTCGCCCCGTTCCGTGGCGCTGAGCACTGACGGGGCCCGCTCCCAGAGGCGCAGCTCCAGCCGGCTCAGGTGGCGGGTGCCGCGGTGGAACAGGCCGGACTCGGGATGGCTGGCCGGGCAGATCTCGCCGCGGTGGTCGAGCATCGCGAAGGTTTCCCCGTTCTTGAGCACGAACGGGGAGAGCTGGTCATGCGGCATACCGCAGCGGATCGATGGAATCGAGCAGGGGGCGGCGGCGCAGGCTGAGGTCGCTGCGGGCCTGGATCTGGTGTAAGTAGAGCCGTTCGTAGTCAGCTGCCTGGCGGGTGGCGCTGAAACGCACCTCGAAGTCGGCCCGCACCTGGGCCCGCTCCAGCCGGTCGATCCGGCGCACGGCCTCCACCGCTGCCTCGATCGACTCCACCAGCTCGCCGTTGCAGCCCGGCTGCACCACCTCCGGGGTGGAGCCGTTGCGCCAGGCGATCACGGGGGTGGCGCAGGCATTGGCCTCGATCATCACCAGTCCAAACGGCTCGGGCCAGTCGATCGGAAACAGCAGGGCGAGGGCGTTGCCCAGCAGCTCCTGCTTGCCGGCGTCATCCACTTCACCGATGAACTCCACGAGGGGATTGCCCTGGATCAGGGGCGCGATCGTGTCCTCGTAGTAGCGCTGGTCGACGCTGTCGATCTTGGCGGCCACCTTCAGGGGCAGGCCCACGGCGGTGGCGATGGCGATGGCCCGGTCGAGCCGCTTCTCAGGGGACACCCGGCCGATGAAGGCCAGGTACTCCTGGGGTTCGGCCACCGGCCGGTACAGATCCAGCGGCAGGCCGTGATACACCGTGCCCAGCCAGTGGGCATCCTCGACTGGCCTGCGCTGCGCATCGGAGATCGACACCAGCGGCACGCGCTCGAAGTGGCTGAACAGGGCGGCCTTGTCGGCGGCGCTCAGGGGGCCGTGCATGGTGTTCAACCAGGCCACCGGCAGCCGGTGGAGCAGCGGGTAGTGCAGATGACCCGTGTGGAAGTGCACCACGTCGAAGCGCTCGAGCTGGCCGGCGAGCCGATCGAGCTGGATCAGTTCCGGCACCAATGGGTCGCCGTCGTAGCCGGCCAGCCGCAGCGCCTCCGGCACGCAGGCTTCCAGCGATGCGCTGGTGCGGGAGTCGCCGCTGGCGAACAGGGTCACGTCATGGCCGCGGCGCACCAATTCCTCGGTGAGGTAGTGCACCACCCGTTCGGTGCCGCCATAACGCCTGGGGGGCACGCTTTCGTACAGGGGCGAGATCTGGGCGATGCGCATCGTTCTGCTCGGTGAGGAACAGGGAAATGCCCGGCCGGATCTGGGCGGGAGAGCGACCCGGGGGGATGAGTATTTATTCCCGAATTTTGCGCAACTCCGCTCGTGGTCGCAATGGGCGATCTCCGAATCCGGATCGGTTTGCCGCTCCTTGCCAGGGACGCGCTTCACGCCCAGGATTGGGGCGCCACCGGTGCGGGCCGTTTGCTGGATTCAACGCAGACCCCTGTTGCCCTCGATGGTGCTGTCGACGCTGCCCTCGACGGAGTGGTGGCCCTGGTTGCGGCCTCAGCGGAGCGCGTCTCGCCCCTGCTTCACACCCTGCAGGCCCAGGGCGTGAGGGCTGAATGGTGCGAGCCGGCAGCCGTGCTCACGCAAGGCTGGGCGGGTAGGGATGGCAGCGGTGCTGCGGTCTGTCGCGAGGGTCTGCCGGATCTGGCGCTGGTGCTTGAGCCCTCCCATGCGTTGCTGCCTGCCCTCCTGGAGAATGGCGCGGGGATGCCGCGGATGGTGGTGCTGGTCGAGCCGGAGGATCTGCCCCGCGGCGCCCAGCTGGTGGCGGAGGGAGCGGCCGATGTGTGGTCGCGCGACTTGCCCGATGCCCTGCTGGTTCAGCGCCTGCGCGATCAGCTCCTGCTCTGCGGCCAGCAGCGTGCCCTGGCTCGTCAGACACGGTATGAGGCGGCGGTGGCCTAGTGCGCCCGACTGCTCGTGGGTCGCGGTCCTCTCGCGGAGCACCTCCAACGGGTGGTGGAGATCCTGCAGCAGGCCTCCGGCGTCAGCCGGGCCTATGTGTTCCGCAACCACCACCACCCTCACCGGGGCCTCTGCGTGTCGCAGGTGCATGAGGCCTGCGCCCCCGGCATCGAGCCCCAGATTGACAACCCCCAGCTGCAGGACCAGCCCCTCGCGGCTGAGGCGCCCAATGCCCTGGCCGCGTTGGCGGCGGGCCAGCCCTTCGTGGGACTGGTGGCCGATCTGCCCGAGCCGGAACGCACCATGCTCGGGGAGCAGGGGATCGTCAGCCTGCTGATCCTGCCCATTTTCAGCGCCGGCTCCTTCTGGGGCTTCATGGGCTTCGATGACTGTGTGCAGGCCACCCGCTGGCAGCGGGAGGAGATCGCCCTGCTGCGCATCGTGGCGGAGACCTCCGGCCTGGCGATCGAACGGGAGCAGGCGGAGCAGGAGCTGATGCGCCTGGCCAGCAGTGATCCGCTCACCGGCTTGCTCAACCGCCGTTCCGTGGGGGATCAGCTGATGGAGCTGATCGACAGGGCCCTCAGCACCCAGCAGATTCTCTCGGTGGCCCTGCTGGACATCGACTGGTTCAAGCGCATCAACGACACCTACGGCCATCCCGCCGGTGATGCCGTGCTGGGTCGGATGGCCCGGCTGCTACGGGATTGCTTCCGTGCCGGCGATGTGCTCGGCCGCTACGGCGGCGAGGAGTTTCTGGTGGCGACGCTGCAAGCCACCCCCCAGCAGCTCGCTGAGCGCCTTGAGACCCTGCGCCAGCGCTTGCAGGCCGCTCCGATCTGGTACAGCCAATTCACCATCAGCGTCACCTTCAGTGCCGGCATCGCCTGCAGCGCCGAGCTGCAGGGCGACGTGACGTTGGATGCCTTGATCTCCCTGGCCGATCAACGGCTCTATGGCGCCAAGCGCCGTGGAAGGGATCGGATCGTCGTCGACTGCGCGGTGCCCGCCGCTTAGGGTGACCGGTCAGCTCTGGTGGGGTACAGGTGAGCGCGGCAACGCTGTACGACAAGGTCTGGGATCTGCACCGGGTGGCGGAGCTGCCAGGCGGCTCCACCCAGCTGTTCATCGGTCTGCATCTGATCCATGAGGTCACCAGCCCCCAGGCCTTCGCCGCGCTGAAGGACCTGGGCCTCACGGTGCGCCACCCCGAGCGCACGGTGGCCACCGTGGATCACATCGTGCCCACCACCAGCCAGGCCCGACCCTTCGCCGATCCCCTGGCCGAGGAGATGCTGGCCACCCTGGAGGCCAACTGCGCCGAGCACGGCATCACCCTGCACGGCATCGGCAGCGGCCGCCAGGGCATCGTGCACGTGATCGCCCCCGAGCTGGGTCTCACCCAGCCGGGCATGACCGTGGCCTGCGGCGACTCCCACACCTCCACCCACGGTGCCTTCGGCGCCATCGCCTTCGGCATCGGCACCAGCCAGGTGCGCGACGTGCTGGCCAGCCAGAGCCTGGCGATGAACAAGCTCAAGGTGCGCCGCATCTGGGTGGACGGCCAGCTGCAGCCGGGCGTGTTCGCCAAGGACCTGGTGCTGCATGTGATCCGCACCCTGGGCGTGAAGGGCGGCGTGGGCTACGCCTACGAGTTCGCCGGCCCGGCGATCGCGGCGCTCTCGATGGAGGAACGCATGACCCTCTGCAACATGGCCATCGAGGGCGGCGCCCGCTGCGGGTATGTGAACCCGGATCAGACCACCTTCGCTTACCTCCAGGGTCGCCCCGCTGCCCCCAGGGGTGAGGCGTGGGAGCGCGCCGTGGCCTGGTGGAGCAACCTGGCCAGCGGGCCGGATGCCGTGTTCGACGACGAGGTGCGTTTCGATGCCGCTGCCCTGGCTCCCACGGTGACCTGGGGGATCACCCCGGGCCAGGGCATCGGCGTGGATGAGGCCGTGCCCACCCTGGAGCAGACCCCTCCCGAGGAGCGTCCCCTGGCGGAGGAGGCCTACCGCTACATGGACCTGCAGCCCGGCAGCCCGATCGCCGGCACGCCGGTGGATGTGTGCTTCATCGGCAGCTGCACCAACGGCCGCCTCAGCGACCTGCAGGCCGCCGCCGCCGTGGCCCAGGGACGCCAGGTGGCCTCCGGAATCAAGGCTTTCGTGGTGCCTGGCTCCGAGCAGGTGGCCGCCGCTGCCGAGGCTGAAGGGCTCGACAAGGTGTTCCTGGCGGCCGGCTTTGAGTGGCGCGAGCCGGGCTGCTCGATGTGCCTGGCGATGAACCCCGATCGCCTCGAGGGGCGCCAGATCAGCGCCAGCTCCTCCAACCGCAATTTCAAGGGCCGCCAGGGTTCCGCCAGCGGCCGCACCCTGCTGATGAGCCCGGCCATGGTGGCCGCCGCCGCCGTGACCGGCCGCGTCACCGACGTGCGCGAGCTGCTTCAGGCCTGAGCGCTCTTTCCCCGACCCAGTCCCCCGACCCAGCCAGTTCACTCGCCATGGCCAGTTCCTCCCCCTTCCCCACCGGCCCGATCCGCCAGCACCGCGGCCGCGGGGTGGCCGTGGTGGGCGCAGATATCGACACCGATCGGATCATTCCGGCCCGCTTCCTCAAGTGCGTCACCTTCGACGACCTGGCCCGCGGCGCCTTTGCCGACGACCGCACCGAGCTCGCTGGTGCCCATCCCTTTGATCGCGACGAGCACCAGGAAGCCTCGGTGCTGGTGGTGAACAGCAACTTCGGCTGTGGCTCCAGCCGCGAACACGCCCCCCAGGCGCTGATGCGCTGGGGCATCCGCGCCCTGGTGGGTGAGAGCTTCGCCGAGATCTTCTTCGGCAATTGCCTGGCCCTGGGCATCCCCTGCCTCAGCGCCGAGCCCGACACGGTGCGGGCGCTGCAGGAGGCGATCACCGCCGACCCCGGCGCCGAGCTGCTGCTGGATCTCGAAGCCCTGGAGGTGGAGCTGGAGAGCGAGTTCGTGGGTGCCAACCGCTGGCCGGTGCACCTGGATCCCGGCCCCCACCGGATGCTGGTGAGCGGTCAGTGGGACGCCACCGGCCAGTTGCTCGCCAACGACCAGTCGCTTCGGTCCACTGCCGCTCGCCTTCCCTACCTGGCTGGTTTCAGCGCTGGCTGAGCGGTGGATCGGGGTCGAGGTCCGACTGGGACGGCCGCGGCACAAAGGGTGTTCCGCTGCCGCGGAAGCTGAAGTCGTTGAGGCGGATCCGGAATCCGCCGATCTTGTCGTAGGGGCTGTAGTACACCCCGAACTCATAGGAGCGCTGAAGCAGTTTGAGCTCCAGATAGGAATAACTCACATCGCCGTAGAAGCGGGAGTTGGTGTCGATATTCACGGTGGCACCTGCCTCGAGCACCACGGGGCCATACAACTGCTGGGCAGCGCGGAAACTGATGGTGCCGAGGTCCACGGCCCGGTCAAAGCCGAAGGGGCTGCGTCCGTCCCGCAGGGTGCCACCCAGCAGGACCGCCAACTGGCTGTAATCGAACCAGGGGCGGCTGAACCGGCCGAGGGTGAGGGCAGGCCCGCCGAACAGGGTGAGGGTGTTCTGGCGGGCACCATCCTCGTAGCGGGCCAGGGAGCTGGCCAGCCCGAAATTGAGTGCCACCCCTGGCCTCACCGGTTCCGCCGCGTAGCGCAGGGCCGCCAGCTCAGTGCGCGCGGGGTCGAGGCTGGCTTGCCAGAGGCGCAGGCTGCTGCTCAAGGCCGCATTCAGGCGGCCCCGCCACTGGGTGTCCAGTTGGTCGCTGCCAAACAGGCTGGCCTGATAGTTGCCGGCTACGGCGCGCCAGTCGAGTTCCACGGGGCCGAAGTAGGGCGTGCGCCGGCTGTCGTTGCCGGGATCGGCCGGATCTGGATTGAAGCGCAGGCTGCCCTCCAGCTGGCCGCCGTAGGAATACACCACGGTCTGCAGGCCCAGGCTGCCGTTGTAGATCCGTTCCCGGTAGGAGCCGAACAGCTGCCCTTGGGAGCTGGAGTGGCCTGCCAGCCCCAGGGGGGTGCCCAGGCGCACGATGCTGCGGGTGCCGGCAGCCAGATTGTCTGGACTGAGGGTGGAGAGGCTGGTGTCAGCCTGTAGCCGGAAGCGGTCGATCGGCAGGTCCAGCACGCCGGTGAGACCGAACAGGTCGCCAGCCCGCAGATCCTGGTTCACCCGTGGTCCGGCGAGGGATTTGCCTGGGGCGGTGTAGCTCTCGGTGCGGCCCTGGATGGAGCGCTGCAGCATGAATTGGGGCTGCAGGTTCAGTTTTCCCTTATCGCCGATGCGCAGGGTGGGCAGGTTGTAGCCCAGATAGACGCCGTCGCGATCGCGCTTGTCGGTGTCAATGGTCAGTTGCAGGGCGTCCTCGCCGATCACGGCGCTGTTGATCCCAGGCAAGATCAGCCGGTTGCTGAGCAGGATCCGTGTGCGCTTGGCCTGGATGCGGGTGATGCCCTCGCCCTCGAACAGGGCCTCTACCTGGTAGCCCATGGTCCAGGACTGGGCTGGGGTGAACGGGTCGTTGGTGAAGGCCACCTCCCGGGCAGTCCAGCGGTTGCCGCGGATCACCAGGTTGGAGGCCTGGAAGCGCAGGCGGTTGAGCTTGCCGCGGCTGGGCTTGGGCCGTCGGTAGATGCTGGCACCCCTTGGGCCGCTCGTGCTCGTTTCCTCCTCAGAGTCGATCACGGCCACCAGATTGAGCTTGATCGAGGTGTCGACAGCCTGTCGGAAGCGGACCCCCTCGACCCTCTGATCCTGGGGCGGGGTGAGGGACTGGGACGTCCGGCGCTGCTTCCGGCCACTGTGCCGGGTCTGGCCGATCGCTGGTTCGGCAGCACCCTCGGCAGCCGAGGAACCCGCAGGTTCGGATGGGCTGCTCAGCAGCTCCTCGAGCGCTGGTGAAGGGATCGGTTCCTCGGCGCCTGGGCAGCCCCGGGGAGCGGGCATCGAGGGCATGGGCTGCCAGCGCGGTGGCAGCAGACCCAGAACGGGGCGCTGGTTGCTGGCGCTGAGTAGCTCCGGACAGGCAAAACCCTGGTCGGGGGCTTCCGGCTCCTGGTTGTCCGACGGGGGATCAGCGGGCTGGCGCAGGGCTTTGAGCTCCCGGTCCACCGCTTCCTGGTCGATCACCCCGTAGATCGTGTCCAGCTCACCGCTGCCCTCGAGCTGGCTGTAACGCAGACGGCTGGCCTGGAGCATCTGATTGCCCTTGTAGAGCCGCAGTCGCCCGGTGGCGTACACCGTGCGGCCGGGTTCGATCACCTCCACCCGGTCGGCCAGCAACAGCCAGCCCTGGAAGCGGGCCTTCACATTGCCCTCGGCCACCAACACCCGGCGATCGGCGTCCACCGTCTGGCGGTCGGCTCGGACGAGCAGAAACGACGCTGGCTGGGAGCTGGCGTGGCCGGCAGGCGATGGGTTGACCGGCGGATCCACGTCGCTCGGGTCCACATCGCTCGGGAGGGGACCTGGAGGGGTGGCGCCAGCAGGTTGGGTTTCCCCAGCTGCCGCCCCAGGCAGAGCCCCGAGGAGCGTGAGCCCCACTGCGAATGCCCAGCCCAGCTCTGTGCGCCAGAGGGCGAGTGGGCTGGCGTGGGGCTGAAGCGTCAAGGCGAAGCAGCCTGGTCAGCAGGGACCTTATGCCACGGAAGCCGATCAGGATGCTGGCGCGTGGACGCCTGGTCCAATCAGTCCTCGAGGTCCTTGCGGCTGGGGGTGCGGCTGGGGTCGCTGGCCAGGAAGCCGAACACAAAAATCCCGATGAAAAAGAAGACGACCGAATAAACCGAGATCTTGAGAGCCAGCATGGTTCGGTCTTGCGGGAGACGGGCGTGGTGACAGGGAGTGACGGGCCGGGATGGGGGCCTGGTCGACCCTGCAGCGGCGGCATCATCCTATGGGACCTGCTTGGCCATCCAACGATGACTGAGGCCCCTGGGCCTGGGCTCTTTCACCAAGTTGAAATGTTTGGGCCAGCAATCGAGCTGCCGGCTGCGTTCGAGCCCTGGGATCTGCGGCCTCTCTGGCGTTGCACAGGGCTGGATGGCGCACCCGTCAGCGCCCTGCAGCATCCCTGGGGAGAGCGGCACCGACCGGACTGGCACGCCCGTGGGCTGGTGATCTGGCCCCGCGGCGGCCAGTGGCGGGAGCTGCGGCTGCGGCTTCCCTGTCCGGCCAGCTGGCGCGCCCTGCAGCAGCCTGAGCCAGCGGTGCGCGCCCGGCTGGTGCTGCGCTGGTGGGCGGATGCGGTGGAACTGCGGGTGGACGGCCGGCCGGTGCACCGGGGAGATCTGTTCGATACCGCCTGTCGCTGGGTGCTGCCCGAGCGCTGGTGGCGGGGGGAGGTGCTGCAGCTGGAGCTGCGCCTGCGCAGTCCCCTGCACGACGACGGCGCCCTGATTCTGAGCCAGGTGGAGCTGGAACCCCTGGATCCGGCCGATCCCTGCGGCGTGCTGGCCAGCCAGCGAGGCGAACTGCTCGGGCTGCGCCGGACTGCGGGACTGGCCGCCGATCCGCCGGCAGCGCCGGGCTTCCATGTGCTGGGCCATGCCCATCTCGACCTGGCCTGGCTGTGGCCCGTGGCCGACACCTGGCAGGCCGCCGAGCGCACCTTCGCATCAGCCCTCGATCTGATCGAGCGCTTCCCCCAGCTGCACTTCGCCCACTCCACCCCCGCCCTCTACGCCTGGCTGGAGCAGCACCGGCCCGCCCTCTGGCGGCGCCTGCTGGCGGCGGTGGAGGCCGGCCGCTTCGAGCCGATCAACGGGCCTTGGGTGGAGACCGACTGCGTGCTGGTGAGTACGGCCTCGCTGCTGCGCCAGTTCCAGCTCGGCCAGGCCGACAGCCGCCGCCGGTTTCCGGGGCTGGAGCACCAGCTGGCCTGGCTGCCGGACAGCTTCGGTTTCGGAGCCGGCCTGCCGGCGGTGGCGGCGGCCACCGGCGTGCGCTGGTTCTGCACGCACAAGCTGTTCTGGAACGCCACCAACCCCTTCCCCCACCGGTTGTTCCGCTGGCGCTCCCGCTGCGGCGCCGAGCTGCTGGCCCTGATGACGGCGCCGATCGGCACCGATGGCGATCCCGTGGCCATGGAGCGCCACCGGCTGGCCTGGCAGGCCGCCACGGGCCTTTTGCCCAGCCTCTGGTTGCCGGGGGTGGGCGACCACGGCGGCGGCCCCACCGCGGAAATGCTCGAGCAGCTGGAGCTCTGGCAGGCCCAGCCCGTGGCCTCCCGCCAGCAGCACGGCAGCTTGCGCAGCTACCTGCAGCAGCTGGAGCCGGCCGCTCCCCAGCTGCCGGTGTGGCGCGACGAGCTCTATCTCGAGCTGCACCGCGGCTGCGCCACCAGCCGGCCCGACCAGAAGCGCCACAACCGCACCCTGGAGCGCCTGTTGCGTGAGGCCGATCTGGCGGTGGCCCTGGCGGCCCTGCCGGCGGACCGGCCGCCTCAGTCCCAGCCCCAGCCCCAGCCCGATTGGCGGCCCCTGCTGTTCCAGCAATTCCACGACATCCTGCCCGGCACCTCCGTGCCTGAGGTGTTCGAGCAGGCCGAGCCCCAGTGGCGCGCAGCCCGCCGCCAGGCCTGTCGGCAGCGGGACCAGGCCCTGCAAGCCTGGCTGGGGCCTGTCGATGGCGACCTGGCCGCTGGTGATGGCTGGTGGGCTGCCCAGCTGGTGCCCCTGCAGCCCCATCCCCGCACCGTGCGCCTGCCGGAGGGCCTGTGGAAGGCCCATGGCGCCCCGCTCCCCAGCCAGCCGGCCTCGGCGGGGGGGGTGTGGGTGCAATTGCCCCCGATGGGCGGGATTGGCGCCCTGCCCTTGCAACGGCTGGCCTCTGGCCCCGCCGCGAGTCCGGCGCCCGAGGCCCCGGTGTGGGTGGAGGGCTCCCGGGCCGGCAATGGCCTGCTGGGTGTGGAGCTGGGACCGGCCGGGGTGGAGCAGCTCATCGACAGCCAGGGGCGGCCCCAGTTGCAGGCTCCCCTGGCCTGGTGCCGCTACGGCGACCGCGGCGAGTTCTGGGACGCCTGGGATCTGGCCGCCGACTACGCCGAGCACCCCCTGCCCTGGCAGTGGCTGGGTGCGCCCCAGTGGTGTGAGCGGGGGCCGCTCTGCGCCCGTTTCGAGTGGCATGGCCGCTGCGGTGCCAGCGCCGTGCGCCTGGATGGCCGCCTTCTGGCCGGCATGCCTTGGCTGGAGCTGACGCTCAGTGTCGATTGGCGCCAGCGGCATGAGCTGTTGCGGCTGGAGGTGCCGCTGCAGCAGCGGGCCGATCGCTGGGCCACCGACTCCAGCGGCGGAGTGTTGGAGCGTCCCGCCATGGCCCGCACTCCCCGGGAGCAGGCCCGCTGGGAGGTGGCGGCGGTGAGTTGGCTGGCCTCCTGTACCCCGTCTGGCGGGCTGGCCGTTCTGCTGGATGGCCCCCAGGGGGTGTCCGGCCAGTCGGGGCGGCTGGGGGTGTCCCTGCTGCGGGCACCCACCTGGCCGGATCCAGGCGCTGATAACGGCTGGCATCGGCTGCGACTGGGTCTGTTGCCCTGCCCCGGGGGCTGGCTGGCCGATGCCGTGCCCGCTCACGCCCAGGCCTTTCGCGAGCCGCTCTGGCTGCGACCGGCCGCAGTATCCCCTTACCCGACGCGGGCGTTGGGTCTGCCACCGCTGCCCGACGGGGTGCAGCTGCTCGGCTTGCGGGCCCTCGGCGATGGCACGGCGGCGCTTGCCTTGGCCAACCACAGTCCCTGCCGCCAGGTGGTGAATCTCGGCCTGGCCTGGCAGTTGCTGGACCGCTTGGACGGTCTGGATCAGCCACTGGCATCAGCCAGCGGCTCCAGCCTGCAGCTCACGCCATGGCAGTTGGGCTTCTGGCGGATCCGGCCAGCCTGAACGCCAGGCAGGTCGCCTGGCCAGATCGGATCAGTCGTCGTGGTCGTCGAAGGGATCGGTGAGCCCCTTGGAGGGGGGGCCGAAGGCCAGGTAGATGCCGAGGCCGGTGAGCCCGAGCAAGACCGCCAGCACGGTGATCGCGACCGAGAGGGCAGGGGAGCCGGTGCTGCTGGGGTCCATCGGGTGGGGGCTTGGTGGGGTGGGGGGTGGCGTGGCAGTGGTTTGGCCAGCGGCATGGGCGGGGGCCGTGCTCCGCGCAGCTGCTCCATCACAAGTCTCGACAGCCACTCCCGCCGGAGAGGCCGTGGCCCTTACAGTAACCAGAGCGATTTTCTGCCGGAGAGGCCAAAGCAGCCATGGCTCAACGCACCCGTCTCGGCGACCTGCTGCGCCCCCTCAATTCGGAGTACGGCAAGGTCGTGCCCGGCTGGGGTACCACCCCGGTGATGGGGGTGTTCATGGCGCTGTTCCTGGTGTTCCTGCTGGTGATCCTGCAGCTGTACAACCAGTCGCTATTGCTCGAGGGCATCAACGTCAACTGGAACGGGGCGGGCTGACGCGCTCTCCCGTCCTGGCCGTGCTCCTGATGCGATGAACTTCTTCGGTATTGGCTTGCCGGAAATGGCGGTGATTGCCGCCATTGGCCTGCTTGTTTTCGGTCCCAAGCGGCTGCCCGAGCTGGGTCGCACCCTCGGGCGCACCCTCAAGCGCTTTCAGTCGGCCTCCAGCGAGTTTGAGAAGGAATTCCGCACCGCGATTGCAACGGTTGAAATCCCGTCTGCCGAAGCGTCCGGTGCAGAAGCAGGTGGGGACCAAGGGGTTCTCTCTGGCCCGGCTCAGGCTGCCGACTCCTCCCCCCAACCCAGCCCGGATTCCCAGTCCAGCTGATCGTCTGTGCCAGGTCTGCAACTGGTGGTCGGCCTGGGCAACCCTGGCCCGAAATACCTCGATACCCGTCACAACGTCGGCTTCATGGCTGTCGAACGTCTCGCTGCTGAGCGAGGGGGGACGTTCCGCCAGCAAGCCAAGCTCCATGGGCTACTGGCCGATGTGGGCCAGGGCTCCGCGCGGCTGCGGCTGCTGATGCCCCAGACGTTCATGAATGACAGTGGCCGCGCCATCCGAGCAGCCCTCGACTGGTTCGATCTCCAGCACGCCGACCTGCTTGTGCTGGTGGATGACATGGACCTGCCGCTGGGCCGGCTGCGCCTGCGGGCCAGTGGCAGTGCCGGCGGCCACAACGGCCTGCGCAGCGCCATCAGTCACCTCGGCACCCAGGAATTCCCCCGCCTGCGCATCGGAATCGGCGCACCGGCCGAGGACCCGCTGGAGCGCAAGGCACGCACCATCGGCCATGTGCTCGGTCGCTTCAGTCCGGCCGAGCGCCCCCTGCTGAACGATGTGCTGGCGGAAGTGGAGGCGGGGATCGGCCTGATTCAACGCCTGGGGCTGGAGCGGGCCGGTAACCGTCTGAACGGTTTTCGTGGCCAGGCGCAGCCAGGCTGAGGGGATGGCCCGTCTGCCCGCCACCACGGCTCGCCTGCGGGTGCTCCACCAGAGCTTCAGCGAGCGGCTGCTGGAGGGTGAGGTGAGTGCCGGCAGCTTTTCCTGGACTTTCCGTTGGGCGTTTGACCGGGGCGAACTGAGTGTGGAACCCTCCCTGGGTCGGGCTCTGATTCAGGACGCCCTGCTGCGCTTTCTGCTGCGGGCCGATTACCAGCTCGAGCCCGGTGCCGACTATGCATTCACCGTGCGGGCGCGCTTTTAGAGGCCGTGGGTCCATCGGCAGGATCGGGCAAATGCCGCCACACCTCCCTGCAGCGGCGCTCCAGGGGCCGGCCCAGATGGCGCTCGAGCAGCAGTTGGGCGACAACGTCGTCGATGTCCCTGGGGGGCAAGCGCAGGCCCTCGGGGAGGCAACGGCGCCAGCCCCGGGGGGGCTCGAGCTGCCAGTACCGCTGACGCGCCGCCAGGGTGGTGCCCCACTCATCCAGCTGCTGGCTGGCCAGTCCCGATTGGGCCAGCTGCGACTGCCAGCTGCGACTGCCCGTGCCATTGCCCAGCACCACCAGGCCGAGGCCCTGCTCCTGCCACTGCAGCAGCAGAGCGAGTCCGGCGTGCGGGGGCAGGATCGCCGCAGCCACAACGGTCTTGCCGGCCTGGTCTGTCACCGCCAGACCGCATTTGCTGCGGCCTGGGTCCACAGCTGCAATCCCCAGCCCGAGGCGCTCCCGTCTGACTTCGCTCACCGTCGCCGCGGAGTTCTGGGGCCATTGTCCCGGCCCGTGGCCAGGCGCAGCTCCACGGCAATCGGGTCGGGCGTGTCGCTGTCGAGCAGGGCCACTGCCTCCAGTTGCACCACCTGGCCAGCAGGGCGATCGGCGAGGGTGCGGGTGAGCTGGTTGAACTGGCCGACGTCAAACTGCAGGCCATCCGCCAAGGTGCCCTGACGCTGGGCTCGGGCATAGGCCGCCGCCAGCAGCAGGTTCAGCCGCCGGCCGATTTGGTCTGGGTCGCGCAGCTCCCCTTCCAGGGTGGTACTGGCAAGCACTTCCCCCTTGCGGGCCACCCGGCGGTTGGGCCGCAGATCGGGGAAGGCCAGCACCTGCCTCTCTCCGCGCAGCACATTGGCCGCCGAGCGGATGCTCACCACCCAGTTGCCGGGCTGGCTGAGCAGGCCCTCCAGTTTTTTGATGTCGCTGGTTGGCACCAGCAGGATCTGGCGGGTGGGTGGTTCCCCCGGCAACACCCGCCGGAAGGCGTTGAGATTGGCCTGCTGCAGGAGGGCTGTGATCACCTCCTGGGCCTGGGACGGCCGCTCGATCTTCACCTTGGCTGTCGCCAGGGGCTGGCCGCTGGTGAGCACCACATCACCGCGGCGCAGAGCGATGAGGTTGGCCTCCAGCCCTTCCAGTTCCCGGGAGCTGGACGCGATTTTCTCCTCCAATTGGGCCAGCTCCGCTTCGGTGCGCCGGATTTCTCCGTCGCGGCGGCTTACCTCGCCACTGAGGCGCTCTCGCTCCGCCTGCAGTCGGCTGCGTTCGCGCTGCAGGGGGGCCAGCTCCTGGCGCAGGGCGGTGGCCCGTTGCTCCGCCTGGGCCAGTTCCTGCTGCACCCGCTGCTGGCCCTGCTGGGCCCTCGCCACGTCGGCTTTGCTGGTCTGCAGGGCGGTTTTGCTGGCCCGTAGATCCCGTTGGCTGGCCTGCAACTGGGCTCGGCTACTTGCCAGCTGGGAGCGACTGCCGGCCACCTGTTGGCGGCTCTGCTGCAGCCGCTCTTCCAGCTGGTCGAGTTCGAACAGGCCGGTGCGCAACCGTTCGCTCACCAGCAGCATCAGCCCCAGGGAGATCGCGCTGATCAGGCTGCCCGTGAGCACGGTGATCACCACCGCCGTGTCCCGTGGCCGCAGGTTGAACAGGCTGAGGCGGGCCTTGCCCACGCGGCTGCCCAGCCGGTCGCCAAGGGTGGACAGCACTCCCCCCAGCACCAACAACATCAAGACCAGCAGCCAGCCCGTCACGGGTGTCGGCGAATCGGCCCAGTATCCCCCGCACGGCCCGAATCCCCAGCCCGTCGGCCAGGGCCAGAGGGGTTCAGCTGAAGCGCTTGGCCAGGGCGATTGGATCGAACACCGTGATTTTCTTGCGGTCGATCTGGAGCAGGCCCTCCTGGCGCAGGTCCCCCAGCAGACGGGTGATCGTCACCCGGGTGGAGCCGATCGCCTCGGCGATCGCCTGGTGGGAGAGGCGCAGATCGATCGTGATCCCCTCATTGCTGGGCACGCCGAAGTCCCGGCAGAGCACCAGCAGGAAGCTCACCAGCCGGGAGCTCATGTCGCGGTGGGTGAGCGTCTCGATCATGGTCTCGGTCTGCAGGATCCGCGAGGAGAGGCCCTGCAGCAGCAGCAGCCCCACGCTGGCGTCCTGCTCGATCGCCTTGCGCACCGAGGTGGCGGGGGCGGTGATCAGCTCCACCCGGGTGAAGGCGATGGCGTGATAGAAGCGGTCTGAGCGTTGGCCGGTGAGCAGCGAAAGCACGCCGAACAGACTGTTTTCCCTGAGGAGAGCCACGGTGATTTCCTCGCCGCTCTCGTACACCCTGGAGAGCCGCACGGCGCCCCGGCGCAGCAGGTAGACCCGTTCCGCTGGATCCCCCGGGAAGAAAATCGTCTTCCCCCGCTCCACGGTTTCCACGTTGCTGCCATTGAGGGAGCGGATCACCTCCAGGAGCGTCTGGCTGCCCTGGCTGGCGGAGCCGATGCCCGTCACGGTGCCCGGTTCCCCGGAACTCGGGGTGCTGGCAGTGCGGCTGAAACCGCGGGTAGTGCCAACCATGAACAGGGCAGGTAGGTGGGCGGACCCTAAGGATCGCCGCACCCCGTCCATGTAGCAATCCGCACTTTTTTGCGCCTGCCTGCCGTCCCGGGTTCCTCCCGCTGGCTTGGTAGTACGGATGCATCCACCAGGGATGGTGTGCGTTGCTTGTGATGTGGCACGCAGCCGCTACATTCAGGATTGCCTCGACGCCTTCCGCATGACCGCCAGTCTCACCACCGGCATTGGCGCAGCGGCCGGCATTGGTGCGGCGGCCGGCATTGGCGCAGCGGCGGCGGGCCATCGCCCGGGCCCGGTGCATCGGCCCTCCCCGCCCCCCGTGTCCCATCTGCGACTGGTGCCTCAGCCGGAGGGCATGCTGCAGATCCACACCGCCCCCTTCCGGGGCAGCTTCGCCACGGTGCTGAGCCAGGCTCTGCGCACGGCTGGCCTGGGCAGTCGGGTGCTGGTGTGCCAGTTCCTCAAAGGTGGAGTCGACCAGGGACTGGCCGCCAGTCCCTGGCTGTGCGGACGCCTGCGCTGGTTGCGACCTGCTGTGCCCGCCTGTCTGGCTGAGCCTGCGGAGCTGCACCAACCGGAGGTGCTGGAGGCGGTTGCCGAGGTTTGGAATCACAGCCGGGAGGTGTTGTTAAGTGCCTCCGTCGACCTGATGGTGCTTGACGAGTTGGGGCTGGCTGTGGAACTCGGCTACGTCCCCATGGACGAGGTGTTGGACGTGCTCGAGCGGCGGCCGGCCCAGATGGATGTCATCCTGACGGGGCCGGCGATGGGGCCGGAACTCATGGCGATGGCCGATCAGGTCACCCAGCTACGCCGCGGGCTCTAGTCCGATTCCCAATGCTCAAGAACGACCGCTGGATCAAGGAGCAGGCTGTGGCCGGCATGCTTGAGCCCTTCCAGCCCACCCTGATCCGCCACCTTGACCCGGAATCTCGGGGCAAGCCGGTGCTCAGCTATGGCTGTTCCTCCTATGGCTACGACCTACGCCTCTCCCCCAAGGAGTTTCTGATCTTCCGCCACGTGCCAGGCACCGTGATGAACCCCAAGCGGTTCAATCCCGCCAACCTGGAGCCTGCTCCCCTCCAGGAGGATGGAGATGGCCTGTACTTCATTCTGCCGGCCCATTCCTATGGCCTGGGGGTGGCGCTGGAGAACATGCGAGTGCCCCCTAACATCACCGTGATCTGCCTGGGCAAGAGCACCTATGCGCGCCTGGGCATCATTGTGAACACCACTCCGGCGGAAGCCAGCTGGGAAGGCCACCTCACCCTGGAATTCAGCAATTCATCAGGAGCAGATTGTCGGATCTACGCCAACGAAGGCATCTGCCAGCTGTTATTTTTGGAAGGTGATCCCTGTGAGATCACCTACAAGGATCGGGCTGGCAAGTATCAACACCAGCCCGAGCGCGTCACCTTGGCCAAGGTGTGAACTGGGCCCGGGTAGGCGTTGGCTGGGGGTTTGCGTTCACCCAGGTTTGCGTTCACCCAAACGTGAGTTGCCCCAGTTTGCAGCCAGTGCTGGGGCGCTAGGGGGCCAGCCGGGCCTTGTGCAATCGGCTCTTCTCGTACCAGGCGGCAATCTCTGGCGCCCAGGCCTGGAGGTGGGGCCACATCAGGTCGCAGAGGGCACGGATCTCGTCCTGGGCGTCGAGCTTGGCGCGCAGATCCATGAAGTGCAGAAACGCACGCAGTGAGAAGCTCACCACGAAGTGCTGGCGATAGTCAAACGGCAGGATCCCTCGGGCATGCTCTTCGGCAAAGCCTGCGTCCAGTAGGTCGCGGTAGCGCTCGGCTGCAGCCTGGCAGAGCTTGAGGTCTAGGTGACGCTGTTGGGAGCTGTAGGTGTACTTTTTCCCCTGCCGGTCGCTGTAATCACCCACAGGGCGAAGATAGAATACCTCTTCCAGTTCGAGTTCGCCATTGGCAGCTCGACGGATCCGGTCGCCGGTGTAACGCATCGACTGCACATCAAAACTTACCCCCACGCGGTGGGTCCGCGCCTGCTGCATCACGGAGTGGGGAAACCAGCCCACGTTCAGGCAGATCGAGGGATGTTCCAGGGGGCCGTAATGGCCCCGTTCGCCAGCCAGCAGTCGTTTCACGCAGATCTCGCCGGCGCGCGTTTCATCCGGCCAGGTGTCGCGCGCGGCGGCCACGAAGCCCTCGCTGTAGTCCTGGTGCATCGCGGCGTAGATGCACTGCTGGGGATTGGGGGTGGCGCTCAGACAGACAACCTGGAAACGGCGATCCATGGCAGTGGCTCAAGGCAAGGGGAAGGGAGTTGCTGGGCGCTTGGCTGCGGCGGGCTGAAGTGCAGCCTTAACCATGGCTACGGGGGCCTGGCTGGATGGCCGCTGCGCTGAGCTCGGCGGGCGGCGCCTCAGCCAGGATGCTGGTGGCACCCACGCCGGCCAGGACGGGCAGGGGCTGGTCGCTGATCAGGGCAGCGGCCAGGCTGTCCAGCTCAGCCAGGCTGCGTGCTCCTATGGAGCGACCCATGGCCGTCCCATTGCGGTCGAAGAGTTCCAGGTGCGGGATGCCGTTCACGGCGTAGCGATCGATCTCGGGCTCCCAGCGGGGGTTGTCCACATTCAGCAGCACCACGTTCAGCCGGTCGTGCTGGCGGTGCTCCACGGCATCCAGGGCCGGGGCCATGCTGCGGCAGGCCTCACACCAGTCGGCGTAGAACTCCACGATGGTCGGTTTGCCATTGGCCATCGCCACGGACAGCTCCGGTGAGCGCCGGGCCAGGGCCTCGAGGGGGGCCTGGGGGTGCAGGCCGCCGCGAAACCACAGCACGGCTCCCGCCAGCAGGGCGGCGATTGTGAGCAGGATGAGGCGTTCGCGTGGTCCGGGGCCAGCCGCTGGGGCGGGGCTGTTCATGGCGGGTTCGGGGCTGGATGCACCAGGCTCGTAGCACTTTGGCAGTGTCGATGGCTGGCCGATCGACCCCCCATCCCACCGCAAACCCCACTCCCGCGCCCTTCCCCGACCCCCCCCTGCTCCCGTGAAGCGCCGACTCACCCTCCATTTCCCACGGGAAGCGGTGCACCAGCCGATCACCTACCGGCTGGCCGTGGACTTCGACATCGCCGCCAAGATCCTGCGGGCCCAGATCGCCCCCAACCAGAGCGGCACGATGGTGGTGGAGCTGTCCGGCGATATCGATGAACTCGATGCCGCCGAGGCCTGGCTGGAGAGCCAGGGCCTGGCCCTCAACCGGGCGCCGGGACAGATTGCGATCGACCGGGAGCGCTGCGTGGACTGTGGCATCTGCACGAGTGTCTGCCCCAGCGGGGCGCTCAGCTGCTCTGCCCCCGCTTGGCAACTCAGCTTTGCTGCGCAACGCTGTCTGGTGTGTGAGCAGTGCATCCCGAGCTGCCCATTCGCCGCCATTTCCCTTGAACTCGATCCCAGTGGCCCCGCCAGCCCCTGAGAGTCATCTGCGAGGCCACCCGGTGATCACCCCCCTGCTGCGATTGGTTGTGCTGCCGCTGCGGGCTCCGCTGCTGCTCCTGCTGCTGGCGGTGGCTGTCTATGAGGGGATTCACTGGGACGGTGCGGCCCGCGAACTGTCGCTGGCCTGGGTGCTGGAGTGTCTGCAGGCGGTTCTGGTGGTGTTGGTCTGCACCATGCCTGAGCTGCTGCTCCAGCAGGTGTCCAACGCCATGGCGGCCAGCAGGGTGGTCAGCCTGGTGATCACCCTGCTCATCGTCACCGTGGGGGGGCTCTATCTGCTCCACCTGCGGGTGTTGGCCAATGTGTTGATTCTGGCTTCGGCGGTGTTGCTCGCCCGGCTGGATCTGGCCCGGATTCGGGTGGCGCCCCCTCCAGTGGTGCTGTCGGTTTCGCTCACGGCCCTCGTGCTGGCTGGGGCAGCCCTGGGGCGCTGGATCGTGAGCTGAGGGCTCAGCCCTCAGCTGGGCAGGCAGGGGCACGGCGCGCGGCCATGCTCCAGACATTGCCCAACACCTTCTTCACGTAGAGGCGGGTCTCCGGGTAGGGGATGGCCTCCACCCACACTTCCGGCTGGCTCTTCAGGCGCGGGTCGATCCACTCCGTCACGGCACCGGGGCCGGCGTTGTAACTCGCCACGGCCAGCACTGGATTGCCCTGCCATTGCGCAAGCAATTGGCTGAGGTAGCGCGCCCCCAGCTCTGCGTTGCGGCCAGGTTGCTCCAACTCGGCCGCGCTCACCGGGCCGCCGGCCACTTCGGCCGCGGTGTCCGGCATCAGTTGCAGCAGGCCCACCGCCCCCACCGGAGAGCGCACGGTGGGGCTGAAGCGCGATTCCTGCTTGGCGATCGCCGCCAGCAGGGGTGGCGCCAGTCCAGCCCCGCTGGCGGCCTGCTCCAGGTCGCTGGCGTAGGCGGGTGTGTGCAGTTCCTGTTCCAGTTCACCCGCCAGTTGGCAGTGCTGGGGTGGCAGGCGCAAGCTGGCCTGTTCCAGCTGGCCCAGCCCCAGCCACTGGTCGCCGACGGCCCGCCGGAGTCGGCCCTCCACCACCAGTTGGCGGGGCTCAGTGGGGCTCACCCCTCTGGTGTGCAGGCGCCACTCTTCCCACGCCTCCAGGGGTTGGCCAAGGCGCCAGAGGCGATCAATGGGGGCCACACCGCTGTTGAGGGGGGTCCAAACCGGTTGTGGCAGGGCGGTGGCGCTGGGATCACCAAAGTTGATCGTTGCCTGGCCCAGCCTGTCGGCAGCCCTCCACCCGTAGTAGCCGCCGGGGTGGCGTTCTTGCAGGTCTTGCCAGATTCGCCTGGCCTGGTCCTGCCGCCCCAGCTGCCATTCCGCCAGACCCTGCCAGAACTGTCGCCGTGCCTCGAGCGGCCCGGGGAGCCGGGATGCCAGCGCTGGCTCGGCCAGCAGTTGCAGGCTGGCAGTCCAGTTGTTCTCGAGGGCCAGCTGGCGGGCCCTCTGCCATTGCAACTCCCAGCTGGCCGGATCCTGGGGCCAACGGCGCAGCACCGCCAGCACGGCAGCTTGGTTCTTGCTCTCCCGGGCCAGACGGGCCTGCACAGCAGGGCTGTCCTTGAGTGCCTCGGGCAATTGCTTCAGCGCTTCCAGGCTGGAGCTGCTGTTCCCCTCGCTGAGCAGTCGCACCGCCTCGCCAGCGCTGGGGCTGGAGGGAGCGCTGCGGGCGAGGTTCAGCAGCCGGCCTTCTGCAGCACCCTCCTGATCCGGGTCGCGCAGCAGGGTCTGGGCAAGGGCTAGCTGGGTGTGCGCACTGGCGGGCTGGCCGCCCAGGCATTGCAGTGCCGCTTCAACCATCCCCAGCTGGGCGAGGCTGGCGGCCAGCTGCTCTCGCTCCCCGGCCTGCAGAGGCGGCTGCGCCTTGCCGCAGCGCTGTTTCATGGCTTGGGCCGCCCCGGGCCAGCGGGGGCCCCATCGGGCCAGGTGAAGGGCCCCGTCGCTGCCCTGCTCCTGGGCTGCGGCCAGGGCGGCGGGGTGGGCGGGAAACTGCAGCAGCAGCTTCTGGCGCAGCGCCCGCTGATCGCGGCCCAGCATGTAGAGCGCATCCGCACTGGCCGCATTGTTGGGAAAGCGGTTGAGGAGCTCCCGCCAGTGGTCCTTGACGCTCTGGCTGTCTCCCAGCTTCTCGGCGGCCTCGGCCTGGCGCTTCAGCACCACAGCGGCCAGGGGATCGCGCCCCCAACCCTGATGTCTCAGCCAATGGAGCTGTCGCCTGGGGTCGCTGCCCTCGCTGGTGCCGGGGTTCTGGCTAAGCAGCAGGGCGGCCTCGCGTCGGCGTTCCGGGTTGGGATCGAGACGCCGGATGCGGCGGAGTTCGGCGGTCTCCAGCCGGGGGGAGATCGGCGGCGTCTGGCGCAGCAACTGCCGTCCCAGCAACAGCAGGCCGGCGCTGCCCAGGCAGGTGACAGCCAGAAGAAGGGGTAGGCGACGCAAGGGGACAGCCCGGGGCGGACGGCGGCATTCTGGAGAACACCGAATGCGGCGCTCCCGGTGCGTTGGCCCTCCCTGCCTCCCGAACTCTCCAGCCTCCCCGGCAGCCGCCAGCGGCTGCGGACGCTGCAGCTGGCAGCCCTGGCCGGCCTGTGCTGGCTCTTGAGGCCCTGGCTGCCGTTCCAGCTCCTGCCGGGCTGGGTGGTGGGCGGCCTGCTGCTCTGGGCTGTGTTGGAACTGCTGCGCTGGATCTGGCGACCCCAACGCTGGCGCTGAGGTCGGGGAGCTGCCCTGCGCTCCCTGTCAAGCTCTCCTGGAGATGGCGCGTAACCTTGGGATCCCGAGGGATTGTTCATGGCTGAGCCGCGTTCCGGCACGGATTGCCACCCCGTCGGCCAACCCCTTGGAGATGCGGTGGCCGGCTTCGGCACCGATGGCATCCGCGGTGCGGTGGGCAGCCAGGTCACCCCGGCACTGGCGCTGCAGGTGGGCTACTGGTGTGGGGTGGTGCTCCCCCCTGACGGTCCGGTGCTGATTGGCATGGACAGTCGCAGCAGCGGGCCGATGTTGGCGGCGGCGCTCACTGCCGGTCTCACCGCTGCTGGTCGCGAGGTGTGGCAACTGGGTATCTGCCCCACCCCAGCCGTTCCCGGTGCGATCCGTCGAGCTGGGGCCGCCGGCGGCCTGATGGTGTCCGCCAGCCATAACCCCCCGGGGGACAACGGCATCAAGGTGTTTGGCGCCTCGGGGGCGAAGCTGGACCCCCAGCAGCAGCAGGCGATTGAAGCCGGCCTGGCCGGCAGGGCCAGCGCCCCTGCCTTCCACGGCCACGGGATCGCCTTTGCCCGGGGCGACCTGCTCCACGACTACCGCAGCAGCCTGATCGACAGTGTTGAAGGCCGGCGCCTCGATGGCTGCAGCGTGGTCCTCGACCTGTGCCATGGCTCTGCCACGGCCTGTGGTGAGGCCGTGTTCCGCGCCCTCGGTGCCGATGTCACCGTGCTGCATGGCGATGCCGATGGCCGCCGCATTAATGTGAACTGCGGCAGCACCCATCTCGAGGCCCTGCGCCAGGCGGTGCTCTCACGCGGTGCGGCCATGGGTTTTGCCTTTGATGGCGATGCCGACCGGATGCTGGCGGTGGACGGACGGGGCCGTTGTGTGGACGGGGACCAGATCCTCTATCTCTGGGGTTCAGCTCTGTTGGAGGCCGGAACCCTTCCCGAGGCGCGGATCGTGGCCACGGTGATGTCCAATCTGGGCTTCGAGCTGGCTTGGCAGGCGCGCGGCGGCGTGCTGGAACGCACGGCCGTGGGTGATCAATATGTGCACCGCGCGATGGAGGAGTTGGGCGCCGGCCTGGGCGGTGAGCAGTCTGGCCACATCCTCTCGGCCCGCCATGGCATGAGCGGCGATGGGCTGCTCACGGCCCTCCAGGTGGCCACGCTCCTGCATGCCCAGGGCCAAACCCTTGCCGACTGGCTGGACGGCAGCTTCCGGTCCTATCCCCAGACCCTGGTGAACGTGCGGGTGCTGGACCGTGCCCGCCGCCAGCAGTGGCAGGAGTGCGACCCCCTCCGCCGGGCGGTGGAGCAGGCGGAGCGGGAGATGGCGGGCCAGGGCCGGGTGCTGGTGCGCGCCAGTGGCACCGAGCCCCTGCTGCGGGTGATGGTGGAGGCGGCTGACGATGCCGTGGTGCAGCACTGGGCCACACAACTGGCTGCAACAGCCGACCAGCACCTCAACGTCGCCTGACCCGCTGCGCCAGGGTCGCCAGCCCTGCTGCCGATCTCGCCCCGCCCAGGCTGCGGGGGAATGATCCGGGTCCTGCGGGCTACCGACCCATCGGGATCAGCTCGAGGGCCAGCAGCAGCGCCCCGTGGCACGCGTCCCGTTTGGGGGCCACGAGCGTGGCGCCAGGCAGTCGAGCGGCCAGTTCCCGGCGCCACGCCCGCCGCAGTGTCCCCAGATGGGTGATGGCGCCGCCTACCGCTGCCACCTCGGGGCTTGGCAGATCCAGGGCTTGGGCCACCCCGGTCACCAGGTCTGCCAGGCCGGCCGCGGATCGGTCGATGATCGCCATGGCCTCGGCCTGTCCGGTCTCGGCCAGCTGATCGACGCAGGGCGCCAGGCGGGCGAATCCGGCCGGGCCGAAGTCGGCCGCCACCACCAGCGCCTTCAGGTCCTGAGCGCTGTTCACCGCCAGTGCGCTCCAGAGGCTGTGCCGCAGGGTGGTGTTCCCCTCCCGGCCATCGGCCATGCGCACGCTTGCCATCAGGGCATCGCGGCCGATGTCCATGGCTGAACCGCTGCCATCGAGCAGCCAGCCCCAACCGCCGCAGCGGTGTTCCCGGCCCGCGCAGTCGCGCCCCACGGCGATGCAGCCGGTGCCACTGATCACCAAGATGCCTGCTCCACTCGGGAAGGCACCGCGTAGGGCCGTGCGCTCATCGCCGGTCACCGTCACTCGCTCGGTCGGCAGGGCGAGCGCTGTGGCAGCCAGCTGCTGACCCTGCTCCTGCACCGGGCTGCCCGCTTCGATGCCACTGGCTCCAACGGCTGCAGAAAGCAGCTCCACCTCCGCACAGCCCATGCTGCTGGTTGCTGCGGCCATGCTCAGACGCATTGCGGCTGAGAAGCGCCCTTCACCCCCCGGCGCGGCCAGATGACTCACTCCCGGCCCCTGCCCCTCGGCCACAGGCTCCAGTTCCCCGCTGGCGGTTCGCTGGGCCAGGCGGCAGGTGGTGTGGGTCTGGCCGGCGTCGAAGCCGGCGATCACGCTGGTCACGGGCTCGCTCAGGTTCGCCTGGGTGCGGCCGCCAGGGTGGCCAGGCAGAACCAGCCAATCAGTTGCACCTCAGGCCGGAAGAAGATCGTGTCCGTGAGGCCCTGCACCCCCAGGGCGGCGATCACCGCCAGCACCCCCATGGCTGGCAGGGCCCAGGGGCCATCGCCGCGCCACAGGCCCAGCCCCTGCCGCACGCTGGCCAGCACAAGGCCAATGCCGGCCACCAGGCCGGGAATGCCCGCTTCCACCGTGAGCTCCAAAGGAATCGAGTAGGCGCTCAGGGCGTTGAATCGGGGCTGCTGGTACAGGGGATAGATCAGGTTGAAGGCATCGTTGCCCGGGCCAATGCCCAGCCAGGGGCGGGCCTGGATCATGTCCAGCACCGCCAGCCACACGTTGATCCGGAAGTTGTTGGAGCTGTCCTCCCGACCAGCCACCAGGCTCAGCACCCGTACCCGCAGGGGCTCCACCTGCCACACCAGCACGGCCAGCAGCGCAGCGCCGCCCAGGAGCACAGCCAGGGGGACCACCTTGCGCCAGAGGGGTGGCCAACGGCGGGTGTGGCGGAGGACCAGCAGCACGGCAAGCACGGCGGCCGCCGCCACCATCCCCATCCAGGCGCCACGGCTATAGGTGAGCACCAGGGCCGCTGCCCCCAGCACCAGGGTGGTGGCCGCGAACAGCCGGGGCAGGGGGCGCCGCCAACGCAGCAGCACCACCACGGCCAGGGGGAGCATCGGCAGCAGGTAGCCCGCCAGCAGGTTGGGGTTCTCGAGGGTGCTGTAGATGCGCACCGTGCCCTTGGCCACAGAATTGGGGTCCACCCAACGGGCCAGCGCATCCGTGTCCTGATACAGCTGCCGCAGGCCGATCACCGAGGTGAGCAGGGAGCCGGTGAGCAGCGCCGCCACGATCCGGTCCCACCAGCGGGGAGCAGCGCGCAGCAGCTCGTGCATCAGGGCATACACCGAGAGATAGCTGGCCAGCTTCAGCAAGCCCTTCAGGGCGGCGCTGGGCACGGGAGAAAAGCCGGTTGCCAGGAGCGAGATCGCCAGGATGGCCAGGATCCAGCCGTTGATACCGGTGATCGCCCCGGCCGGTCGGCGCAGGGCGAGCAGCAACCAGAGCACACCGCAGGCCAGGATCAGCAGGCTCAGACCCGAGCGGGTCACCACCGCCAGGCCGGCCATCAGGGCGCAGAGCACCACGCCGCTGATGGTGAGCAGATGGCCGCTGAGGGGGCCTGCAGGCGCTGCAGCCAACAGCCCCTGCCAGCGGAGCAACAGGGGTGGAGAGGAGGACACGGCGGAATCGCCCACGGATGGCCTGGCTGGCTTCAGCCGGGATTATCGGTGGCCCCGGACCGTTCTTCGAGTTCCGCCAGGGGCGGCGGCGGCAGGACATTGCGCCGGTAGAGCACCCGGAACACCGGCAAACCCCTGGCAAGCACGTAGGTTTCCCGTTCGGTGGGCACGGGCAGGGGGTTGGTTGAGCGCCAGGGGCGGTTGTCCTGCGCAGGCCGCTCAAAGCAGCCGCTGGCCTCCACCAGCGCCACCATCGGCTCGATCACGGCCGGCACGTCGCTCTGCAGGAACAGCTCCCGCCCGGGAGCCAGGGCCGTGGCCAGGGCCAACAGCAGCTGCGGTTGCAGCACCCGGCGCTTGTGGTGCTTCTTCTTGAACCAGGGATCGGGGAACTGGATCGTGACCCGCTCGAGCTGGCCGCAGGGAAGCTGGCCGAGCCACTGCTCCATGCTCACGTTGGCGTTGCAGAACAGGTAGCGG
This sequence comes from Prochlorococcaceae cyanobacterium, assembly GCA_044374745.1. Lineage (GTDB taxonomy): Bacteria > Cyanobacteriota > Cyanobacteriia > PCC-6307 > Cyanobiaceae > NIES-981. The sequence goes on along the minus strand of JBILNZ010000006.1, from coordinate 21,746 downwards.
AGATGGTCGAGCTCAAGGGCCCGGCGATCGGCTTCGGCGGCCTCCACCAGCGCCCTGCGGATCTCCACCCCCAGGTAATTGCGCTGGGGTTCCGCCTGGGCCAGGGCCAGCAGGAAACGGCCGCGGGCACAGCCGATGTCCAGGTGAATCGGCCGCTCCGGCTGGGCGAACAGCTGCCCGGCAGGGGGCAGTTGCAGGGGCTGCTGGAAGAAGCGGCTGAGGGGATTGACGTGCTGGCGGACCATCAGGCCGGTGCGCTGCCGGAGGGCACGGGCTGCTCGCGGGGGACCACAAACGCCCAGCTGGCGGTGTAGCCGTGCAGGTGGGTGGTGCCAGCCACCGGCCCCACCTCGCCATTGCAGAAGGCCCCGGCCACCGGCAGATCACCGAACAGGTCCCGACACACCCCCACATCCCCGTCAGCGTGGCCGTAGAGGCCGCTGCCGCGGCCCAGGCAGGCAAACAGCAGGCCCACCAGGGGGGTTGGTCTCTCCTGGTGCTGGCGGCGCAGCAACTGGCGCAGCTCCTGGCTGGAGGTGTCGCCATCCCGCAGCTGGAATTGCACCTGTTGGCCCACCCGCATGCGTTCGGCCACGGCCACGGCCCCGTTGCGAGGATCGACCCCCACCAGGTTGCGCACCAGAAAAGCCGATGCCTGCTCCTCCTGACTGGGGTCGAGGCTGAAGCTGTTGCGGCCTACGCCCAGAAACAGCGAATGTTTCACCAGCTCCCGTTCCTGGGGTGTGAGATCGCTGAGGATCGCCTGCAGGGCCGCCACGGGGGACTTGCGCTCGTTCCCCACGCTCACTTCCAGCACCACGTTGCGCTGGGCCTGTTCCACCTCGAACACCGGACCGATCGGGCGGCAACCCTGCGCCACCACTGGATCGAGGCCCCAGGCCCCATCGATCAGGCAGCCCACGGCGCCCCCGCACACCCCCTGGTCGAACAGCAGGGAGTGGTGGGGGGCGCTGTGGGGACAGGCGATTCCCCCCAGCTTCACCGCTGCCGGACAGGCGTAATCCAGCCCTGAGATCAGGTCGTTGATGCCATCACAGCCTGGGTCGATCAGCAGCAGCATCGAGTGATCGTTGCTCTCGGCGTTGGCTCCCACCAGTTCCCGCCAGGGATCGGCTGGCCCATCGAGATCTGGCCAGGCGGCGGGTGTGATGGCGAAGGGCTGGATCCGGGCGCCGGGCAGGCGCAGCAGCGCCACACTCAAGGCCGGTTGTTGCTCCAGTTCGCGGGCCTGCTGCTGGGGCGCGGTGCCGATCACGCCGCCGGCCACGCAGCCCAGCCAGTGGCTGGCCTGCAGCCGCTGGCGCAACAGGGGCAACAGGCGGGGTAGGTCGCTGGCAAAGCTGGCCGACACGAAGACCAGGGCCAGGTCGGCCGGTTCGCCGCCGCCGCCGATCTGGTCCTGGACGGCATCCACGCAGGCTTCCAGCGAGGGCTCACTGGCCAGGGCCGTGCGGCACCAGGCCTGGGGAGCGGCGGGTCGACGCTTGAGCCAGTCGGGCAGGGGAAATGCAGCCATGGCTTGGACCCTATCGCCTGCGGTGGCGTGCGGATAATGGCGACTTCCCGTACACCCAGCAGTGCCGGACACCTTCTATCGATCCCTGGTGTGGATCGCCCTGCACGTTGCGGTGCTGTTCACCGTGGGTGTCCCCCTGGTGCTGCTGGTGTGGGCGGCAGTGAAACGGGAGGGGGCCCTGGTGCGCCTGCTCTCCATCTACTGGAAAGTGGCCAGCCTGTTGCTGATCGCCGATCTGCTGCTCACCGACAGGCGGCCGATCGGTTTTGTGCTGTTGGTGCTGGCGCCTCTGCTGGTGTTGGTGAGTCTGTGGTTCTGGGTGGATCTCAATGAGGAAATTGCCGACCTGCCGCCCTGGCGCCCCCTGCCCCTCACGCTGCGTATCTGGCGCTGGGGCACGAGTTTCTGGGCAGTGATCGCCGCCGCTCTGAGCGTCACCGCTCTGGCTTGCATGGATGGGGCCCGCATGGACACGCCCCGCTGCGCCCTTTGGTTGCGGCCTCCCTACGAGCTGCACCAGCACCTGGAAACGGGCTTCGGTTTCGTGTTCGGGGGTGCGTGGACGCCAGCTGTGGCCGCCTTCATTGGCTACGTGGGGCTGCTGGCTTATGGGGTGGGACTGCTGCAGTGGCTGCTGGTGCGCCTGCCCAAGCTCGGCCGGGTGGCCGGTGATTTCTGACGAACCAGCCTGCTCAACAACTGTGATGGCCCAGCCTGCCCATGATCTGCTTGCCCAGTTGGAGATCATCAGTCGCGGCCGTCCCGATCGGGTGCTGCGCCTGCGTGGTGAGGTGTTCTCAGCGGACTTCGCTGAAGAGCCCTATGAGCTGCTGATCTTTCGGGGGTTCTCCAGCAGTACCACCCATCCCACTGGCTTTGATCCCGATCAGCCGCTGTTGCCGGAGGGGGTTGAGCTGCATACCGCTGAGCTGTTGGCAGGGCCGCTCAACCCTGCGGCCGAGCAGGTGCTGGTCGCCGCCAGCGACCCGCAGACCTATCTGCAGCCCTCAGCCTGGCTCTGACAGCTCCGGGGATCCAGCCAGAAAGCGACGCCAGTGCGGGCAGATCAGTTCGAGCGCCTGTCGCTCCCCAGTCAGCTGGCTGGCGCGGGCCAGTTCGAAATCGGCGAAGTCGAAGCCCGGTGCCACCGTGCAGCTCAGCAGGCTCCAGGGGCTGCCGGGGGCTGGGGTGGCGGCGAACCAGCTGCCGGCTGGCACCACGTGCTGGGGCCGCTCCCCGGCCGCCAGATCCAGGCCCAGCCGGGTGAGCCCTGCCCTGCCGGTGGGGCTGATCTCGTAAAGCAGCAAACTGCCGCCGCCGTGGTGATGCCAGGCCTCGTCGGAGCGGATCCGGTGCCAGCACGACCATTCATCGGCTTGCAGGAGGTAGTGGATGGCGGTGCTGGCCGCCCGCTCCCCCCAGGGGGTGGGCACGGTGAGGCTGGCCCGGTAGGTCTCGCGGAAATGGCCTCCCTCCGGATGGGGTTCCAGCCGAAGGTGCTCGATCAGCTCGGTGGCGCTGACAGGGTGGGCCATGGTGGCTGATCAGGCCTCCAGTACGGCCACGCAGCGGCCGCAGAGCGTGGGGTGGCTGCTGTGCTGGCCGATGTCGGTCTCGTAGTGCCAGCAGCGCTCGCACTTCAGGCCGGCGGCCCGGGCCACCCGCACCGTCACGCCGTCGCTGCTGGCCTCGGCCAGCACGGCGTCCGGGGCCTCCCCGCCGATGTGCAGCGCCGACACCAGCAGCCAGTCGGTGAGGTTGTCCACGCTGGCGTGGGGTGAGCTACCCAGCCAGGCCAGGGCCTCTGCCAGGGCGGCGCTGCTGGTGTCTGCCCCCAGCACGATCTGCACCTGGGCCTCCAGGGAGGCGCCGATGCCCTGTTCGGCGCCCTCGCTGCTGCCTTTGCCGCCTTGCTTGCGGCAGCTCTCCAGCTGACGGTTCACCAGGGAGCGCAGCTCCAGGATCTGCACCATCGGCGTCTCCAGCTCAGGCCGGCGCCATTCGGCCGGCGCGGTGGGCCAGCCCCGCTCGAACACCGAGGCCTCCGCCACGGGGTAGGGCAGGTTCTGCCAGATGTCCTCGGCCATGTGGCAGAGCACCGGCGCGATCAGACCGGCCAGTCGCTCCACCACCAGGCTCAGCACGGTCTGACAGCTGCGGCGGCGGAAGTCGGCCGCGCCGCTCACGTAGAGGCGGTCCTTGGCGATGTCCAGGTACACGTTGGAGAGATCCACCACGCAGAAGTTCTGCAGGGCCTGGAAGAAGCGGTAGAACTCGAAGCGCTCGAAGTCGCCCGTCACGGCATCGATCAGGGCGGCGGTGCGCTGCAGCATCCACTGATCCAGCAGCGGCAGGTCGGCATAGGCCACGGCGTCGCCGCCCTCGCTCCGGGGCCGCGGATCGAAGTCGTGCAGGTTGCCCAGCAGGTAGCGGGCCGTGTTGCGCACCTTGCGGTACACGTCGGCCAGTTGCTTCACGATCCCCGGACCCAGGGGCACATCGGCGGAGTAGTCCACCGAGCTCACCCAGAGGCGCAGCACGTCGGCGCCGTAGGCGGGCTCCTGCTTCTCGTTCTTGCCGCCCTCCACCAGCACCGCCGGATCCACCACGTTGCCCAGGGATTTGCTCATCTTGCGGCCCTTCTCATCGAGGGTGAAGCCGTGGGTGAGCACCCGCCTGTAGGGGGCGTGACCGTTGACGGCCACCGAGGTGAGCAGGCTGCTCTGGAACCAGCCGCGGTGCTGGTCGCTCCCTTCCAGATACAGATCAGCGGGGTACTGCAGGCCCCGCTCTTGCAGCACGCCGGCCCAGGAGGAGCCCGAGTCGAACCACACATCCATCGTGTCGGTGCCCTTGCGCCATTGGCTGGCCTCGGCGGCGTAGGGCTCGGGCAGCAGGCCGGCCTCGTCGCGCTGCCACCACACGTCGGCGCCGTTCTCGGCGATCAGGGCCTGGATGTGGCTGAGGGTGGCCTCGTTGAGCAGCACCTCACCCGTTTCGCGGTGATAAAACACCGGGATCGGCACACCCCAGGTGCGCTGGCGGCTGATGCACCAGTCGCACCGCTCGCTCACCATCGCCTCGATGCGGTTGCGGCCGCTGGCCGGCAGCCACTCCACCGCCGCGATTGCCTCCAGGGCGGCGCTGCGGAAGCCCTCCACCGAGGCGAACCACTGCTCGGTGGCGCGGAAGATCGTGGGCTTTTTGGTGCGCCAGTCGTAGGGGTAGCGGTGCGCGTAGGGCTCCTGTTTCAGAAGAAGCCCGGTGGCCTCCAGGGCTTCGAGGATGGTCGGGTTGGCGTCCTTGAGCACGTTGGTGCCGGCAAACGGCCCCGCCTCGGCGGTGAGATTGCCGGCTTCATCCACCGGGCAGAGCACGGGCAGGCCGACTTTCCTGCCGGTGTTGAAGTCGTCCACGCCGTGGCCGGGGGCGGTGTGCACCAGGCCCGTGCCCGCTTCGGTGGTGATGTAGTCGCCGCCGATCACCACCGGGCTGGTGCGCTCCAGCAGCGGATGGCGGTACACGATCCCTTCCAGTTCGGCCCCCTTCACCTGCAGCAGGGGCGTGAGCGTGAGCCCGAGGCTGGTTTCCAGGCTGTCGCGCAGCTCGGCGGCCACCACCAGATGGCTGGCGGCCGGCGTCGGGGTTTCGCCGCGGGGGGCCACGGCGCAGATGGCGTAATCGAGCCGCCCGTTCACCGCCACCGCCAGGTTGGCCGGCAGGGTCCAGGGGGTGGTGGTCCAGATCGCCACCGCCAGGCCGCCCGCGGTGGTGGCGACCTCGGGGCTCAGCCCTGCCGCCGCCAGCTTGGCCGCCAGGCCCGCCGGCAGCTCCACTGCCGGGAAGGCCGCAAACACGCTCGGCGAGGTGTGGCCGTCGGGGTATTCGAGCTCGGCCTCAGCCAGGGCGGTGCGGGAGCTGGGACTCCAGTGCACCGGCTTGAGGCCCCGGTAGATGTGGCCGGCCAGCACCATGGCTCCGAACACACCGATCTGGGCGGCCTCGTACTCCTTCTGCAGGGTGAGGTAGGGCTGATCCCAGTCGGCCCAGATGCCCCAGCGGCGGAAGCCCTGCTTCTGGCCCTCCACCTGCTCGAGCGCATAGGCATGGGCCTTGTGGCGCAGGCTGAGCGGGGTGAGCTCGGCGCGCTCGCTGCTCTTGAGGCTCTGCAGCACCTTCAGCTCGATCGGCAGGCCGTGGCAGTCCCAGCCCGGCACGAAGCGCGCCTTTCTGCCCTGCAGCAGGGCCGTCTTGTTGATGATGTCCTTGAGGATCTTGTTGAGGGCGTGGCCCACGTGCAGGGCCCCGTTGGCATAGGGCGGCCCGTCGTGCAGGGTGAAGGTCTCGCCGGGGTTCCCCTGGCTCAGCCGCTCGTAGATCCGCTGCTCGGCCCAGAACGCCTGGATCTCCGGCTCGCGCACCTTGGCGTTGGCCCGCATGCCAAACCCGGTCTGCAGCAAATTGAGCGTGTCCTTGTAGGACACGCAATCCGGACCTGGCGCTTGGGGAGGCGCCGACTCGGACGCGGGGCGGGCGGTCACGGCGCCGGGGGCAGCAAGGGGGGATTATCCCGCTTCGCTGGCCTGGGCTAGAGGCTCCTGACCGGCGGCGGAGATCAGGGCATCAATCTCATCGAACGACGTCACCACTGCTGCCGGCATGACGGCCGGCCTGTCCCCCTGCACCGGCTCGCCAGGCTCAGCTCCGTCGGCGGTTGGCTTGGGATGGGCAGAGACGGCTGGGGCCTCTGGCTCAGGACGGATCCAGCGCTTGCCGGTGGCTTTGGGCTGCTGCCGTTCCTGGAACCACTCCTGCAGCCCCTGGCCGGCCTGCACCACCAGGGCCGGCAGCCCGGCTGCTGTGGCGCCGAATTGCTGGAGCGCGGTCTGCCAGCGCTCGGGAGACCACAGCCGCTGCTGCTCCTGCTCGCTGAGCTGGCGCCAGCGCCCCTGGGCCACTTCCACGCCCAGTCGCCCGATCAGCAGGCTGCCGCACAGCACCCCCAGCATCGGTGCGCCCCGCAAGCGCTCGGCACTGGTCACCAGCACCAGCCCCAACAACAGCACCACGGCGCCCCACACCGCATCCCGGGCTCTGCTGAGTTCTGGTAGCAACAGGGGCAGCAGCAGCACCCCCAGGCCGATCACCAGGGCGAGAGCCCCTCCCAGAGTTGCCAGCATGGCCATCAGCGGATCGGCTCCATTCTGGGTCGGTGCCTAAAGTTCAGCTGCTGCCCACCTGGCGGAATTGGTAGACGCGCTGGTTTTAGGTACCAGTGGCTTCGGTCGTGGGGGTTCAAGTCCCCCGGTGGGCATCGACTGGGCCAGCCCCGCTCCCGCAGGGATCTGACCCTTGCCTAAGTTGCATGTCGTTTCGGCCTCGGCGGTACACCGGCTCCATGTCTCAGGCTTCGGTTGCAGCCCCCTACCGCTCAGTGCCCAGGGAGTTCCTCGACCCGCCTGGGCCTTGGAACCCCACGGTGGGGCTGTTTCTGGTTGGCTACGGACTGGCCGGTCTCACCATCTATGGATGGTTTGTGGCCGAGTGGCCCTTACCGGTGTTGCTGCTTACCGGTTTCCTGGCACTGCACTTGGAGGGCACGGTGATTCATGATGCCTGCCACAACTCCGCCCATCCCAACCGCTTCTGGAATGCGGTGATGGGCCATGGGGCGGCCATTCTGCTCGGTTTCTCCTTCCCTGTGTTCACCCGGGTGCACTTACAGCACCACGCCCATGTAAACGATCCCAAGAACGACCCCGACCACATCGTCAGCACGTTCGGGCCCCTGTGGCTGATTGCCCCGCGCTTCTTCTATCACGAGGTTTTCTTCTTCCGGCGCCGCCTCTGGCGGCGCTATGAGCTGCTGGAGTGGGGCCTGGCTCGAGGCCTGTTCATTGCCATCGTGGTTGCGGCTGCCCACTATGGGTTTCTGCCTTTTGTGTTCAACTGCTGGTTCGCTCCAGCCCTGATGGTGGGAGTCACGCTTGGTCTTTTCTTCGACTATCTGCCCCATCGTCCCTTCCAATCGCGCAATCGCTGGCACAACGCCCGCGTTTATCCAGGGCGTTTGATGAACTGGTTGATCATGGGCCAGAACTATCATCTGGTGCACCATCTATGGCCCTCGATCCCCTGGTTTGAGTATCAGCCGGCCTATCGCGCCACCAGGCCACTCCTCGATGCCAAGGGTTCTCCCCAGAGATTGGGATTGTTCGAATCCCGCAGTGATGGATTGAACTTTCTCTACGACATCCTGCTGGGGGTCCGCAGCCACAAGAAGCGCCGCAGCCGCCTCAGGCCCCTGGCTGCGTTGATGCCCTCCCGGCATGCCCGCCGGCGGGTGCTGCACCTGCTGCACCGCACGGCCGTCTCACCCCAACGTTGACTTCAGAACCTTCCTGTTCCGATGGCTGGGCTGGAGGCCCGCTCGGGACACGCTCCCGACTCACTCTCAGCCCTGCTCGCCAAGGATGCGGGGAACCCTGAAGAAATCCCCTTCCCGCTGGGGGGCGAGCTCAAGGAGCTGTTCCCTCACAGGGGTGGGCTCCACCTGGTCATCCCGCGTCGCGTTCACCACTTCCACGGCCCGGGTGGTGGGGGGCACTCCCTCGGTGTCCACCGCCTCGAGGTGGGCCACATACTCCAGGATTCGCTCCAGCTGGCCGGTGTAGGTGGCGATCTTCTCCTCCGGCAACTCCAGGCGGGCCAGCTGGGCCACCTTGCGCACGTCCTCGGCGCTGATCTTGCTCATCCGCTCGGGGGGGTCGGTGGATCAGGCCCGAAACTAGCGTTCCAACCGCCTGGTCCTCCTGCTCCCTTCAACCCAGCCGGTCGCTGTCCTCATCCAGGAACCGCCGCAGATCGTCTGCCAGGGCGGTGGCGGCCACATCCAGGAAGCGGGCGCCATGGTCCGGCTGGGCCAGAAAGGGATCCGAGCCCATGCGCCCATCGGGGTGGCGGCGGCGGAAGTCCGCGGCGCCATGGATCGGTCCGGCGGCCGCAGGCTCGGGAAGGGGCCGCTGCTTGCTCAGCAGGGTTGGTTCCAGGTGCAGGGTGATGGCGATCTCGCTGGGTGTCGCGTGGTGCCCTTCCCGATCTCCGTAGAGTTCGCGGGCCAAAGTCATGGCCGCTCCGGCCATGAACCAGTTGGCCAGTCGGCAGCGCAGCCGACCCGCCTGGGGCAGCCCCCGACTGGCGGCACTGGCATAGGCCTGGGCAAAGGCAGCCTTGGTCGTGGCGATGTTGCCGCCGTGGCCGTTAATGAAGAAGATTCGCTCGAAGCCATGGCCCGCCAGCGAGAGCACCAGGTCGTGCACCACCGCCAGCAGGGTTGCCGGCTGCAGGCTGATCGTGCCGGGAAAGCCCAGGTGATGCTCCGCCATCCCGAAGGCCTGGGCAGGGGTGACCAGCACGCCGGTGCGGCGGCCCACTTCGAGGGCCACCGCTTCGGCGGTGAGGGCATCGGTGCCGATGGCGCCCGTGGGCCCGTGTTGTTCGGTGGACCCCAGGGGAACGATCACCCCCTTGCAGTGCTTGAGGTACTCCTCCACCTCGGGCCAGCTGCGCAGTTGCAGGCGGATCGCTTCGGTTTTGCTGGCCATCGGGCTCTCGATCAGGTGGCTGGACTCGTTTTCTGGACGGGTGTTCTGGACTCGGGTGGCCCTAACGGATCACCCTGAACAGCATCCAGGTGGTGGGTGCTGCCTAGAGTTGGGGCAGCGAGCTGAGCCCGTGGCGCCCATGCTGCACCGCAAGCTCTATCAATTCTGTGCCGAGCGCCGCCCCGTGTGGGTGTTCTTGCGAGACCAGCAACGCTGGATTAAGGAGGCTCTGGTGGTGGAGATCGAGGGGGATCTGGTCACCCTGCGCTACGACGCGGAGGAGGATGACGAGAGCCATAGCTGGGAGGAGAGCGTGCGGCTCGATTCGATCGGTGCCGTCAGCACTCGCCTCTCCTACGTGTGCCGAGCTCCCGGGGAAGAACTTCCCACTGCTGACGACTGCCCGGAAGCTGAGCGCCTAAGCGGCTGAGCCCGCTCAGTGGGCTGTGCCGTTGCCGTCGTAGTCGTCCGTGTCGTAGTAGCCGCCCTTCGTCCCGAAGAACAGGGTGGCCAGCACGAATAGCCCACTGCCGAACACCAGCACCGTGGCCAGGTTGAAACCGCCGCTTTCCATGGTTCTCAGTCCTCCTCGTCGTGGATGGTGCTCAACCGCCAATTGTCCCAGGCCTGGAGCGCTTGGCTGAACTCCTCGGCCGTGATCGTGAATCCGGCGGCTTCGGCAATGCTCACCACATCCGCCCCTGGCGCCTTGAGTTGGGCTTCCAGGTCTGGGTCGTCAAAGGCCGCTTTCAGGAGGCCTCGCAGGCCGGGGGCAGTCATGGAACGGATGCTGGGTGCCATCGTGATAGCCGCCTTTGGTCGTCTTGTCAGCGGCCCCGTCCTTGCCCCCGTCACGGCCTGTCACGCTCCACCCCATTCCAGCGCTCCCCAGGGGCTTCTTCGCCCGACCCGCCGAGCAGGTTGCCCCCGAGCTGATCGGCTGCCTTCTGGTGAAACGCCAGGCCGATGGTGCGTTGCTCTGGGGTGTGCTTGTGGAAACGGAGGCGTATTGCCAATCCGAGCCCGCTTGCCACGGGCATCGGCGCCGCAGCCCCAGCAACGAAACCCTGTTTGGGGAGCCAGGCCGCTTCTATGTCTATGTGAGCTATGGCATTCACCACTGCGTGAATGTGGTGACTTACAGGGCTGATTGGGCGAATGGTGTGTTGCTGCGCGCTGCGGCCCTGCCAGGAGAGGGGGAGCGGGTGGCGGCCGGCCCGGCGCTCCTGGCGCGGCGGTTTGGCATCGATCGCAGCGATGATCAGCGCCCTGCCCACCCCGACCAGGGGATCTGGCTGGCGCCCCGTCCGGCTTGGCTGGCTGGGCTTGGGCCGGAGGATCTCCACCAGACGGGCCGCATCGGCATCAGTCAGGGCCAGGATCTGCCCTGGCGCTGGTACCTGCGCGCCAGCCGCAGCGTGAGCAAACGAGCCCGGGGCGACCGACTGCCAGCGCCGCAGCAGGCCCTCCACTGGCCGACCCACCTGCTGGCTCGCCGTGTTCCTGAGGGTGTCCGCCGTGGCCCGGCCATCTAGCCTGCGACTGTTGCCATCGGCAGGCCTTGAGCACCTGGAGTCACCGCCATGTGATCGATCTGGCGGCCTTCTCGCTCGCGGATTTCGCCACCGTGCTGGAACTGGCCCAGCGCTTCCGGGTGATGCCCACCGCCGGGGCCCGCAAGCTACCGGCCCTGCAGGGTCGGCTGATGACCAGCCTGTTTTTTGAACCCAGCACCCGCACCCGGAGCAGTTTTGAACTGGCGGCCAAGCGGCTCTCGGCCGATGTGCAGAACTTCGCGCCCTCCTCGAGCTCGCTCAGCAAGGGCGAGAGCCTGATCGACACTGCTCGCACCTATGTGGCGATGGGGGCCGAGTTGCTGGTGGTGCGTCACCGCTGCGCCGGGGTGCCCCAGAGCCTGGCGGAGCAGCTGGACCGTGCCGGCGAACGGGTGGCGGTGCTCAATGCGGGTGATGGGCTCCACAGCCACCCGAGCCAGGGGCTGCTGGATCTGTTCACTCTGGCGCGCCACTTCAATCCTGAAGCCCCCACCCCCGAGGCCCTGCGCGGCAGGCGGGTGGTGATCGTGGGGGATGTGTTGCATTCCAGGGTGGCCCGCTCCAATCTCTGGGCGCTCACGGCCTGCGGGGCGGAGGTGGTGCTGTGTGGTCCGCCCACCCTGCTACCGGATTGCTTCGCCCACTTTGTCTCGGCACCGCCGCCCGGTCAGCCTCGGGATCCGGTGGCGGGCCGGGGGCCGGTGCGGCTGGTGCGCAGCCTGGAGGAGGCCTTGCCGGGCGCCGATGCGGTGATGACCCTGCGCCTCCAGAAGGAGCGCATGCACCAGCACCTGCTCACGTCCATGGCCAGCTATCACGCCCTCTTCGGGCTGAGCCACGAACGACTTGCCCTCTGCGGAGGGCCGGTGCCGGTTCTTCATCCCGGGCCGGTGAACCAGGGTGTTGAACTCACCGGTGCCCTGCTTGGGGATCCGCAGCTGAGTCTGGTGGAGGAACAGGTGCGCAACGGCATTCCCGTGAGGATGGCCCTGCTCTATCTCCTGGCCGGAGGGCTCACAGCAGCTTGAAGCCGTCGAGCAACAACCCATAGAGCAGCCCCACCCGGGCCATGTCCAACAGCTGCAGAGGGAGTCGGTCGCCCTGCCGCTGGCGCAGGCGCCCCCGGGCCCGTACGGCCCACTCCAGCGTGAGCACGCACAGCAGCGCTCCCACAGGATCGATCTGGCCGATTTGGCCGGCAATCGAGGCCACCCCCCCCCCCAGGGAAAAGCTCAAGAGCAGGGTGATCAGTTGCAGTGACCAGCGTCGCCAGGGGTTTCTCGCCCAGGTCACCAGCTGATCGCCGGCGTGAACCAGTTGCCTCTGGAAGCGGGTCTGTTGGAACGGAGGCTGCTGCGGGGACGACCGTTCGAGGCGGGAGGACACTCTCATCGAGCTGGCGGTTCACCCCTGCGGCGGGGAAGGCTGTTGGGGCACCCGCAGCGGCGTGCCAGGAACAGAAGAAGAGGTGGCAGGGTCAGGAAAAAGGTGATCCCCATCAACCGGCCCGGCCCTGCCATTAACTGTCTACACCATCTCTGGAGTTTCGGCAGCAAAATACCGCTACAGATAGGGGATTCCAATAAAAAAGCCCGAGGCTCGAGGCCCGGGCCGGGTGATGGGGACGGTGCAAGCAAAGCGCTGTGTATTCGCTGCGGCAAGGGGGACGGGCCGTTTTGGAGAGCGTCCCAGCAGGCCCTTGACGACGGCGGCTGATGGTCTCAGCCGTCAGCGTCTTTCTTGCGGCTGGCCTTGCCTTCAAGCAATTCCAGCAGGGCCTCCATCTGGGCCATCACACCCCTCACCTCGCCGGCCTCGGGCAGGAGGCCATCATCCATCACACCCTGGTGCATTTCACGGAGTTCCTGGCGGATGTAACGGAGGTGGCTCACCACCTGTTCGCGTTTCGACTGCGACATGAAGGAGGTTCAAAGTTGCTTCCCTTTTACCCCATCAAGGGCCTAGCTCTGGCCGAACTGGGCCTTGGCTTGCTCGTAGAAGGTCTCATCGATGGTCTGGAGGTTGGCGTCTCGGGCCAAACTCTCGATGCGCTTGCGGACAGCTGGGCGCACAAAAAAAGGAATTTCCTTCAGCCGGGCTTGGGCGGCGTCTGTCCAGTTCATCGCCTGCCAGGCCCTGGCCTGGGTTCCTGCAACAAAATGGAGAATAGGGGACTCGAACCCCTGACCTCTGCGGTGCGATCGCAGCGCTCTACCAGCTGAGCTAATTCCCCTGATCCAGGCCGGTACGCAGGATGGAATCCTGGTCCAGCTTCGCCATTATCCCCCGTACCCTCCGCGCCTCACCTACCCTCCTTGTTCCCCTGGCTATGACCGCCGCCATCTCCGCTGAGCAGCTCGCCGCTTTCACGGAGGCCAGCATCGCCGAGTTGGCTCGCCGGCTCGATGAGGACGATTACCCCAGTCCTTTTGATGGCCTGGCCGACTGGCATCTGATGCGCGCCTTGGCGATTCACCGACCGGAACTGGCCCGTCCTTACCTGCACCTGGTTGACCAGGAACCCTTTGATGAGGACTGAACGGACGGGAGGGCAACAGCTTGGTCAGCCCTAACCCACGACCTGATCAGCCACCCGATCCCCTGGCTGGTCGGCGAATCCTGGTGGGCATCAGTGGCAGCATCGCTGCGGTGAAACTGCCGCTGGTGGTGAGTGCCCTGGCCCAGCGAGGGGCGGAGGTTCGCTGTGTGCTCACCCCCAGCGCGGCACGGTTGGTGAGTGCGGAGGCCCTGGCCTGCCTCAGCCGCAACCCCTGCCATCTGGATGCTGATCAGTGGAGTCACCAGGCCCCCCGGCCTCTGCATGTGGAGCTGGCCGAGTGGGCGGAGCTGGTGCTGATGGCGCCCCTCAGTGCCACCACCCTGGCGCGCTGGGTGCATGGTCTGGGGGACAGCCTGCTGGCCAGCACCCTGATGGCCTGCGAAGCCCCGGTGCTGGCCGCAGCGGCCATGAACACCAGCATGTGGACGGCGCCAGCGGTGCGGGCGAACTGGGGGCAGCTGCAGGGCTGGCCGGGGGTGCTGCCCCTGGGACCGGCGGCCGGAGTGCTGGCCTGCGATCGCCAGGGCGAGGGCCGTATGGCCGAGTCCGATCTGCTGCTGTTGGCAGTGGAGAGCCTTGCCCTGTGGGGATGGCGGCGCGACTGGCAGGGCAGGCGCCTGCTGGTGAGCGCCGGCCCCACCCGCGAATTCCTCGACCCTGCCCGCTGTCTCACCAACCCCAGCACCGGGCGGATGGGGGTGCTGCTGGCCCAGGCCGCCCGTCTGCGGGGTGCCGAGGTCACCCTCGTGCACGGTCCGCTCGCCGTTCCTTCCGCCTGGCTGGAGGGGCTCGTCTGCCGCCCGGTCACCACCGCCGCCGAGATGGAAGCGGCTCTTCGAGATGTCCAGCCCGGAGCCGATGCGATTGCGATGGCCGCGGCCGTCGCCGACCATCGGCGTGCCCGTCCCCTTGCTGAGAAGCTGGCCAAGACCGAGCTCGAACGCAAGCTCACCCAGGGCTGGGAGCCGGTGCCGGATCTACTGGCGGCTCTGGTGGCAGGGCGTCCCCAGGGGCAGGTGATTCTTGGATTTGCCGCCCAGTCGGGCGACGTGCTCGCCCAGGCCCGTGCCAAGTGGCAGCGCAAGGGCTGCGATCTGCTGTTCGCCAATCCAATTGATCAGCCTTGCTCTGGCTTTGCCTCGACCGGCAACCAGGGCTGGTTGCTCGGCCCCGGCCAGCAGGTGGAGCGACTCGAGCATGCCGGCAAGCTGGCCCTGGCCCATCGCTTGCTCACGGCTCTCGGTGGGCTGCTCAGGCCGCCAGAGGGTGATCTTCGGCCCGATCTTCCCCCTGGAGCAGATCCATGAAGGTGCGCAGTTGGAGCCTGGGGATGTAGGGCCAGCCGCCGCTCCTCTCCATCCCCTGCAGCAGGTTGAACAGGTGGTTGCGGTCAGCCGGCAGGCTGCTCCGGAAGGGCCCGTCCTGGATGCGGCGATGCAGGTGCTCAAGCTGGCGGAGCAGTTCCAACAGGGCTTCAGGGTCGCCGTCCAGTTCTGAGGCCAGGTGGTTGAGCTGGTCGAGCATGCTGGTGAGTTGGTGCTGCTGACCCTCGTTCAGGCCCATCGTGCGGTGTGCTCCTGTTGGGATTGGGGCTCTCGCATACAGGTTGTTGAGAGCCGCGCCATGGTACGGGGAATCGGGGTTTGGCACCGGTAAGATCCGCTGCAGCCCAGTCCCCGCTCCCTCCTCTGCGGCGTTCTTCCATGCGTTTTCGTCCTCTGCTGGCCCTTGTGCTGGCGCTGTGTCTGACCCTGGTGACCGCCTGCAGCGGTGGGGCCAAGGCCGTGGATCGCTCCCAGCTCACCTACGACGAGATCCACAACACCGGCCTGGCCAACGACTGCCCCACGCTGCCGGATTCCGCGCGCGGTGCGATCGCCCTCTCCCCTGGCGGCCAATACCAACTCCGGGAGATCTGCATGCACCCCTCCGAGGTGTATGTCAAGGGTGAGCCAGCCAACAAGCGCCAGGAAGCCCAGTTCGTGCCCGGCAAGATCCTGACCCGCTTCACCACCAGCCTCGATCAGGTCTACGGAGATCTCACCGTCACTCCGGACGGCCTCAAGTTCCAGGAGGAGGGTGGCATCGACTTCCAGCTGGTCACCGTGCTGCTGCCCGGTGGTGAGGAAGTGCCGTTCGTGTTCTCCAGCAAGCAGCTCGACGCCAGCGCCGATGGTGCCTCCATCAGCACCAGCACCGATTTCAACGGCAGCTATCGCGTGCCCAGCTACCGCACCTCCAACTTCCTGGATCCCAAGGCGCGCGGCCTCACCACAGGTGTGGAATACGCCCAGGGGCTGGTGGGTCTCGGCAGTGGCAATGAGGAGATTGCTCGCGAAAACATCAAGCGCTACGTCGATGGCACCGGCCAGATGGAGATTTCGATCACCAAGGTCGATGGCAACAGCGGTGAGTTTGCTGGTGTGTTCACCGCCATCCAGCCATCGGACACCGACATGGGCTCCAAGGACCCCCTGGACGTGAAGATCACCGGCGAGATCTACGGCCGACTCGAGCAAGTCTGACCCCAGGGTCCAGCTGCTGCCTGCCACCATTCGCTTGCTTCGGGGCCCTTGGGGGCCCTTTTTGTTGGCGGCTTGTTGGCGGCAGTCTGTGGGGACACGCTGCCTGGTCTGGGAGAATCCTGGCCATTGCCGACCGAATTCCCGATGGCCGCTGTGGACACCACCTTCGAGACCACCCAAGCCGGGCTGATTGCCCCCCATGGCGGTGCCCTGGTGGACCTCATGGTGCCCGAGTCCGATCGGGAGGCGGTGCGGGCCGGCGCCGACCGCCGGGTGGAGTGCAGCGACCGCAATGCCTGTGACGTGGAGCTGCTGGTGGTGGGTGGCTTCTCGCCCCTGCGCGGCTTCATGCACCAGGAGGACTACGACGCCGTGGTGGCGGGCCATCGCACCAGTAGTGGCCTGCTGTTCGGCCTGCCGATCGTGTTTGACAGCGACGACGAGGCGATCGCCATCGGTGACCGGCTGCTGCTCACCTACCGCGGCCAGGAGCTGGCCGTACTCACGGTGGAGAGCAAGTGGGAGCCGGACAAGGCCCGCGAGGCCCAGGGCTGTTACGGCACCACCTCGATCGAGCATCCCGCGGTGCGCATGATTACTGGCGAGCGGGGGCGCTATTACCTGGGCGGCAGCGTGCAGGGTCTGGAACTGCCCCGGCGGGTGTTCCCCTGCAAGACCCCGGCTGAGGTGCGCTCCACCCTGCCCGCCGGCGAGAGTGTGGTGGCATTCCAGTGTCGCAACCCCATCCACCGGGCCCACTACGAGCTGTTCACCCGCGCCCTGCACGCCGACAACGTGAGCGAGAGCGGCGTTGTGCTGGTGCATCCCACCTGCGGCCCCACCCAGGAGGACGACATCGCCGGTGAGGTGCGCTTCCAGACCTACGAGCGGCTCGCCGACGAAGTGGCCAATCCGCGCATCCGTTGGGCCTACCTGCCTTACTCGATGCACATGGCTGGCCCGCGGGAGGCGCTGCAGCACATGATCATCCGCAAGAACTACGGCTGCACCCACTTCATCATTGGCCGCGACATGGCCGGCTGCAAGAGTTCCCTCAGAGGCGATGACTTCTACGGCCCCTACCAGGCCCAGGATTTCGCCCGCGACAACGCCAGCGAACTGGGCATGGAAACCGTGCCATCCCTCAATCTGGTCTACACGGAGGAGGAGGGCTACGTCACCGCCGAGCATGCCCAGGCCCGCGGCCTGCATGTGAAGAAGCTCAGCGGTACCCAGTTCCGCCAGATGCTGCGCGGCGGCGAGGAGATCCCCGAGTGGTTCGCCTTCCGTAGTGTGGTGGAGGTGCTTCGGGCAGCCGCCTGAAGCCCGGCGAACCATCCCGCCATCGGCGGACGACAGTTAACATTCTGTTACTTCTTACTCAGCTGAGGCGAGGGTTGTGAACAAGCGCTGGCGCAATGCGGGCCTTTACGTGCTCCTGGTGATCGTGATGATCGCCGTGGGCACGGCCTTCCTGGATCGTCCGGATCCCGCCAACGCCCCCCGCACCCTGCGCTACAGCGATTTCGTTGAGGCGGTGCAGGCCAACGAGGTGAGCCGTGTGCTGATCTCTCCCGATCGAGGCACCGCCCAGGTGGTTGAGAACAGCGGCCAGCGCGCGGTTGTGAACCTTGCTCCGGACAAGGACCTGCTCAAGATCCTCACCGAGCACAACGTCGACATCGCCGTGCAGCCCAGCCGCGAACCGGCGGCCTGGCAGCAGGCGGTGGGCAGCCTGTTCTTCCCGCTGCTGTTGCTGGGTGGTCTGTTCTTCCTGCTGCGCCGCGCCCAGGGCGGCGGCGGCAACCCGGCCATGAGCTTTGGGAAGAGCAAGGCTCGCGTGCAGATGGAGCCCCAGACCCAGGTCACCTTCGGCGATGTGGCCGGCATTGAGGGAGCCAAGCTGGAGCTCACTGAGGTGGTGGATTTCCTAAAAAATCCTGATCGCTTCACTGCCGTGGGCGCCAAGATCCCGAAGGGTGTGCTGCTGGTCGGCCCCCCTGGCACCGGCAAGACTCTCCTGGCCAAGGCCGTGGCCGGTGAGGCGGGCGTTCCCTTCTTCTCGATCTCCGGTTCTGAATTCGTGGAGATGTTCGTGGGCGTCGGCGCCAGCCGGGTTCGCGATCTGTTCGAGAACGCCAAGAAGAACGCTCCCTGCATCGTGTTCATCGATGAGATCGATGCCGTTGGTCGCCAGCGGGGTGCGGGCCTGGGCGGCGGCAATGACGAGCGTGAGCAGACCCTCAACCAGCTGCTCACCGAGATGGATGGCTTCGAGGGCAACACCGGCATCATCATTGTGGCGGCCACCAACCGTCCGGATGTGCTCGACGCAGCCCTGATGCGGCCGGGCCGGTTCGACCGCCAGGTGGTGGTGGATCGGCCCGATTACAGCGGCCGCCTGCAGATCCTCGAGGTACACGCCCGCGGCAAGACCCTGGCCAAGGACGTGGACCTCGACAAGGTGGCCCGTCGCACCCCCGGCTTTACCGGCGCCGACCTCTCCAACCTGCTCAATGAGGCCGCCATCCTGGCCGCCCGTCGCCAGCTCACCGAAATCTCCATGGACGAGGTGAACGACGCCATCGAGCGGGTGATGGCCGGTCCGGAGAAAAAGGACCGGGTGATGAGCGAGAAGCGCAAGCGGCTGGTGGCCTACCACGAGGCTGGTCACGCGTTGGTGGGCGCCCTGATGCCCGACTACGACCCAGTGCAGAAGATTTCAATCATTCCCCGCGGCAACGCCGGGGGCCTCACCTTCTTCACGCCCTCCGAGGAGCGGATGGAGTCGGGCCTTTACTCCCGCGCTTACCTCCAGAACCAGATGGCCGTTGCCCTCGGAGGCCGCGTGGCCGAGGAGATCGTCTACGGCGAGGACGAAGTCACCACCGGTGCCTCCAACGACCTGCAGCAGGTGGCTCGCGTCGCTCGCCAGATGGTCACCCGCTTCGGCATGAGTGAGAAGCTCGGTCCTGTGGCCTTGGGCCGCAGCCAGGGCGGCATGTTCCTGGGCCGCGACATCGCCGCCGAGCGCGATTTCTCCGAGGAGACCGCCGCCACGATCGATGAGGAAGTGAGCCAACTGGTTGAAGAGGCTTACCGCCGCGCCACGGCCGTGCTCACCGACAACCGCAGTGTGTTGGACGAGCTGGCCGAAATGCTGGTGGAACGGGAAACCGTGGATGCCGAGGAGCTGCAGGAGTTGCTGGTTCGCAGCGACGTGCGTGTCGCCGAATACGTCTGATCCTGCACTGAAGCTGCGCGAGGCCCTGCGCCGCCAACCCCTGCTGGTGGTGCTTCGTGCTGACCAGCCCGTGGAGCTCGCAGCCATCCTGGAGCGCCTGGAGCGCTGCGGTCTCCGCCATGTGGAACTTGCCTGGAGTCCCCATCCCGACTGGATCGCCCAGGTCGGCCAGCTGGCCCGCCAGTTCCCCAGCCTCTGCCTGGGTGCGGCTTCGGTCTGCACTCTGGTGGGGGTGGACGCCGCCGCCAATGCAGGCCTCAGCTACGTGGTGTCGCCCATACTCGATGCCGCCTTGCTCCGCCGAGCCCAGGAGCAGGGCCTGGCCCTGGTGCCGGGTGTGATGTCGCCCTCGGAGGTGCATCGGGCCCGTGTGCTCGGCTGTTCTCTGGTGAAACTGTTTCCGGCCGCAAACCTTGGCCCCGACTACTGGCGGCGCCTGCGTGAGCCCATGGGGGGCCTGCCAGCCTGCATTGCCGCCGGTGGGTTGGGGCTGGCCGATGTCCAACCCTGGCTGCAGGCAGGCGTGGATGCCGTCGCCCTGGGCGGCGGACTGGATCCATTGGTGGATGGGGAAAGGCTTCGTGCCCTGCTGGCAGCCATCACCAGACGCTGCACTGGCCCTGCTGGCGCAGCAGATGGTCAGCCAGAACCAGGGCCACCATCGCCTCCACCATCGGCACCGCCCGTGGCAGCACACAGGGGTCATGGCGGCCCTTAGCCGCCAGGGTGGTGGCCGCGCCGGCTGCGTTGATCGTTTGCTGTTCCTTGCGGATCGTGGCGGTGGGCTTGAAGGCCACCCGAATCACGATCTCTTCGCCGTTGCTGATGCCCCCCTGGATGCCGCCGGAGTTGTTGGTGGCGGTGTGCAGGGAGCCGTCGCTGGTGGGCAGGAAGGCGTCGTTGTGCTCACTGCCCTTGAGCAGGGTGCCTGCAAAGCCAGAGCCGATCTCGAAGCCCTTGGTGGCTGGCAGCGACATCACCGCCTTGGCCAAGTCGGCTTCGAGCTTGTCGAACACGGGCATGCCCAGTCCCACCGGCGGCTTGCGCACCACACAGGTGATCAGGCCGCCGCAGGAGTCGCCCTCGCGGCCGATGGCCTCGATCCGCTCGATCATCCGCTCGGCACTCAGCGGATCCGGGCAGCGCACGATGTTGCCCTCGATCGCTTCCAGCGTCACGGCGGCCGGATCGATCGCGGCTTCGATGGTGTGGATGCGCTGCACCCACGCCAGCACCTCGGTGCCGTGCACCTTGGCCAGCAGCTGCTTGGCGATGGCGCCGGCGGCCACCCGGCCGATCGTTTCGCGGGCGGAAGCGCGGCCGCCACCGCTGCGGGCCTGGATGCCGTACTTGGCCTGGTAGGTGGCGTCGGCGTGGGAGGGGCGGAAGGCCACCTCCATCTCCTTGTAGTCCTGGGGGCGCTGGTCCTTGTTGCGCACCACCATGGCGATCGGCGTGCCCAGGGTCACCCCATCGAGCAGGCCGCTGAGGATCTCCACCCGGTCGTCTTCCTTGCGGGGGGTGGTGATCTTGCTCTGGCCGGGCTTGCGGCGGTCGAGTTCAGCCTGAATCGCCTCCAGGTCGAGCTCCAGCCGCGGCGGACAGCCATCCACGATCACCCCCACGCCCCCACCATGGGACTCCCCGAAGGTACTGATTCGAAAAAGCTGGCCGAAGCTGCTGCCCATGGGACTGTGCTGATTGAGCGAGCCTACGTAGGGGTCCCTGGGCGGCGTGCCACCAGTTCCAGCACTGTTGGTCCCACCCAGAGGCTGCCGGTGTCCCGGCGGGCGTCGGCCATGGCAGCTTCGGCTTCCCGGGCATCGGTGGCGCTCCAGAGGCCGAGCTCTTGCAGGCGCCGCCCATACACGTGCACAAATGGCTCCAGCCATTGGGCCACCCAGCTGCCAGGCCCTCCTGCGCTGGCCAGAGGTCGCACCTCCTCGATCAGGAATCCCCGGGCAGCGAGCAGCGAGGGCAACCGCCGGCCCACGTTGGCATCCCCGCCGCTGGCCTCAAAGCTGTTCAGCACGGCTGTCGCGAAGCGTTTCAGGGCTGCCCCATGGGGGTACAGCCCGAAGCTGGACCAGTGGATGTATTCATGGAAAAGGGCCGCTCCTCCCGGCCGCAGCGCCAGTTCCAGCTGACTGATCAGGGGATTGAGATCGCCCAGAAACATCGCCACCCATCGGCACCAGCTCAGATCGAAGGCCTGAGGCAGTGCCAGGGGCGGATGGCTCAGATCGTGTTGTTGAAAGCTCAGTTGCGGCAGTTGGTTGTCCCCATTCAGGGCCTCTGCCGCGGCCAGATAGGTGCGGTCCCTCTCCAGGCCCAACACCCGCCCGCCGGGCCCGACCATCTCTGCCAGCTCGCGAGCGGCCCAGCCTGGCCCACTGCCTAGATCGAGGACCGCCATCCCGGGTTCAAGGCCAGCCCGTCGCCAGCCGGCCCACGCCTGAGGTTGCCAGAGCTGATGCTGGAGTTCCAGCCGTTGGCGTTCGTCTGCGTCTGAACCAAGCACGTAGGACAACGATCCTTCCACTCCTGGCCGTCGATTTTGGGGATTGTCCCAGGCTCGCATTTCCGCCTGGCCACAACAAAAAGCCCCCGCCGTGAGGCGAGGGCTTTGGGATTCCGTTGATCAACCAAGCATCAGCCTGGCTGGTTGGCCTCAGCAGAGGTTGTTGGCCTCAGCCAATGGCGGGGGCGGTCAGAGCCAC
>JBILNZ010000067.1:0-4508 GCA_044374745.1 Prochlorococcaceae cyanobacterium | reverse complement strand
GCTTCTTGGCAGTGGTGAGCTCGTAATCCGAGAAGCCGAGCTGCTTGCCGCCCATCAACCCAGTCCTGGCCTGCAATTACAGGCTTATTTTCGCGCAGACGGGCTGGGTTTTCCAGAGTCTCCTTAGAACCGGCTCAGGCCGTTAGACGGTCTTGGGCAGGCCACCAGGAATGCCAGCAGCCCTGGAGTGGTCAGAACGGTCAGAGCGCTCAGCAACGCCAACGGCACCCCCAGCCGAAGCCAAGCAACGCTTGCCGCAGTGCTTATGCTTTCGGGAACACGAACACACTGCTTCTGGTTCGCGGTGGTGCTTCTTCTTTCTCTGCAGGTGTTGCTGACGCGTGGCTGCCGGCTGCTCCCCCACTGCTGATCACGGCGCACAGGCGCTGCCGCAAGCAGCCCAGCTGGATCCCATCGAGGCCCTGCGCAGTGCTGCCCCGACGGAGGACGCTGACGGCCGGCCCCTGGGTGAATCGCTGGGTGTGGACCCCAGCCGCCCGGTGGGCCGCGGCAATCCACCACGGCAAAAGCGCCGGGCTATTTCGCCTCCTCGGCCAAGCCGGCTGGAGATCGAGCGCCGCATCGCCGAGGCCCAGCTGTGGATCGCCCAGCGCCTGCCGCTGGTGCAGATCCTCGAAAATGCTGGTGAGAAATGGGGGGTCCGCAACAGCCAGACGGTGAACCGCTACCTCAACCTCGCCCGTGAGCGGATGGTGGAGGAGCTGATCACCGACCGGCGCCGCCACCAGGCGGAGCAGATCTTTGCGTTGAACGAATGCGCCCGCAGGGCGATGGATGCCGAGCAGTTTTCGGCGGCCGTCGGCGCCTTCCGGGTGATCGCCGAGATCGGCGGACTGCTGCGGGCGCCGATCAAGCCGCCGGAGCCGAGGGCATGACGGCGAGCACCACCGCCACCGCGATGCCAGCACCCGTGCTCACGCTCCAGGCCCCTGCAGAAGGCGGCCTGTTGCTGCCGGAGCTCGACCCCTGGGGTGACGGCGGCCTGCTGCACCTGCCCACGGCCACAGCAGTTGAACCAGCAGAGCCCCAGAGCCTGCGCAGCTTCATCGCTGAGGCCTATCCCCGCTATGGATTCCACCGTTGGGCCGAGGTGCTGATCGAGCTGCTGCAGGCCGTGGCCGATGGCCAGCTGAGCCGGCTGATCGTCACCTGTCCGCCGCGCCTTGGGAAGAGCCTGCTGGTTTCCAAGCTGTTCCCGGCTTACTTCCTGCAGCGCTACCCGCACCTGTTTGCGGCGATCGCCTCCTATTCGGCGGAGCTGGCCTATGCCCACTCCCGCGAGGCGCGGCACTTCTACCGGGTGACCGGCCATCTGCTGGCCCGTGATTCAGCTGCTGTCGGCAACTGGCTGACCCGCCAGCGCGGCGGCTGCATCGCTGCCGGTGTGGATGGTCCTTTCACGGGCAAGGGCTACAGCCTGGGGATCATCGACGACCCCTACAAGGGGCCCGGTGATGCCGCATCCCCTGCCCTGCGCCAGAAGCTGATCGACTGGCTGCGCTCAGTCTGGCTCACCCGCGCTGAACCGGCCTCGGTGCTGGACCCTGATGGCAAAGAGCAACCGAACCTCTCGGCCCAGGTGGTGGTGCTCACCCGCTGGGACCACCAGGACGTGATCGGCTGGCTGTACGAGCAGGAGCTGGGGGAGGCCCCCCAGCACTGGACCGTGCTGGATCTGCCGGCCATCGCCGAGGACCCCAGCGAGCGCCCCAAGCTGCCGCCCACCTGCACCCTGATCCCCGACTGGCGCCAACCGGGCGAAGCCCTCTGCCCGGAGCGCTTCCCGCTGCCGGAACTGCTGAAAATTCGCGCCCGCCTCGGTGCCTACTGGTGGGCAGCGCTGTACCAGCAGCGGCCCAGCCCAGCGTCGGGCTCGATCTTTCTGCGGCAGTGGATCCGTCCGCCCTTCCCCCGCGAGCAGGGCAGCCAGCGCCAATACGTCCTGCTGGCCCTCTCGTGCGACCTGTCCTTCAAGGGGGAGGCGGAGAGCGACTACTGCGGCTTCTGCCTGGCCGGTCTACTGGCACCACCAGCCCGGACTGCCATCCCCCGATCGGGTGAACCTGACGGCCCGGCGCCGACAGCCGCCCTGGAGATCGAGGTGCTCTGGGCCGCCCGGCACCGCTTTGGCCTGCCGGAGGTGATCCGCTTCCTGCTGGGTTGCCTGGAGGCGCTGGAGCAGCAGGGCCTCAGGCCCAATGCCGTTCTGGTGGAAGACTCCGCCAACGGCCCGGCGGTGCTGCAGACCCTCCGGCGGCGGGTGCCCGGGATGCTGCCGATCACCGCCCGCGGCGGCAAGGAAACCCGCGCCCATGCCGTCGCTCCGCTGGTGGAAGCAGGTCAAATTCGCTTCCACCACCATGCCCAGCCGCTGGTGGAAGAAGCGATCCGCTTCCCCAAGGGCAGCAAGGATCTGGTGGATGCGTTCTGCCACGGCGTCCTCTGGCTGGAGGGCCGCTACTGGAAGGCCCAGGGCATCCAGCCGGTGGTGACGCCGCTGCTGGTGAGCCGGTGAGGGATGAGAGAAGGCGATGAAGGGTGCACTGATGGAAGCCTCTGATCTGGTGCCACCAAAGGTTCTCGAGCCTGTAGCTGGGCAGCCGGTGCTGCTGCAGCTGTCGCTGCCGATCAGGGTGGTGTTGGTGGGGACTCATGCCGGTGCGGCGCGGATGCTGCGGCAGCGCCGCTACCGCCGGCCGGCTTGTTGCGCGCGAGCGGGACAGCTGGAGATCAACTGGGCGGAGCCTGCTCGTCATCTACCAAGAGCTCAGGCCCGTCAGGCCTCGCACTGCTTGCCGCGGCGTCAACGACGCGTGCGGCCCCATGCCGCTGCTGATGCCCTGGCGCTGGAGCACATGGACTTAGCAGAAAAGATCGCCGGCAACTTCGCGCGGCGCACCGTTCACCCCAGGGAGGATCTGCTTCAGCTGGCGATGATCGGGCTGATCAAGGCGGCCCGACGCTACGACACTTCGCGGGGCCCATTCCGGCCCTACGGACGCACCTATGCCAATGGGGAGATCACTCACTTTCTGCGGGACAACGGCTTCCTGTTGAAGGTGCCGCCGACTTGGCGTGAAATTCATGCGCGGGGGCAGCGATTGTTGACTTCAGGAGTAGGTGTGGAGGAGTTGCTGAATAGAATAGGAATGAGCCGCCCACAGTGGATTCAGATCGTTGATGCTTGCTCAGTGCGGGTGGTTGCCTTCCCTATTGATTGACGCTGCACATAAGTGGCAGGGAAGAAGCCTGCGGTTGCGCAGCATAGGGCTAACGGTGGCCTGTCCACTCAAGGGGATTGTTCTGCGCCCTTCTTTGTGCCTTGAAGCGAGGCTCTAATTTGGTCAATTGTGCGATCTGGACGTGTGCTGTGGATCATGGCATGGCAATTCGCGCAAACAGGAAGCAAGTCTCTAATTGGGTCAACTTCATACTCGCCTCGGGTCTGAGCTAATGGCACAATATGATGAACGTGTATATAGCCTTTGCCTAACTCACCGTACTTTGACTCAAAGTCAAAACCGCAGATCACACACTTAATGCCATAATGAGCAATACACTTCGCACGCGCGGCCGCATTGCGCTCGTACCTATTCACCAGTACCGTGCTTGTTGCTCCCTCAATGAGCGCTTCCTCACTGCCAACCTCTTCGGGAAGCCAATTGGCGCCAATATCACTGACTGAAAACCAATCACCTCCTATTCGCTGTAGCTGACGATTTTGCAGTTGTGGAGTAAAGTCTGCGATTTTCCATGGCGCCTCTGGATCTTCAGGGTCATCCGGCGCCTTGATCATCTTGAATGTTGTGAGCCTATAACCTTCCTCTTCGACTAAGCGGATGTGTTCTCGCGATTGAGGCGGCCACGATGGGCTTCGTTTTCCATTGCGCTTTATTGCCCAATCATCTGAAAAGATCAATCCACGGCCGGCTTCCTCGTGAACATTCCAAACGCCGAAAATGACAAATCGCTCTTCATGGTTTACGAACGACCAGCTCCAATTCCAATTCTTGCAGGTTGCACCTTGCGACTCGATGAACTGCTTACGATTCATGGTGTTCTCCTGTGCGTCGAACGCTGCCCCTGAGTGGCAGGCAAGTACCGAAAGGTTGCGTTCTAGTTTCCTAGTGGCGGCCTGTCCACTCCAGGGGTTTGTTCGGCGACTATATACTATTCCCCACCAACTCTACTCTTAACTCAAGATACATTTGCGCGCGAAGAACCTCGCCTTGGATCAATTTGCCTTAACCCTATTTGCATTGGCTTCCAGGGAATAACAAATCATTGACCTACTCTGATGGGGAATAGAACCATTGACCACCTCGGCATACAAAAGATCCGTCCCTTGAGGTGGACTGGTTTTTCTGGACAGCCCCCATCGTTAACCTCTGAGGCGGGGCACCACCCCTGAAAGGGGGCTCCCACCATGAGCAAGCGCCGCACCCACAGTCCCGAGTTCAAGGCCAGGGTCGCCATGGAGGCGATCA
>JBILNZ010000066.1:0-4527 GCA_044374745.1 Prochlorococcaceae cyanobacterium | reverse complement strand
CGACCTGGTGCGCAGCTATTTGCGAGACATCGGCCGTGTGCCGCTGCTGACGCATGAGCAGGAGATCACGCTGGGCCGGCAGGTGCAGGAGCTGGTGGCGATCGAGGAGCTGGAGCAGGAGCTGACGATGCGTGCTGGCGGCACGGCACCGAGCCAGGAGGAGCTGGCCGAGGCGGCGGGGTTGAGCGAGCAGGTGCTGCGCAAGCGTCTGCGGGCGGGCCGACGGGCGAAGGAGCGGATGGTGGCGGCGAATTTGCGGCTGGTGGTGAGCGTGGCGAAGAAATACACCAAGCGGAACATGGAGCTGCTGGATCTGATCCAGGAGGGAACGATCGGCCTGGTGCGGGGGGTGGAGAAATTCGACCCAACGCGGGGTTACAAGTTCAGTACGTATGCGTATTGGTGGATCCGGCAGGGGATCACGCGGGCGATTGCGGAGAAGAGCCGGACGATCCGGCTGCCGATTCACATCACCGAGACGCTGAACAAGCTGAAGAAGGGGCAGCGGGAACTGAGCCAGCTGCTGGGGAGAACGCCCACGGTGACGGAGCTGGCGGAGGCGGTGGAGCTGCCGGAGGAGGAGGTGAAGGATCTGTTGTGCCGTGCGCGTCAGCCGGTGAGCCTGGAGACGAAGGTGGGGGATGGGGATGACACGGAACTGCTGGATCTGTTGGCGGGGGATGGGGAGCTGCCGGATGAGCGTCTGGATGGGGAGTGCCTGAAGGGAGATCTGCGGGCGCTGCTGGAGCAGCTGCCGGAGCTGCAGGGGCGGGTGCTGAAGATGCGCTACGGCATCCCCAGCCCCGACAACCCCGATGGCGAGGAGCCGATGAGCCTCACCGGCATCGGCCGGGTGCTGGGTATCAGCCGCGACCGGGTCCGCAATCTGGAGCGCGATGCCCTGGCTGGCCTGCGCCGCCTCAGCGATGTGGTGGAGGCCTACGTCGCCGGCTGAAACAGCTGCAGGGTGTGTCTTCGCCCGGCCTGAGCAGCGCAGGTTGGGCTTGTCGATGCGCCAGCGGCGCACCCGAGCCAGGGGTTTGCCGAAGTGTCGCTCGAAGGCCATCACCCCCGCAGGCCAGGCCATTGGTGTGAGGGCCAGGCCCACTCTCCAGGGGAGTCATTCCCCACCCAGGAGCCGTTCTTTGCCTGGCAGACTGGCGGCAGCCTCGTTGATAACAATGGTCTTCAGCGCCAAGACGGCATACGGCCTGGTGGCGCTGATGGATTTGGCCGTCGCCCATGCCACGGGCGCCAGGGTTCAGACCGGTGAAATCTGCCGCCGCCATGGCATGCCAGAACGCTACCTCGAACAGATGCTTACAGCTCTCCGCAAGGGTGGCTATCTCGCCAGCGTGCGAGGCCCCAAGGGTGGGTATCAGCTCACACGAGCGCCGGAGTCGATCACGATTGCTGAGGTAGAGGCCTGCCTGGAGGGTGAAGCCCGCCGCGAGCGACAAGGAGATCGCAACGACACAGAATTCAAGGTGCTGGATGCCTTGGCGAAACGGGTTCGCAAAGCCAGGGTTGACGTTCTGCAATCCACCACGTTGGCCCATCTGCTGGTGGAGAGAGACAGGCTGAGGGAGCCCACCCCGATGTTCTACATCTGACACCCCGGCAGGTTGTCTCGGCGTGGGCCGCGAGTGATCTGGTGCGCTGTTGTGAATACCGGTTGTTCCATCGGAAATTCTGCTGGCTGCTGGATGGCTCCAGTCACTCGGGCTGGCTCAAAATCGCTTTTTCCGGGTGATTCAGGAGAAGGTGATCACCCGATCGCGGCGGTGTTGCTTGGCCTCGTACATCGCCTGATCGGCGCGCTCTACCACCGCATCGATCGATTCGCCGTCGCGGATCAGGGTGACGCCGATCGAGAGGGTGGGCACCACCTCGCCGCTGGCCAGCGCCAGAGGATCCCTGGCGGCCGCGTGAATCTTGGCCGCGATTGTCTCGGCTGTCTCCAGAGACGGTATGCCCTTGAGCACCACCAGCAGCTCATCACCGCCGATGCGGCCCACCAGATCGTCTTGGCGGGTGCAGTCCAGTACCCGCCGGGCTAGCGCCGTCAGCACCGCATCACCTCCGCGATGACCGTGGTTGTCGTTGATGGCCTTGAAGTGATCGATGTCGCAGAACAGCACCGCCACCTGGCCATCTCCCTGGCGCCGGTGCCCATGGATCAAGGTGAGCCGATCAAAGATCTCCTTGCGATTCAGCAAGCCGGTGAGCTCGTTCGGCCGCCAGTCCAGCATCGGGGTAATGGCAGGAGACATCCAGCGCATGATGCCCTCGGTATTCAGGAACACCGCATCACCGGCGTTCTCTGCCAGAAGCCGGAAACGTTCCTCCGACTCTGCAATCCGCGCGGCATCGAGGCGGCGTTGGCTCACATCGCGGAAGCTGAGCACCACCCCATCACGGCTAGCCACCGCGCGGATATCGGCATAGATCAGCTCCTGGGAGCCTTCCAGCTGGATCGGGTGTTCATCAGCAATCCAAGGGCTGCGGTGCTTGCTGACGTCCAGCAGAGCGTTGTGTAGCTCACCGTTGCTGGCCTCACGCAGCACCAGAGGCAGCGGCTGGCCCACCAACTGGGCATGGCTGCGGCCTAAAAAGCCGCAGGCCGCCGGATTGGCTTCGGCGATGCGCAAGATCGGCACCTGCGATGGTGCTGTCTCCAGGGTGAGAAACAGCAGCGGATCGAGCAGGGCGTCCAACGTGGTGGCGAGCTGGGCGCGCTGCTGCTCCACCTCCAGCTCCCGCTCCACCAGCTCGGTGATCTCATAGTTCACACCGATCATTCGCCGCGCCGTGCCATTGGGGACATGGGTGGTGCGGCTGCGGGCCTGCAACCAGTGGATCGAGCCATCGGGCCAGACCACCCGGAAGCGCGGCTGGTACTCCCTCCAGCCATGCTGTGCCGCCTCAAGGTCAGCGAGCACCCTGGCCTTGTCCTCGGGATGCACCGCCTGCTCCCAGGCTTCAAGGGTGTTGCTGAATTCCCCGTCTCGCAGCCCGTAAAGACGGCACATCACCGCATCCCAGGTGAGTTCACCACTGGCGATATCCCAGTCCCACACCCCCACCACACCGGCACTGGAGGCCGCCTCCAGGAAGGCGCTCTTGCGCACCAGTTCGGTGACCTCATAATTCACCCCCACCATCCGCTCGGGCACCCCATCACGGCTGTACAGGACCGTTCCGCGGGCGCGGATGTCATGCACTGAGTGGTCGGGCCACACCACCCGGAATTGGCAATGAAAGGGTGCTGTCCCGTTGATCGCGCTCTGGAGGGCTGCCACAGCCATCTCGCGATCATCCGGATGGACCGCCTTCTCCCAGAGCTCGTAGGTGCCCGTACTGGTGCCCTGCGCCTGGCTCAGGCCGTAGAAGCGGAACATCTGGGCATCCCACCGGAGGGCGTTGCTGCGCAGATCCAAGTTCCACACGCCGATCACCCCGGCGCTGGAGGCCGCCTCCAGATCGGTGGTCTTCTCCACCAGTTCCGTCACATTAGTGATCTGAACGATCAGCTCCCGCACGCTCCCGTCGTTGTTGCGCGTGCAGGCCACCACCAGATCGCCCCACTTCGTGCTGCCATCACGGCTCAGGAAACGCTTGCGCAGCCGGTAGCTGTTGAACGCACCCGACTGGAGCCTCTCGGCCAACGGCTGATCCGCAGCCAGGTCATCCGGATGGGTGAGCTCCTCCCAAGTGCACGCCATCAAAGCCTCTGGGGTGCGATCAAAGAACGCGCACAGGGCTGGATTCACTGTCAGGAAGCCTCCGGTGACTGGATCACACAGGCACATCCCCACACCGGCTGATTCGTTCACCGTCTCCATCCGCTCCAGCAGCCGCCGCTGCTCCAGGCGCAACTCCTGCAGCCGTTGCTGGGGAAAGGCAAGAGCAGCACTGGCCCCGGCGGCCAGCAGGTACAGCAGCAGCACCACGGTCTGGCCTGCGGGCTGGACCAAGATCGAGCTGCGATACAGCGCGTCCCTGGGCACCTGGATCACCACGGCGAGCCGCCGCTGCGGCAGACCGCCGTTGAACAGGAGCAGCCCACCCTGGCCGGTGGCGCGCTCGTCCTGGCCCAGGCGGCGCGTGAGGTGCAGGAAGAGGCCGTTGTCGGACTCCACCACCCCCGATCCACCCTGCTGGATCGCCCGCCACACCTGCGGGAAGTGGGCGGCGAAATGGGCTCCCGAGCGCATCCCCGGGGGCTGGTTGACGACCTGCCCAGCGCTGGTGAGCAGGTATCCCTGCTGGAGGGTGGGCGCGGCGTTCGTGATCCGATCGAATTCCCTGGCCAATGGCGTCAGCGACACCTGGGCCACGAGGAACGCTTTGCGGTCCTGCGCCGGCCGAATGGCCCACAGGGTGGCCTGGCCTGGGGCGTTCCAGGTCACCCGGGAGAACTAGGGAGACTCTGGAAAACCCAGCCCGTCTGCGCGAAAATAAGCCTGTAATTGCAGGCCAGGACTGGGTTGATGGGCGGCAAGCAGCTCGGCTTCTCGGATTACG
>JBILNZ010000005.1:0-105541 GCA_044374745.1 Prochlorococcaceae cyanobacterium | reverse complement strand
AAATCCATGATTATCTTGACGATCTGATCAAAAGACTCTCTCGAAAACTCGTGCAAAGCCGCCTCTGTGCGGCTTTTTGTGTTTAGACTTTCCCATCGCAAACGCCGAATTTTCGAGGCGCCCTTAACTCTTTCTCGCAACTTTATTTGCTCTTTCAATATTTGCTCTTTCTCACCAGGAGAAAAGAGTATGCGATGCAAGAAGCGGCCTCGATTATAGTAGACAGACTGATCTCTGCCTGCCGAATCGTGCACAAAGGCGAGATTAGACGAGATAAGCTTTTGCCAGATTTCATTGGATTCATACTCTGAGATTGGAGCTTCATTGACCTCGCAAACACATGAGATCTCATCCTTGGAATTACGCGATAGACACAGCCTTAGCGAGATCTCAGAGATTGCTATTGTCTTATCAGCAAATCGTTCGATAAATTGAAAAAGACCAAGATCTGATTCTTTGTCAATAGATATAAAGTAGTCAAAAACAATATCGGGATTTCCCGTTACCCATTGTGTCTTATCTTCTCGGTACGATAACTCACCATCTCCAGCGAAAGCAAAACGCTCCCATTGCTGATCCTTAAAAGTCTCTCTGAGAACCCTGATCAGAGTAGTCTTGCCGGCGTTATTCTGACCAGAAATGGCAGTATAATACCCCGAAAACTCAATTGATATATTTTCAAGTGTTCTATAGTTCCTAACCGCTAGGCTGTCAACTTTCATGCTGCTGACCTCTTGGCTGCATCTGCTGCAAAGCATATGATGTCTTGGCACATAAATACGCAGCAGAGACCCTGGCTTTAACTTTTGCAATCCTTGATTCAAGTAGAGTAAAGCTTATCGAGACTGGGTCCGGCAATGTTCGAAATCGGTTGCATGTAAGAAATACCATTTTGACTGACGTTTGCCTCAGTCGTGAGAGATTCGGATAGAGCTTCCTCTACATCATCGGCAATAGTTGTCAGGCTTGTCTAAAATAGCCAGCCGCTGGCCGTCGATCAGCACCATGCCCTCCACCGGGCGGGCAAACTCCAGCGCCTGGGCCGTGTAGCTGGAGGTGGCGATGAACACCCCCTTGCGCGCCTTATGGCCGGCCAGGGCGCCATAGAACGCCTGCAACTCCGGGCGACCCACACTGGCTTTGCCAGCGTTTTGCCTGCACGTACACCTTCTCCAGGCCCAGCCGGTCGAGCGAGATCACCCCATCGATGCCGCCATCACCGGCGCCACCCACCCGCTGCAGATCACTGCGGCTGGTGCCGTAGCCCATCGCATGCAGCAGATCGAGCACGATCGTTTCAAAGAACCCCGGCGACACGTTGGCCAGCAGCTCCAGCAGTTCCGCCTCGGCCGCCTGCCGCAGCTCCTGCAGGGCCTCGCCCAGCCGATCGTCCGGGCTGGCCACAGCGGCGCTACTCACCTCGCCGTCTGCCTCTGCCGCCGGCCTGAGGCGCACGTCCACATAGCCCATCGCCAGTTGCCGCGCCGCCTCGGCAGGCAGTGGCTGCGGCTGGCGCTCCAGAAACTCGCGCCCCGCCTTCGTGATCTGCCAGCTGCCCCGCCGCGGTCTGCTCGACAGCCCCGCCCGCTGCAGCCGGTCGTGCGCCCATCCCGCCCGGTTCCGGTAAATCGGCTGCGCGCCGCTGGGCAGCAGCGGTTCGATGAACTGGTCGTAGGTGGGAACGGGCATGGGGCTACGCGCAGCCATCGGTGGCTATCCCTTCAAGGATCGTCTGTCCGCAGGATCAGTGCCAGAATGGAAAAAATGGACTGGTGATGGCTTCAGCAGACCAAGAGCTTCTGAGATTGCGTGCCCTGGCACGCCGGCGCCCCCTGCAGAGCCGCATCATTCGCTCGGTCGCAAGCTCAACAGCCATCGAAACCCGTCAGCCGATCCACAGCATCGAGGCCCAGCTGCTGGCTTCTCAGCCGCTTGTGATCAATCGTCGCCCGGTAACGCTCGCCTGAAGAGCATCTGCATCCGTTCGAGGTCGCGTCCAACACCAGCACGGATCGCTGCAAAGTACTCATCGGGGCTTTGGTCCCATGCTGTGTAGTCCAACGGGCCAATTTCAGCTTGAACCGCCATCACATCGCAGAGCAGACGTGCGATGCGTCCATTCCCTTCACGGAAGGGATGGATCAAGATCAGCTCAACATGCACGGAGCTCAGCGCATTGAGCAGTTCTTCAAGACTGTTCGGCCTGCAGGGTGTGAACACATCGAGTTGCTCCCGCTGGAACTCCGCCAACAGCTCAGGCAGGAAGGTTACCGTTGCGAAAGGAAAACCATCCTTGGCGACATTGACCGTTCGTTGTGCGCCGGCCCAGCTATAGACATTTCCAAGCCAGCGGCTGTGCCATGAGCTCAGCATGGCTGTTGTCAGCCGCTGCTGGCAGGCGGGATCGCTCAGCACCTCTTCATAGAGCTGGCGCAGAAGCACCTGCTCAACATGCTCCATTTCCTCTGGGTCGGTGATGCCAAGGAGGTTGCAAAGCACCAGCCCATCAGAGCCCGGCTCGCACTCAGCCTGAGCACCAACGACGCGGTAACGACTCATGCAGGAACTCCCTCAGGGTCATTCTCCACTGGAGCCGGGCTGGTGCTGTCCGCTTTAGCTCCGGTACACCACATCATGGGAACCGATATCGATCGGGATCAAGCGTTGCCCATCGATCAACACCTCCAGGGTGATCCGGTAGCTCAGGTTGATCGAAACCGAATGCAATCCCTGCAGCCGTCCCCGCAGGGCATGAAGCCGCAGGGAGGGGTGGTGTGGATCAGCCTCCAGCAGCAGCAACGTTTTGCGGTAGCTCTGGCGTAGGTCTGGATGACGGCGCAGAAAGCGGGCAGCCCGCCGTTCATAGCGCTCGGTGAAGACCAGGGTCCAACTCACATTCCATCCAGCCGGCGCAGATGATCCTCCACCGTGCCGGCATGGAAGCGGCCGGCCGCCACATCGGCGCGGGTTTCCTGCAGGGCGATCTCCAGTTCACAGTCGCGCAGGCGCTGGTAGGCAGCGGCCGGCATCACCACATAACGCAGCTGGCCCCGCACGCTCAGCCCCACCTCCGGCTCGCGCTCGAGCGCCCTGGCAATGGCGCCAATCCCGGCCGTCTTCAGCTCGTTGGCGGAGATCGTCTCCATCGGCATCACCTGCGTGCGCTTGACCATACGATGAATCGTACGGTTGAGGACCCCCTTGGCGTGTTGGTGCGGGCCTTCAACGCTGAGATCTTCATCCAGGTCTGGCCAGTGGATGCCGGTGCCAGCACCTGCTAGTTGCCAATGCTCGCGCCGAGCATGAACGTGCCGCATCGGTTCAGCCTGGCCCATCGCCGCGGCGATAGAGCACCTGCCCCACCCGCTCCACGTGGGCCAGCAGCGGCGGATGGCTCAGATCGGCCAGGCGCGATAGATCAATCATCCAGGGCAGCAGCAGATCATCCAGCTCGGCCTCGATCCGGGCCAGGGTGCCGAAGCCGATAGCCGCACCGATCAAGGTGAGGTCGATGTCGGAGGCGGGACGCTGGCGACCCATGGCGCGGGAGCCATACACAATCGCCTGCTCAACTTCGGGATGGGCGGCCAGCACCCGCTGGATGGCCTGAATCGCCGATTCGGGCAGGCCGAAGCGCTGGGGCGTCTGCAGCTGGGTGGGGGTGATCATCGCGAGGCGGCTGCCAGGGCCGTGAACCGCTCGTTCAGCGCCGAGAAGGCCGGATAGAAGAGCGCGATCACATCGCCGGCGATCGCCTGGGCCTGCTCCAGATTGTAAGTATGCGACGACTGATTGCGGGAACGAATCATCCCCATCCAGATCTCGCCATCGCTGATCAGTCCATTCAGAAAAGCCAGCCGCGTGGCATCCCGCGATCCCACAATTCCGGCGATTCCCTGATGCGTGAGATAGTCTTTGAGCAGGTTCCAGGCGAGTTCATGCGTGAATTCAAAGCCTTGAATCAATCCCTGCTGCTCCAGTTCGCTGAGCTCGCGCTCCTGCGCCAACCGCACGCCACGCTCCAGCACCAGCAGCGCCCGCTGGAAATTCTCGAAGCGCTGCAGCCAGCGGATGTCGTCGCTCGTCATGGCGGCAGATTAGGTGTGCGATCGGTATAGGGAGCCGCTCATGGCTCCGGCGGCGGCTGGCTGATCAGAGCGAGGAAGGCCTCGCCCCAGCCAGGCTGATCTGCCAGCTGCCCGGCCGGGAACCGCTGGACAGCAGCGGTGCGATGAACTGGTCGATGGTGGGAACGGGCATTTCACCATCCTACGAGCCGCTTAACTTGTCTTCCAAAGCTACGCATTCGTCGCGGAGAATAGGAACATCGCGCACGGCAATGCCCCAAACCACGTCATCAATGATCGTTGGGTAACCGTGGGTCAGCTGATTGCGGAAATCAACAATCCGCCTTGCGTTGGTGATCGAAGCGAAGCTGTCTGGATCTCGATGCGATAGCGCTAAAATGGCTTCGCCAATGATGGTGAACTCTCGTTCAGTAGCCCGACGGAGAATCCGGTTCACGCAGTACTCCTCTACGGCAATGCCCTGGAGCATGGCCTGAATCGAGTCGCAGCACTCGATGATGTCTCTCAGATAGGCTCGGCTATCGCGCGACATAGAGATCACGCTTGCTGCTGTCAATGCTGGCAATGACGTATGGATTTTTGATGGCATCTGCCATCACTAGGTCAACGGGAGTAGCCAGAATTCTCCTCAGTTCTTCCAGCAAGCCGAAATAGGCGTCAACGAGCTCGAAGGGGGGCAGCGTCGTGAACTCCACGAGGAGATCAACGTCGCTCACGCCTGGCTGATAATCGTTCCGCAAGACTGAGCCAAACACCGACATGCGAGCAACGTGATGGCGCTTGCAGGCCATCGCGATGGCGTCTTGTTTGTCTTCAAGAAGAGTGGTCTTGGTCATTGCTCAATTGCATCCAGCGCCGCATGGGCACCCAGGCCGGGATCTCCGTCAGCCCGAAAGCTCTCCAGTCGTTGATTGATCAGCTGTCGATCGGCTTCCGTGAACTCAGGGCCCATCTGCTCGGCAGCGATCGAGTCCCAGAGCGTGTGCACCAGCTCCAGCCGTTGTCCCAGGTGCAGCGTCAGCAGGTCTTTCACCAGGTGCTGTGCCGACCAGGGCCGGAGAACTGTCTGGTATTTACCGTAGCGAGGGGTTGGGGTCGGGGCACCAGCGGGCTCCCTTCGCCATGGCTCCGGCCGCGGCTGGCTGATCAGCGCGAGGAAGGCCTGGAGTCGGGCTTGGTTGGATTCGGATGGGTCGAGGAGCACTCGGGCGGAAAGCAGAGCGCATCGATCGAGGCGAGCAGTTGCCTGCCTCTGGCGTTCTCTTGCCTCAGCTGCTCGGTTTCGTTCTCGATCTGCTTCGTTCTCGCGTCGATCTGCCTGATGCGCAGCTCGCTGAGCATCTTGCGCTGCTCGTAACCGGGATCGCGACGCCAGTTGAGCATCGACAAAAATGATCGCCACCGAGGCAGCGATGAAGGCGATGTGGTCATAGGAGGAGAACAGAGCGATCAGGCCGATGGCAATGCCGCCGACCGCCTCGGTGGCACCAAGGCGATCGAGCCCGAGGGGGCCAAGGCCAGCCTGCAGGAACAGATCTGTTGAGTCTGGCGGAAGCGCGAGGAGGGGGGCACAGGCCCCACCACACCAATGCCCAGGTCGTCCCACCGGCTTCAGACGCCGAGAGTTGGCCATGGGCATGCGGCAGGTCACCGTGGCGGAAGCCAAGGCGCAGCTCTCCAGCCTTCTCGATGCCGTGGAGCACGGCGAGCCCGTGCTGATCACCCGCCGCGGCAGGGCCGTGGCCGAGCTGGTGCCCCGGCGGGCGGTGCGCGATCTGCTGCCCAGCCTCCAGGCCCTGCGCAATGAGGCGGAGCCCTGATGCTCTACCTCGACACCTGCGTGCTGCTGGCGCTGCTCACCCCGGAGATCCACTCCAGCGCGGTGGTGACGTTTTTGCAGGCAACCGACGCCCCCCCTGGCGATCAGCCCCTGGAGTGCTGCAGGGCTTTGAACGCCACCCTCTGCAGCCTCGACGCCACCCTGATCGCGGCGCCAGACGGATCGCGGCCCTAGCCTTACCTGGTAATGCCAAGGTTGCCTGCGCGATGAGCCGCCCAGTCGACTGCTCCATCACCAGCAAGGGGCAGGTGACCATTCCCAAGGCCCTGCGGCAGCAGCTGGGGCTCGCCAGGGGCAGCCGCGTGACCTTCACGCTCGTGGGGGATCACCTCGAAGTGCGGGCCTGGAAACCCGAGCAGCCGCTGCCGGCCAGTGGCTTTGGCCTGCTCAGCAGCACGCGACCGCCCGTGCCGGCCGACTTTGATCCGGCCAGCCTGCTGCAGCCGTGACCGGCCTCGACACCAACCTGCTGGCTCGCTACTTCGTGGCCGAGCAGGACGCCGATCCCGCCACCGAGCGGCAACGCCAGGCCGCCCGGACCCTGATCGAGTCGGGCAAGCCGCTGTTTGTGCCCAAAACTGTGGCCCTGGAGCTGGAGTGGGTGCTGCGGGGCTACTACGGCTTCGGCGCCGAGCAGGTGCTGCAGGTGTTTGCCCATCTGCTCGCCCACCCGCTCTGCACCCTGGAGGATCGCCCGGCCGTGGAGCAGGCCCTGGCTGGCCTGCGGGCCGGCCTCGATTTCGCCGATGCGCTCCATCACGCCAGCTGCCGCGGTTGCGAGGCCGTTGCCTCCTTCGACGATCGTGGTTTTGCGCGCCGCGCCCGCCACCTCAACCTTGCTCCCCGCGTCGTCGTTCCCCCCACCCCATGAGCACCGACGCCAACCGCATCGTTCAGAAGCTCTGGAGCTACTGCACCATGCTGCGCGACGACGGGCTCTCCTATGGCGACTACCTGGAGCAGCTCAGCGTGCTGCTGTTCCTCAAGCTCGCCCATGAGCAGACGCAGCCGCCCTGGAACCAGGCCTCGCCGATCCCCGCCGGCTACGACTGGAGCACCCTGGTGGGCCGCGATGGCGTGGAGCTGGAAACGCAGTACCGCCGCGTGCTCGAACACCTCGGCCAACAGCACGGCCTGTTGGGCCTGGTGTTTCGCAAGGCCCAGAACAAGATTCAGGATCCGGCCAAGCTCAAGCGCCTGATTTCCGACCTGCTCGACAAGGAGCAGTGGCTGATCCTCGATGCCGACATCAAGGGCGACGCCTACGAAGGCCTGCTGGAGCGCAACGCCCAGGACACCAAATCCGGCGCCGGCCAGTACTTCACGCCCCGGCCGATCATCGACGCGATCATGGCCTGCCTGGCACCCCAGCCCGGCGAAACGCTGATCGATCCGGCCTGCGGCACCGGCGGCTTTCTGATCGCGATGTATCTCTACATCGTGAACACGTTCCCGTCGATGACGCGCGAACAGCGCGATCACCTGCGCCATCAGGCGCTCCACGGCGTCGACATCGTGCAGTCGGTGATCCGGCTCTGCGCCATGAACCTGCTGCTGCACAACGTGGGGCCCACAGCCGCCCAGCTCGACGCCAGGCGCCGCCAGCTGCTGGAGGGCGGCCTGCCCGCCGATCAGGTGGATGCCCAGCTCGATACTCTGCTGCCCGTGCGCACCGACGATGCCCTGCGCGAACTGGGCACGGCCCGCTACGACATCGTGGCCACCAATCCACCCTTCGGGCGCAAGTCGTCGATCAAGGTGATCGGCGAAGAGGGCGAGGTGAGCAGCGACGCGATCACCGTGGAGCGCGACGACTTCTGGGCCACCACCTCCAACAAACAGCTCAACTTTCTGCAGCACATCAAGTCGCTACTGAAGATCAACGGCCGCGCCGCCGTGGTGCTGCCCGACAACGTGCTGTTTGAAGGCGGGGCCGGCGAAACCATCCGCCTGCGCCTGCTGCACGAGTGCGATCTGCACACCCTGCTGCGGCTGCCCACCGGCATCTTCTACGCCCAGGGCGTGAAGGCCAACGTGCTGTTCTTCGAGCGGCGCGCCGGTAGCGCCCAGGCCGCCACCAAGCGCCTCTGGGTCTACGACCTGCGCACCAACCAGCACTTCACCCTCAAGACCAAGCCGCTGCAGCCGGCCGATCTGGAGGAATTCGTGAGCCTCTACAAACCCGGCGCCATCGCTGAGCGCCAGCCCACCTGGAGCGAGGCCAATCCCCAGGGCCGCTGGCGCGCCTATGAGCTCGAAGAGCTGCTCGCCCGCGACAAGCTCAACCTCGATCTGTTCTGGCTCAAGGATGAGTCGCTGCTCGATGCCGACAACCTGCCCGATCCCGATCTGATCGCCGCCGAAATCGCCGACGACCTGCGCAGCGCCCTCGAGCAGATGGAGGCCCTGGTGGCGGATCTGTAGCCGTTCAGAACAGCGGCAAGCGCAGCAGCTGCGCCCACAGCTGCGTGCCCGCCTCCAGCTGGCCCAGCTCCGCCGGGATCTCCAGCAGCAGGTCGGCCCCCTGCAGCGAGCCGATCCGCGAGGAGGCCTGGCTGCCTTCCACCACCGCCAACAGCTCGCCGGCTTCGCCCACCCGCAGCCGCGCGCGGGCCAGCTCGGGCCTGCCGGCGCCCCGCTTCAGTGGCGCTGCCAAGCGCACCGGCACACGCGGCAGCAACTGCGGTTCGGCCCCCTCCAGCAGCTGCAGCGCCGGCCAGAGCAGCTGCAGCGCCGTGATCGCAGCCGCTACCGGGTTGCCCGGCAGCCCGAAGAACGGCCGCCCGCCCAGCTGGCCGAAGGCAAACGGCCGGCCCGGCTTGAGGAACAGCTTCCAGAAGTCCACCCTGCCGCGCTCCGCCAGCAGCGGCCGGATCCAGTCGGCATCACCGGCCGACACGCCACCGGTGCTCACCAGCACATCGCAGTCCGCAGCCAGCTGCTCCAGGGCCACCGCCAGCGCCTCGGGCTGGTCGGCCACCACCCGCCGCGCCGCCAGGCCGTAACCCAGCCTTTCCAGCAGCGCCGCCAGCAGCGTGCCGTTGCTCTCCCAGATGGCGCCGGGGCCCCGCGACTCGCCAGCCGCCACCAGCTCATCGCCGCTGATCAGCAGGCCGATGCGCGGCCGGGGCCGCACCGCCAGGTGGGCCACACCGCAACTCGCCAGCCGGCCCAGGTCGGCCGGGCCCAGGCGCACGCCCGCCGCCAGCAGCTCCTGGCCCGGCGCCGCCTCCTCATCGGCCGCCCGGATCCAGGGGTTGGCGCCGGCCTCACCCACCAGCCGCAACCGCTCACCGTCCTCCTGGCCGCCGCCCTCCACCTGCACCAGCTCCTGGGGCAGCACCCGCGTCGCCGACGCTGGCAGGGGCGCGCCGGTGAGGATGCGGATCGCCTCGCCGCCGGCCAGCTCCCCGGCAAAGGGGGCGCCGGGGGCCGAGCGGCCCACCAACCGCCAGGTCGTGCCAGCGGCCGGGGGGGTGGCATCGGCGCTGGCGTAGCCGTCCATGATCGAGGCCCGGAAGCCCGGCACCGCCTCCTCGGCGCAGCAGGCCTCGGCGCTCACCCGGCCCAGGCAGGCGGCCAGGGGCAGGCGCTCGCTGCCGCCCAGGGGAGTGAGCGCCGCCAGCAGCCGCCGGCGCGCCTCCTCCAGGGGCAGGCCCTCACGGGGGAACGGTTCAGCCATCGGTTCAGCCATCGGAGTCGCCACCGGCTGGCCCGGCCGGATGGCG
The DNA here is from genome assembly GCA_044374745.1 of Prochlorococcaceae cyanobacterium. Taxonomy (GTDB): domain Bacteria; phylum Cyanobacteriota; class Cyanobacteriia; order PCC-6307; family Cyanobiaceae; genus NIES-981. The sequence continues at coordinate 95,885 of JBILNZ010000005.1, read as the reverse complement.
CCAGTCGCCGCTGCGGCCGCCGCGCTTCTCCAGCAGCCGCACCGGCCCGATCGTCATCGCCCGGTCGGCGCTCTTGAGCATGTCGTAGAGGGTGAGCAGCCCCACCTGCACGGCGGTGAGTGCCTCCATCTCCACGCCCGTGGGGCCGGTGGTGGCCGCCCGCGCCGCGCAGCGCAGGCCCACAGCAGAGCCATCCGGCAGGGGCGCCTCGGTGATCGCCACCTCCAGCGCGCTCAGCGGCAGGGGATGGCAGAGGGGAATCAGCTCGGCGGTGCGCTTGGCCGCCTGGATCGCCGCCACCCGCGCCACCGCCAGCACGTCGCCCTTGCCCGCCCGGCCCTCGCGCACCAGGGCCAGGGCCTCGGGCCGCAGGGCCAGAAACCCCTCGGCCAGCGCCTCGCGGGCCGTGGCCGCCTTGGCGCCCACATCCACCATGTGCACCTCGCCCCGGCTGTTGAGATGGCTCAGCGCTGGGTTGGGATGGCTCTGAGAAGGGTCCATGGAGGGGCGCGTGCCGCAGCGAACCTAGAAGCTGTGGCGCGCGGCAGCCGCGCTGTTTGCTGAACTGGCTGCACCCCCGGGCTGCTGCCGTGCGCCTGTCGCGCCCCACCTCAGGTTCCCCCTCAGGTGCATCCGTCTACCTCTGCGCCTTCCTCACCCTGCTCAACGACCGGCTGAGCGAAACCCTGATCTTCCCGCTGCTGCCCTTCCTGCTGGCGGGCTTCACCAACGACGGCCGCACCCTGGGGCTGCTCACCGGCAGCTATGCCGTGGCCCAGTTCCTGGCCACGCCGCTGATCGGGGCGATGAGCGACCGCTACGGCCGCCGGCCGGTGATGGCGGTGTGCGTGGCGGGCACGGTGCTGGGCCTGGCGGTGTTCGCCGGCACGATCGCCACCAACTGGAGCGCCATCCCCTGGGCCTCCGGCAGCGGCCTGCCCCTGGCGCTGCTGTTCGCCGGCCGCCTGCTCGATGGGGCCAGCGGCGGCACCGCCGCCACCGCCGCCGCCGTGCTGGCCGACGTGTCGCCACCGGAAAAGCGGGCCCGGGCCTTCGGGCTGATCGGCGTGGCCTTCGGGCTGGGCTTCATCCTCGGCCCGGCCCTGGGGGGCCTGCTGGGCCGGCTGAACGTGAACCTGCCGCTGCTGATCGCCGTGCTGATCGCCGTGGCGAACCTGGTGCTGGTGCTGGCGCTGCTGCCGGAAACCCACCCGCCCTCGGCGCGCATCGCCCTGCCGCCCAAGCGGGAGCTGCAGCCCTTCACCCAGCTCTCGCGGGTGTTCACCAACCCGCGCGTGCGCCGTCTCTGCAGCGCCTTCTTTCTGTTCTTCCTGGCCTTCAGCGGCTTCACCGGCGTGCTGGTGCTCTACTTCAAGCAGCGCTTCGGCTGGGGGCCGGGGCTGGCCGGCGCCGCCTTCCTGGTGGTGGGCGTGGTGGCCACGGTGGTGCAGGGCGGCCTGATCGGCCCGCTGGTGAAGCGCTTCGGTGAATGGCGACTCACCCTGGTGGGCCTGGGCTTCGTGCTCGCCGGCTGCGCCCTGGTGCCCCTGGCCCCGCCGGAGCGGGCCGGCGTCGTGGTGTTTCCGGCCGTGGCCTGCCTCGCCCTGGGCACCGGCCTGGTCACCCCCTGCCTGCGGGCCCTGGTATCCCGCCGCCTGGACGACGCCGGCCAGGGTGCCGCCCTCGGCAGCCTCCAGGGGCTGCAGAGCCTGGGCAGCTTCATCGGCCCGCCCCTGGCCGGCCTGGCCTACGAAACGGTGGGCCGCACCAGCCCCTTCTGGCTGGCCACCGCCATGCTGGTGGTGGTGATGGTCCTGGTCGCCGGCGGCCTGCGCAGGGCCAATCCCTGAACCCGTCAAGCAGCCATGACACGAAGCAAAGCCGGCGTGATTGCTACGGTTCAGCCTTGGGGAATTCCGCAGCCCTGAGGCGCCAATCAGCCAGACAATCCCCACTCAGCAGCCCCCCTCACCAGCACCCCCACAAGCAGCACGGTCCAGCGCGACTCTCCAGCGCCACTGCAACCGTCGTTGCTGACACGTCACTCACTCCAACAGCCATGGCCGACAGTTTTCGCGACGATGTTCTGAGTGGCGAAAAAACCCTGCAGGTGCCCCCGGATCTCTACATCAACCGGGAGCTGTGCTGGATCGAATTCAACTATCGGGTGCTGGCCCAGGCGCTCAACGAACACACGCCGCTGCTCGAGCAGGCCAAGTTCAGCGCCATTTTCAGCAACAACCTCGATGAGTTCTTCATGGTGAGGGTCGCCTCCCTGAAGAGTCAGCAGGAAGCGGGCGTGGCCACCCTCAGCGACGACGGCCGCACGGCCAAGGAACAGCTGGAGGCCATTCAGGAGAAGCTGCGCCCCCTGCTGGATCTGCAGCAACAGCACTATCGCCATTCCCTCAAAAATCAGCTGAGCGAATACGGCGTCCTGCTGACTGATTACGCCAACCTCAATTCCCAGCAGCGGCAGTGGGTGGATGACACCTTCCGCACGGCAATTTTCCCCGTGCTCACCCCCCTGGCGGTGGATCCCTCCCACCCCTTCCCGTTCATCAGCAACCTCAGCCTGAATGTGGCGGTGCTGGTGCGCGACCCCAGCACCGGCCAGCAGCAGTTCGCCCGGGTGAAGGTGCCCCAGAAAATCCTGCCCCGCTTCGTGGAGGTGCCGCCCAACCTCAGCGGCAAGGAGCCCAGGCCCGTGTTCACCGCCGTGCCCCTGGAGCAGGTGGTGGCCTTCAACCTCGGCCTGCTCTTCCCCGGCATGGTGGTGGAGGGCCACTACTTCTTCCGCATCACCCGGGATGCCGACCTGGAGCTGCGCGACCTGGAAGCCGATGACCTGATGGAGGCGATCGAGGAAGGTCTGCGCAAGCGGCGACGCGGCGGCGAAGTGGTGCGCCTGGAAGTCACCGATGAGATGCCGGAAGCGGTGGTGCAGCTGCTGATGGACGGCATGGCGGTGGAGGCGGAGGACGTGTACCGGATCAACGGCCCGCTCGGCCTCGATGACCTGATGGGCCTGCTGGCCATCCCCCTGCCCCAGCTCAAGGACAAACCCTTCAAGGGGCGCACGGCTCCGGCCCTGGCGCGGGCACAGAAAACCAAGCTGGAGGATGGCTCCCTCAAGCCCGAGGAGTTCGAGAGCATCTTCTCGGTGCTGCGCCGCGGAGATGTGCTGCTGCACCACCCCTTCGATCTGTTCTCCACCTCGGTGGAGGAATTCCTCAACCAGGCGGCCGACGACCCCGCGGTGCTGGCCATCAAGATGACCCTCTACCGCACCTCCCGCGACTCGGCGGTGGTGGCGGCCCTGATCCGCGCGGCCGAGAACGGCAAGCAGGTGATGGCCCTGGTGGAGCTCAAGGCCCGCTTCGACGAGGACAACAACATCCAGTGGGCCCGCCAGCTGGAACGCTCAGGCGTGCATGTGGTGTACGGGGTGATCGGCCTCAAGACCCACACCAAGATCACCCTGGTGGTGCGGCGGGAGAAGCAGCTCCTGCGCAGCTACGTGCATGTGGGCACCGGCAACTACAACTCCAAGACCTCCAATCTCTACAGCGATCTGGGGCTGCTCACCGCCCGTCCGGAGTACGGCGCCGACCTGGTGGAGCTGTTCAACTACCTCACCGGCTTTTCCAAGCAGCAGAGCTTCCGCCGTTTGCTGGTGGCCCCGGTCACCCTGCGGCGCGGCATGGAAGAACTGATCTGCCGGGAGATCAGCCATTCCCTTGCCGGCCGCGGCGGCCACATCCGGGCCAAAATGAACGCCCTGGTGGATCCGGCGATCATCGCCCTGCTCTACCAGGCCTCCCAGGCCGGCGTGCGCATCGAGCTGGTGGTACGCGGCATGTGCAGCCTGAGGCCGGGCCTGCCGGGCATCAGCGACCAGATCAGCGTGGTGAGCGTGATCGGCCGATTCCTGGAGCACTCGCGTCTGTTCTGGTTTGCCAACGGAGGGGAGCCGGAGGCCTTCATCGGCAGCGCCGACTGGATGCCCCGCAACCTCAATCGCCGGGTTGAAGCCGTGGCTCCCGTGGAAGACCCCCAGTTGCGCCAGCAGTTGGAACAGGTGCTCGACCTCTACCTCAACGACACCGCTGCCTGGCACATGGACAGCGAGGGCCAGTTCCACCAACGCCAGCAAGAGGGTGATGAGGGGCAGCTCGCCCAGAACGTCTTGATGGAGCGCTGGCGCGGCGCCCTTGTGGCAACCAACAGCTGATCTGAGCCAATAACGGCCAAATCGCATCAACGATCACACAAATTGGTGTAATGCACACCTGCGCGATTAGCCAAACTCAGCAGTTGTGCGCAATCCCGGAAATCTTTGGAATTGCGCACACACAAGATTTACAGCGGTGCTAAATTCCGCCCAAATCAAATCGGAGGCCTGGGTGTGGGGACGCCTAAGCAATCCGCTAAGGGCGTCGATCCTGTCGGCAACCTTCAGCGCAATCATTCAAGCGATTCACGAAGCAGTTCGGCGGCCACCTCAGGCACTGGATCATCTGCCAGCCGCGGGTCTGGCCGTCTGAGCAGCGACTCCATCGGCTGGTACCTCAGCACCATCGGGCGGGTGCCACTGCTCACCCCCGCCGAGGAAATTGAGCTGGCCCATCACGTGCAAGGGGGCAAACGACTGCAAGACCTTCCGCCTGAGAGTCTCACCCCCCAGCACCGGCGCAAGCTGCGCATGGCCCAGCGGGCCCGCGACCGGATGATGGCCGCCAACCTGCGCCTGGTGGTGAGCGTGGCCAAGAAGTACCAGAACCAGGGCCTGGAGCTGCTCGATCTGGTGCAGGAGGGGGCGATCGGGCTGGAGAGGGCCGTCGACAAGTTCGACCCGGCCATGGGCTACAAGTTCTCCACCTATGCCTACTGGTGGATCCGCCAGGGCATGACCCGGGCGATCGACAACAGCGCCCGCACGATTCGCCTGCCGATCCACGTGAGCGAGAAGCTCTCCAAGATCCGGCGTGTCACCCGCGAACTCTCCCACCGCCTCGGCCGCCAGCCCAACCGGCTGGAGCTGGCCCATGCCCTGGACATGCAGCCCGAGGAGCTGGAGGAGCTGATGACCCAGAGCGCCCCCTGCGCCTCCCTCGACGCCCACGCCCGCGGCGACGAAGACCGCAGCACCCTAGGGGAACTGATCGCCGACCCGGCCAGCGGTGAGCACTTCGACGGCATGGATCGGCTGCTGCAGAAGGAACATCTCGGGTCCTGGCTCGCGCAATTGAACGAGCGCGAACAGACGATCCTCAAGCTGCGCTTCGGCCTCGAGGGTCACGAGCCGCTCACGCTGGCGGAGATCGGCAGGCTGATCAATGTGTCCCGCGAGCGGGTGCGCCAGCTGGAAGCCAAGGCCATCATGCGTCTGCGCCTGCTCAGTAACCTCCACCAAGCCGCCTGATCCGGGCCTCTGAACGACGCCTTCCACTGGCCACGGCAATTGGCAGGCGCCGCTGCGGTCGCCAGCTGGCTCGCCCTGCTGGCCATGGCGGCCATCGCAATTCGGCGCCGCTGGAACGGCCGTGAGCATGGCAGCCAGCGGGAGTGGAGCCGCAAGCTGGTGCACATCGGCAGCGGCGCCGTGGTGCTGATTGCCTGGGCTTTTGCCATCGACCGCAGGATCGCCATTCCGGCCGCCGCCACCATCACGCTGCTGGCTGCTCTCAACCACCGGCTGCGGGTGCTGCCTGCCGTGGAGGACGTGGGCCGATCCAGCTACGGCACCGTGGCCTACGGCGCCTCAATCACCCTGCTGCTCTGGCAGTTCTGGCCGAGCCAACCGGCCACGGTGACCGCCGGGGTGCTGGTGATGGCCCTGGGGGATGGCCTGGCGGGGCTCCTCGGTCCGCTCTGGCCCACGCCCAGCTGGCAGGTGCTGGGCCAGCGGCGATCCCTGCTGGGCACCAGCACCATGGCCTGCGCCAGCCTGATGGTGCTGAGCATCCTGAGCCTGGCTGTGGGTGGCCCCGCCTGGCCCCAGCTCCTGCTGATCACCGCCGCGGCCACCCTGCTGGAACAACTGGCAGTGGCGGGCATCGACAACCTCACGGTGCCGCTCGGAGTGGCCTGGCTGTGGCAGCAGAGCACGGGGCTCAGCTGAAGCGGTGCGCCAGTCAGGCCCTGAGCAGACTCTCGCAGCGTTGCTCCCAGTCTTGGGTGGTGCCCAATCCGGTCACCAGCATGCGATCGGCGGGTTCATCGCGCAGGCGCAGCTGCCATTGGCGAATCAGGTCGGCACGTTCCATCCAGGCCTGCATCACGGCCTGGTGAATGGCCTCCAGATCCCAGTGCCGCTCATGCCCAATGCGCTGGCCCCAACCGAGAAGATCATCCAGCTGAAAGGGCCTGAAGCCAGCGAAGGCAGGGCCCTGAGCCTGCTCCAGATAGAACAACTCCAGCGGATCAGAGAGTCCGCAGAATTGCAGCAGATAGGTCATTGCCTATCCCCCGTTGAACTCAGCCAACCCTATGCAGGCCGCCAATAATAACTGTTCAACAGGAACAGTTCGTTGCCAAAAGCAGCAAAGTGCAACCCAATGATGCCGCTTATTTGATTAGCACTCCAACTAGTGGAGTGCCAACCGCTGGAACCGGGAGTGTCCAGCGCGCCATCAGACAAGCACGGGAGCGGCACCGCTGCTGCGCACCGCCGCGGCGAGGCCCTCGAGCACCTCGGCCGTGGTGGCCGTGTCGATGCAGGCATCGGTGACGCTCTGGCCGTAGGTGAGCTGGCTGAGGTCGGCGCTGATCTTCTGGTTGCCGGCCACCAGGTGGCTCTCCAGCATCAGCCCCATCACATGGCGGGAACCGGCGGCCACCTGCTCGGCCACCTGGGCCGCCACGTCGGCCTGGCGCCGGTAGTCCTTGTTGGAGTTGCCGTGGCTGCAGTCCACCATCAGCCGGCTGGGCAGGCCCGCCGCCGCCAGCTCAGCCGCCGCCGCCTCGATCGCCTCGAGGTGGTAGTTGCTGCCCTGCTTGCCGCCCCGCAGCACCAGATGGCCGTCGGGATTGCCGGTGGTGGTGATGATCGAGGCGTAGCCCTCCTGGTTGATGCCCAGGAAGTGGTGGGGGCGCGACGCCGCCTCCACGGCATTCACGGCCGTGGCGATGCTGCCGTCGGTGCCGTTCTTGAAGCCGATCGGCATCGAGAGGCCCGAGGCCATCTCCCGGTGGGTCTGGCTCTCGGTGGTGCGGGCGCCGATGGCCGTCCAGCTGATCAGGTCGGCGATGTACTGGGGCACCACCGGATCGAGCAGCTCGGTGGCGGCGGGCAGGCCCATCTCGGCCACGTGCAGCAGCAGGGCCCGGGCGCGGCGCAGGCCGGTGTTGATGTCGTAGCTGCCGTCGAGGTGGGGATCGTTGATCAGCCCCTTCCAGCCCACGGTGGTGCGCGGCTTCTCGAAATACACCCGCATCACCACCTCCAGCTCGGCGCGATGGCGCTCTCTGGCCTCGGCGATGAATGCGGCGTACTCCTGGGCCGCAGCCACGTCGTGCACCGAACAGGGACCCACGATCACCAGCAGGCGCTGGTCGCGGCCGTGCAGGATCGCCTGGATCGCCTGGCGGGCCTGCTGCACCGTGCTGGCGGCCCGGTCACCCAGGGGCAGGTCCCGATGCAGCACCGCCGGCGGCACCAGGGGCCTGGTTTCCACCACATGGAGGTCGCTGGTGGTGGCGTGCATGGGAATCGGGCCGCCTGGGGTGCCCCGTGGAGAGGGTCCAGCCTAGTGAGCGGTCCAACGGCAGCCGTTGCCACCACCGGCAGGCCCCATGGGCAAGAACAATGGGGGGCAGCCTGTATGGATTGCGATGGCCGCCAGCACCTTCCTTGCCGACTACCGCGCCGCCGCCGCCGAGCGCGAGGCGCTGGGGGTGCCGGCCCTGCCGCTCAGCGCCGGCGAGGCCGCGGCCCTCACCGAGCTGCTGGGCGCCCCCCCGGCCGGCGAGGAGGCCTTCCTGCTGGAGCTGCTCAGCGAGCGCATCCCCCCCGGCGTGGATGAGGCGGCCTATGTGAAGGCCAGCTGGCTGCTGGCGGTGGCCAAAGGCGAAGCGGCCAGCCCCCTCTTGGCCCCGGTGGAGGCCGTGCGCCTGCTAGCCACCATGATCGGCGGCTACAACGTGGGCGCCCTGATCGAGCTGCTGGAAAGTGCCGATCCGGCGATCGCCGACGCCGCTGCCACCGGCCTCAGCCGCACCCTGCTCGTCTACGACGCCTACAACGACGTGCTGGAGCTGGCGCAGACCAACGCCTACGCCAAACGGGTCGTCGATAGCTGGGCCAGCGGCGAGTGGTTCACCGCCAAGCCGGAACTGCCCGCTGAGATCACGGTCACGGTGTTCAAGGTGGAGGGCGAGACCAACACCGACGATCTGTCGCCGGCCACCCACGCCACCACCCGCCCGGACATCCCCCTGCACGCCCAGGCGATGCTGGAGACCCGCATGCCCGGCGGCCTGGAGCTGATCACTGAGCTCAAGCAGAAGGGCCACTCCGTGGCCTACGTGGGCGATGTGGTGGGCACCGGCAGCTCGCGCAAATCCGCGATCAACTCGGTGCTCTGGCACACCGGCACCGACATCCCGCACGTGCCCAACAAGCGCAGCGGCGGCGTGATCCTGGGCGGCAAGATCGCGCCGATCTTCTTCAACACCGCCGAAGACTCCGGCGCCCTGCCGATTGAGTGCGACGTGACCGCCCTGAACTCGGGCGATGTGATCACGATCCGCCCCTACGCCGGCACGATCGAACGCGCCGCCGGCGAAGCGAATGCCGGCGAGATCGTGGCCCGCTTCGAGCTCAAGCCCAGCACGATCACCGATGAGGTGCGCGCCGGCGGCCGCATTCCCCTGCTGATCGGCCGTTCTCTAACAGACAAGGTGCGCGCCCAGCTAGGCCTGCCCCCCTCCGAGCTGTTCATCCGGCCCAGCGCCCCGGCCGACACCGGCAAGGGCTACACCCTGGCCCAGAAGATGGTGGGCAAGGCCTGCGGCCTGCCGGGCGTGCGCCCCGGCACCAGCTGCGAGCCGCTGATGACCACCGTGGGCTCCCAGGACACCACCGGGCCCATGACCCGCGATGAGATGAAGGAGCTGGCCTGCCTGGGCTTCAGCGCCGATCTGGTGATGCAGAGCTTCTGCCACACCGCCGCCTACCCCAAGCCGGTGGATCTCAAGACCCACGCCGAGCTGCCCGACTTCATGGCCTCGCGCGGCGGCGTGGCCCTGCGCCCCGGCGACGGCATCATCCACAGCTGGCTCAACCGCATGCTCCTGCCCGACACCGTGGGCACCGGCGGCGACAGCCACACCCGCTTCCCCCTGGGCATCTCCTTCCCGGCCGGCTCGGGCCTGGTGGCCTTCGCCGCCGCCATCGGCGCCATGCCACTGGACATGCCCGAATCGGTGCTGGTGAAATTCACCGGCTCCCTGCAGCCGGGCGTGACCCTGCGCGATGTGGTGAACGCCATTCCCTACGTGGCGATCCAGCAGGGCCTGCTCACGGTGGCCAAGGAGGGCAAGAAGAATATGTTCAACGGCCGGATCATGGAGATCGAGGGCCTGCCCGATCTGAAACTGGAGCAGGCGTTTGAACTCACCGACGCCACGGCCGAGCGCTCCTGCGCCGGCAGCACGATCAAGCTCTCGGTGGACACGGTGAGCGAGTACCTGCGCAGCAACGTGGCGCTGCTGAAAAACATGATCGCCCGCGGCTATGGCGATGCCCGCACCCTGGCCCGGCGCATCAAGGCGATGGAGGCCTGGCTGGCCGATCCCCAGCTGATGGAGGCCGATGCCGACGCCGAGTACGCCGCCGTGATCGAGATCGATCTGGATGCGATCACCGAGCCGATCCTGGCCTGCCCCAACGACCCCGACAACGTGAAGACCTTGAGCGAGGTGGCGGGCGAGCGCATCGATGAGGTGTTCATCGGTAGCTGCATGACCAACATCGGCCACTACCGCGCCGCCGCCAACGTGCTCCAGGGCCAGGGGCAGAACGCTGCCCGCCTGTGGGTGTGCCCCCCCACCCGCATGGACGAGGAGATGCTCAAGGAAGAGGGCTACTACGCCACCTTCGAGGCCGCCGGCTCACGCATGGAGATGCCAGGCTGCTCGCTGTGCATGGGCAACCAGGCCCGGGTGGAAGACAACACCACCGTGTTCTCCACCAGCACCCGCAACTTCAACAACCGCCTCGGCAACGGCGCCCAGGTGTACCTGGGCAGCGCCGAGCTGGCTGCCGTGTGTGCCCAGCTGGGCCGCATCCCCAGCAAGGAGGAGTACCTGCAGGTCGCCGCCGAGAAGATCGATCCCTACGGCGCCGAGCTCTACCGCTACCTCAACTTCGACCAGATTGAGGGCTTCGAGGACAGCGGCCGGGTGGTGAGCGCCGCCGAGGAGGCGAAGGTGCTGGCGGAGGTTTGAGCGGTTTGTGTCATTCCAGTGCGGCAGCCAGGCCCGCACTGGACGATCAGGACACCGCCCCTATTTTTGGTTCGCTCTGCTACAGCACACATGCGAGTTTCGCGTCTGATCAGCGCTGCCCTGGCCCTCACGGCGGCCGGCAGCCTGGCTCTCACTGGGTGTTCCGCCACCAAGGATGCAGCCACCGGCATGGGCGAGGCCGCCAAGGATGCGGCAACGGCCACCGGCCAGGCCGCCCTGGCTCCGGCCGTGAACCCGGTGCTCGACCTACTGAAGAAGGGCGAAGGCGAAGTGCAGGCCGGCAACGTGGGCGCGGCTGTGGCCACCCTGGGTGGCTTCAAGGCCGTCTGGGACAAAGCCGCCCCGGTGATCCGCCCCCTGGCCGGCGACAAGTGGCCGATGATCGAAACGGCAGCCAACCAGGTGCTCAGCACCTTCGGTGGCGGTGCCACTCCCGATGCGGGCACGGCCCAATCGGCGATCACCGGCCTGATCGGTCCCCTCAGCAGCCTGATCGGCAGGTAAACCCGCCCGGGAACGTGCCGCTCAGCAACCCCGGGCAACCTGGAGGACACGCCTAATCTGCGCTCTCGAATAGCGCAGGCTGGGATGTCCTCCCCAGGTTCCGTCCAGATCCGCGTCCTCCGAAGGTCCTCAGGACCCCCGGTCAAGCCCGGCAACCGGGTGTGGGTCTGGTATGCCGGCGAACTGCTGGACGGCACCCCCTTCGACGCGAATTACAACTTCACCGCCCTCAGCGTTGCCCCGGCCCGGGATCCCTTTTCATTCGTCCTGGGCGTGGGCCAGGTGATCAGGGGCTGGGATCTGGCCCTGAGCGGACGCCGGCTGGGCGAAGTGCTGGAACTCACCATCCCGAGTGCGCTGGCCTATGGAGCCGCCGGTGCGCCGCCAACCATCCCTGCCGATGCCGACCTGCGCTTCACGGTGGAGCTGCTTGCCATCGGCAATCCAGGCCAACTCACCTTCCCCACCTTTTTCGATCTCGGCATCGATCTCAGGGCAGCGGAGCCGATCGCGGCCAATCTCGGTTCCTACATCTTCAAAATCGGCCTGGAGGGGGCCGATGGGCTGGTGGGCAGCGCCAGCAGCGATGGGCTGGCTGGGCTCGGAGGCGATGACAACCTCAGCGGCCTGGGTGCCGACGACCTGCTGCTGGGCGGCGGGGGCAACGATCGGCTGGCAGGCGCCCTGGGCAACGACATTCTCGATGGCGGCGACGGAACGGATACCGCCGCCTTCGGGATCGCCAACAACAGCGTCTCGCTCTCCATCACGGGCCCGCAGCAGACAGGAGAAGGCCTCGACAGCCTGGTCTCCATCGAAAATCTGGATGGCGGGGATGGCAACGATCGAATCACGGGCAACAACCTCGCCAACGCCCTGCAGGGAAGCAAGGGCAACGACCAGCTCGAGGGCGGTGGTGGTGCCGATCAGCTCAGTGGCGGTCTGGATGCCGATCAGTTTGTCTACAGCCAGCCAGCCGATTCCGGCCGGGGCCGTTCCCGGCGCGACACCATCAGCGACTTCAACGGCGGTGAAGGCGATCGCATCAACCTGGCCGCCATGGATGCGAATCCACTCCAGGAGGGCAATCAGGCTTTCCGTTTCATCGGTTCCCGGCGGTTCTCCGGCCAACCCGGCGAAGCACGCTTCATCTCCGGGGTGCTGCAGTTGAACCTCAACACCAGCCGAACAGCCGAGATGGACATCCTGCTGAGCGGAGTCCCCAACCTCCAGGCCGGATTTCTGATCCTCTGAATCCAAGCTGGCCAACCCTGCTCCTGACAGGCTGGTGACAGCCCGGATCCCAGCCCTCCCCTGAACCAGGAAACCCTGCTGTTCCAGCCCACCGTTCCCCAGGCCGGGGCATTGCGGGCCGTGTTGGCCTTTCCCAGCACCTACTCGGTGGGAATCACCAGCCTGGGCTATCAGGTGGTGTGGGCCACCCTGGCCCAGCGGCCGGACGTCGACGTGCGCCGCCTGTTCACCGACCAGGGTGATCCCCAGCATCGCCAGCTCGACCTGTTCGGTCTCTCCCTGAGCTGGGAGCTGGATGGGCCGGTGCTGCTCGACCTGCTGGAGCAGCAACGCATCCCGATCTGGGCCAGCGATAGGGGCGACTCGGATCCGATCGTGTTTGGCGGTGGACCCGTGCTCACCGCCAACCCCGAGCCCCTGGCGCCGTTCTTCGACGTGGTGCTGCTGGGCGACGGCGAGCTGCTCCTGCCCGCCTTTCTCGATGCCCTGCAGGACTGCCGCAACGCCTCCCGAGCGGAGCGGCTGCGCCGCCTGGCAGTCGTGCCCGGCGTCTATGTGCCCGGCCTCTACACACCCCGCTACAGCGCTGATGGGGAGCTGCTGGCGGTGGAGCCAATCCAGGCCGGCATCCCGGCCACGGTGGCCAAGCAAACCTGGCGGGGCAACACGCTCAGCCACTCCACGGTGATCACCCCGGAGGCGGCCTGGCCCTCCATCCACATGGTGGAAGTGGTGCGCAGCTGCCCGGAACTGTGCCGCTTCTGCCTGGCCAGCTATCTCACCTTGCCCTTTCGCACCCCCAGCCTGGACGACGGCCTGATCCCTGCGGTGGAAAAGGGCCTGGCCGCCACCCAGCGTCTGGGGCTGCTGGGGGCCTCGGTGACCCAGCACCCCCAGTTCAGTGACCTGCTGCAGTGGCTGGATCAGGACCGCTTCGAGGGCACCCGCCTGAGCGTGAGCTCGGTGCGGGCCGCCACCGTGACGCCAGAGCTGGGTCGGATTCTGGCCAGGCGAGGCAGCAAGTCGCTCACGATCGCGATTGAGAGCGGCAGCGAACGCATGCGCCAGGTGGTGAACAAGAAACTGGCCACCGAGGAGATCTTTGCGGCGGCCCGCTACGCTAAGGAGGGTGGTCTCAGTGGTCTGAAGCTCTACGGCATGGTGGGCCTGCCCACAGAAGACGAGAGCGATGTGGAGGCCACCGCCGCGCTGCTCCTGGCCCTCAAGAAAGCCACGCCCGGCCTGCGCCTGAGCCTGGGAGTCAGCACCTTCGTGCCCAAGGCCCACACCCCCTTCCAGTGGGAACCGGTGCGGCCCGAAGCCGAAAAGCGGTTGAAACTGCTGGCCAAACGCCTCAAACCCAACGGCATCGACCTGCGGCCGGAGAGCTACGGCTGGAGCGTGATCCAGGCCCTGCTCTCCCGGGGGGATCGCCGTCTGGCCCCACTGATTGCCGCCGTGCGGGGGGAGCCAGCCAGCCTGGGGGTGTGGAAGCGCGCCTTCAAGGCTGCGGCCGTGGGCAGCACGGAGGGCGAGCTCAGGGCACTGCCGCCCCCCCCAGCCTGGGTTCACTTGATTCATGAACGCTGGGATCCAGCCACCGTGCTGCCCTGGACCCACCTGCGCGGCCCCCTGGAGCCGGGGCTGCTGCAGCGGCACCGGCAGGAGGCCCTGGCCGGTGCCGCTGCAGCCACCCAGGAGTAACGCAAGGGGGACAAATCGTCGTCCCAAGAGCAAACCATCCACACGGATGGGGCCGTCTTCCCAGGCAGGCCATTGGACCAAATCTGGAATTGGCATTACCTAGACTTAATCTCTAAGGGTTGGGTGGAGGAGCTGAGTCGCCATGGTCCTCCCAGCCTCCAACCGGTCCGAACCGATCCTTCTCGCAAATGGCTGGCTGCCGACCAGGCCCCTGCCGCTGACCACAGCCCCAGCCCCATCACCTGCAGTGTCAATGGGGCCCAAGTCGGGCAGGCGGATCAACCTCAACTCCATCCATAGCGCCTACAACCAGGTGGGCTGCGGCTGTGCCGTATGCCAGCGGCGTGGCAACGGCTCCACTCCGGGCGGGCGAACTGGCAACACCCTCGCCAGCGGCAGCACCGCCGCCGCCATGCCGGCCACCAGCCTGCAGACCCTGGGCACTTACCTGCGCGACGGCTTCTGGCGGGAGTTCGGCACAGTGCCGCGCCGCTACAACCTGGGCAGCAGTTGGCCGAATCCCAACAACGGGGTTCTTTACTACAACATCAGCGGCTGGACCTTCGACACCGACGGCAACGGCACGCTTGAGGGCGACAGCAATGGTCTCTCCACCGCCCGCCGCGCTCTGGTGCGGGAGGTGTTCCAGCTCTATGAAGCGACCCTCGGCATCAGCTTCGTCGAAACAACCAGCACTGATCAACGCCTGGTCGACTTTTTCTTCACCGACAACGACAGCGGTGCCTATGCGTACGCCGCAGGCAACTCCTATGACATCGGTGTCCAGTACTCGGTGATCAATGTCGCCAGCAACTGGCACTCCGGGATCTCAAGCTTCGACTCGTACACGGTTCAAACCGTTCTCCACGAGATCGGCCACGCTCTCGGCCTCGGCCACCAGGGCCTCTACAACGGCTCAGGCACCTATGCAATCGATGCCAAATACGCCAACGACAGCTGGCAGGCGTCGATGATGTCGTACTTCAGCCAGACGGCCAATCCCACCACCGGCGCCTCCTATGCCTTCCTGCAGTCGCCGATGTCCGTCGACTGGCTGGCCCTCGACGACATCTACCGCCCGAGCGGCTACGGCATCGCCAATGCCTTCCGCGGCGACACGATCTACGGCGTCGGCACCAACATCAGCGCCACAACCAGCCGGATCTGGAATGAATTCAGCACCCACGCCGGCCGCACCGCCTACACGATTGTCGACAGCGACGGCTACGACACGCTCAATGTCAGCAACTTCAGCGCCAACCAGCTGATCAACCTCTCCCCCTCGCAAGCGGGTTCGATCACGCCCTCGCTCTCCAACATCGGCGGCAAGATCGGCAATCTTTCCATGGCGGTGGGCACGGTGATCGAAGCCGCCGTCGGCGGCAACGGCAAGGACACCTTCCACGGCAACCATGCCAACAACACCTTCCGGGGGGGACTTGGCGATGACAGCTTCCACGACAGTCCCGGATCCGATATCTATTTCGGAGATGGGGGAATCGACTGGCTTTTTTTCAGCGAGTCAATCGAGCTTTTCACCTACGAACTGACCAGCGACTCCCTGCTATTTTCCCCAATTTCAGGCAGTTTCGATGTCGATCAGGTCTGGAGCGATATCGAGTATCTCGTCTTCGACAGCAACACCTTCAGCTATGCCGACCTCGTGCGCAGCCTGCTGCCCCCACCGCTTGCCGATTTGACGATCCGTTCGGTGAACGGGCTGGCCAGCGGCGGCGCCACCAACAGCACCACCCTCACCTTCACGGGCAGCCTCAGCCAGTCCCTCGACCCGGACCAGGCGATCGCCGTCTACCGCAACGGACTCCAGGTCGGCAGCGCGGAGCTCACCGCCGCCGATCCCACCTCCTGGACTGTCTCCCTGCAGGAGAGCACCGGCACCAACACCTTCGCCTACACCGCCCAGGTGATCGACACCCGCAGCGGCCGCAGTGGCAACCTCTCCAGTTCCTTCGTGCTCACGGTCGACACCGATGCGCCCATCGTCACCGTGAACAGCCTCCAGACCCTCAGCACCACCCCCCTGCTCAGCGGCACCATCAGCGATCCAACCGCCCCGGTGAGCGTCCGCATCGGCGCCATCACCCGCACCGCCAGCAACAACGGCAACGGCACCTGGTCGCTCCAGTGGAGCGATGCCCTCAGTGCCGGAGCCTCCTACGACGTGGTCGCCACCGCCACCGATGCCGCCGGCAACAGCGGCAGCGACAGCACCAGCCAGGAGCTCACCGTCCTGGCACCACCGGCGCCGCCGCAGCCGCTCCTGTACTTCACCCTGTCCGGCGCCGTGAGCAGCTCCTCGGCCTCGGTGATGGGCGGCCTGACGGCCCAGCGCAATGACATCGTCGCCTTCGACGGCACCCGCTTCTCCACTCCACCTGGCTGAACGGCAACGCCAGCGGGCTCAGTGGTGCCGCCCTGCGCGATATCCACATCGTCAGCCCCGATGCGGTGGTGGTGGCGTTCCAGAGCCCGGTCACCCTGGCGGGCATCGCCTTCGACGACTCGGATCTGGCCCGCCTCACACGCAACACCAGCGGTGGCTTCAGCCTGTCGATGCTCTTCGATGGCAGTGACGTCGAGCTCACCAGCACCCCCGAGGCGATCGACGCGGTGACGGGGCTGCCCGACGGCTCCTGGCTGATCTCCACCCGTGGCGGCGGCAGCGTGACCGGCGTCGGCAGCTTCTCCGCCGAGGACATCCTGCGGTTCAGCCCGTCCAGCCTCGGCACCAACACAGCCGGCAGCTGGAGCCTCCATGCCGACATGAGCGATGTGGGCATCAGCGGCACAGCCGAAAACGTCACGGCCATGTCGGCAGCGTCCGATGGCCGACTGTTCCTCACCACCAGCAGCAACACCAGCGCCACCGGGCTGAGTGCCGCCAACGAAGACGTGTTCGCCTTCCGGGCCACCCGCCTTGGCAGCAGCACCAGCGGCAGCTTCGACCGAGCGCTCAGCTTCGACGGCAGCCTCTACGGCCTAAGCCCAAACGCGCTGATGGGGATCCATCTGCCGGCCTGAATCAGCCTTCTGAGAGCGGCGTCCCCTCTGCAAGCCAACCGCTTGCTTCAATCAAACACCGCCGTACGGCCGCTGTACACCATCACCTGGCGACGCAGATGCAGGCGCAGGGCGCGGGCCAGGGCCAGGCGCTCGCAGTCGCGACCCTTGCGGATCAGATCCTCCACCTCATCGCGGTGGCCCACGTGCACGGTGGTCTGCTCAATGATCGGGCCGCCGTCGAGCACCTCGGTCACGTAGTGGGCGGTGGCACCGATCAGCTTCACCCCCCGCTCCCACGCCGCGCTGCTCCTGGCCCTCAAGAAAGCCACGCCTGGCCTGGGAGTCAGCACCTTCGTACCCAAGGCCCACACCCCCTTCCAGTGGCATGGGGTACGCCCGGAAGCCGACAAGCGGCTGGAGCTGCTCGCCAAGCGGCTCAAGCCCAAGGGAATCGAGCTGCGTCCGGAGAGCTATGGCTGGAGTGTGATCCAAGCCCTGCTCTCCCACAGCGACTGGCGCCTGGCGCCGGTGATCGTTGGCGCAGGCGCCGCCGCCATGGGAAGAAATCATTCACTCCACCTGGAGTCCGGACCGAGTGCTCCCCTGGCACCACCTCGAAGGCCCGCTGCCGGCGCGGACCCTGCAGCACCATGCGGCGTCCGTCCTCGCCCATCCCCCACTCACGACGGCCAGCCCTGGTGATCGGCAGTTGCTGCCGAACGCGCCAGATTGCTGCACCAGCGCCGCAGGTTGGATATGATTGAACATGAGCCCATGGTTCACCTCCTCCAACTCGTCCGCGTCGGAGAGGTGTTGAAGAGTCTCTAAGTGAAGCCCAACTTCCTTCTACGACTCGGTGAATCCGCCCTGGGAACGCCCCCTCTCCTGAGGTTAAACACCATGATTCCATCTCTGAGCGCGCAGCAGCTTCGATACCTGCGCCCAAGCTCGATCGCTTCGCTGCCCTTGGAGCCAGGCAGCCGAATCGAACCAAGCTGATTAGCACTCCCCACCCAGGTTGGCGGCTCTAGAGCATGGAGCCCGGTCCACTGGGCCTCCGCCGTCCTGGGTATCGACCTGTTGAGCAGCTCCCGAACGGTTGCGTCCCGGTCTCTGCACGGGGCGAACCCCACGGCCATCCCACCCATGAACCATGAAGAACGCCATCACCCGGTTCCACTTCGACCAGCCGGTCGGCCCCGACAGGCTCCGTTTCCTCAGGCTGCCGCTGAATATGACGTCTCCGGACCGCAGCAAGAACCACGATATCGGCAGGCTTGCCGATCTCAGCCGGCGACCGGACGTCCTGGCCACCGCAGCGGGCAACGGAACGGCAGCCTTTGCCGTTAACGGCTCCGACCGGCCAGCCGGAAACCCCGATGGTGTGTCTTCCACTGCCAGGCTGATCTCCGATCGGATCCTGGTGCAATGGAGCGCGAACAGCACCGCGGCCACGCGGCGTTCGGCCCTATCGAGCATCGGCGCGAAACTGGTCGAGGTGATCCACTCCCCCCTGATGCGCCGTCTGGGGCAGGGTCCTGTGGAGGTCATCCAGCTGAAGGCCGGCATGCCGGCGGAGCAGGCGATCCGCGCCTACACCAACCGGGCCGGGGTGGAGCTGGCGGAGGTGGACTGGGTAGTGGGCACCCAGTCCACCTCCAACGACCCCCTCTACGCCAACAATGGCAGCCTCTGGGGCATGTACTCCAGCGACAGTCCCACAGTCGCCGGTGGCCCAGGCACCACCAACCGGTTCGGCAGCCAGGCTGAGCAGGCCTGGGCGGCGGGGTACACCGGCAGCAGCGCAGTGGTGGTGGGCGTG
Organism: Prochlorococcaceae cyanobacterium; assembly: GCA_044374745.1. Lineage (GTDB taxonomy): Bacteria > Cyanobacteriota > Cyanobacteriia > PCC-6307 > Cyanobiaceae > NIES-981. The sequence continues at coordinate 77,104 of JBILNZ010000005.1, read as the reverse complement.
ATCGACGAAGGGATCGACTACACCCATCCCGATCTCTATCTCAACATCTGGCTCAATCAGGGAGAGATCAAGGGCCTCAGCTTCTTCAATGAACTCACAGACAGCAATGGTGACGGCCTCATCACCTTCCGGGATCTGAACAACAGCAGCAATGCCGGTTTCGTGACCGACATCAATGCCAATGGCCGGATCGATGCCGGCGACCTGCTGAGCGATCTGCGCTGGGCAGATGGACGAGATACAGATGCCAACAGCTATATCGACGACCTGGTGGGCTGGGACTTCTTCTACAACACCAATAATCCCTACCGAGCCGCAGAAGGTGATAATCACGGCACCCACGTAGCCGGCACGATCGGTGCAATCGGAGGCAACAGTCTCGGCGTGGTCGGTGTCAACTGGGATGTGCAACTGATGCCGCTGAAGTTTCTTGGACCCAACGGAGGGTACACATCAGGCGCCGTAGCAGCGGTGAACTACTACGCCAACATGACGTCTGTTCATGGCAACAGCGCCCAATACATCGGCACCAACAATTCCTGGGGAGGCGGCGGCTCCAGCAGCACCCTCCAGAACGCCATCATCAACGGCGGCAGGGTGGGCAACCTGTTTGTGGCGGCTGCTGGCAACAGCGCCTCCAACAACGACAACACCGCCAGCTACCCCGCCAACTACAGCACGGCGTCTGCCCTGGGCTGGGATGCGGTGGTGGCCGTGGCCTCGATCACGAACTCCGGGGACCTCTCCAGCTTCTCCAGTTACGGCTCCAGCACCGTGGATCTGGCAGCTCCGGGTTCATCGATCAACTCCACGGTTTCCGGCGGCGGCTACGCCAACTACAGCGGCACATCCATGGCCACCCCCCATGTCAGCGGCGCCCTGGCATTGCTGGCTGCCGCCTGTCCCGAGTCGACCCCGCAGCAGCGCCTGCAGGCTCTGTACGCCGGTACCGCCCCCACCAGCATCCTGACAGGCAGGACCGCGACCGGCGGACGCCTGGACGTGAATCGCTCGCTTCAGCTGCTCAGGGATGCGATCGACACCCCCCAGCCCACCTACACCCTGGTGGCCGCCGACAGTGCAGTGAACGAGGGGGGCAGCCTCAGGTTCAACCTGTCCACTACTGCTGTGGCCGCAAACACCACCCTCGTGTGGAAGCTGAGCGGCACCGGCATCACCACCGCTGATATGGAGGGAGGGTCCCTACAGGGCAGCGTGACGGTGGACGCCGATGGCAAGGCCGGGTTCAGCGTGACCCTGACCAACGATGCCCTCACCGAAGGGTCTGAGACCCTGGTCGCGAGCCTGCTCGCCGACGCCGCCAGCGTCACCGCGCTCAGCTCCGCCACCGTCACAGTGAACGACACCTCCCAGGCCCCTCCGGTGCTGGACTCACCACGGGTGCTCTGGGGTACTACCAGCAGCGACGTGATCGTTGGAGGCACCAACAACGATCAGCTCGCAGGCGTTCCCGCCACCGGCACCAAGGGGGGCTCCACGGGCAAGGGGCAGATCGACACCCTAACAGGCGGGACCGGAGCTGACAGCTTCCTGCTCGCCGACGGCCGCGGCACCTTCTACAACGATGGCAGCAGCCGCAGCCAGGGCTCGACCGACCTTGCGCTGATCAAGGACTTCAGCGTCGCCGAGGGCGACAGACTGCAGCTGCGAGCCGGCACCCAGATCCTCTTCCGCAACGTCACCATCAACACCCAGGCAACCACCGAGATCTTTCTCGGCAACGGCGATAGCAGCTTCAATACGGCCGACGAACTGATTGCCCGCCTGGAGAACACCGCCCTGGCGCCGGGCAGCGGCGTCTGGGTGGTGGGAAACCAGAGCTGGATCTCCCTCGTCTGAGCCGACTCAAACAGGCGCAGCTGGTGGGCACCCTCAATCAAACACCGCCGTGCGCCCCCGGTACACCATCACCTGGCGGCGCAGATGCAGGCGCAGGGCCCTGGCCAGAGCCAGGCGCTCGCAGTCGCGACCCTTGCGGATCAGATCCTCCACCTCATCGCGGTGGCCCACATGCACGGTGGTCTGCTCAATGATCGGGCCGCCGTCGAGCTCCTCGGTCACGTAGTGGGCGGTGGCACCGATCAGCTTCACGCCCCGCTCCCAGGCCCGGTGATAGGGCTGGGCGCCCTTGAAGGCCGGCAGGAAGGAGTGGTGGATGTTGATCACCTGGTGCCCCTGCATGCCCTCACCGCGGAAGAGGGTGAGAAAAGCGGGGCTGAGCACCTGCATGTATTTAGCCAGCACCACCAGCTCGATCTGATGGTCGGCCAGGAGCTGCAGCTGGGCCTGCTCCGCTTCTTCCTTGCTGGCAGCACTCACCGGCACATGCACAAAGGTGGCACCGAAGCCCTCGGCCAGCTCGCGCAGGTCGGGGTGGTTGGACACCACCAGGGGCACGGCCATCGGCAGCTCGCCGGCCCGGGTGCGCCAGAGCAGGTCCACCAGGCAGTGGTCCTGCTTGCTCACAAAGATCGCCACCCGCGGCAGCTCATCGGAGAAGTGCACCTGGCCCTCGCCCCCCAGGCGCTCGGCCAGCGCCGCCACCGCCGGCACGATCGCCTGGCGCGGCAGGCCGAAGCCGTCGAGGGCCCACTCGATGCGGCTGAGGAACAGGCCGGCACCCAGGTCGGTGTGGTGGTCGGCGTGGCGGATGTTGCCGCCATTGGCGGCCACCCAGCCGGAGAGTTCGCTCACCAGGGCGGGGCGGTCCGGGCAGATCACCTGCAGGATCGCCGTGGCGCTGGTCGACGGGGAGGGCGGCATGGGTGGGGTGCCCGTCGGGGCTACATCAGATGCATGCGTAGCACCTCCCGGTTGGCGCGACGCACGCGGGCGCGGATCGTGGGCTTGCCCAGACGCTCGTGGGCCGCCACCCGATGGCAACCGTTGAACCCCCAGAGCTGACCCTCCACCTCCAGCACGTCGATCGGCTCCTTCTGGCCCTCGGCGGCGATCGATTCCATCAACAGGGCCACCTTGGCCTCATCGAGGGCGCGCTCCAAGGGGCGGCGGATCGAGGCCAGGGGCAACACGGCTTCGCGCACGGAACCAACTCATACTCATTCCGTTTTAGCGCCCCATGGCAGGCCCGGCCTGGGCCATGGCGCGGCCCCATGGTTGCAAGCGGCGACAAGGGCCCGGTGCCAGGCCGGCAGCGTCGATAAAGTCACCGCCACGACCCGCCGCCGCCGATTCCGATGGCCACGCTCCTGCCGGCCTCCAGCCCCTTGCCCAGCCTGATGCAGTCCCTGCGTCGGCTGATGATGCTCGGCCTGGCCGCCGTGCTCTGCTTCGGCCTCAGCGCCTGCAGCGGTGCCCAGGCCAAGCCACCCAGCCTCAGCGCCGATGACATCGCCGTGATCGAGCGCCAGGCCAAGGGCTTCCTGGCGGCTCGCGACCGCCTGCCGGAGCTGGCCACCCTGGTGAACCAGCGCGACTGGACCTTCACCCGCAACCTGATCCATGGGCCGATGCAGGAGGTGGGCCGCGAGATGCTCTACATCAATCAGCGGCTGCTCCCCGCCGACCAGCCCGAGGCCAACAAGCTGGCCAGCCAGCTGAAGACGGCCCTGGCCGACCTCGATGAGGCAGCCCGCCTCCAGGACGGCGACAACCTGCGCAAGGCGTATATCGCCGTGGCCAGCGGCTTCGGCAAGTACGCCCAGATCCTGCCGCAGCAGGTACAGGAAGATCTCAAGCAGATCTGATCCTCAAGCTGATCCGAGCCACGCCACCAGCTCGGTGCTGGTGGTTGGCGCGGGCGCGATCGGCTTGATGGCGGCCTGGCGTCTGGCGCTGGCGGGTTACCGGGTGAGCGTGGTGGACCCGGCGCTGGCCCTGGAGCCAGGCCAGCGCACCCCCAGCGGCAGCCAGGCCGCCCTCGGGGTGCTGATGGCCAACGTGTTCCAGCGCTCCACTGGCCGCAGCTGGCGGCTGCGCCAGCGCAGCCATGCGCTCTGGGGGCAGTGGCTGGCGGAACTGGAAGGGCGGGGGCACCCGTTGAAACGCCAGCAGGGCCTGCTGCTGTTGGCGGCCAGCCGGGAGGAATTGGAGCGCCAGGAGCGCCTCGCAGCCGACCGGGCCCGGCTGGGACTTCCCCTCGGGCTGCTGGGGCCGGATCAGCTGGCGGCACTGAGCCCCGCGCTGCCGGCCACCCCCCTCGGGGGCCTCTATTCCGCCGACGATGGCCAGATCGATCCGGGGCCGTTGCTGAACGCCCTGCTTGAGGAGATGCGGCGCTCGGAGTGCGACTGGGGGGCGGAGGCGGCGGTGGCTTTGGAGCGCGGTCCGGCAAGCGGGGGACGGCGCTGGCGTGTGCGCCTGGCTGGCGGGGGCGAGCGAGAGGCCCACTGGCTGGTGCTGGCCCTTGGACTGGAAACGGCGGGGTTGCTGAGCGGCCTGGGCCATCCGCTGCAACTGGAGCCAGTGCTCGGCCAGGCCCTGGAGCTGGAGCTGCCGGCCGGGGTGCCCTGGAGCTGGCCGGCTGTTGTGGTGTGGCGCGGGATGAACCTGGTGAACTGTGGCGAACAGGCTGATGGGAGCCGACGCCTGTGGTTGGGGGCGACGCTGGAGCCTGGCTGCAGGGCCTGCCCGCAAGCCCTGGCGGCACTGCGGCAGCTGGGAGGTGAGGCGCCGCCCTGGTTGCGGGAGGCCAGGGTGGTGCGCCAGTGGCAGGGGTTGCGGGTGCGGCCAGTGGGTCAGCCGGCACCGGTGCTGGCCGAACCCGAGCCGGGCCTGCTGGTGGCGACGGGGCACTACCGCAACGGGGTGCTGCTGGCGCCAGCCACGGCGGAGTGGCTGGTGGCCCGCGTACAGGGAGCGGCCGTTCTCCAACAGGCCCACCTGAAGCGGCTGGGTTGATCTGGGTTGATGGCGTCCCAGGTGGCTAAAAAGGAAGTGCCCCACTCAACCCAGAGGTCAGCAGAACACCGTCTGCCCCCAACCACCCCTACGGGCCGAGCGCCATGGACCGTTCCAGCACACCCGCCTCGCCGCTGAACCTGCTGCTGCCCCAGTGGCGGGAGCTGCTCCAGGCCAAGGCCCTTGCCGGCTTGATCCACCGCGCCGCCCTGGAAGCCCTGGGGCTGGACCACGAGCCGCCGCAGCTGCGGGAGCTGGTGGGCCAGTGGGCTGCTGGCGAGTTCAGCGGCCTGCCAGCGGTGCAGCTGCTGCCGGCAGCCTCCATGGCCGGAGCGGCCGGGGCCTATGCCCTCAGCACGGGCACGATCTACCTCAACGCCGACTGGCTGCAGCAGGCCAGCGCGGCCCAGGTGCTGGCGGTGCTCACTGAGGAGCTGGGCCACCACCTCGACGGGCTGCTCAACCGCAGCGATGCCCCTGGCGATGAAGGGGAACTGTTTGCGGCGCTCCTCCATGGCGATGGGCTGCTCAGCGCCCAGCAGCGCCAGCGGCTGCTGGCGCAGAACGACCAGGGCAGCGTGCTGCTGAACGGTGCGGCTCTCACGGTGGAGCAGGCTGCCCTCACCAGCACCCCCATTCCAGCGGCCTCTCCCGGGCGCACCCGAGGGGAATTCAGCAATCAGTGGGCTTTTGCGGCGCTCAAGGCCGATGGCTCCGTCGTTACCTGGGGGTTCTCCGACCACGGCGGCGACAGCAGTGGCGTGGCCGGCCGGCTCAGCTCGGGGGTCTCCCAGATCTTCTCCTCATACGGGGCCTTCGCCGCGCTCAAGGCCAATGGCTCCGTCGTCACTTGGGGGAGCCCCCTCTACGGTGGCAAAAGCATTGGGAGGGCAGGCCAGCTCAGCTCCGGCGTCTCCCAGATCTTCTCCTCATATGGGGCCTTCGCCGCGCTCAAGGCCGATGGCTCCGTCGTCACTTGGGGGAGCCCCCACTACGGCGCCGACAGCAGTGCCGTGGCCGGCCGGCTCAGCTCCGGGATCGTCCAGATCTTTTCCTCAAATTCCGCCTTTGCCGCGCTCAAAGCCAATGGCTCCGTCGTCACCTGGGGGAACCACGACTGGGGTGGCGACAGCAGTGCCGTGGCCGGCCAGCTCAGCTCCGGCGTCTCCCAGATCTTCTCCACTGGCTTCGCCTTCGCGGCGCTCAAAGCCAATGGCTCCGTCGTCACCTGGGGTGAACCCAACTACGGCGGCGACAACAGTGCCGTGGCCGGCCAGCTCAGCTCCGGCGTCTCCCAGATCTTCTCCTCATACGGGGCCTTCGCCGCGCTCAAGGCCAATGGCTCCGTCGTTACCTGGGGGTTCTCCGCCCACGGCAGCGACAGCAGTGCCGTGGGCGGCCAGCTCAGATCCGGCGTCGTCCAGATCTTCTCCACTGACTTCGCCTTCGCGGCGCTCAAGGCCGATGGCTCCGTCGTTACCTGGGGTGACCCCAACTCGGGCGGCGACAGCAGTGCCGTGGCCGGCCAGCTCAGATCCGGCGTCGTCCAGATCTTCTCCACTGGCTTCGCCTTCGCGGCGCTCAAGGCCAATGGCTCCGTCGTCACCTGGGGGAACCACGACTGGGGTGGCGACAGCAGTGCCGTGGCCGGCCAGCTCAGCTCCGGCGTCTCCCAGATCTTCTCCTCCTACTACGGGGCCTTCGCCGCGCTCAAAGCCGATGGCTCCGTCGTCACCTGGGGTGGGGGGAGTGGCGGTGACAGCAGTGCCGTGGCCGGCCAGCTCAGCTCCGGCGTCTCCCAGATCTTCTCCTCTGGCTTCGCCTTCGCGGCGCTCAAGGCCGATGGCTCCGTCGTTACCTGGGGTGACAGCGACTGGGGCGGGGACAGCACTGGCGTGGCCGGCCGGCTCAACAACGTGGTGGCCTTTGCCAATCCCTTCACAGATGACCGGCTGATCGATGATCAGCTGGTCGAGTTTTGGCCCACCATCACCGTGGCGGGCAACCAGCTCCAGCTGCAGTTCTCCGAACCGATCGTCACCACCGGCCTCACCACGGCACGCTTCGTGGCCACCGTGAATGGTGTCCCTCGCGCGATCGCCAGCTGGGCCGCCGTTCCGGGTGATCCCTCCCGCCTCAACCTCACCCTCTCCGGCAGCGCTCCCACCAGCACCCAGGCCGTCAGCCTCCGCTACACCGACCTCAGCGCCGCCAACGACCCAACCGGTGTCGTGCAGGACGCCTCTGGCAACGACATGGCCACCATCCCCCCGCCAGGGCTCACCCCCTCCACCTTCTCCTCCTCGCTCAGCGTCGCCTCCCTCGCCAGCGCCTACGCCAACCTCACCCTCACCGGCACCGCCACCACGGCCACCGGCAACAGCGGCAACAACCTCATCCGCGCCAGCCAACCCACCGCGGTGAGGAACGTCTTCAGCGGTGGCCCTGGCACCGACGCCATGGACGCTGCCGCCGGCAGTGACATCTACCTGATCCCAAACGCCACCGAACACAGCGCCGCGGAAATCAGAGACAGCGGCACCGCTGCCAGCGACATCGACGAGCTCCGCTTCAGTGACGGTGGCGGTTCCACGGCCGTCGCCAACGACACCCTCACAGTCTTCGCGGGCGATACCGGCCTGGAACGGGTCTCCATCGGCAGAGGCACCGCTGCCCAGCCAGACACCTCATCCACCGCCGCTCTCTCCATCAACGCCGCCAACGCCCCGAGCCGCCTCACGCTCATCGGCAACAACGGCCCCAACGCCCTCACCGGCACCGCCTTCAACGACCTGCTCATCGGCAACCGCGGCAACGACAGCCTCACCGGCGGCGACGGCGGCGACACCTTCCGTTTCGACAGCACACTCAACGCCACCACCAACCGCGACACCATCACCGACTTCGTGCCCTCTCTCGATCGCATCCAACTCGAAAACAGCGTCTTCTCCGCCCTCCACACCCCCGGCCCCCTCGCGGCCTCTGCCTTCCGCCTCGGCAGCGCCGCCACCACCTCCGCCCACCGCATCATCTACAACAACCTCACCGGCACGCTCACCTACGACAGCAACGGCATCGCCAGCGGTGGGTCCACCATCTTTGCCACCCTCTCCGCTGGCCTGGGAACGTCCATGAACGCCACCCTCTTCTCCATCACCTGAGGCCGGCTGCAGCGCGAGGCAGCAAAAAGCCCCCTCTCGGGGGGCTTTTGTGTTGGCAGCGGCCGGGTCAGGCCAGCCGCCCCAACCGATCACTGGCGCAGCATCACTTGCTCTCAGTGAACTCGGCATCGATCACGTCGTCGCTGCTGCTGGAGCCGGCGGCACCGGCACCGTTACCACCCGGAGCGGCGCCGGCGGCGGCCTCGGCACCGGCGGCCTGCTGGTACACGGCGGCACCGGCGGCGTAGAGCGCCTGTTGCAGGGTTTCCAACTCCGACTTCATCGTGTCGAAGTCGTCCTTGGCCACCGCCTCCTTGAGCTTGGCGGCGGAGGCCTCCACCTTGGCCTTGTCCTCGGCGCCCACCTTGTCGCCCAGTTCGCCCAGCTGCTTTTCAGCCTGGTAGATCAGGGTTTCGGCCTGGTTCTTGGTGTCGATCCGCTCGCGCTTCTCCTTGTCGGCGGCGGCGTTGGCCTCGGCATCCTTCACCATCTTCTCCACCTCGTTTTCGCTGAGGGTGGAGGCGCCGGTGATCGAGATGCTCTGCTCCTTGCCGCTGCCCTTGTCCTTGGCGGTCACGCTCAGGATGCCGTTGGCGTCGATGTCGAAGGTCACTTCGATCTGGGGCACGCCACGGGGGGCCGGAGGGATGCCGTCGAGGCGGAAGGTGCCCAGCGACTTGTTATCGCTGGCCATTTCGCGCTCGCCCTGCAGCACGTGGATCTCCACGTTGGTCTGGCCGTCCACCGCCGTGGAGTAGGTCTCCGACTTCTTGGTGGGAATCGTGGTGTTGCGCGGAATCATCTTGGTCATCACGCCACCGAGGGTTTCCACACCCAGGGAGAGCGGGGTGACATCCAGCAGGAGGATGTCCTTCACCTCACCGGCCAGCACACCGCCCTGGATGGCGGCGCCCACCGCCACCACCTCGTCGGGGTTCACGGTCTGGTTGGGATCCTTGCCGGTGGTGCGCTTCACCAGCTCCAGCACCGCCGGGATGCGGGTGGAACCACCCACCATCACGATCTCGTCGAGCTCGGCGGCGGAGAGCTTGGCGTCCTTGAGGGCCTGCTCCACCGGCACGCGGCAGCGGTCGATCAGCTTGCTGGCCAGCTCTTCGAACTTGGCGCGGGTGAGGGTGAGATCGAGGTGCTTGGGTCCCTCAGGGGTGGCCGTGATGAACGGCAGGTTGATCTCGCTCTGGGTGGCGCTGGAGAGCTCGATCTTGGCCTTCTCGGCGGCTTCGGTGAGGCGCTGCAGGGCCTGCTTGTCCTGGCGCAGGTCGATGCCCTCGTTGGCCTTGAAGCTGTCGGCCAGGTGATCCACGATCACCTTGTCGAAGTCGTCACCGCCCAGGTGGGTGTCACCGGAGGTGGAGAGCACCTCGAACACGCCGTCGCCCACCTCCAGCACCGACACGTCGAAGGTGCCACCGCCCAGGTCGAACACCAGGATGCGCTCGTTGTTCTTCTTGTCGAGGCCATAGGCCAGGGCAGCGGCGGTGGGCTCGTTGATGATGCGCAGCACCTCGAGGCCGGCGATCTTGCCGGCGTCCTTGGTGGCCTGGCGCTGGGAGTCGTTGAAATAGGCGGGCACGGTGATCACCGCCTGGGTCACCGTTTCACCGAGGTATTTGCCAGCGTCTTCGGCCAGCTTGCGCAGCACCTGGGCGCTCACCTCCTCAGGGGCGAACTGCTTGCTGAGCACGGGGCACTTCACCTTCACATTGGCGCCGGCCTTCTCCACCCCGTAGCTCACTTCCTTCGATTCCTCGTTCACCTCATCCACCCGGCGGCCGATGAAGCGCTTCACCGAATAGAAGGTGTTTTCGGGGTTCATCACCGCCTGGCGCTTGGCGATCTGACCCACCAGCTGGTCCTGGTTCTTGGTGTACGCCACCACCGAAGGGGTGGTGCGGAACCCTTCAGCGTTAGCGATCACGGTGGGCTTGCCGCCCTCCATCACGGCCACACAGCTGTTCGTGGTGCCGAGATCAATACCGACAACCTTGCCCATGGGTTCCGAACTCCTTGCTCTGGATGAAATGTCTGTGGATGCATCCTCAACAGAGGGGTCGGTTCCGGGCGAGGTGTGGTTCCCGAACCGGGCCGAACCCGGGCCTACGGTTCAGCCCAGCCGCCACCCCCTGAGCCATGGTTCTGCCCATCTCCGGCCACACCGCCCTGGTAGGTGTGCTGGGGGATCCGGTGCGCCATTCGCTCTCACCAGCGATGCATAACGCCGCCCTGGCCGCCCTCGAGCTCGACTGGGTGTACCTGGCCCTGCCGACGCCGGCCCAGGAGCTCGCCCGGGTGGTGCAGGCCCTGGCCGCCATCGACTGCCGCGGCCTGAGCGTGACCATTCCCCACAAGCAGGCGGTGGCCGCCCTGTGCCAGGAACGCACGGAACTGGCGGCGAGGCTGGGGGCCGTGAACACGCTCGTGCCCCGCGGCAATGGCAGCTGGCTGGGCACCAACACCGATGTTGAGGGCTTCCTGGCACCCCTGCGGCAGCGTGATCCGGCTAGCTGGCCGAACGCTCAGGCCGTGGTGCTGGGCTGCGGCGGCAGTGCCCGGGCGGTGGTAGCCGCCCTGGTGGAGCTGGGCGTGGGCCGGATCAAGGTTGCGGCACGGCGTGCCGAGGCCCTGCAGACCTTCCACAGCAGCTGCGCCAGTTGGGCACCCCAGCTGCAGCCCCTGGCCTGGGACTCCCTCTGCGCCCATCTGGATCAGCTGGACCTGCTGGTGAACACCACGCCGGTGGGCATGGCCTCCAGCTCCGATCCGGACGCCGCCCGGCGCAACCCGCTCCAGCCGGAAGAACTGGCACGCCTGCAGGCCGGCACCACGGTGTACGACCTGATCTACACGCCCAGACCCACCGCTCTGCTGCGGGCAGCGGCCGAACGGGGCTGCCAGACCTTGGACGGGCTGGAGATGCTGGTGCAGCAGGGAGCAGCCGCCCTGCGGATCTGGACCGGCCTGGCGGAGGTGCCTGTGGCAGCGATGCGCAGCGCCGCCCTGGCCGCCCTGGAGGGCTGAAGGCCACCTTCGGGCAGCAGGTGCTCATTAGCCTGAGCCCAACCCAAACCTCCCCCGGCCCCGATGCAAGGCCCCCCGATCTGGCAGCGGCTGCTGGCCGCCCTCGCCTATCTGCTGCCCTGGAGCGATGCGCTGCCCTTCGGCCAGAGCCTGTTCGGGCTGTTCCCTGCCCTGCAGTGGCTGAGTGTGCCGGCCTTTCCCGTGCTGCTGCTGCAGCAGGCGGTGCCCTTCGGCGGCTTCGTGCTGTTCCTGGTGCTGTTCCTGGCGGTGGTGCGCAACGGCAAGGTGCCCTACCTGATCCGCTTCAACGTGCTGCAGGCAATCCTGGTGGACATCCTGCTGGTGGTTGTGTCCATGATCTTCAGCGTGCTGCTGGCACCCCTGGGCATCGGCTTCGCCCTGCGCACCCTGAGCAACACGGTGTTCCTGGCGGCCCTGCTGCTGGTGAGCTTCGGCATGGTGCAGAGCCTGCGCGGCCAGGAAGCCGAGGTGCCCAGCCTCTCCCAGGCCGTGCGCATGCAGCTGTACTGACACCTGCTGCGATAGGTTGGCAGATCCGTCGCTGGTGGGCTGAGCAGCCCATTGGCCAACGCCCCACTTCCTGCCGCTCCGCGGCTTTTTCAGACAGGCGACCATGACGCAGCCCTATTACGAGACCATGTACATCCTTCGTCCGGACATCCCGGAGGAAGAGGTGGAAACCCATGTGGCCAAGTACCGCGACATCGTGCTTGAGGCCGGTGCTGAAGTGCTGGACTGCCAGATGCGGGGCAAGCGTCGCCTGGCCTATCCCATTGCCAAGCACCGCGAAGGCATCTACGTGCAGCTGAGTCACAACGGCGATGGCCAGCAGGTGGCTCCTCTGGAGCGGGCCATGCGTCTCTCGGAGGATGTGATCCGCTACCTCACCGTCAAGCAGGACGGGCCTCTGCCCGCTCCCCGGGCCATTCCCACCGGCGTGGCCGAATCCGTTGCAGCTGAACCGGCAGGCGTCTGAACAGCCTGGTCAGGCCCAGTCAGCCTATGGTTGCGAGCACGCAACCGGTCGGCTCGTCGACAGGCGGTCAGATGGCTGAACCCTTGAATCAACCCCCTTCCCCCCCGGAGCCCATCAGCACCGAGGGTGAAGGGATTTTTTCTGCCCATCAGGAATGTTGGCGGAAGCAGTCGCTGGAGCAGCAATTGGCCGCCACCCGGGAGGAGCTGGCGGCGATGAAACAGCTGATCGAGGAGCTGCCCGACATCTTTGAACGCCGCTTCGCGCTGCGCTTGGAACCACTCCTGGCCCACCGTGAGCGACTGCGGCACGAAAACGAACAGCTGCGCCATGAGCTGCTCCAACTTCATGGTCAACGCCCCCCGCTCAGCCTGCCTGTGCTGCCACCGGGGCCGATCAGGCAACAGCCGCGCCTAGCCAGGGCTCTGCAACACGCCTTCGGTTGGCGCCGATCAGCCGCGTAGGGCAGGGAGCTAACCCTGCCGACGGCGGTTGGCCCACAGCCGTGTCGGCAGACCCCACACGTAGATGAAGCCCTCGGCGGCGCGGTGGTCGAACTGGTCGCCGGCGTCGTACGTCGCCATATCCGGCACGTAGAGGCTGTCAGTGGCGCTGCTGCGACCCACCACCGTGGCGTTGCCCTTGTGCAGCTTCACCTTCACCGTGCCGTTCACCGTGCTCTGGGTGCGCTCGATGAAGCCATCAAGGGCGTCCTTGAGCGGGCCGAACCAGAGGCCCTGGTAAACCAGATCGGCCCACTGCTGCTCCAGCTGGCGCTTGCTGCGCAGCACATCGGCGGCCAGGGTGAGGCTCTCCAGCTCCTGGTGGGCCTTGATCAGCAGCAGCAGGCCCGGGGTTTCGTAGATCTCCCGGCTCTTGATCCCCACCACCCGGTTCTCGATCATGTCCAGCCGGCCGAAGCCGTGGCTGCCGGCCAGGGCATTGGCCTGGCGGATCAGGCTCACCGGATCGAGGCGCACGCCATCGAGGCTCACCGGATTGCCCTGCTCGAAGCCGATCTCCACCACCTGGGGTTGGTCGGGGGCCGCATCCACGCTCACGGTGAGCGCGTAGATCTCCTCGGGAGGCTCCACGTTGGGATCCTCCAGGGGACCGGCCTCGATCGACCGACCCAGCAGATTCAGATCGATGGAGTAGGGAGATTTCTTGCTCACCGGCGAAGGGATGCCGCAGCGCTCGCCGTAGGCGATCGTTTCCTCCCGGCTCATGCCCCATTCCCGCGCCGGCGTGAGCACCTTCAGGTCGGGGGCCAGGGCACCGATGGCCACATCGAAGCGCACCTGGTCGTTGCCCTTGCCGGTGCAACCGTGGGCCACGGCATCGGCGCCCACCTCGCGGGCGATCTCCACCAACCGGCGGGCGATCAGCGGCCGGGCCAGGGCAGTGCTGAGGGGATAGCGGCCTTCATAGAGGGCGTTGGCCCGGATCGCCGGGAAGGCGAATTCCGTGATGAACGGTTCGATCAGGTCGCCCACGATCGACTGGCTGGCGCCGGAATCCAACGCCTTCTGGCGGATCGGCTCCAGCTCATCCCCCTGGCCGAGGTCGGCGGCGAAGGTGATCACCTCCTCCACCCCCCACTCCTTCATCAGGTAAGGGATGCAGACGCTGGTGTCCACCCCACCGGAATAGGCGAGAACAGCCTTCTTGGCCCGACCCATCGACGCAATCCCAGTGCTCAGTCGCTTGATTCTCCCCTGTCGGGGTCGCCCGCCGGGGCAGGGAACAGCCAGCCGGCCACCAGGACAAACGCCATCAGCAGGGGCGGCCCCACCACCAGCAGGGCCACCCAGCGGCCGTCAGGGGTCAGCGGCTGGGGCCAGCGCTCGCCGGCGGCCACCAGGGCAGCGCTGAGTGCCAGGGCCAGGCCCCAGACGGGCAACAGCCCGAGAAACACACCGATGGCAGAAAGCTCTGACCCAGGAAGGCTAGATTGGTGGATTGGCATGGTTGATCGCAGCCTCGCTGATCGCTAGACCCTGCAGCCTGACGGACGCCGCAACGCATGAGCAATCTCTCCACCACCAGCCTCGCGCGGCTGGATGGGGTGAATCCTTCCCTCACCCGCTACGACCGCCAGGAGCCCGCGCCGGTGCTGCCCCTGCGCGATGAGCCCGACCTGCTCAGCTGGCTGGAGACCAGCGGCCGACTGGTGGCCGACGATGAGAACGCCGCCACCGACGTGAGCACCGTGGAAGAGGAAGAGTTGTCAGCCCTGATGGGTGAAAAGGAGGAATACACCCAGGCCGACGAGCCCCAGGAAGAGGACTGGGAGGACTGACCCCCGGCGGGCGCTCCACCGGCATCGGGGAGACTGGGGCCGTTCCAGACCCTGCTCGCCCCAGACCCTGCTGGTGATCACGTTCCCCTTCTCTCCCCGCCTGGCGGCAACCTTGCTCAGTTTGGCGGTGGTTGGCAGCTGCCTGCTGAGCGATCTGAGGGTTGCCAATTCCATGCTCACCCTGCCGCTGCTGGTGGCGGGGCTGATCAGCTGGGCCGTCACAGCCTGGGGAGTGCCCCGGTTGCGCCAGCTGAAGATGGGCCAGGTGATCCGCGAGGAAGGCCCCCAGGCCCACCACAGCAAGGCCGGTACGCCCACGATGGGCGGCCTGCTGGTGGTGCCGGTGGGGGTGATCGTGGGTGGCCTGATCAGCCCGGCGGATCCCCGCCTGCTGGCGGTGGCAGCGGTGACCCTGGCCTACATGGCCGTGGGGGCCGTGGACGACTGGCGCAGCCTCACCCGCCGCACCAACACAGGGCTCACCCCCCGGGGCAAGCTGCTGCTGCAGGCCGGAGCCGCCCTGCTCTTTCTGATCTGGGCCGCCCAGGGCCAGTGGCTGGGGGGTGGCAATCCCGGCGATGTGGCGCTGCCCCTGGGTTGGGTGCTGCCCCTCGGCCTGCTGATCTGGCCCCTGGGCCTGTTCGTGTTTCTGGCCGAGAGCAACGCCACCAACCTCACCGATGGCCTCGATGGCCTGGCGGCCGGCTGCGGCGCCCTGGTGTTCACCGGCATGGGCCTGCAGCTGATGCTCCGCGGCGATGGCGGCGATCCAGCCCTGGCGGCCTTTTGTGCGGCCATGGCCGGCTGCTGGCTGGGGTTCCTGGCCCACAACCGCCATCCAGCCCGCCTGTTCATGGGCGACACGGGCTCCCTGGCGATGGGGGCCGCCTTCAGCGCGGTGGCCCTGCTCTCCAACAGCCTCTGGCCGCTGCTGCTGATGGGTGGGGTGTTCCTGGCCGAATCACTGTCGGTGATCCTGCAGGTGTGGGTGTTCAAGGCCACCAAGAATCCCGCCACCGGCCAGGGCCGCCGCCTGTTCCGCATGGCGCCCCTGCACCATCACTTCGAGCTCGGCGGCCTGCCGGAACAGCAGGTGGTGCTGCGCTTCTGGGCTGTCAGCCTGGCACTCGTGCTGCTCGGCCTGCTGCTTCTGCCCTGAGGCCTGGCAACCTTCATTGCATCCCCGCCCCACATCCGGAGAGCCGTTCGATGGCCTACTTCACCTGGAGGGAAACCGGCCTCACCGCCGACTGCGCCAGCCTGGAGGCGATGGCCGCCCGCTTCGAGGAGGCGGCCGCCCTGATGCGACGGATGGCGGATGAGGGCTTCCGGCTGGAGCGCGGCAGCGAGGGGCAGCGCATCACCCACCCCGATCCCGCCGTGTTCGAGGCCTATGGCTTCGTGAGCGAGGAGCCCCCCGAGCGCCAGCTCACCCTGCTGCAGGACGGCGAGAGCAACGGCTGATCAGCGGCTGCGCAGAAAACCCACCAGCCACACCAGCACGAACGCCAGCGAGGAGAAACCCAGGTAGATCAGCACCCCGTTCTGCAGGGTGGCGATGTCCAGACCGAATGGCAGACCAGCGGCCGCATCGGCGGCCGTGCTCAGGCCCAGGGGCCCATCCAGACCAGGTGCTGCCGGACGAAGAGCCGCCAGACCAAAAGCTGCCATCTTCGCCAGCCGCCGCTGTCGCCTTCTCTAGCAGCCCAACGGGCCTGGGGCAGGATCAGCAGTGCCCGGCGCCGCAGCCATGACCCCACCACCCTTTCCGCCAACCCTAATGCTGCTGGGCAGCGGCGAGCTGGGCAAGGAGGTGGCGATCGCCGCCCAGCGACTGGGCTGCAGGGTGATTGCGGTGGACCGCTACCCGGGCGCCCCGGCCATGCAGGTGGCGGATCTGGCTGAAGTGGTGGCAATGACCGACGCCGAGGCCCTGAAAGCCGTGGTTCGCCGGCACCGGCCGGATCTGGTGATCCCGGAAATCGAGGCGCTGGCAGTGGATGCCCTGGCCGAGCTGGAGGCCGAGGGGATCACGGTGATTCCCACCGCCCGGGCCACGGCGGTGACGATGAACCGCGACCGCATCCGCGATCTGGCGGCCAGCCAGCTGGGCCTGCGCACCGCCCGTTTCGCCTATGCCGAAAGTGCGCAGGAGTTGGCCGCCGCAGCCGCGCCCCTGGGCTGGCCGGTGGTGGTGAAGCCGGTGATGAGCTCCTCCGGCAAGGGCCAGAGTGTGGTGAGCGGCCCCGCTGGCCTTACCGCCGCCTGGCAGGCGGCGATGGCCGGAGCCCGGGGGGAGGGAGCCCGCGTGATCGTGGAGGAGTTTCTGGAATTCCAGCTGGAGATCACCCTGCTCACCGTCAAGCAGTGGCAGGGGCCCACCCTGTTCTGTCCGCCAATCGGCCACCTGCAGGAGCGGGGCGATTACCAGTGCAGCTGGCAACCAGCGCGGATCGGCGCCACCCAGCTGGCCGCCGCCCAGGCCATGGCCCAGGCCGTCACCGACAACCTCGGTGGTGCCGGCCTGTTCGGGGTGGAGTTCTTCCTCTGCGGCCAGCCCGGCCACGAGGAGGTGGTGTTCTCGGAGCTGTCGCCCCGGCCCCACGACACCGGCCTGGTGACCCTGCTGGGCCAGAACCTGAGCGAATTCGAACTGCACCTGCGGGCGGTGCTGGGGCTGCCGATCCCGGAGATCCGCAGCCTCGGACACGCCGCCAGCCGGGTGATCCTGGCGGAGGGGACCGGGACTGCGGTGCGCTACAGCGGTGTGGCCGAAGCGCTGATCGAGCCAGACACCCAGGTGCTGCTGTTCGGCAAACCGGAGGCCCGGCCCCAGCGCCGCATGGGGGTGGCCCTGGCCCGCGCCGGCAGCGAGGAGGAGGCCAGGGCCAGGGCCGAGCGGGCGGCGGGCCAGGTGCGGGTACTGGCTGACTGACCCCTGGTGCAGCCTTCCCAGGGCCCTTAAGGTGCCGCCATCAGGACTCACCATGAGCCAGGCCCAACCGCAGCCCCGTTTCCCCCTGCGCCGCAGCGGCCGCCCGGCACGCCGCCGTCCCAGCGCGATGGCTGGCCGCACGGCAACCCGGGAGGACAAGGGGGAGGCAGGAGCCGGCGCCAAGCCGCCAGCGCGATCCACAGCCGCCCCGGGCCAACTCCGCACACCCCTGCTCACCTTTCTGCTGGGTCTGGGTCTGGGCTATGGCCTCACCGGGCCCCTGCCCTCCGTTTTCCATGGAGCCTGGGCACTGCTCAACCAAAGCCCTGGGCTGATCGGCCAGATCACCTCGCCCCTTGCGGGCATCGGCAAGCAGCAGATTCTGGTGATGGGCGTCGACGAGGTGGGCGACAACACCGATGTGATGTTCACCGTGGCCGTGAAGAACGGCGCCACCACCCTGTTGCAGGTGCCCCGCGACACCTTCCTCGAGTCGGAACGCTTCGGGGTGCTCAAAGCCAATGCCCTCTATGCCTTCGGTGGGATGGACGCGGCCAAACGGGAACTGAGCAGCCTGTTGAACACTCCGATCAAGCGTCACCTGAGGGTGAACCTGCGGGCAGTGGAGCGGGTGGCCGACGCCCTGGGCGGCATTGAGGTGGATGTGCCAAGGCGGATGTACTACGTGGACGACAGCCAGGGGCTGTACATCGATCTCTACCCCGGCCCCCAGCTGCTGCGGGGCCCCGATCTCATCGGCTACCTCCGCTTCCGCAACGACGAAATGGGCGACATCGGCCGGATGGAACGCCATCGGGAGGTGTTCCAGAAGCTGTTCAGCAAGCTCATCAACCCCACCACCCTCACCCGGCTTCCGGAGTTGCTGCAGATCGCTGGCGAGGACATCGACACCGACCTCACACCGGTGGAATTCGGCCAGCTTCTGGCGGCGATGACCCGCACGGATCTCTCGGCCAGCCAACTTCCCGGACGGTTGTACTGGCATGACGACCTGAGCTACTGGATGCCCGACAGCAATCCCCACTACGGCAGCAAGCCTGTGGCTGAAGGCTCAGGGGAGCACCATGTCGGCGAGCAGGGCCGGCTGGAGGGGGAAGCCGACCAGGACGCTCGCAGTTTCTATTGAAGCGCCGTGGGCTGGGGCCCCGTCTGCCTGCGCAGAAAGCGATGGTGATCAAGACCATCGAGCAGGCCCCAGGCTTGAGGTCGGCTGGAAAAGAACACCCGCCGGTGATGGCGCAATCCCTCAAGAACGGGGTCATGGTCCTGGGGTACTACCCCTAGGGAGAGGCCCTGGAGGAGCTCACCATCTCCCTGTTGGCTCGCCTCCACCAGGATCGCCTCGATCGGCAGCTGCCAGCGCAGGGCCACATAACGCAAGGCCTCGGTCTTGGAGGCCGTGAGCGGCAGCACGTCCAGGTAGTAGTGATGGAACAGGTGGGGGCGTGCCATCAACTGGTGGCTGCGCAGCGTCTGTCGCACCAGGGGAAGAATGCCCTGGTCTGGCTCGGTGAGGACATAACTCACCTTGAATGGACCCTGGTCTGGCTCGGGCTGGCGCTGGAGCCGCGGCTCCAGTTCCGCCATCGCCACCTCCACCGCTGCCCGGTCCCAATGGCTGCCGATCTGTCCCTGCCAGTGGCGGTCAGCCAGGGTCCCCTCAGGGGTACGGGTATGGATTTCCGTGCCGGACTGGGTGATCCAGACGCAGGGATCGGGGAGATGCAACTCGCCGTAGCGATGGCAGGCAGACTTGAACCCGCGGCCGGTGACCACACCGATCGCCAGATCACCATCGGCACTGAGCCGGCGGCGCAGCTCCGCAAGGCTGAGGGGATCGGGCGCTGCCAGGCTGGCATCCAGATCGAGAACGAGCAGGCGCTGGCGAGCTGGAGGTGACACCAACCCAGAGGGCCAGCCCGTGCTGTCATCTCCGTTGCGGAACCAGAGGGCTGGGCGCTGGCGGGCCGCATCGAGACAGCCCTGCCGGGCTGCCCCCAGGTAGTGGGCCCCATGGGCATCCCAGCTGAAGTGGCGGCTCACCGCCTCGATGCCGTTGTTGCGCCAGCGGCGCCACCGTGCCGGCTGGGCGAGAGCCTCCTCGATGGCCTTCTGCAGGGCATCCAGATCGGACACATCCACCAGGAGCCCGTTGTCACATCGGGCCAGGATGTCCCGCGGTCCGCCATCGTCGGTGGCCACCACCGGCAGGCCGGAGGCAGCTGCCTCCAGCAGGGTGAGCCCGAAGGGTTCGGTGAGGGCAGGATTGACGAACACGCCCCCCAGCCTGGAAGCCCAGCGGTAGATCTCCGGAATCTGCTGCCGCTGGTGCTGCTTGGGATAGGCGATCTGACCGTAGAGGTCAAAGCGGTCCACCAGTTCAAACACCTGCTGGAACACCTCCCGCTGGGCCTTGTCAAGCTGGCGGGGATCGTCCCGGCAGCCGAGCACCAGCACGAGGTTGTGGTTCTGGCGAAGGTGTTCGGAACGGCCGAACACCTCCACCAGCGCCGGGATGTTCTTGCGTTGATCGGCGCGACAGATGGCCAGCACCGGAGGCTTGGTGGCGTCCCGCAGGAACGGCGCCATCAGCTGGGCGATGGTCCCTTCCTCCACGCCAGCCAGGGGCGGGTGGAACTGGCGACTGTCCACGCCGGGAGGAATCACCCGGGCGAGCTCAGGCCGGAAGCGGCCATAACGGCTGTACTGGCTGTCCCGCTCCTGGGCCGTGCTGGTCACCACGAGATGGGCATGGGCCAGGGCCAGCTCCTCGGCATCAATGCGCTGGGCCATGGCGTACTGCTGCTCGATCTGGCCCACTTCCAGGCCAGCGGCCATCAGCCGGCGCCGCTTCTCCCTGCCCAGGGAGTGGCCCGTGAACACCAGCGGAATCCCCAGCCGACGGCGCAACAGCACCCCGACATAGCCGGCATCGGCGTAATGGGCATGGATCCAATCCGGCAGGCGCGGTTGGGCCAGCAAGCGTTCACACAACGCATCGGCCAACTCGTCGAGATGGGGCCAGAGCAGCTCCTTGCGCAGGTAGCGAGCTGGACCGAAAGGAAGACGCTCAATCGAAGCGCCAGCGGTGATCGGCTCGCTGGCCCGGGCGTAGTCGGGGGCGACCCGACGGTCACGGATCAGACGGGTGACCACCT
This sequence comes from Prochlorococcaceae cyanobacterium, assembly GCA_044374745.1. Classification (GTDB taxonomy): domain Bacteria; phylum Cyanobacteriota; class Cyanobacteriia; order PCC-6307; family Cyanobiaceae; genus NIES-981. The sequence continues at coordinate 56,610 of JBILNZ010000005.1, read as the reverse complement.
CCACCCGATCCACCTCGGGACGCATCGCCAGGGCCCGGACCAGTTCGAGCACATAGGTGGTCTGGCCGCCGGTGTCCGCATCGCGGCCCAGTTCGAGGTCACGGGATCGCAACAGCCCGTGAAGGTGCAAGTGCAAAACGTAGAGACCAGCCATGGCAGGCAGGGATCGGTCCTGGAACGACAACAGCACAGGCGGTTGTGTTCATACATAGCGCTGATCTCTGATCTCGGCAGCAAACCCAGCTTGAGGATGGCCGAACCGATGGCCCCTCGAATGTGCCGCCGGGCCTGGTGTCAAGGGGGTTTATGGCAGTGAGCGGGGATCAGTGCGCGGCCACTGTGTTCACGAATGCCAACATTCAGGGCACCAGCACCAGGGGAATCCGGTCGTTGCCCCAGCCTGCCGCGGGCAACAGCGGCTTGGCCTGCGGACCGGGGGCCACCTGGGGGCCCGCGGCAAAAGCGGCATCGGTCCACACCAGCAGCAAGGCCCGCAGGGGCCCCCCATCGCCTTCTGCCGAAGCCCGCAGGTTGAAGTGGTCGCCGCCATCGGCCAGCACCATCTGGTGACCGAGCGCCAGCGCTCGCTGACCGGGCACGAGGGCCTCCGGATCCGGACTCACCACCCAGTCCCTGCTGCCTGTCACCAACAGGGCGCGCGCGCGCATGTTCTGGGCTGCGCCGTAATCAAACAACAGGCTCATCGGCGGACTGACCGCCACCACCGCCCGCACCCGCCCATCGGCCAGACCCGCCCGGTCGGCGGCGCTGAGGAAACTGCACTGCAGCACCCAGCTGAGATTGCGATCCGGGTCGTTGAGATCCCGGCAGCGCTTCTTCAGAAGGTTGGAACTGGGCTGAACACCGGCCACCTGCAGCGCCGTGGTGGCCCCCCAGGAATGGCCGATCATCACCACCTCGGAAACACCCAGGGCGTCGATCGTGGCCGACACGTCAAGCGGGCGGTAGCGCAACTCATCGGGACTGGGGGGCGGCACCTTGCCGGTGAGCATCGCCTCCTGCTGGCCGCTATCGCTGCCGGGATGGCGCGGCAACACCACCCGGTAGCCATGGCTGGCCAGGTGCCGGGCCCAGCCTTCAAAACTTTCCGGACTGTCCCAGAGCCCATGGGAAATCAGCACCACCCGCCCGTTGCCGTCGCGCTCGGGTTCGATCACCACCACCTCCAGAGGAGCACCCCGATGGCTGGCCGGCACCTGTATCTCACTGCGGCGCACCGGCAAGGAACCTGGACTCAGGGACGCAGGAGCGACCGCAGCCGCTGGCGTCCTGGCCAGCACAGCTTCCGCCTGCCTGCGCTGGGCCACCATCCGTTGCAAGGCACCCACGGCATGGGGCAGGTCGACGGTGACGGAATCACCGGGCAGCGCCCGCAGGAAGGAAATCAGCGTGAGGTCTCCGGCGGCACTGGCCTTCTCCAATGCCAGGGCAAGATCGCTGCCACTCAGATCCTTGGGCAGGCCGTTCACCCGGCCCAGGGTGGTAGCCGCCAGAAGCGCCTGCTCCAGAAGAGGCGTGCCTACCACCTGGCCCACAACCGCCTTGGTCTGAACGGGCAACGGCGTGTGAAACACCCGCTGCAACTGGCGGCCAAGGGCCCCATCGCTGGCCCGGTTGAGTTCGGCCAGGTCACTGTCACCCTGCCAAAGGGCCTGTGGATCTTCCAGCTCCCGCAGGCTCACCCTGAAGCTGATCTCCAGGAGAGGAAGCTGGAGGTCAACCCGGTCGATCGACCGGGCAGGGGCGGCCCCCAGCAGCAGGGGAAGGGCAACAAGACCGGAACACAGGCGGCGCAACATGTGGAGAGCTGGGGCCGGATCAAATCAGGATGGCGCATCACCTGGATTTCGCCACAGTGCCAACGATCGCCGGCCTGGTGGCCACACCTAGCTCACGCTGTAGCCCCGTCCCTCCATACAAGCTGTGACCGCGCGGTTGAACGTCTGACGGCGATAGTTGAGCAGCTGTTGCTGTTCCGCGTCCCGAATCTGCTGCTGCCGGGACCAGTCAGCCGACGCCTGTTGTTCGGCACGGCGCTGATCGCCGACACGGGCCGTCCCCAGGATCGCGCCGCCGGCAGCCCCGGCCAGAGCACCCCGGCCGGTGTTGCCGGCGATCGCGCCAGCGGCGGTTCCCACCACGGCCCCCCTGGCGGTGCTACGGGCGACTCCGGGGCCCTGAACCGGCACCTGGGCAGGCTGGGGTGGCGCTGATGGGTTGTTCGGTAGGGGAGCAGTGGGATCGAATCCGGTCTGGTCGATGGCCCACAGCCGGCACTCCAGGCTGTCGCGGCGCTGCTGTTCAACACTCTGACCCCCTGAGGGATAGATGAACAGATCCTGGGCAACAGCGCTGCCTCCGGCAGCCATCCCAGGGAGGAGAGCAAGAGCAAAGGTGGCTTGCCAGTACAGGTGGCGGCGGCGAGGCCGCTCCACCGCTCTCCGAGATCCAGTGGATGCGATACGGGAGAGCTTGGTCATGGCGGAAGCACCGGCAGCAGATCCAGGGTATGGGGAATCTGGGCATCAGTTGCCATGGAGCCGCCAGTGCCATGGAGCTGGCAGCGGATGGCAGAGCTGCTGCTCGGCTGGCTTCAGCAACTGCCGAACAGAGCCAGCTCCAGCGCCTGGAAACAACGGAGGGTTTCCTCACTGTCCAAACCGCTCACGGCGATGGCCACGGTCTGGCGAAGGGGGTTGCAGTTCACACTCAGCGAGATGGGCAGGGAGCTGTGATCCACGTGGTACGTGGCATTTCGGCCGCCATCGCCGTAGTTGGTTTCCGGATGGCGATTGAATCCCTGGCCGCGGCTCAGTTCAGTGATTCCGATCAACGAGCTCATCAGATCAGCCGAGGTGTGAATCGCCGCGGTGTACACAACCGGAGCCGGCTCCGGCTCGCTGGCGGGCTCCAACACCAGGCTGCTGGCGAGGGCTCGCACCAGGGATCCCAAGCTGGTACGCGCTTCAGCAGCTTCCCGCGCAAAACTGGGGTCGGGATGGGCTGACGGCCTGGCCTGCTCGGGATTGGCACTCGCTGCTGAAGCGGCTGGCATGGACAGCATGGAGGCGCTGGGAATTAGAAGCTGAGGCGCAAGATTAGGCTGATTTCACCATGGATGGTGTGTCGATTGAAACGCAACCACCACCCTTGGTGTGTTTGCCGGTTTGGCCGGTTCAGGCTGCCGAAGCGCAGGGCGGATGCTGGGCCAGCACCTGCCCGAGATAGCGGCCCGTGTGGCTGGTGGGATGCTCGGCAACCTCCTCGGGGGTGCCCGTCACCAGGATCTGGCCGCCCTTGTCGCCGCCTTCCGGACCCAGGTCGATGATCCAGTCAGAACAGCGGATCACGTCGAGGTTGTGCTCGATCACCAGGATCGAATTGCCCTTGTCCACCAGCCGCTGCATCACATCCATCAGCTTGTGCACGTCGTAGAAGCTCAGGCCGGTGGTGGGCTCGTCGATCAGGTAGAGGGTCTTGCCGGTGGCGCGGCGGGAGAGTTCGGTGGCCAGCTTCACCCGCTGGGCCTCGCCGCCGGAAAGGGTGGGTGCGGGCTGACCCAGCTTCACGTAACCCAGGCCCACATCCACCAGGGTGCGTAGGCGATCGGCCGCCTGGGGAATGGCGGAGAACACCTCACAGGCCTGCTCCACCGTCATCTCCAGCACATCGGCGATGGTGAAGCCCTTGTATTTCACCTGCAGCGTCTCGCGGTTGTAGCGGGCGCCCTTGCACACATCGCACTGCACATACACGTCAGGCAGGAAGTTCATCTCGATCACGTTCACGCCCTGGCCGCCGCAGGCCTCGCAGCGGCCCCCCTTCACGTTGAAGCTGAACTGGCCCACCTGGTACCCGCGGGCCTTGGCCTCCACCGTGGCGGCGAACACCTGGCGAATCGGATCAAAGGCACCGGTGTAGGTGGCGGGGTTGGAGCGGGGCGTGCGGCCGATCGGTGATTGGTCGATCACGATCACCTTGTCGATCGCCTTGATGCCGCGCAGCTCCCCCAGCCCGGCAGGAAAGGGCACCTTCAGGCCCAACTGGTGCTCCAGGGCCGGGTGCAGGAGCTCATTCACCAGCGTGCTCTTGCCACTGCCGCTCACGCCAGTCACACACACCAGCCGGCCCAGGGGAATCTCCACGTCGAAGCCAGACAGGTTGTTGCGCTGGCAATTCATCAGGCTGAGCTTGCGGCTGCCGCTGCTACGGCGTTCGGCCGGCGTGGGGATGGTGCGGCGACCGCTCAGGTAGGCGCCGGTGAGGGAGTCTTCGGCGGTGAGCAGCGCCTGCAGATCTCCCTCGGCCACGATGTGGCCGCCATGCACCCCGGCCCCGGGGCCGATGTCCACGATGTGGTCAGCGGCGCGGATCGTGTCTTCGTCGTGCTCGACGACGATCAGGGTGTTGCCCAGATCGCGCAGCTTGATCAGGGTGCTGAGCAGGCGGTCGTTGTCGCGCTGGTGCAGGCCGATGCTGGGCTCATCCAACACGTACAGCACACCGGTGAGGCCGGCGCCGATCTGGGTGGCCAGGCGGATGCGCTGGGCTTCGCCGCCGGAGAGCGTCATCGCCGGGCGATCGAGGCTCAGGTAGTCGAGCCCCACATCCAGCAGGAAGCGCAGGCGCATGCGAATTTCCCGCAGCACCAGCTCGCCGATCTGAATCTGGCGGGCGCTGAGCAGGGGGTCGGCTCCCTCGCTCTCCCCCACCCCCATCAGCTGTTCGATCTGCCGCAAACTCTCACCCACGCTGCTGCTGGTGAGCTCATGGATGCGGTAAGGACCCACCCGCACCGCCAGGGCCTCAGGCTTGAGCCGCAACCCCTGACAGCCGGCGCAGGGCACCAGTTCCAGAAACTTCTCCAGCTTCTGGCGCACCGATTCGCCGCTGGCGTCGCGCAGCTGGCGTTCCAGGATCGGCAGAATCCCTTCAAACGGACGCACATAGGTCTGCGCCTTGCGGTAGCGGCTGTCGGCCTGGATGGAAATCGGCTCCCGTGAACCGTTCAGCAGCACGTCCTGCTGTTCGGCGGTGAGTTGATTCCAGGGCGTCTTGATCTCGAAGCCGAAGGCCTCGCCCACCGAATAGAGCAGGGAGAAGTAATAGGAGTTGTCCTTCTCCGCCCAGGGCGCCACCGCCGCATACACCGGCAGGGTGGGATCGGGAATCACCCGCTCCCGGGTGAACTTGCGCAAATGGCCGATGCCATGGCAGTCGGCGCAGGCGCCGTAGGGGCTGTTGAACGAAAAGAGACGGGGTGAGAGCTCCTCCATCACCGCCCCATGCACCGGGCAGGCGAAGTTCTCCGAATAGAGGCGCTCCTTCTCCACGCCCTCGGGAAGCTCCTCGTCGGCCTTGGGCACCACCTCCACCAGCGCCAGCCCGTCGCCGCGCTTGAGGGCCGTGCGCAGTGAATCGGTGAGCCGCTCCTGGATGCCCTCGCGGGCCACCAGCCGGTCCACCACCACCTCGATGTGGTGGCTGTGGTTTTTATCGAGCTCGATGTTGTCGGCCAGCTCGCGCACCTCGCCGTTGATCCGCACCCGGGCAAAACCCTCGGCCACCAGGCCATTGAGCAGCTTCACGTGGGTGCCCTTCTTGCCCCGCACCACCGGTGCCAGCAGCTGGTAGCGGGTGCCCTCAGGCAGCTTGAGGATCTGGTCCACCATCTCGTCGATCGACTGGGGCCGGATCGAGCGGTCGCAGTCCGGGCAGTGGGGTTCACCGGCCCGGCCGAACAGCAGGCGCAGATAATCCTGGATCTCGGTGACCGTTCCGACGGTGGAACGCGGGTTGTGGCTGGTGGATTTCTGGTCGATCGAGATGGCGGGTGAGAGCCCCTCGATCGCATCCACATCCGGCTTGTCAACCTGGCCGAGGAATTGCCGCGCATAGGCGGACAAACTCTCGACGTAGCGGCGCTGACCCTCGGCAAAGATCGTGTCAAAAGCCAGCGAGCTCTTGCCGCTGCCACTCACGCCGGTGAACACCACCAGCCGGTTGCGCGGGATGGTGAGATCGATGTCCTTGAGGTTGTGCTGGCGGGCACCCCGCACCCGGATCACGTCCTCCAGCGTGCCGCCATTGAGCACCCTGCTGCCGTCCAGCTGGCCCTCGCGCTGGGCCGCCTTCTCATGCAGGGTGAGGGCCGGTTGAGATTGGCAGGCAGAGCTCGGTACGGCCGTCTCTGGCGTGGCCTTGCTGCTCTTGGCGCGGGGCATCCGGCCTGGTCGGGAACTGTCGATTCTATGGGGACCGCCCCAGGCCACGCTTGATCCGGATCACGGTTTCGCTGCTTGTCGCAGCGACTCGAGCCGATGGGACAGGCCTCTCAGCGCTGGGCGAGTCCCTTGCCCAGGCCTCGGTAAGCGGTGATGTAGATCGCGCAGAGCAAAAGATTGCGCGCAAGATTGCGCATCAAGGTAAATCGGGCCTGGGCACCCTGCTGACTCACAGCAGCGCTCGCCTTCTGCTGCTCAGCGCGGATGCGCTCGAGCAAGGCCTCCCGTTGCCCCTTCTGGTTGGTGCTCGCCCCTGGCAGCTCGGCCACACCAGCTGCGTTCAACCGTTGCCAGGCCTGATCGACTGCAGATTGGGGAGCTTCTCGCAGGGACTGCTCTGCAGCAGTAAGACGCTGGGATAATTGCTGAGAGCGAGCAGTGCGCTGTTGATCAACCTGGTCAATGTTGCCACCAAAAAGAATAACTTGCCAGATGGCCAATAAAACCATACTGACAACACCGATTCGAGATAGCCGAAGCACGGCCTGACGGCGCTTAGACAACCTCAATGAAGCTTCACGATCTCCTTTCGAATCGCCCGCAAACTGCAGCGAACTGCCAACGCGCAACAGTGCTACCCCCAGAAGCGGCAGCACACCACCATCAAGGATCAGGTTGGAAAGCTGACTTCCCCAGATTGGCGACTGAATATTGATGGGGAAAAATCCGGCGATCAGTGTTACCAGAAAAACAAAGATCAGCGATCTTCCACACAACTGAGCAATGGAGGGGAGCTGGGGTGAGGCAGTCTGGCTTGGCATCACAAAGAATGGTAGATGAATAAAGTGTGAAAAGTCGCTTGATGAACAGCAGATAAACTGGCCAACAATCGAGAATAAGGTGAAAAGGAAAATTCAGTTTGCCAGCTTTTCAAGGCCAAACATGAAACTGAATACCCGCCAATCCCTTTAAAGCAGCAGCATTGCTCGCACCATCTCCTCGGCAATCAAACAAAAGCACGTAATCATACCATTAGACAGAATGGGATCGATTGCAAAAATCAGGCTTTTCAATTATCGCTCGGCTTAGATGGCCCACAGGAGACAACTTTTTGCATACTTTTCAATCCAAGTATCATCATTTGCGGGTTAACTCATTCATATTGTTAGATTTTTTCATTCAGCCCTGTTGCTCGAGGAGGCTGGCGGCATAACTGCGGGCCTCGTGGTGGTCTCCGCCGGCCAACTCGGCCAGTTCCGCCTGGCGGGCCTGAGTGTCCCGCAGGTGGGACACTCGCGTATGGGTGAGACCGGCCACCACCTCCTTGCTCACCAGAAAATGGTGATCGGCTGCGGCGGCCACCAGAGGTTGGTGGGTCACGCAGAACACCTGCCGCTGGGCTGCCAGCTGGCGCAACAGGGCGGCCATGGCCCCGCTCACCCGACCGCTGACGCCACTGTCAATCTCATCAAAAAGCAGGGTGACGTGCTGATCCGCCGCGGCCAGACAGGTTTTCAACGCCAAGAGGAAACGGCTCATCTCGCCTCCGGAGGCCACCTCCGCCAGTGGGGCCAGGGGCTGGCCGGGGTTGGCGGAAAACAGAAACTGCACCGCATCGGCCCCCTCATCCCCAGGGCTTGCGGGCGCGATGGCCACGGCAAAGCGCACGTTGGCCAGGCCCATGGGCCGCAGGGCCTCCATCAGCCGTTTCTCCAGCAGGCGGGCCGCGGTCTGGCGAGCCTCGCTCAACTGCCCATTGGCCTGATCACGCTCACGACTGGCGGCGGTCTCCGCCGCCTCCAGGGCCTGCAGGGACGCGGTGCCTCCGCCGGGTGCCAGCTGCTCGCGCAGCTGGTCGCGCCAGGCGATCAACGCGGCCAGATCCTTGCCGTGGCGCCTCTCCAGGGCCTTGAGCTGGGCGATGCGATCCTGCAGCTGGGCCAGATTCTCCGGATCGCTCTCCAGGGCGGCGCCGTAGCGATCGAGATCGCGGGCCAGATCCTGGAGCAGAGCCAGGCTGTCCATACAGCGGTTAGCCAGTTCAACCAGGGAGAGATCCAGCTGCTGCATGTGGGCCAGCTCGGCTTCACAGGCGGCCAGGTGGTCGAGGGCGGAAGGTGCATCCTCGGCACCCTCCTGAAGTCGGCCCAGCAGGGTCATCACCCCTTCCTGCAGGCGCACGCCATGGGCCAGGCGATTCTCCTCAGCCTGCAACCGCTGCCGCTCAGCCGGATCCTCCAGGGCTGCGGCTTCCAGGTCGGCCAGCAGCTGCTCCTGACGCTCGCGTTCCTGCTGAAGCTGTTGCCAGCTGGCCCGAGCGGCGGCCAAATCTGCGGCGGCCTGCTTCCAGCGGCGATAGGCCCTGGCCACCCCAGGGAGCTGACCTTGGATCGGCTCGCCGGCAAAGCGATCGAGCCAGCGCCGCTGCTGACCCGGACGACCCAATTGCTGGGTCTGTCCCTGCACGGTGAGATCGAGCAGCAGGGGCCGCAACTCCTGGATCTGGCCGCGGTTCACGGCCACCCCGTTGAGCCGGTGGCGGCTGGAGAGCCGCCCCTCGCTGAGACGCCACTCGCGGCTGAGCAGGATCTCAGCCTCATCGGGGTCCAGCTGCTGCTGCTCCAGCCAGCGGGCCAGGGGCGGGGTGAGGCTGAAGCTGGCCTCAATCAGACCCCGCTCCCTGCCCTGGCGCAGCAACCGCGGCCCATTGCCCCCCAGCAGGGCATCGAGGGCGTCGAGCAGGATCGACTTGCCAGCACCGGTTTCACCGGTGAGCACCGTGAAGCCCCCATGGAAGTCGAGCTGCAACCGCTCAATCAGGGCAATGTTCTGCAGGCGCAGTCCGGTGAGCACGGTCGCCGAAAGCATGGAACAGGTGTTCGCCCCGACCGTAGCGACCCTCCCTTTCCTTTAGAAGGGGGTGACGCCGAAGAGCCAGCCGGTCCGCTGGCATCGACCAGAGCATGGACAACGGCCCCAGCACCACCAGCGACTTTCTCGAGGCGGCCGGCCTGCTGGAGTACGACCCGGCTGCCATCACCCGCATCTACGCCGGCCACCCGCAGCGGCTACTCAGGCGTCTCTGGCAGACCCTGGTGCCCATCGGCCTCTACCTGCTGGGGGTTGGGTTCGACTGGCTGACCCAGCGCCTGAAGGATCCCGCGCAGGCCCGCATTCGCGCCAGAGAAGCGGCCGACCTGGTGGCCTCCCTGGGCCCTGCCTTCATCAAGGCCGGCCAGGCCCTCTCCACCCGGCCCGACATCGTGCCGCCGCTGTTGCTGGAGGAGCTGGCCCAGCTGCAGGACCAACTGCCGGGCTTCGATCCGGTCCTGGCCATGGCCTGCATCGAGGAGGACCTGGGCCAGCCGGTGGAGGCGATCTATGCCCAGCTCGACCGCGAACCGATTTCTGCAGCCTCCCTGGGCCAGGTGCACAAAGGTGTGCTCAAAAATGGCGAGAAGGTGGCCGTGAAGGTGCAGCGGCCAGGGCTGCGCGAGCAGATCACGCTCGATCTCTACATCGTGCGCAACATCGCCGCCTGGCTGAACAGCAACGTGGGCCTGATCCGCTCCGATTTGGTGGCCCTGATCGATGAACTGGGCAAGCGGGTGTTCGAGGAGATGGACTACTGCAACGAGGCGAGCAACGCCGAGACCTTCGCCCAGCTGCACGCCCACAACCCCCGCATCGCCGTGCCCCGCATTCACCGGGAGGCCACAAGCCGCCGGGTGCTCACGATGGAGTGGATCGATGGCGTGAAGCTCACCAACCTGGAGGCCGTGCGCGAGCTGGGCATTGATCCCGATGAACTCGTGCAGGTGGGCGTGAACTGCTCGCTGCAGCAGCTGCTGGAACACGGCTTCTTCCACGCCGATCCCCACCCCGGAAACCTGCTGGCCCTGCCTGATGGGCGCCTGGCCTACCTGGATTTCGGCATGATGAGCGAGGTGAGCCGCGAGAGCCGCACCGGCCTGATCCAGGCGGTGGTGCACCTGGTGAACCGCAACTTCGGCAAGCTCAGCAAAGACTTCGTGAGCCTGGGCTTCCTGGCGGAAGATGTGAACCTCGAGCCGATCGTGCCGGCATTCGAGAGCGTGTTCGGCCAGGCCCTGGAAATGGGCGTCAGCCGCATGGACTTCAAGGCCGTCACGGATGACCTCAGCGGCGTGATGTACCGCTTCCCGTTCCGTGTACCGCCCTACTACGCCCTGATCATCCGCTCGTTGGTCACGCTCGAGGGCATCGCCCTGAGCGTGGATCCAGAGTTCAAGATCCTCGGGGCCGCCTATCCCTACTTCGCCAGGCGGCTGATGGAGGATCCCGACCCCAGCCTGCGCAACAGCCTCAAGGAGATGCTGTTTGACGGTGAGGTGTTCCGCTGGCAGCGTCTGGACAACCTGATCGCCAGCGCGGCCCAGGGCAGCCAGCTGGATCTGGAAGGGCTGCTGGATCAGGTGCTCGACTTCCTCTTCTCCGCCAACGGCGGCCTGCTGCGCCAGCAACTCGTGGATGGCATGGTGCAGCGCATCGATGGCCTCGCCTGGCACACCACCCTGAGACTGGGCAAGCGCCTGCCTGAACGCCTGCAACCCCCCGGTCTGCGCCACCGCCGGCTGCAAGCGGGTGCCGACCCGTTGCTGGAGCTGGAACCGATCCGCCAGTTGCTGGTGATCCTGCGCGCCCTGCCGGGGTTTGAACCCCAGCTGCTGCTCCGCCGTCTGCCCAGACTGCTGGGGGAACCGGAACTGCGCCGAATGGGTGTGGACCTGGCCCGGGGACTGGCCGAGCGAGGTGTGGTTCGCCTGCTGCGGGATGTGCTGGTGAGTCCCACCTTCGCCTCACCGGCACGCGCTGCAGAAGCGATGGCATCCGGCTGAATTACCCCTAGGTTTGGGCGATGACACGACGCTCGATTCAGCGGCGCCTGCGGACATCCCTGGCCGCCCTCACCCTTGGTCTCGGTCTCAACCTGGGGCTAGTCATGCCTGCTGCACGGGCGGCCGAGAACCTGGTGTTCGTGAGTGGCGCCTTCCGTCGCTCCATCCAGGTTGCGGATCTGGAATGGCTGGCCAAAACAGGCCAGCCCCGCGGCCTGCTGGCTGATGTGCTGCGCTTCAGCAACCAGAATCCCGCGGAGATGGCTGCCCTGCTCAACCAGTCGATCGCCCTGCCGGTGAGCCTGATGAGCCGCCTGCTCAACACCCGCATCGGCGAGGCCCTGCTCAGCCGTCTGGCCCAGGTGGTGTTTCCCCTCAAGGCCGCAGATGTCGGCTTGCCCGCCCTGCGTTCAGCCCTGGTGCTGGGCACGGTGAAAGGCGATGGCTCCCTGTCGGCGATCAGCTTTCTGAGGGCCTACCCCACCCGGGATCTGCAGGTGGACATTCCGGCCCTGCTGGCCCTGATCGACAAGGCCAGCTCCGTGAGCGAGCTGGTGCGCTTCTTCTCGGAGTCACCCCTCGACGGCCTACGCAACGGCAGTGGCGATCAGCCCGCCCAAGCCGAGCCGTAGATTCGGCTCAGCCACAGTCAGCTTTCCCTTGCCACTGCTCCAATCCCTGCGGCGCCTGGGCTTGGGGCCTGGCCCGGCCAAAGCCACGATGCAGGACTGGCCTGGCCTGATCGAGGCCTACCGCCCCTGGCTGCCAGTCACAGAGAGCACGCCGGTGATCAGCCTGCGGGAAGGGGCAACGCCGTTGATACCCGCTCCGGCGATCGCCGAGCGGATCGGCCGGGGCGTGAAGGTGTATCTCAAATATGACGGCCTCAACCCCACCGGCTCCTTCAAGGACCGGGGGATGACCATGGCCATTTCCAAGGCCAAGGAGGCGGGCTCCGAGGCCGTGATCTGCGCCAGCACCGGCAACACCTCGGCCGCGGCGGCCGCCTACGCCCGCAGGGGCGGCATGCGCGCCTTTGTGCTCATCCCCGATGGCTATGTGGCCCAGGGGAAGCTGGCCCAGGCGCTCCTCTATGGCGCGGAAGTGATCGCCATCCAGGGCAACTTCGACCGCGCCCTGGCGATCGTGCGCGAGGTTGCGGATCAGTACCCGATCACCCTGGTGAATTCGGTGAATCCCTACCGATTGCAGGGGCAGAAAACCGCCGCCTTCGAGGTGGTGGATGCCCTCGGCGAGTCCCCGGACTGGCTGTGCATCCCGGTGGGCAATGCCGGCAACATCAGTGCCTATTGGATGGGATTCAACGAATACCGCGAAGCCGGCCACTGCCGCCGTCTGCCGCGAATGATGGGCTTTCAGGCCGCGGGGTCGGCTCCGCTGGTGCTGGGCCACACCGTGGAGCAGCCCGACACCATCGCCACCGCCATCCGCATCGGCAACCCGGTGAACCGCGACAACGCCCTGCGGGTGCGCAGTGAGAGCGGCGGGGAGTTCAAGGCCGTGAGCGACGCCGAGATCATCGAGGCCTACAAGCTGCTGGGCAGTGAGGAAGGCGTGTTCTGCGAGCCGGCCAGCGCGGCTTCCGTTGCCGGCCTGCTGCAGTGCGCCACCAGCGTGCCGGCGGGGGCCACTGTGGTGTGTGTGCTCACCGGCAATGGCCTCAAGGACCCCACCACGGCCATTGAACACAACGAGGCCCGCTTCCACACCGGCCTGGAAGCAGACACGGCCCAGGTGGCCCGGGTGATGGGCTTCTGAAGCGGGCTCCCGCGGGGGAGCCCTGGAGCTGGGAGCCACTGCCAACCGCCCCAAAAGGGGCGGTTTTTTTGGCGCCAACGGCGTACCAGTTGGAAAACCGTCTGCTGAGAGGGGCTGGAAAACGGGGCCTTGCCAGGGGAGAGGCTGCCAGCAAGGGACAGCACCCGAGCGAGACCTTTTTCCCCAGGCCCGGGAAAGGGTGGAATACCTGAAGCTGTCCCCATCCCGTCCAGACTGTTCCCCCAGGCAGGCAGGGCTTCCAGATCAATGGGGCCGGGCAATCTGAACTGTTTTCCGCGCTTTCCCCAGGCCCTACGGCTACGGGTTTGGTTTTTTCTTGACCATTCCTTTTTGATCCGTAGAGGTGCAGGGAGGGACGGACAACAGGCGTTGCGCAATGGCCGGCTCTGTGGAAGCGTGGAGAGCCCGTTCGGACCTACCCAGGCCCTGCAGCACCCACCATGAAGCTGGTCTGCTCCCAGTCGGAACTCAGTGCCAGCCTCCAGCTGGTGAGCCGGGCGGTGGCCGCCCGCCCTACCCACCCGGTGCTGGCCAACGTGCTGCTCACCGCCGATGCCGGCACCGGCCGGCTCAGCCTCACCGGCTTCGATCTCAGCCTCGGCATCCAGACCAGCATTCCGGCCGACGTGGAGGCCAGTGGTGCGATCACCCTGCCGGCCCGGCTGTTCGGCGAGATCGTCGCCCGCCAGGCGGCCGATTCGCCGATCACTTTGCACTGCGCCGAAGGGGCCGAACAGGTCGACCTCACCAGCCTCTCGGGGTCTTACCAGATGCGGGCCATGCCCGCGGAAGACTTCCCAGACCTGCCCCTTGTTCAGAGCGGCCAGCCGATCCGCCTGGCTGCCGATGCCCTGGTCAAGGGTCTGCGCGCCACCCTGTTCGCCAGCAGCGGCGACGAAGCCAAACAGTTGCTGACCGGGGTGCATCTCAGCCTGGCCGACGCCAGCCTTGAATGCGCCGCTACCGATGGCCACCGCCTTGCCGTGCTGCGCCTGCGGGAGGGAGGCCAGGGCCCGGATGCCGAGCCCGGGGGGGAGCCCTTCGCGGTCACCGTCCCCTCCCGCTCCCTGCGGGAGCTCGAGCGTCTGATTTCCGGCCGCCAGTCCCAGGAACCGCTCAGCCTCTTCTGTGACCGCGGCCAGGTGGTCTTTCTCTGGGCCGACCAGGTGCTCACCAGCCGCAGTCTCGATGGCACCTACCCCAACTATGGCCAGCTGATCCCCGAGAGCTTCAACCGCAGCATCTGCGTGGATCGCCGTGCCCTGATTTCAGCCCTAGAACGGGTAGCGGTGCTGGCCGATCAGCACAACAACGTGGTGAAGCTCAGCACGGAAGCCGGCAGCTCCCAGCTGCAGGTGCAGGCCGATGCCCAGGATGTGGGGCGGGGTTCGGAGGCTCTGGCGGCCGACATTCAGGGGGAGCCGATCCAGATTGCCTTCAACGTGCGCTACCTGCTCGATGGTCTTAAGGCGATGCCCTCCGACCAGGTGACGCTGCATTGCAATGCCCCCACCACCCCAGCGGTGCTGCGACCGCTCGATGAAGCCGACTTCACCTACCTGGTGATGCCGGTTCAGATCCGCGCCTGATCGTCTTGGCCCTTCCCGAGCAACTGCTGCTCAGTGATCTGCTCAGGCGCCGTGTGCGCTGCGATCAGGGACTGGAGCGCGGCCAGGGCCAGCTGGTTTGGATGCATCCGCCCGTGCATCGCGTCTTGGGCTGGGTGAGCCGACCCTCGATGTTCGGTGATCGCCGATTGGTGTGGCGGCTGAACCAGCTCCGTGGTCTGTTGGAGCTGGAGGCACTGGTGCAGGGTGATCCGGCCGAAACGGACCAGGACACGATCGATCGCCTGCCCACCCTGATCGATGCCGCGCTGCTCGATCGCGACCAGCAAGCCATCGGCACCGTGGTCGACGCCGCTTTCGAACCTGCCACGGGTCGCATTCGGCATTACCTGGTGAGTCGCAGTGACCCGCGGCTGCCCGGAAGCAGCCGTTGGCGTCTCAGTCCCGAGCGGATTGTTGATCAGCAGCCCGGCCGGGTGTTCACGGCGCTGGCCGGACTCGATGACCTGCCCCTGGCCCGCGCGAGTGTGCGCCAGGAGTTCCTGCGCCGCTCCCGCCACTGGCGCGAGCAGGTGCAGCAGGTGGGGGAGCGGTTCGAATCCCGACTGGAGGGCTGGCTGGAGGAACCCCCTTGGGATGCCCCGCCGCCGCGAACCGTGGATTGGCGGCAGGATGGGCCGGAGGAAGAGGAGCTCCACCGGCCCCGGACCCCCTCCTCAGGGCCTGAGCCCTGGGATGGGGACAGCTGGGAAGAGCCTGAGCCCCGGCACGAGCGCGAGCGGCAGGACGATCCCTGGGTCTGAGGCGCTCAGCCACACTGGGGAGATCCGAAAGCCCGGCCGTGGTTGCAGCGTCCCAGACCACCAGTCATGAGAGTGCTCCGGGCTATGACCTGGCCGCGGCCCTGAAGAAGGAGAACCTCAGCCAGGCCGACTACGACGAGATCTGCCGCCGCCTCGGCCGCGCCCCCAACCGCGCCGAGCTGGGCATGTTCGGGGTGATGTGGTCGGAGCACTGCTGCTACCGCAACTCACGGCCGCTGCTCCAGGGCTTCCCCACCAGCGGCCCGCGCATCCTGGTGGGTCCCGGTGAGAACGCCGGCGTGGTGGATCTGGGCGAGGGCCAGCGCCTGGCCTTCAAGATCGAGAGTCACAACCACCCCTCGGCCGTGGAGCCGTTCCAGGGGGCGGCCACGGGTGTGGGCGGCATCCTGCGCGACATCTTCACCATGGGCGCCCGGCCCATCGCCCTGCTCAACGCCCTGCGCTTCGGACCGCTGGAGGAGGAGCGCAACGTGGGCCTGATGGAGGGCGTGGTGGCCGGCATCGCCCACTACGGCAACTGCGTGGGCGTGCCCACCGTGGGCGGTGAGGTGGCGTTTGACGCCAGCTACTCCGGCAACCCGCTGGTGAATGCCATGGCCCTGGGGCTGATGGAAACCGAGCAGATCGTCTGCTCCGGCGCCGAGGGCGTGGGCTATCCGGTGGTGTACGTGGGCAGCACCACCGGCCGCGATGGCATGGGCGGCGCCAGCTTTGCCAGCGCTGAGCTCACTGAGGCCTCCCTCGACGACCGCCCCGCTGTGCAGGTGGGGGATCCTTTCCTGGAGAAGGGCCTGATCGAGGCCTGCCTCGAGGCGTTCCAGACCGGCGATGTGGTGGCCGCGCAGGACATGGGCGCCGCGGGTCTCACCTGCAGTTGCTCCGAGATGGCCGCCAAGGGGGGCTTGGGCATCGAGCTGGATCTCGATCGCGTGCCCGCCCGCGAGGCCGGCATGACCCCCTACGAGTTCCTGCTCAGCGAATCCCAGGAGCGGATGCTGTTTGTGGTGAAGCCCGGCCGCGAGCAGGCGCTGATGGAGCGCTTCACCCGCTGGGGCCTGCAGGCCGCCGTGGTGGGCCGCGTGCTGGAAGACAACATCGTGCGCGTGCTCCAGAAGGGTGAGGTGGCTGCCGAGGTGCCCGCCAGCGCCCTGGCCGACGACACGCCGATCAACCACCACACCCTGATCAGTGAGCCCCCGGCGGAGATCCAGGCCCACTGGCGCTGGAGTGAAGACCAGCTGCCGGCCGCCAGCGCCGCCGGCATCACCCCCGCGAGTGGTCCGAGCGCCGGCCAGGCCATGTCCTGGAACCAGGCTCTCCTGGAGTTGCTCGACGACCCCACCATCGCCTCCAAGCGCTGGGTGTATCGCCAGTACGACCACCAGGTGCAGGCCAACACCGTGGTGCCCCCCGGGGGCGCCGATGCGGCCGTGGTGCGGCTGCGGCCCCAGCAGGGCGAGGGCGCCATGGCCGCCGCCACCCGCGGCGTCGCGGCGGTGGTGGATTGTCCCAACCGCTGGGTGGCCCTCGATCCGGAGCGCGGCGGCATGGCGGCGGTGGCCGAGGCGGCCCGCAACCTCAGCTGCGTGGGCGCCGAGCCCCTGGCCGTCACCGACAACCTCAACTTCCCCTCGCCGGAAACCCCCACCGGCTACTGGCAGCTGGCGATGGCCTGCCGCGGTCTCTCGGCGGCCTGCTCGGCCCTCGACACGCCGGTCACGGGCGGCAACGTCTCCCTCTACAACGAGACCCGCCTGCCCGACGGCTCCATGCAGCCGATTCACCCCACCCCCGTGGTGGGCATGGTGGGCCTGGTGCACGATCTGGCCCAGGTGTGCGGCCAGGCCTGGCGCGCAGCCGGTGATGCGATCTGGCTGCTGGGGGCGGGGCTGGAATCGGGCGCGGCTCCCGCCGATCCGCGCCTGGGCCTGGCCGGCAGCAGCTATCTGGAGCGGATTCACGGAGCCGTCACGGGGCGCCCGCCCGAGATCGACCTGGCGCTGGAGCGCTCGGTGCAGGGCTTCCTGCGCCGGGCCATCACGCAGGGCCTGGTGGCCTCCGCCCACGACCTCAGCGACGGAGGCCTGGCGGTGGCGGCGGCGGAGTGCTGCATCGCCACGGCCGCGGCTGCCGGCGCGCCCCAGCCCCTCGGCGCCACGCTCGAGCTGCCCGCCAGCAGTGCCCGCCTCGATCGGTTGCTCTTTGCCGAGGGCGGCGCCCGCATCCTGGTGAGCGTGCCAGCCGATCAGGCCGCGGCCTGGCAGCAGGCCCTCGATGGCGCCCAGGCTGCGGCGCCTGGATCCGTGCCCGCCCACTGCCTCGGCGTGGTCACGGCCCCCGGCAGCGCCGCGGCCGAGCTGCTGATTCGTCAGGCCGGCCAAGCGCAGCCCCTGCTCCAGTTGGCGGTGGATCAGCTGGGTGAGACCTTCGAGCAGGCGATTCCCCGGCGCATGGGTGTGGATCTGCCCCCCACCGTGTGATCAGGGCTGATGCACAATGATGAAGCAACGGAAAAATTGATCGGGCCTGTGCTGAACGAGCAGCTGCTGCCGGAGCACCGGCCCGACAAGCCCGAAGAAGCCTGCGGGGTGTTCGCCGTGATGGCAGCCCAGCAGCCCGTCGCCAACCTGGCCTATTTCGGGCTCTATGCCCTGCAGCACCGCGGTCAGGAGTCGGCCGGGATCGCCGTGTTCGACGCGGGTGATCAGGTGCGCCTGCACAAGGACATGGGCCTGGTGAGTCAGGTGTTCGACCAGGACGTGCTGGAGCGCCTGCCCGGCCACCTGGCCATCGGCCACAACCGTTACTCCACCACCGGCAGCAGCCGCGTTTGCAATGCCCAGCCGGTGTTGCTCAACACCGACCGCGGGCCCTTTGCCCTGGCCCATAACGGCAACCTGGTCAACGCTGCCGAGCTCCGTCACGATCTGGCCCACATCGCCAGCGAGCTCACCTCCACCACCGATTCCGAGTTGATCGCCTTTGCCATCCAGGAGGCGGTGAACGGCGGCCTCGACTGGGATGGCGCCATCCGCCAGGCGGCTGGTCGCTGCAGTGGCGCCTTCAGTCTGGTGATCGGCACTCCGGAGGGCCTGTTCGCCCTGCGCGATGGCCATGGCATCCGGCCACTGGTGTTCGGTCACCTGGGCGAAACGGCCCAGGCCCAGTGGGTGGTGAGCAGCGAAACCTGCGGACTGGACATCGTCGGTGCCAGTTTCGATGACGACGTGCAGCCCGGCGAGATCATCCACTTCCTGCCTGGAGATGCCTCGCCCCAGCGCAGTCGCTGGATCGAGGAGCCGGCCAAGCTGTGCGTGTTCGAGATGATCTACTTCGCTCGCCCCGACAGCCGCTTCTTCGGCGAGTCGCTCTACAGCTACCGGGTACGGATCGGTGAAGTGCTGGCCAAGGAGACGCCGGTGGCGGCCGACATCGTGATCGGCGTGCCCGATTCCGGTATTCCCGCAGCGATCGGCTACTCCCAGGTGAGCGGCATCCCCTTCGGTGATGGGCTGATCAAGAACCGCTATGTGGGGCGCACTTTCATCCAGCCCACCCAAGCGATGCGGGAGGCGGGCATCCGCGTGAAGCTCAACCCCCTCCCCGACGTGTTGGCTGGCAAGCGGGTGGTGGTGATCGACGACTCGATCGTGCGCGGCACGACCAGCCGCAAACTCGTGGCAGCCCTGCGCGATGCCGGCGCCACCGAAGTGCACATGCGCATCAGCTCCCCGCCCGTCACCCACCCCTGCTTCTACGGCATCGACACCGATACCCAGGACCAGTTGATTGCGGCCCGCTTGACGCTGGAGGAGATCACAGCCCATCTGGGGGTGGATTCGCTGGCCTACCTGAGCAAGGAGGGAATGGTGGAGGCCGCCCAGGCCCACTCCGGTCATTTCTGCACCGCCTGCTTCGATGGTGCCTATCCGATCGAGATGGATGAGTCGGTGCGCAACAGCAAGCTGATGCTGGAGCCCGCTGGCCTGGCGGCCCAGCTCAGTACGGCCAGCGGTCGCTGAGGGTCGCTCAGCCTGGCTGCTGGTCGCCCTCGTGCAGGGGTATCAGGTCCTGCACCTCCTGATTGCTGGCCAGCTCCAGCTGCAACCCGCTGCCGCCGCAGTCCTGGATCTCCAGGCTGGCTGGCTGGAGCCGCAGGCTGCGGTTGGTACCCAAGCTCACGGCCACCAGGGTGGTGGCGGCGCTCAGGGCTACGAGGGCGTCGTCCCGATGGTTAAAGCGCAGGCCGATCTGGCCCATGTCACCGCGTTGGCAGGAGCGCAGCTCGCCCACAGCCAATCGCTTCACCTGGCCCCTGCGGGTGGCCAACAGCACCGACCCATCGGCCATCGCGCTGCAGGCGCCCACCACCCTTTCCCCGGGCAGTAAGCGCAGCAGCATGGCGCCCTGGGCCGTCCGGCCCATCAGGGGCAGGTTGTTGCTGTCCACCGCCAGCCGCAACACCCTGCCAGCACTACTGGCGGCCACTAGCTCGTGGCCCTCACGGCAGAGCACCACTTGGCGCAGGCTCACCCCCTCCTTGAGTTTGAGCACGGTGGCTGCCCTGCCGGAGAGCTCCTGCACGTCTTCGTAGGGCAAGCGCTTGAAGCGACCATCACTGCTCAGCAGTCCCAGGCTCAAGGTTTCACTGGTCGGGTCGCTGGGCAGTGCCAGCACCTGCACCACGGAGGCACCGTCCAGACTGTCCGGTAGGAACTTCTCCAGGTTGCCGGGTTGTTGGCCGGCAAATTCCCAGCGCAACAGGGCCATCCGCCCATCTGCGGTGAACGCCAGCACCTGGGGCTGCTGCTGCACCGGCACGATCAGCCGTGCCGGCGAGGGATGCTCGCCCTGGCCGATCGGCTGATCCAGATGCAAGCGGCCCAACAGCTGGGGGTTGAGCACCTTCACGGCGCCATCGGCCTGGATCAACAGGCGGCTGTCCGGAGCCAGGGCGGCCAGGGCCTGCTGGCGCTGCAATTCGGCGTTAGGGCGCTGGGCGGCCGTGCGCTGGGCCACCAGTTCATCGCCGCCTTCCACCAGGCGGGTGCGCCGGGGGGTGGCGAAGCGTTTCTTGAGGGTTTTCAGCTCGGCCACCATGGCGTCCAGCAGCACGCTGCGCTGATCGAGCAGATGGCGCAGGCGGGTGCGCTCCTGCCCCAGATCCTCGGCCTCCTGTCGCAATCCTTCCTGTTCGAGGCCGGTGAGTCGGCGCAGGGGCATCGCCAGCACCGCGTCGGCCTGCCGCTCGCTCAGGTCGAGATGCACCTGCAGGCTGGCCCGGGCGCTGGCAGCATCGCGGGCCTCTTGGATCATCGTGATCACCCGCCGCAGGTCTGCCAGCGCCTTGAGCAGGCCTTCCACCACCTCCAGGCGATCTTCACAGCGCTTGAGGGCATGGCGGGTGCGCCGGATCAGGGTGTGTTCCCGGTAGGCCAGGAATTCCTCCAGCAGCTGGCGCAGGCTGAGTTGGCGGGGCTGGCCGTTCACCAGTGCCAGCAGAATCGCGCCGAAATTGTTCTGCAGGGCCGTGCGGCGCTGCAGGTCGGCCAGCACCTTGTTCGGGTCGGCATCTCGCCGCAGTTCCACCACCACGCGCATGCCTTCGCGGTCGGATTCGTCGCGGATGTCAGCAATGCCGCCGATTTTTCCGTCATTCACCAGCTCAGCCAGTTTTTCGATCCAGCCCGCCTTGCTCAATTGGTAGGGCAGCTCGGTCACCACCACCGCTCCGCGGCGGTGCCGGCCCTTGCCGGGTTGCACCTCTTCGATGTGGGCCACACCCCGCATGGGGATGCTGCCCCGCCCGCTGAGATAGGTGTCGCGCACGCCGCTGCCCACCAGCACCTCACCGCCGGTGGGGAAATCTGGGCCGGGCACCAGCTCCAGCAGCTTGTCGTCGGAGAGCTCCGGCTTGCGGATCAGGGCGATCAGGGCGTCGACGATTTCGCCCAGGTTGTGGGGGGGAATGCTCGTGGCCATGCCCACCGCGATGCCGCTGCAGCCGTTCAGCAGCAGGAAGGGCAGCTGGGCTGGCAGCACGGTGGGTTCCTGCTGGGAGCCGTCGAAGTTGGCCGCGAAGTCAACGGTGTCGTCGCTGATCTCCTCCAGCAGCGCGCTGTTGGCGATCGGTGCCAGGCGTGTTTCCGTGTAGCGCATCGCTGCTGGCGGATCGTCGTCCACCGAGCCGAAGTTGCCGTGGCCGTCCAGAAGGGGGTGACGGCTGGCGAAGGTCTGCACGAGCCGCACCAGGGCGTCGTAGACGGCCTGGTCGCCGTGGGGGTGGTACTTACCGAGCACATCGCCCACCACGCGGGCGCACTTGCGGTACGGCCGGTCCGGGGTCAGCCCCAGCTCGTGCATGGCGTAGAGGATTCGCCGCTGCACCGGCTTGAGGCCGTCCCGCACGTCCGGCAGTGCCCGCCCCACGATCACGCTCATCGCGTACTCGAGGTAGGAGCGCTGCATCTCCTGGTGCAGGGCGATCGGCTGCACCCGCAGGTCGTCCGGTTGTTCTGCTCGTCGCTCCTCGGCCATCCGGTGCTGGGAACTGAGGATGCAATCTGGCGCTCAGCCTACCGATGCCCCCAAGGGGCCTCCGCTTCCTACTCCTCGTTGACCTCTTCCTCAGGGTTGGCATTGGCCATGGCCCTGTCGACATCGGCCTTGAGCTCGCCCTGTTGCAGCAGCAGCTGGGTTGTCTGACGCAGTCGCGGGCCCCACAGCTGCTCTTTCTGGTAGCTGTCCAGCACGTAGTCGGGTTCGCTGTCCAACGCCTGGCTGGCCCGTTGCAGAGCTTCCTGACGGGCGGCCCCACCGAGCTGGAACAGGGCTGCCGCCAGGGCCAGGTTGGGTTCCGCTGCGTCCGGTTTGATCTCCAACACCCGACGCCAGCGCTCGATGGCCCGCTCCGTTTCGCCCTTCTCATAGAGCACCAGCGCCTGGTTGTTGATCGCCTCCCAGAAGTCCTTGCGCAGGCGGGTTGCCCGCTCAAAGGCGGTCAGGGCCTGACGGGGCTGGTTCAGCAGGACGTGGGCGTTGCCCAAATCAAAGAAGGCACTGGCATTGCGGGGATCCCGCTTGAGTCCCTGGTTGAGCAGGTCGATCGCCTCGGATGCCCGGTTGTCGCGCAGCGCCAGCGAGGCTTCGGCAAACCAGATGCCCGCATTGTCCGGATCGAGTGTCTTGGCCTTGGCAAGGGATACGCCGGCCTCCTTGAGCTGCCTGCTGCGCAGCTGGGCCTCCGCCAGCAGCAGCCAGGTACGGGAATCGGCCGGCAACAGTTGCACGGTGAGGGCTGCCAGTCGGGCTGCATCCCGGGCTTGGCCGAGCTGGAGCAGTCGGGCGGCAGCTTGAGCAATGCCGAGTCCGGCGCCTTCCAGCTCCTGACGCCGTGGAACGTAGGTATAGGGAACCAGGGCCTGGGCGGGGGCCATGGCGATGAGGCTCGAGCCCAGGACCAGCAGTGGTAGGGCACGCAGCCAGCGCGGTGCCATGGCAATCGGATGAATGGGCTCAGCCTAGAGATTCCGCTCAACGTGCCCAGCTCTGTTGCGCCGCCAGGATGTTGCGCCGCCACATCCTGGGCTTGATGCGTCGCAGGGCCGAGGCCTGGAGCTTCTCGTCCCACTCGCGCTCACCCCAGGCCAGGGCCTCCTCCGCCCGCAGATCCAGCCACCAGGGCCGTGGTTGCACAGCCGGATCGCTGCTGCCGGGAAGGGGTGGGGCATTCCAGGGACAGGCCTCCTGACAGAGGTCACAGCCGGCTACCCAGCCGTGCAGTTCAGCTGCGATCCGTTCAGGGAGCCGCGCATCGCGGTTTTCGATGGTGTGAAAGGCGATGCAGCGGTTGCTGTCCACAACAAATGGTTCGCGAATCGCGGCGGTGGGGCAGGCGGGCAGGCAGCGGCTGCAGCTCCCGCAGAGGGGTTCGGCCGGCGCATCCGCTGGCAGCTCGAGGGTGGTGAGCAGGTGCCCCAGCACCAGCCACGACCCCCGCTGCCGGTTGATCAGGTTGCCGTGTTTGCCGATCCAGCCGAGGCCAGCCTCCTCAGCCCAGGCCTTGTCCAGTAACGGTGCGCTGTCCACACAGGCCCGCCACGCCACGCCGCTGACGCGGCTGTCCAGCCAGCGCCCCAGCTGGCGCAGGCGTTGATCGATCACCCGGTGGTAGTCCCGCCCCCATCCGTAACGCGCCACCCGCAGGCTGCCGGCCGATGGCTGTTCCCGCACGTGGTAGCTCAGGCCGACGGCTAGGAGGCTGCGCACACCTGGCAGAAGCTGCTCCACGGCCGCCCGACGGGGATCAGCCATCCAGCCCATCTCCGCCTGGTAGCCCGCCGCAAGCCAGCGCTGCAGCGCGGCGTTGCGCAGGGCCATTCGGGAACTGCCGGGTACGGCGGCCACTCCCACCGGATCGAATCCCAGGAGGCGTGCCTGCTGTTTCAGCTCCTCCGCCAGTTCCCTGGGGCCAACCGGCATCACCCGTACAGTTGCTGCGAGTCCGTAGTTTGTCGCCCCCTCTGTGACCCAGTCCTCATCCGGCCGTATCCCCCATCTGCTGCGTTGGCTCGGCCTCACCCTGGTGGTGCTGATGGGGCTGCAACTCATGGCCCTCCTGCTCAGCTGGAACTGGGATCTGGAGCCGTTCCGCCAGCTGTTCCTCGATCGCCTGGTGGGGGAGGCGCCGATGGCGCTGGTGGGTCTGCTGCTGATGCTCATCGCCCAGCGGCTGGAGGGTCCCCAGGGCCGAACCCCGTTGCACGTGGTGAGTGGGGTGCTCGCCATTGTGTTGGCGATCGCAATGGCCGTGTCCGTGCCCCTCTCGATCCAGGCCGAGGGAGCCTTGCTGGCTCAGGCCCAGCAGCAGGAAGCGGCGATCGCTCAGCAATCCGCCCAGCTCGATCTGCAGCGACAGCAGGTGGACAATCCCGCGTTTGTGGACCAACTGATCGCCGAGGCTGAAAAGGAGGGTCGGATTCCCGCCTCCGCTTCTCGCGAAGAGAAGCAGCAGAAGGCAAAGGAGTTCATCGATTCCCAGATCCGTCCCCAGCTGGAGCAGGCTGAGAAGCAGGTGGCCCAGGCCATGCTGGGCCGCGACCTCGCCGTTCAGCAGCGCCGCTTCGGGGGCACTGGCCGCTCGGTGGTGCTCACCGTCGCCTTTGTCCTGGTGGCGCTGGTAGCCCTGGTCTGAACTGTTCACCCCACGTTCCAGCGCCTGGCTAAGTTGCCATTGGTAGCTGACGGCCGGATTTCCGGGTTTTGCCTTGGTTCAATCCAGTCCCAGACCTGATCAACCCATTGGGGACAGGCTCCAACAGGACCTCAAGAACGACCTGATCGCTGGTCTGTTGGTGGTGATCCCGCTGGCGACCACCATCTGGCTCGCCACCACGGTGAGCCGGTTCGTTCTGGCCTTCCTCACCTCGATTCCCAAACAATTCAATCCCTTCAACACGCTCAACCCGTTGTTGCAGGAGTTGATCAATCTGGGTGTGGGATTGCTCGTGCCGCTGCTGGGCATCCTGTTGATCGGCCTGATGGCCCGCAACATTGTGGGCCGTTGGTTGCTGGAATTCGGCGAGGGAACCCTGCTGCGCATTCCCCTGGCCGGCTCGGTCTACAAGACGCTCAAGCAGCTGCTGGAAACGTTCCTTCAGGGCAATTCGAGTCGCTTCCGCCGCGTGGTGCTGGTGGAGTATCCCCGTGAGGGTCTCTACGCCCTGGGGTTTGTGACCGGTGTGCTGGGAACGGCCTTGCAGGCCGGCTTTAACGAACCGATGCTGAGCGTCTTCATCCCCACCGCGCCCAACCCCACCACCGGTTGGTATGCCGTCGTGCCCGAACGCGCTGTGAAGGATCTCGACCTCTCGGTTGAGGATGCCTTCCGCACGATCATCTCAGCAGGGATCGTCAGTCCCGACGAGCGCGAAACACCGTCCAACCGCAGCTTCTCCAGCCTGCTGGCCCAGCTGCGGGCCCCCCAGATGTCCTGAATGCAGAGTCGAAGCCTCTCCCGTGAACTGGCCCTGCTGATGCTGGGCCAGACCAGTGACCGTGGCGATGGGTCCAACCAGGCCGCGCCAGGCCTCTCCCTGGAAACCTTGCTGCAGCAGGCCCAGGCCAGCCTGAGTCAGCACGTGCGCGAGGCCCTTGATCGGTCTGCCGCCGACCTGCAGACCGCCCAGCAGGAGCTGCTGGACAGTGAGCTGCAGGACCAGGGCAGCAGCAGCTTGCCCCGGGTGCGCGAACACCTGCAGGCCGGGCTCACCGCTGCCGAGCAGGCGCTCAACCGGCTTTCGGCCAGCCTGGAGCTGCCCCGTCTGCTGCTCCTGGCCGACCAGGAGGAGGTTCGCCGGGGCGCGATTGAGCGGGCCGGTGCCGTGCTCAGCGACCGGCCGGCCATCGATCGGCGCCTCGACGCGGTGATGGAGGGCTGGAGACTGGGACGCCTGCCTCGCATTGATCGCGACATCCTGCGGCTGGCTGCCGTGGATCTCAGCCGCTTTGGCACCCCTGCTGCCGTGGCCTGCAATGAGGCCGTTGAACTGGCCAATCGCTACAGCGATGAGCAAGGACGCCGCATGATCAATGGTGTGTTGCGGCGACTCACCACCGCTGAGGGGTCGCGGGCCTGATGGTGTTCGACTGGTTCAAGCGCAATCTCCAGCCCCGGCCGGCTGAGACGGATCCGGCCAAGGAAGAGGTCAGTGCCCTGGAGGCGCCCAAGGAGCCGGAGACCGGCACAGAGTTGCTCGGTTCCGCGGTCCCGGAGGTAGAGAGCACCCCTGCGCCAGCCCAGCCTCCAGCTGTCGAACCTGCTCCCGCCGATCCGGAAGACGCCCTGGCCTGGGCGCGCCAGGCCTATGCCCGGCTCAAGGCCCAGCAGCAGGCCCAGACGGTTGGGCCTGAGCCCCTGGCCTCCAGCCAAGGGCCAGAGGCTGAGGGTGCAGCTCCGGCTTCCGAGGAGTCTCTGCAGTCCCCGGAGATGAGCTCTGCTCCCGCAGTCCCAGCTGCTCCCTCGTTGCTCGAGCAGGCGGCCGCTCGCCGGACTGAACGCCAGGAAGCCCTCACTGCCCCAGCGGCGCAGAGCGCAGCGGAGCGGCCTGGCCCCGCCATCGCTGACTCCACCACATCTCCTGCTCCAACCGGCGACGAACCGCAACTGGGGGCCTTCGATGACAGCTTCACCTGGTCGGCCGAGGTGCTTGCGGCCCAGGGCCGCCAGCTGGATGAGATCTCCCTCGAAGAAATCGACTGGTTAGGCCGCCTGCGCCAGGGCCTGGAGAAAACCCGCCGCGGTTTCGTCACCCAGTTGCTCGACAACCTCGGTGACGATCCGCTGACGCCGGAGGTGCTGGACGACCTGGAAACCACCCTGTTGCGGGCTGATGTGGGGGTGTCGGCCACCGATCAGGTGTTGGAGGCCCTCCGCCAGCGCCTCAACCAGGAGGTGGTGGATCCCACCGAGGGCATCCGCTTTCTCAAGGAGCAATTGCGTGGGATCCTCGATGGCCCGATCCGCTCCAGCGGCGTGCCCCTGCTGGCCCCACAGAAGGGCCGCCTCAACGTCTGGCTGATGGTGGGGGTGAACGGGGTGGGCAAGACCACCACCCTGGGCAAGCTCGCCAACCTGGCCGTGCGCAGCGGCTACAGCTGTCTGATCGCCGCCGCCGATACCTTCCGGGCTGCGGCCGTGCAGCAGGTGCAGGTGTGGGGGGAGCGCAGCGGTGTGCCGGTGATCGCCAACCCCAGTGCCAACGCCGATCCGGCGGCCGTGGTCTACGACGCCATCGGGGCTGCCCAGGCCCACGGCACCGAGCTGGTGCTGGTGGACACCGCTGGCCGTCTGCAGACCAAGCACAACCTGATGGAGGAGCTGGCCAAGGTGCGGCGCATCGTCGACAAATTGGCGCCTGATGCGGCGGTTGAATCATTGCTGGTGCTCGATGCCAGCCAGGGGCAGAACGGTTTGCGCCAGGCCATGGCCTTTGCCAGTGCCGCTGGTCTCACCGGTGTGGTGGTGACCAAGCTCGACGGCAGCGCCCGGGGAGGTGTGGCGCTGGCGGTGGCTTCGGAGGCCGGGTTGCCGATCCGCTTCATCGGCGCCGGCGAGGGCATCCGCGATCTGCGTCCCTTCAACAGCTTCGAATTTGTGGAAGCGCTGCTGGCCAGCTGACATCTTCCGTCAGCCAACGCAGCGATGGCTATCTTTCGGGCTCCCTGCGGCAGCTCCTTGAGCCAGACGCCGCCCCATGCGCCCCAGCCGATCCTCACGGCCACAGCCTCGATGCGGCAGCTGCTGGATAGCCTCAGCCGGGAGCAGCGCCGCAATCAGGAACTGCTGGCCTCGCTGGGCTTCGTGCTGCGCAGCTTCACCAACCTCAGCCGCCTGTTGGAATTGGTGCCGATGGTGGCCGCCCGCCTGGTTGCTGCCGAGTCGGCTCTGCTGGTGGTGTTCCGGCCCGATGGCAGGCTCTGGCGGGAACAACTGCAGGCCACACCGCCAGATCACTGTGCCGAGCTCCTGCGCCAGTTGGCTGCCCTTCCGGACAGCGCCCTGGTTAGCCCTGGTCTGGCCGGCAGTGAGGCGGAGCTGGCCCGGGCTTCCCTGCTCGATCAGCGGGTGCGCAGCGTGCTTGGCGCCAGCGATCTGTTTGCCACCTCCGTGGTGGCGCGCGGCCAGGTGCGTGGCCGCCTCTATGTGTTCAGCGGTCGCTCCGGCCTGAGTTGGAGCGAGGTGCACCGGCGCCATGTGCAGCTGGTGGCCGACCTGGTGGGTGTCGGCCTGGAAACTGCCAGCCTCCAGGAAGATCGCCGTCGCCACGAGCGGGTGGACCGCCAGCTCAGCATCGGCGCCGAGATCCAGGCCCAGCTGGTTCCCGACCACTGCCCGGTGATCGAAGGCGTAGACCTGGCCGCCCGTTGCCGTCCCGCTTTCCAGGTAGGAGGTGACTACTACGACTTCATCCCCACCCGCCCCCGCCAGGTGGGCCGCCGCCGCGAACGGGGGCGCTGGGCCTTGGTGGTGGGTGACGTGATGGGCAAGGGGGTGCCGGCCGGACTGCTGATGACCCTGTTGCGGGGGATGCTGCGGGCCGAGGCCCTCAGCGGCCATGCCCCCGATCGGATCCTCCACGATCTCAACCAGCTCGCCCAGGAGGACCTGGCCCACTCCCATCGATTCGTGACGCTGTTCTATTCCGAATTCGATCCCCTGACCCGCCAGCTGCGCTTTGCCAATGCCGCCCACAACCCCCCCCTGTTGTGGCGCCGTCAGCGCAATCGCGTGGAGCGCCTGGATGCACCTGGCCTGCTGATTGGGCTTCAGAGCGATACCGAATACCGCACCGACTCGGTGATGCTGGAGCCCGGTGATGTGGTCCTGTACTACACCGATGGGGTGACCGAGGCCAGTGGCTTCAGCGGTGACCGCTACGACGAGCACCGGCTGATGGAGGCCCTGCAGGCGGCCTCCCGGGCTGGACTCGATGCCCAGGGGATTCTCGATCATCTGTTTGAGCGTCTCGATCGCTTCGTGGGTGATGAGCGCCAGCTGGAGGATGACGCCTCGATGGTGGTGTTCAAGCTGCGTGAGGACGTGATGCTGCCGCCCCTGCCCCCGGGGCTTGCGGCCGGAGCCTCTCCCGGCAGCCAAGTGGCAAGCTGAATCCCAGCTCGCCAGTGCACGCCAGCCATGGCCGTCGATTCCACAGCCTCCACCTGGAGCCAGCGATTCGAGCAGGGCCTGCACCCGGCGATCGAGCGGTTCAACGCCTCAATCGGTTTCGACATTGCCCTGCTCCAGGAAGACCTGGATGGTTCGGTGGCCCATGCGCGCATGCTCGGCCGCAGCGGCGTGATCAGCGAGGCGGAGGCCGGCCGCTTGATCGAGGGGCTGGAGCAGGTGCGCAGCGAGGCGGCTGATGGCCGTTTCAACCCCGGTCTGGAGACCGAGGATGTGCACTTCGCCGTGGAGCGGCGGCTGATCGAGCTGCTCGGGCCCCTGGGCAAGAAACTGCACACCGGCCGCTCCCGCAACGACCAGGTGGGCACCGACCTGCGCCTGTGGCTGCGGCGCCAGATCGATGCCATCGACTGCGATCTGCAGCGTTTCCAGCGGGCGCTGCTGGATCAGGCCGAGCGGCACGTCGACACCCTGATCCCCGGCTACACCCACCTGCAGCGGGCCCAGCCCCTCTGTCTGGCCCACCACCTGCTCGCCTATATCGAGATGGCCGAGCGTGATCGCCAACGCCTGGTCGATGTGCGCAAGCGGGTGAACATCTGCCCCCTGGGGGCGGCGGCCCTGGCTGGTACGCCGGTGCCGATCGATCGGCGCGCCACCGCCCAGGAGCTGGGTTTCGAGGCGATCTACGCCAACAGCCTCGACGCTGTGAGCGACCGCGACTTCGCCGTGGAGTTCATGGCGGCCGCCAGCCTGGTGCTGGCCCACCTCAGCCGCCTCAGTGAGGAGGTGATCCTGTGGGCGAGTGAGGAGTTCGGTTTTGTCGCCCTTACCGATCGCTGCGCCACCGGCAGCAGCCTGATGCCGCAGAAGAAGAACCCCGATGTGCCCGAGCTGGTGCGCGGCAAGAGCGGCCGGGTGTTTGGCCATCTGATGGGCCTGCTCACCATGATCAAGGGGTTGCCGCTCGCCTACAACAAAGACTTCCAGGAGGACAAGGAGGCCCTGTTCGACGGTGTGCGCACCCTGCGGGACTGCCTGGAGGCGATGGCGATCCTGTTTGAGGAGGGGCTGGAGTTCAAGCCTGAACGGCTGGAGGCGGCCGTGGCTTCCGACTTTGCCAATGCCACCGATGTGGCCGACTATCTGGTGGCCAGGGGGGTGCCCTTCCGCGATGCCTATCAGTTGGTGGGTGGCCTGGTGAAGAGCTGTCTGGCCGAGGGGGTGCTGCTGCGTGAGCTGCCGCTGGAGCGCTGGCAGCAGCTGCATCCAGCCTTTGGGGCCGACATCTTTGCGGCGATCGAACCCCGCCAGGTGGTGGCCGCCCGCCGCAGTGAGGGAGGCACGGGCTTTACCGGAGTACGGGCCCAGCTGAAGCTGCAGCGCAGCCGCCTCAGCAGCGGCTGAAAGCGGACTTAGGCTGGGGCGGTTCCAGGGCCTGTGCCTGACCGCCCGCATCCGCTTCGTGAGCATCTTTGTTGGCAATCTGCCCTTCCGCGCTGAGCAGGAAGACGTGGCAGAGCTGTTTTCGCCCTACGGCGACGTTGTGAACTGCGCCCTCCCCCTGGAGCGCGACACGGGCCGCAAGCGCGGTTTCGCTTTTGTGGAGATGGCCGACTCCGACGCGGAGGATCGGGCGATTGAAGCCCTGCAGGGCGCTGAGCTGATGGGCCGTCCCCTGCGCATCAACAAGGCCGAGCCCCGCGGCGCGGCACCCCGCCGCGGTGGCGGGAGTGGCGGTGGCGGCCCTTATGGCGGCGGCTACGGCGGCGGTGGCGGTTATGGCGGCGGCGGCGGCGGCCGTGACCGGGTACCCGGTTCCCGTGGCTGGGAGGATCGCAGTTATGGCGGCCCTTCCTCTGCCAGCGAGTCAGCCTTTGAGGCGGGCCGTACCCGCCGCCGCCGCAGCGGCAGTGGCGGCTCTGATCTCTACGGCGGCGCTGAGGGCTGACCCTGCTCCAGCAGGATTGCCGCCGACTCCAGCACCTCCACGCCCGCCTGGCGATTGCCGGCGGCCTGTGTGAGTTGCTGCCGCCAGTAGCGGGCGCCGGGCACCCCCTCCACCAGCTTCACCAGGTGGCGGGCGATGGGCCAGAGTCTGTTCCCCCGCCCCAGCCAGCGATCTGCGTAGGGAATCAGGCCTCGCACCACCTGGGCGGCCATCGTTCGATGGTCACCATCAGGCCTGGCCGCCAGGTCACCATGGATCATCCGGTCCACGCTCCCCCAGCGCAGCGGATGGTCGTACACCGTCCGTCCCACCATCACGCCATCCACCCGCTCCAGCTGGCTGAGGCAGTCATCGAGGGTCTGCAGTCCCCCGTTCAGTTCCACCGTGAGGCTGGGGCGATCGGCCTTGAGCTGGTGCACCAGGTCGTAGCGCAGGGGGGGGATGGTGCGGTTCTGCTTGGGGTCGAGCCCCTGCAGCCAGGCCTTGCGGGCATGCACGGCAAAGCGCTGGCAGCCCGCGTCGGCCAGCGTGTCCACGAAGGCCAACAGCTCCGGGTAGGAGTCGCGATCGTCGATGCCGATGCGGTGCTTGACGGTCACGGGTAAGCGACAGGCAGCAGCCATGGCCGCCACGCAGTGGGCCACCTGATGCGGCTCGGCCATCAGGCAGGCCCCGAAGCGCCCCTTCTGCACTTTTTCGCTGGGGCAGCCCACGTTGAGATTGATCTCGTCGTAACCCCAGTCGCTGGCCAGCCGGGCGGCATCGGCCAGCAACCCCGGGTCGTCGCCGCCCACCTGCAGGGCCAGGGGCCGTTCGCAGGGGTCAAAGCCGATCAGCCGCTCCAGCCGCCCGCCCGGTAGGTCCGCCCCGGGTTGCCGGCGGGCGTGGTGCAGGGCCTGGGCCACCACCATCTCGGTGTAGAGCAGGCTGTGGCGGGTGATCTGGCGCATCAGCACCCGGAAGTGCCGATCGGTGTAGTCCAGCATTGGCGCCACACTGAAGCGATAGCTGGCCGGGCTGTGCCGGCGTCCTTCGA
Organism: Prochlorococcaceae cyanobacterium; assembly: GCA_044374745.1. Taxonomy (GTDB): domain Bacteria; phylum Cyanobacteriota; class Cyanobacteriia; order PCC-6307; family Cyanobiaceae; genus NIES-981. Next base: position 24,622 of record JBILNZ010000005.1, on the reverse strand, counting down.
CTTCCCGCCTGTCCCGTCCGTTGTTCAGCAGGTCCTCCATGGCTCCATCCTGCCCAGATGCCCTGCCCGAGCACCTGCCGGTGGTGGTGGCGGGTGGTGGCCCGGCTGGCTTCATGGCGGCGATCTGTGCCGCTGAGACGGGGGTGAAGGGTGTGCACCTGCTGGAGGCCACTCCCGAACTGCTCCACAAGGTGCGCATCAGCGGTGGTGGTCGCTGCAACGTCACCCATGCCTGCTGGGATCCGTGCGCGTTGGTGGGCCACTACCCCCGCGGTGGCCGGGCCTTGCGGGGGCCCTTCTCCCGCTTTGCCCCAGGGGATGCGCTGGCCTGGTTCGCCGACCATGGCCTGGAGTTGGTGGAGGAGGCCGATGGCCGCCTGTTCCCGCGTGCCAACCGCTCCAGTGCCGTGATCGACTGCCTGCGCAAGGCGGCCGCAGCTGCTGGCGTGCACGTGCACACCGGAGTGGCACTGCAGGCGGCAACCCCGGCACCGGGGGGTGGGTTCCTGTTGCAGGGGCGCAATCTTGCCGCGATCCGGGCAGAGCGACTGGTGCTGGCAACCGGCAGCCATCCCAGCGGCCGCCGCCTCGCAGCCGGTCTGGGCCATTCGCTGGTGCCCTCGGCGCCTTCGTTGTTCACCTTGGCCCTGGCTGGCGATCCTCTGCTGCGTCTGGCCGGGGTGAGCATGGAGGTGGTGGGGCTCAGCCTGGAGCTGCCGAACCGCAGCCGACTGGGCCAGCAGGGTCCGGTGCTGATCACCCATTGGGGCCTGAGCGGCCCGGCCACCCTGAGGCTCACGGCCTTCGCCGCCCGAGACCTGCAGGCCAGCCGTTATCAGGCCACTCTCAGGATCGACTGGAGTGGCGGCCGCAGTGGGGCCTGCCTGGAGCAGTGCTTCCAGCATGCCCGCTCTGAGCAGGCTCGCCGCCTTCTGGCGAACTGGCGACCCTGGCCCGAGCTCAGCCGTCGGCTCTGGCAGTACCTGCTTGAGCGGGCCGGAGTGGAGCCAAGCCGGCGCTGGGCTGATCTCACCAAGGGCCAGCAACAGTGTTTGCTCGCCGATCTGCGCGGTTCCGAGCACCGCGTGAGTGGCCGCGGCCCCTTTGGCGAAGAGTTCGTCACGGCCGGTGGGGTGGTTCTCGGTGAGGTGGACCTGGCTCGTATGGAGAGCCGCTGCCAGCCAGGTTTGTACCTGGTGGGAGAGCTGCTGGATGTGGATGGGGTGACCGGCGGGTTCAATTTCCAGCACTGCTGGAGCTCCGGCTGGCTGGCTGGTCAGGCTCTCGCGACCGATTGCAGACCCAGAGGTAATGAAAAATCCTCTTAATGCGGGTTTTCAGTTAGTGAAATCACCTGATATTCTCAAATACTGAGAACATTGGCAGATACATTGCCACCAGGATAGAAGCGACGATTCCACCCACCAATACGATCATTGCTGGTTCCAGCATTGACGTCAGCGCCTTGACAGAGGTTTCAACTTCGTCTTCATAGAAATCAGCGACTTTGGAAAGCATGGCGTCCATCTCGCCTGTTTCTTCGCCGATTGAAAGCATGCTGATGGCCAGTTCGGGAAACACATTCAGCCTCCCCAGGGCCAAGCTCAAGGGGATCCCTTGCAGCACCTCCTCGCGACTCTGGCTGATGGCGGAAGCCATCACCGCATTGCCTGTGATTTCTTTGACGATTTCCAGTGATAATAAGATCGGTACTCCAGCCTTGGTAAGCGAGCTGAAGGTACGACAGAATTGGGCTGTGGTGGTTTTCTGAATCAGATCACCGAATAGGGGTACTTTTAAGGTCAAGCCATCCACCTTCAGCTTGCCGGCCGGGGTTTTGTAAAACCGCAGAAAGAGATAGGCGGCTGTCGCCAAGCTGGCTACTAACAGGAGAGCGAAAGGAGAGCGAAGAAGTGAACTGAGGTCAACCATCATCTGGGTGAACCAGGGGAGTTCAGCGCCAAGGTCATCAAAGATTCCCGCAAAAGTGGGAATGATGAAGATTGTCATGCCAAGAAATACGGCAATGGCAATCACAAAAACAGCAACGGGATAGCCCAGCGCTCCCTTGATCTGATTCTGAAGTTTGGCGTTGTCTTCCAGCAGTTTGGCCAGACGGCTAAGGGATTCATCCAGCACACCGCCTGTTTCGCCAGCCTCCACCATCGCAATGGTGAGTCGATCGAATACTTGGGGCCACCGTCGCAGTGCCGTGCCAAGGCCCACACCCTGATTCACTTCCAGGCTTACAGCTTCCAGGGCTCGTTTGAATAATGGCAGCTTCTGTTGACTTGCCATCAGGTCGATGCCGCGCACGATCGGTACGCCGGCATTCACCAAGGCAGCCATTTTGCTGGCGAAAACCGCTTTGTGCTTCACACCTGGCTTGGCCTCTAACAGGCTGCGCAGGAGGGCTGGGCCTTTGTCTCCTAGCGCTTGATTGCCAGCCGAGCTCGATCGAGAGGTCTTGGTTTTGATTTCAATTACGCGAATGCCGCGTTGCCGCAACTTGCGCTTGGCTTGGTTGGGATCAGCCGCGTCTATATTGATGCTTGCGGCCTTGCCCCGGCTGTTGGTGTAGCTGGCAATAAATGTCGGCATGCTCGCAGTCGTTTGTTTAACTCAACTGGCTCACAAGCCGTTTGAGCTCTTCTGCTTTTCCGGTCTTGGAGAGGGCCTCCCCCAGGGTGATCTGTTTGGTCATCACCAGTTCGGCTAGGGCTTTCTCCAGGGTCTGCATCGCCATCTGGCCTCCGGTCTGGATCTGGGAGTACAGCTGGGCTGTCTTTCCCTCTCGGATCAGGTTGGCGATGGCCGGGGTGTTGATCATGATCTCCTGGGCCATCACCCGCCCGTACTGCCCTGGGGAGGGGTTATGGCGCTTGCATAGGGTCTGGGCAAACACGGCCACCATGCTGGTGCTGAGTTGCACCCGGATCTGGGTCTGCTGGCTGGCGGGGAACACATCCACCATCCGGTCAACGGTCTGGGCTGCGGAACTGGTGTGCAGGGTTCCAAACACCAGGTGGCCTGTTTCGGCCGCGGTGATCGCCAGTTGAATGGTTTCCAGATCCCGCATTTCGCCCACAAGGATCACATCTGGATCTTCCCGAAGCGCGGCTCGCAGAGCATTGGCAAAGCTGCGGGTATCGTCGTTGAGTTGGCGCTGGTGCACCACACTCTTGACAGATCGATAGGTGAATTCAATCGGATCTTCAATGGTGAGGATGTGTTCCGCACGGTTTTTATTGATGTGGTCAAGAATCGCGGCCAGGGTTGTGGTCTTGCCCGAACCCGTTGGGCCCGTCACCAGCACCAGTCCCTTGGGAGAGCGGCTGATTTCTTCCACGATCGGTGGCAAACCTAGGGTTTCCATATCTGGAATTGAATTACCCAGCGCCCGCAAACAGGCGGCGTAGGTTCCCCGTTGCCGGTATACATTGACCCGGAATCGGGCCACGCCTTTCAGTCCATAGGAGCAGTCCAGTTCCCAGGTCTGCTCCAACTGTTTGCGCTGCGCGTTATTGAGCATTGAGAAGATCAGTTTGTTGCAGGTCTCCTCGCTGAGCCGTTCTTCGTTGATCGGCCGTAATTGACCGTTGAAGCGTCCGTAGGGTGGTAGCCCTGCACTGAGGTGCAGGTCGCTGCCGCCATCGGCAACGAGTTGGCTCATTAGATCCTCAATCATCACAGCCATGGGTCTACGGAGAGCGGGTCCTTAGGGGAGGGGTGCCGGGTGGTCAGCGGCTGGTCAGGCAGTAGGGGCATTCAAGCCAGTCTTCCTTGAGGCCAGCACCACAGTTGGTGCAGGTGAGTGTGCTCAGCGATCGGGAGCGTCTTTCGCTTTCAAGGCTGGAATCGGTGAGCAGCATGCGCTCCACCTCAGCCAGGGTGGTGTGCCCCTCGCGAACCAGTTGCAAGCCGTAGCCCAGTAGGGTCTTCATGCCATTTTCCAGGGCCATTCGGCGAATTACATCAGTGGTCTGTCGCTTCGCCACGGCAGTCGCGATCGGGTCGGTCATGCGCAGGATTTCGTACACGCCCACCCGGCCCTTGTAGCCTGTGCCGTTGCAGGCTGGGCAGCAGTCCTCCACCGCATTGCCTGTGATATTGGCCCGATAGAAGGTCACGTCTGATTCCTGGCTGGCCACCAGACCGAACCGACTCAATTCTTCCTGGGTGGGGGGATAGCTGATGCGGCAGTTGATGCAGACCCGGCGCACCAGCCGCTGCGAAATGATGCCCAGCAGCGAAGCACTCACCATGAAAGGCTCCACCCCCATCTCATCGAGACGGGCAATGGCGCTGGCTGCATCATTGCAATGCAGGGTGGTCATCACCAGGTGGCCAGTTAGTGCAGCCTCAATCGCTGTTTTCGCCGTTTCCAGGTCACGGGTTTCCCCCACCAACAACACGTCCGGGTCCTGACGCATGAAGGCCCGCAGGGCCGTCGGGAAGTCCAGACCCTTGTCACGGTTCACCTGGGTCTGGGTGATGCCGTTGAGGGTGTATTCGATCGGATCCTCCACGGTGGAGATGTTGATGCCAGGGTCGTTCCGCTCCGCCAGCAGGGCATAGAGGGTGGTGGACTTGCCTGAGCCGGTGGGACCGGTCACCAGGACCATTCCGTAGGGTTTGGACCCCAGTTCGCGCAGGGTCTGCCTGGCGGGGACGTCGGTGATCAGGGTGTCCAGTCCCAGTTGGGTGGCGCCGCTGTCCAGCAGGCGCATCACCACCTTTTCGCCGTTGCGGCTCGGCAGGGTGCTCACCCGGAAATCCATCTTCCGGCCCCGGAACAAGCGGCGGATCCGGCCGTCCTGGGGTAGGCGCCGTTCGGCGATATCGAGCTCGGCCATGATCTTGAGTCTCGATGTCACGGCTGGGGTCAGCCCCCTGGGCAGGTCCTCGAACTGCTTCTGCAGCACGCCATCGATCCGGAAGCGGATCTCCAGGGCCTGCTCCTGGGGTTCGATGTGAATGTCGCTGGCGCCGCTGGTCAGGGCCTCGATCAGGATCCGGTCCACCAGGCTCACGATCGGAGAGGCGTTGGCACTGGAACTGGCCTCAGCGGCGCTGATCTCCAGATCTTCCAGTTCGTTCACCACCTGGAGTTCACTGCCGGTGTTGGGCAGGCTCAGGTCCTTGGTGAGGGATCGCTGCTGGCTGTTCCTCGTGGTTGGATTGCTCGGGCTGGGGCTGGGGCTCGCCTGCCGGGTGGCCCCCGGTGGTGGCGAAGCGGCCGGTGCTGGAGAGGTCTCTGACGCCGGTTCAGAGGTCCGCATGCTGATGGCCCGATCCACAGCAGCTTGAATCTCCTCAGCCAGGGCCAGCTGGAACCGTGGCTGGAGACCATGGTTGGCGAGCTCCAGGGTTAGGCGTTGTCTCTGTTCTTCGTTCCAGTGGTGGGGGACGGCCAGCGCCAGTTCGCCGGCCCTGGGTGATGCGGTTGGACAGGCCCCCAGTTGCCTCCATCGCTGCAGCGGCAGGCCCAGCTCACCCAGCAATTCCGGTCTGATCTGGGTCGCTCCCAGAACTGGTTGACCCAGCAACAGTTCCAATTCCAGGCGCTGCTGCTCGGTGCTGCTGGGCAGGGGGACTGGTCTGGAGGGGCTGGGGGTCATGGTGGTGCCAAGGGCTGCAGGGTGATCCGCCATCCGGTCTGCTCGGCGTTGGGGATCGCCGTTTGGGAGGCTGGAGGGGAGATCCCAGCACGAGTGAAGAGGCAGGGTCTGGAGGTGCGGGCTTCCGCCGCTTGTGGGAGGTCGACCTGGAGATCCAACATGTCTAAAGCCAAAGTGTCGAGCTGTCAGCCATGAGTGGAGATCCCGCGGTGGGCCCCGAAGCCGGTATCGGAGAGGATCTGCAGGCCACGCAACCAGCCCCCGAGCCTGCGGAAGACCAGCCGGCGGGGGATCAGGCAGACGGTGCAGACGGTGCCCAGGCTGATGCCCACCAGCCTGACCCCAACCCCGAGCACGGTCAGGAGCCCGAATCTGAGTCCAATACCCAGAGCGTCGTCCAGCTCGAAGCCGAACTGGCGGCTCTCCGCGCCGAACACGAGAACCTCAATGGCCAGTACGTCCGTCTGGCGGCTGACTTTGACAACTTCCGCAAGCGCCAGAGCCGGGACAACGACGATCTGCGACTACAGATCACCTGCAGCACGCTGAGTGAGATTCTTCCGGTGCTGGACAACTTCGAGCGGGCGCGTCAGCAGCTCAATCCCCAGCACGATGAAGCCCTCAACCTGCATCGCAGCTATCAGGGCCTCTACAAGCAGCTGGTGGATGTGTTCAAGCAGCTCGGGGTTGCACCAATGCGGGTGGAGGGGGAGCCCTTTGATCCCAACCTTCATGAGGCGGTGCTGCGGGAAGAGAGTCACGACCACCCCGAGGATGTGATCGTGGCCGAGTTGCAGCGCGGCTACCACCTCAATGGTCGCGTCCTGCGCCATGCCCTGGTCAAGGTATCCATGGGCCCTGGTCCCGGCGGCGCTGAAGCCGATGCGTCCGAACCGTCCACGCCAGCTTCCCCAGAGGCCTGATCCATGGCCGACTATTACGACCTGCTGGGCGTCAGCCGGGATGTCGATGCCGACAGCCTTAAGCGGGCCTACCGCCGGCTTGCACGCCAGTACCACCCAGATATCAACAAGGAGCCCGGCGCCGAGGACAAATTCAAGGAGATCGGTCGCGCCTACGAAGTGCTGAGCGACCCCCAGACCCGTGCCCGTTACGACCAGTTCGGTGAAGCCGGCCTGGGCGGTGGCGGCGGCATGCCCGACATGGGCGACATGGGCGGTTTCGCCGACCTCTTCGAGACCTTCTTTTCAGGCTTTGGTGGCGGTGGTGGTGGCCCGGCTGGGCCGCGGCGACGCGGCCCACGCCAGGGGGATGACCTGCGCCTCGATCTGACGATCAGCTTCCAGGAGGCCGTGTTTGGCGTGGAGAAGGATGTGCAGATTCGTCATCTGGAAACCTGCTCCACCTGTCAGGGCTCCGGGGCCAAAGCTGGCAGCGGACCCACCACCTGTGGCACCTGTGGCGGTGCTGGGCAGGTGCGTCGGGCCACCCGCACCCCCTTTGGCAGTTTCACCCAGCTGGCTGTCTGTCCTGCCTGTGAGGGCTCCGGCCAGGTGATCGCTGATCCCTGCGGTGCCTGCGGGGGACAGGGTCTGCAGCAGGTGCGCAAGAAGCTGAGAATCAATATCCCTGCTGGTGTCGACACCGGAACCCGGTTGCGGGTGGCCAATGAGGGCAATGCCGGCATGCGCGGTGGTCCCACCGGCGACCTGTACGTGTTCCTGGCGGTCCAGCCCCATGCCCAGTTGCGCCGGGATGGCATCAATATCAATTCCGAGGTGTCCCTGAACTATCTGCAGGCGATCTTGGGTGACACCATCGAGGTGGAGACCGTTGATGGCCACGAGCAACTGGAGATTCCCAGTGGAACCCAACCCGGGGCCGTTCTCACCCTCCAGGGCAAGGGCGTGCCTCGGCTGGGGAACCCGGTGGCCCGCGGCAACCACCTGTTCACCGTGAAGGTCCAGCTGCCCACCCGTCTCAGCGACCAGGAGCGGCAACTGTTGGAGCAACTCGCCGGCCACCACAGCAGCAAGGAGCAGAAGCATCCGCACAAGAGCGGCTTATTCGGTGGTCTGTTCGGCCACCGCGACTGAGCAGCAACTGCCGTGGCCGCCCCCTCGATCACCCGCAGGCTCGACCTCAGGGGCACTCCCTGCCCTGTGAATTTCATCCGGGCCCGGCTGACCCTGGAGACCCTCGAGCCCGGCCAGTGGCTTCAACTTGAGCTGGATCCAGGAGAACCGGAGCAATCCGTGCGGGAAGGCCTGCAGGAAGCTGGCCATCGGGTGTTGAGCAGCCCCCATCCCCAGGCCCCTGCTGCCGTCTGGCTGCTGGTGCAACGCCATGCCGGCTGACCCCCACGACCGATTCGGCCTGGTTGTGGCTCTGCAGGCCAATTACTGCTGGGTGGAACTCGATCCCGCCTGGGCGGGATGGGATCAACGGCAACGGCTGCTCTGCACGCGCCGGAGCCGTCTGGCCAAGAGCGGTCAGACGATCTGTGTGGGTGATCGGGTGCGGCTGGAGGGCATTGACTGGCCCTCTGGTCGAGCTGCCATCGGCGCCGTGGCTCCACGCACCAGCCTGGTGAGCCGGCCTGCCGTGGCCAACGTGTCGCTGGTGGTGGTGGTGGTGGCCCTGGCGGAGCCGGCCCTTGATCCAATCCAGCTCACCCGCTTTTTGCTCACCGCCGAGATCACCGGCCAGCCCGTGCTGTTGGTGTTCTCCAAGGTGGATCTGCTGCCGGAGCCGGTGGTGCAGCAGTGGTGTGCCCGCGCCGCTGGCTGGGGCTACGAGGCCCTGGCGGTGTCCTGTCGCAATGGCCGCGGGCTCGATGTGCTGAGGCAGCGGCTCAGCCACCCTGGCCTGGCTGTGGTCTGCGGCCCTTCAGGTGTGGGCAAGAGCAGTCTGCTCAACGGTCTGCGTCCCGAACTGGAGCTGCAGGTGGGGGCTGTGTCGGGTCGGTTGCGGCGTGGTCGGCACACGACCCGCCATGTGGAACTGTTTGCCTTGGCTCCAGGAGCCCTGGTGGCCGATACCCCCGGATTCAACCGACCGGAGTTGCCGGCGGATCCTGCCCAGCTGGGGGTCCTGTTCCCCGAGGTGCGCCGGCACCTGGCCCGGGCCGGTTGCCAGTTCCGGGACTGCCTCCACCAGGGGGAGCCCGGCTGCGCGGTGGGCAGTGACTGGGAACGGCATCCCTGGTACAGCCTCTGCCTGCAGGACATCCGTGACCAGCAGGAACGCCTCCTGCGCGACGCTCAACAGCGTGGCGAGGATCCGGGGCTGCGCCTGCGGGGCGATCGGCTTGAACCCCGGCTCTCCCCCCAGCTCCGTCAACTGTCCCGGCGGCGCCGGCGCCAGCAGTTGCGACTTGAGGAAGGTGGCAGCGAAGCCACAGGGGCTGGCCTCAGCCCCCCAGACCCGGCAGGTTGAGATTGAGGCCACCGGTGAGCTCCTCCATCCGGCCCTTCATCGTGCCGGTGGATGCCTCGTAGGCCGCCTGCAGGGCCTCCAGCACGGCGGTCTCACAGGCCCCAGCCCCCTCACTCACCAGTCCGGGGTCAAGCCGCACGCGCAGGGGTTGCTGGTTGCCGGACAGCCACACGCTGGCCCGGCCGTCGCCGCTGCGCCCTTCGAGCTCCATGCTGTCCAGCTCCTCCTGCAGTTTCTGGGCGTTCTGCTGCAGTTCCTGGGCCTTCTTGAAGGCTTCAGTGAGCTGACCGAAGTTGGGAAGTCCGAAGCCAGCCATTCTTGATGAGATGTTTGCCGGCAGGCTAAGCGTTTGCCGGCGGTTCTCAGAAACCCAGCCGCTTCACTTCCGGATGGAGGTCGATGCCGCGCTGTTCAGCCACCTGGCGCTGGACGGACCTGATCAGGGCGTCGATGTCGCTGGCGGTGGCATCCCCAGTGTTGACGATGAAGTTGGCGTGCATCGGCGACACTTCGGCACCGCCGATGCGCAGACCCTTGAGCCCCAGTTCCTCGATCAGCCGTCCGGCTTTCTGCGGTTCGGGATTGCGGAACACGCTGCCGCAACTGGGTTGCTGGTATGGCTGGGTGCTGGTGCGGCTGTGCAGGTTGGCGCTGGTGCGGGCCGTGATCGCAGCGGGGTCGTGGCCGGGCTCTAGGCGCAGGCGCACCGCCAGGACCACCAGGGGTTCGTGTTGCAAACGGCTGTGGCGATAGGCGAAATCCAGCTCGCCGGCCATCAGTTCAAAGGGTGCCTGGGGGCGGCCTGGATCCACAACCTGCACCGAATGGAGCCATTCCGCGGTGCAGCCCCCCTGGGCACCGGCGTTCATCACGGCAGCCCCACCGGCTGTGCCCGGGATGCCCACGGCCCACTCCAGGCCGGACAGCCCAGCCCGGGCAGCCTTGCGGGCCAGGGTGGGAATAGGTTCCCCGGCCGCGGCCTCCACCCAGCCCTGGCTGGAATCCAGCTGGCTGCCCTGCAAGCGCCGCAGACAGAGGCTGAGGCCCCCCAGGCCGCCATCGGCAATCAGCAGGTTCGAGCCCGCACCGATGCAATGGGTGTCCAGGGCCTCCCGTCTGGCCCAGGCAAGCAGGGCCAACAGCTCGTCAACTTCCCCGGGTTCGGCGAACCACTCAGCAGGCCCGCCCACCTTCCAGGTGGTGAAATCCTGCAGGGAGATGGCCTGCCTCAGGCTTGCAGCGAGATCACGGGCAGACAGATCAAGGGTCATGCCTGGGCGCCTCAAGCCACCAGTTCCCGGTTGCTGTGGGGCAGGGTCGTCAGGCGATCCCAGAGACCGTTCACATCTCCTGCCCCCATGGCCAGCACCAGGTCGCCGGATTGGCTGGTGTCGGCCACCTGCTTGGCCAGGTCCTCCAGGCTGCCGGTGACCAGCACCTGGAGCTCCGGGGCCAGGGTCTGGATTGCATCCCCTAGAGCCTGGCTGCTGATCCCTTCAATCGGTTCTTCGCCTGCGGTGTACAGCGGGGCGATCAGCACGGCGTCGGCATGGCTGAGGGCCTCGGCAAAGCCATCCAGAAACTGGGCGGTGCGGCTGTAGCGGTGGGGCTGGAACACGGCCACAATGCGCCTGGGCAGGCTGGGTAGGGGGCTGCGACCGCTCTCCAGCATCAGCCTTGCCATGCCCAGGGTGGCCGCAACCTCGCTGGGATGGTGGGCATAGTCATCCACCACCAGGCGTCCGTGCCAGTTGCCGCGGAAATCAAAGCGACGACCCGGTGGCTTCAGGCTGGTCACCGCCCCGCGCAGGGCAGCAAAGGGAATTCCCTCAAGGCGGCAGGCGGCCAGGGCGGCGGCAGCGTTGCTGAGGTTGTGGCGGCCGGGCAGGGGCAACTCCAGGCTGCCCACCAGCGATCCAGCTTCGTAGAACTCCACAGTGCTGCCATCGCCGCGCTCCTCGATGGCGATGGCAGCGAAGTCCACGCCCTCAGGCGATTCCACCGACCACCAGTGGGAGGCTTCGAAGTGCTCGCGCAGGATCGGGCAGTCGCGGTTGGCCAGCAGTTGCTTCGAGCCGTTGGCAAACCGCTTGAGGGTTGCGATCAGGGCGTCGAGATCGCTGTAGTGATCGGTGTGGTCGAGCTCCAGATTGGTGATCAGCCCCAGCCGGGGGCGGAACTTCACAAGGGATCCATCGCTCTCATCGGCCTCGGCCACGAGCAACTCTCCGTCTCCATGGCGTCCATTGCTGCCGAAAACCGGCACCACCCCGCCGATCACGGCGGTGGGGTCCTGGCCTGCGGCGGCCAACAATGTGGCCACCAATGTGCTCGTGGTGGTCTTGCCGTGGCTGCCGGCCACTGCGATTGAGGGCTGAGCGTTGATCAGGGCTGCCAGCACGTCCGAGCGATGGCAGATCGGCAGGCCCAGCCGACGGGCCTCCTGCAGCTCCGGATTGCTGGCGGGCACGGCTGAGCTGATCACCACCAGGGGGGTATGGGAGGTGCCGCTGCGGATGGCGGCCACGGTGGCGGCGTTCTGCTCCCGGAACACCCGCACCCCCAGCTGGCGCAGCTGATCCACCACCTTGCCGTCGCGGGGGTCGGAACCCGTCACTGTGTAGCCGCGCTGGGCCAGGATCCCGGCCAGTGCCGACATGCCGATGCCCCCCACCCCGATGAAGTGAAGCGGCTGGTGGCGATCGAGCGAGGGGATCAAGGTCGAATCCGGTCCGAAGGAGGGGGCCAGCGCGGGGGGAGGCCGGACGGCTGACACTGTGGAAATTAGACCCTATGGCGCATTTCGCTACCCAAACCCGCAACGAACCGCAGAGCCCGTAGCCGCTCGTCCCAGTCCGACTGTCACACTCCGCTCCCGCCTTGGGACAAGCGGGAGTGCGGGCTTGCGATTTCTGTATGATCGGCGCCCAAATCTCCCCTGCCGGCGGGCCCTCCCCGCCCTGACGCCATGACGCTGAAGGTTGCCATCAATGGCTTTGGTCGCATTGGCCGCAACTTCATGCGCTGCTGGCTCAGCCGCGGGGAGAACACCGGCATTGAGCTGGTGGGCATCAACGGCTCCGGTGATACCAACACCAATGCCCACCTGCTCAAGTACGACTCCATGCTCGGCCCTCTGCGCAATGCAGAGGTGACCACCACATCCGACACGATCATTGTCAACGGCAAGACGATCAAGACCTTCTACGACCGCAATCCGGCCAACCTGCCCTGGAAAGAGTGGGGTGTGGATCTGGTGATCGAGTCCACGGGTGTGTTCAACGATGACGTGGGCGCCAGCAAGCACTTCGAGGCCGGTGCCAAGAAAGTGATCCTCACCGCCCCCGGCAAGGGCGCCAAGGTGGGCACCTTTGTGGTGGGCGTGAATGCCGATCAGTACCGCCATGAGGACTGGGACATTCTCAGCAACGCCAGCTGCACCACCAACTGCATGGCCCCGATCGTGAAGACGATCGATCAGGCCTTTGGCATCGTCAAGGGCACGATGACCACGACCCACAGCTACACCGGTGACCAGCGCATCCTCGATGCCGCCCACCGCGACCTGCGCCGCGCCCGTGCCGCCGCCGTGAACATCGTGCCCACCAGCACCGGCGCCGCCAAGGCCGTCGCTCTGGTGTATCCCGAGGTGAAGGGCAAGCTCAGCGGCATCGCCCTGCGGGTGCCCACCCCCAACGTGTCGGTGTGCGACATGGTGTTCGAGACCGGTCGCGACACCTCCGCCGAGGAGGTGAATGCCGTGCTCAAGGCCGCTTCCGAGAACGGCATGAAGGGGATCATCAAATACTGCGACCTGCCCCTGGTGTCGAGCGATCACGCCGGCACGGACGAGAGCACCATCGTGGATGCCGATCTCACCCTGGTGATGGGTGGCAACATGGTTAAGATTGTTTGCTGGTACGACAACGAGTGGGGCTACAGCCAGCGCGTCGTCGACCTCGCCGAGATCGTTGCCAAGAATTGGAAGTGATTCGCTTTTAATTCAGACCTTCTGTTTGCAAGCACTTGCCGCCCTTCGGGGCGGCTTTTTTATGGTGCGTTGGCTGCGCAGTGCTTGTAGTGCTGATAGCCCCCCCGGCCACTGGCCTTCGGGTGATCGGCATGGAGCCAGCCGAAGGGCTCCCGGGTTGTGGAATCAGCCTTCTCCAGCCTTCCGATCAGGCTGCTTCCCGCCAACACCGCCACCAGTGCTGAAGCCCAGCTGGCCTCCAGGGCCAGCACCAGCTCGAAGTCCTCGCCGCCGTAGAGGCACCACTCCTGTGCTTGCGGCAGGTGGGCCATCGCCGGGTCGATGGGCAAGTGCTGCTGGTCCAGTACGGCCCTGCAGCCGCTGGCCCTGGCAATGGCCTTTGCCGCAGCCACCAGTCCGTCACTGCTGTCGGTGCCGGCCGCCCGCCAGCTCATGCCAGCCGGGCGGCTGCCCTCCAGCTGTTGCACAGCATCAAAGCGGGGCGAGGGCCGTTGGTGGCGGGCGATGGCGCGCTCGATCAGCGGTTGCGCCAGCAGCGACCGATCCACCTCGGCACTGCCCTGCAGCAGGGCGAGCCCCAGGGCACTGAGCCCATGGGCACCGCTGCTCACCAGCAGATCGCCCGGACGGCCGTCCTGACGCCGAATCGGCAACGCCTGCCCTGTTCTGCCGCTGGGCAGGTGGCCCAGGGCGGTGACCGCCAGCACGCGCTCCATTCCCGCGCTGCAGTCGCCCCCCAGGAGCACGCCTCCATAGCGCTCGAGACAGGCCTGGAAGCCGCTGTAGACCCCCTCCACCCACGACCAGCGGGTCTCTCCCGGGCTCACCAACCCCACCGTGATCCCCTGGGCTTCCCGGCAGCCCATGGCGGCCAGGTCGGAGAGGTTGGCGGCTGCCGCCCGCCAGCCCACATCGAAGGCTCCGGTGGTGGCATCGCTGAAGTGGACCCCTTCCACCAGCACATCGGTATTGACCACCAGCGTGCCTGTGGCGCTGAGCAGGGCGGCATCATCGATGAACTGGCCCTTTGGGGCGAAGCTCGCCAGGCGCTCAATCAGCTGCCATTCCCCCAGCTCCGCCAGGCTGGGATCCTCAGGCGCTGCAGCCATCAGCCATGGGCGCGGAGGTTGCCAGCACCTTCCAGCACGGTGGCCTTCACGATCGCGTCATCCACCCCCAGCTCTTCGAGCACGTCAAAGCCATCCACCACATACCCGAAGGCGGCATAGCGGCCATCCACCAGGTTCAGCCCCGCCGGCGTGAGTTCCGGCTCGTAAAGAAAGAAGAAGAACTGCGAAGATCCATCATCGAGGCCTTCGTCAGAATGGGCCCAACCCAGGGTGCCGAAGGTGGCAAAGGGCAGGATCGCCTCGGCTTTGTACCGACCCAGATCCTCGAAAGTCTGGTTGTAGACAGGGGCTGGATCGCCGGGGATGCGGATTTCCAGGGGGACCGTGCGTTCCTGGCCGGTCTTGGGATCCACGTATCCCTGGGCAGGACCCTTGGGGTCGCCGGTCTGCAGCACGTAGAAATCCTCGGCCCTGGTGAAGGGCAGGCCGTCGTAGAAGCCCCTCTGCACCAGATCCACGAAGGCTCCGGCGGTGAGCGGCGCGTTGAAGCCATCCACCACCGCTGTGAGGTCTCCCTTGGTGGTGGTGATTGTCACGGTGGCCCGGCCAAGCAACCGCGGCAGGGCGTCGTATTCACTGGGGATTGCATAGGGAAAATCGCCCACCAGCAGGGCTTCCGCCTCGCCGATACTGCTCAGCGCCTGGCGGCGGGCATCGAGGAAAGGATCCCGCTGGCGGGTGTCTGCAGCAGCTGCCAGCTCCTGCAGCTGGTCCTGCAGCTGGTCGAGCAGGGAGCCGGCCCGCTGCTGGTCTGCAGCGGAGAACTGGCTGAGGATCTCGCCGCGGCGGCTGGCCAGCAGCGATTGGCTGCGCTTCACACTGCTCACCAGTGACGACCAGCGCTTGGCGCGTAGGTCGTCACTGGTGGCTTCCAGCCGGTGCTGCAGGTCCTGGAGCTGGGGGGCCTCCACCGGCAAGGCATTGCGCAGGATCGCGGCTGGGTCCTTCACCGCATTGCCCTGGGGTAGGGCGGCGAGGGCTGGGGTGGCCACGATCAGCCACAGCAGGACGCCGAGCACGGCCAGGGCAGCCGCCCCTGGCCAGGGCCGGCTGTGAAGGCCTGCTGCGCCGTGAAGGCCTGCTTTGCTGACGTCCCGTTGTGCCATGCCCAAGACACCACTCTTCGCGGACTTTGGCACAGCTGTTCCGCCCTTGCCTGTCTGGCCCGTGCCCCAGCCCGGTTGGGGGGATCGGTAGCCAGCTCTACAATCCGCCGGATCCGACACGCCGGAATGATCTCCAGCAACGACTTTCGTACCGGTACCTCGATCGAGCTGGATGGCCAGGTTTGGCGGGTCGTTGAATTCCTGCACGTGAAGCCCGGCAAGGGCTCGGCCTTTGTGCGCACCAAGCTCAAGGCGGTGCAGAGCGGCAACGTGGTGGAGAAGACCTTCCGCGCCGGCGAGATGGTGCCCCAGGCCGTGCTTGAGAAGAGCACCCTGCAGCACACCTACATGGAGGGCGACGACTACGTGTTCATGGACATGGCCACGTATGAAGAGACCCGCCTCACCGCCAAGCAGATCGGCGACAGCCGCAAGTATCTCAAGGAGGGCATGGAGGTGAACGTGGTGGCCTGGAACGGCAAGCCCCTGGAGGTGGAACTGCCCAATTCGGTGGTGCTGGAGATCACCCAGACCGATCCGGGCGTGAAGGGCGACACCGCCACCGGCGGCACCAAGCCGGCCATCGTGGAGACCGGAGCCCAGGTGATGGTTCCCCTGTTCCTCTCGATCGGCGAGAAGATCAAGATCGACACTCGCACCGACAGCTACCTCGGTCGGGAGAACTGATCGCCATGCAGCTCGACCACAGCCAGCTCGAGAAGCTCCTGGCCCTGATCGGGGACAGCGATATCCAGGAGTTCAAGCTCGAGGGAGACGACTTTCGTCTGGAAGTGCGACGCAATCTGCCAGGTCCCGCCCCCACCCCTGTGGTGACGGCACCGCTGCAGGCAGCCATGCCCTCACTTGCAGCTCCGGTTCCAGGCCCAGCTCCCCTGGTGGAAGTGCCTTCCGTGCCCCCTCCTGTGGCCGCGGCCAGCCGCAGCGATCTGGTTGAGATCACAGCGCCGATGGTGGCCACCTTCTACCGCTCACCAGCACCGGGCGAGTCGGCCTTCGTAGAGCCTGGAACCCGCATCAGCGTTGGCCAGACCGTGTGCATCCTGGAGGCGATGAAGCTGATGAACGAGCTGGAGTCTGAGGTGAGCGGCGAGGTGGTGGAGATCCTGGTGGAGAACGGAACCCCGGTGGAATTCGGTCAGGTGCTGATGCGGGTGCGACCGATCTGATGCCAACTATCTGATCTGACGGAATCTCTGACCTGTCTGGGTCTGAATGCTGTCTGAGTCTGAAGCGGTGGGCTCAGCCAAGCTCCCAGGCTGTTGCGATGGCGGCCACCATGCTCTCGGCCCGGGCAACCCCCTGGCCGGCGATGGCGAAGCCGGTGCCGTGGTCCGGGGACGTGCGCAGGAAGGGCAAGCCCAGGGTGGTGTTCACGGCCGCGTCGAAAGCCAGCAGCTTCACCGGGATCAGCCCCTGGTCGTGATAGAGCGCCAGATAGCCATCCGCACCGCCCGGTCCCCCATGCCAGGCGTCCGCGGCGTCGAGCCAGCAGGTGTCGGCCGGTCTGGGCCCCTCCAGAAGCACATCAGGATGGGCCATTCTCCAGGCCTCAAGGGCAGGCTCCAGCCACTCCAGCTCGTCGCGACCCAGGCTGCCGGCTTCGCCGGCATGGGGGTTGAGCGCCGCCACCACCAGCTTCGGTGAGCTCCGGAAGCGTCTGCAGAAGGCCAGAAGCTGGTCCAGTTTGCGGGCCACCAACTCTGGGTTCAGCTGGTGCGGCACCTCCGCGAGGGGCATGTGGGTGGTGGCTAGCAGGGTGTTCAGCCGCCAGGGCCCCGCCGGGGAGCGGGCCGTGAACAGCATCGAGGCCTCCGCTGTGCCTGCCAGTTCGGCCAGCCGCTCCGTCTGGCCTGGATAGCCATGGCCGGCGCGATGCCAGCTGGCCTTGGCTATCGGTGCCGTTACCAGGGCCCGGCAGTCGCCCCGTTGCGTGAGCTCGGCGGCAGCGCTGAGCCAGCGGAAGCTGGCCGCCCCGGCCAGGGCATCAATCTCACCGGTCTGCACCGGTTCCTCCAGTGGCAGGTCCACCATCTCCAGCTCAGCCGGATCGCGCAGGGGGGCGGGGCTGAGGGGCTGCAGCTGGGAGTAGCACGCCTCCAGCCAGCGGCGACAGCCCACCAGCACGGGTTGCAGTTCGGCCGGCCAGGGTCGGGCCAGGGCCTTGAGCACCACTTCGGCTCCGATCCCGGCCGGATCCCCCAGGCTGATGGCCAACCGCGGGTTGATCGTGTTGGATGGACCCTGGCTGCCTGTGGTGAGTCCCATGCTGCGCTGGTTGGTGCTGGTGGGGATGGTGCTGGGTCTGGCGACTGGGCTGCGCCATGGCTGGATTGAGGTGCGCTGGGGAAAATTTCTCCAGGATCTCGGCGTTCCCTTTGTCACCGATCCTGGCTCGCCCGAGTGCCCGTCCGATCAGCCCGGCTCGGTGGTGCGTTCCTCTTCAGCCAGTGAGGCCCGGAACCCTTCCCGGTAAGTGGGGTACTGCAGGTGGTAGCCGAGCTGTCCACAGAGCAGACGGTTGCTGGCCCGCCGGTTTTCCACCCAGAAACTGCGGGCCATCGGGCTGAGCGTGGCCTCGATGTCCGCGTAGCGCTGCACCTCCGGCAGGCGAATGCCGAGCAGGTGGGCAGCGAACCCCAGGGATTCCGTTGAGGGGCAGGGATAGTCGTCGCAGACATTGAGCACCGCCGGGCGCTGGGCCTCGGGCAGGGCGATGCAGTGGAGCAGGGCGCCCACGATGTCGTCCACATGCACGCGGGAGAACACCTGGCCGGGTTTGTGCACCAGCCGGGTTGTGCCCTGGCGCAGGCTCTCGAACGGGCAGCGGTTGGGGCCGTAGATCGCCGGCAGGCGAAACACCTGCACGGGTAGTCCCGTGGCCTGCCACGCCTGCTCGGCCGCCAGGCGGTGCTGGCTCCGGCCGGGGCGGGGATTGGCTGGCGCACTCTCGTCCACCCAGCGGCCGCCCGTGCAGCCGTACACCCCGGTGGTGGATAGGTAACCCAGCCATTTCAGGGGCTGGCGGTGCAGCATGGTCGCCAGCAACGGCAGCAATGGGTCGCCATTCGGGCCGTCGGGCCCTGCCGTGACCAGCACGTGGCTGACGCCCTCAAGCGCGCCCACCTCGCCCGCCGTGCCCTCGGCACTGTCGAGTTGTAACCAGCGCAGCCCGGGTTCGGCCGCACGCGGCTGCCGGCTGGTCAGCAGCACCTCACAGCCCCGCTGGGCGGCGGCCCGTGCAAAGCGCTGGCCTGTGTAGCCGCCCCCCACGACCAGCAGGACACCCGCCGGCTTGACAACCTGGCGATCCATGAGTACACTTGTATCACTCATGATTGCTCGTTGTGGCTGCTCCGATGCTTGCAGTTGGCTCTCTGGTCGCGGGACCCGCGCTGCGCGATTGTCCTCTTGGTCCCAGCACCCGCCTGGGAGGGCCGGAAAGGCTCACGGGTCGTCGGCTGCGGCGGAGTGGGGGGGTTGCCCCTGCCCTGGCGGTTGGGGTGTTGCTGGCGGTGGCGCTTTGGATGGCGCCTGAGGCGCCTCAGGATCAAGCCGCCATCTGCCAGCGCCACAATGGAGCGGCCGCCTGTCGGGTGTGGTGAGCGGCGACTTCGGCCACCCTGAGGTCCGCTGCTGGGCTGGCGGCATTCACGAGTTCCAACAGCTTGAGGGCGAGGCGTAGGTCCCCCTCTGTCCAGGCCCGGATCGCCATGGCGCGTCGGGGGTCGTAGAAGCTCTGCTGGCGGTACCAGAAGAAGGCGTCGCCATCACTCTTGTGGCCGTTGCAGGCCAGGCAGGCCGGCACACAGTTTTCGGTCACGCTCAGCCCGCCCTGGCACTTGGGCTGCACGTGGTCGATGGACTCGGAGCGTTGGCCGCAATAGATGCAGCAGTGGTTGGTGAGCTGGTGCAGGGATTGGCGCCAGCGGCGCAATCGAAACTTGGGACAGAGATCTTCGA
This sequence comes from Prochlorococcaceae cyanobacterium, assembly GCA_044374745.1. GTDB lineage: Bacteria > Cyanobacteriota > Cyanobacteriia > PCC-6307 > Cyanobiaceae > NIES-981. The sequence continues at coordinate 5,394 of JBILNZ010000005.1, read as the reverse complement.
GGAAAACCCCTTCGGAGGTTCGTCCATCCCTGGCCTGCATACGCCTTGCTCGGCTGGTGCCAGTGTGGCGGCATCTCCGCTGGTGACAATGTGTCGGCGGCTGCTGTTTCGCCGATGCGCTGCCTGTTGCGGCTGGGCCCCACCGGTCGCATCGAGGTGGTCAGTCCCTATGACGCCGTTACCCAGGCCCAACTGCGCACCGTGCGGCCGCGGGGGCAGTGGAACGGCCTCGCCCGTCAGTGGGACTTTCCCCTGGAGTCGGCGCCGGCACTGCTGCGGCTGCTGGCCGGTCGCTTTCCCCTGGATCCGGAGTTAGAGCAATGGCTGGCCTGGATGCAGCAGCCGCTGCCGCCATTGCCACCCCACCGGCAGCTGGTGAGCGCCGCCCAGCTTGGGGACCCTCTGGAGGATGGTCGTCGGCTCTTTGCCCACCAGCGGGCCGCGGCCCGCTGGCTGCTGGCCCGCCGGGGTGCGGTGCTGGCCGATGACATGGGCCTCGGCAAGACCCTCTCCGCCCTGGTGGCAGCCCGCGCGCTGGTGCGGCTGGCGGACTGCCGAATCCTGGTGGTGGCACCCTCCGGACTCCACGATCACTGGCGCGCGGAAGCCCTGGCCTTGGGGCTCCGGCTGGAGCTGCACAGCTGGGCCCGGTTGCCAAGGGAGCTACCCCTCGCCGGCACGGTGGTGATCGTCGATGAAGCCCACTTTGCCCAGAATCTGCGCACCCGCCGTTCCCAGGGGTTGCTGCGACTGTCCCGCCATCCCCGGCTGCGGGCGATCTGGCTGCTCACAGGCACGCCGATGAAGAACGGGCGGCCGGTGCAGTTGTTTCCCCTGCTGGCGGCCATCGGCCATCCCCTCGCCCACGACCAGCGCCGCTACGAGGAACTGTTCTGTCAGGGGCACTGGAGTGAACGTGGGGGGCGCCGGCTCTGGCAGGCCAACGGAGCCAGCCAGCTGGGTGAGTTGCAGCGTTTGATCCGCCCCCTGGTGCTGCATCGACGCAAGTTGGACTGTCTCGATCTGCCTCCCAAACAGCGCCTGCTCCATCCTGTGGTGCTCGATGCCGCTCAGGCCAGGGGATTCGAGCACCATCTCGAGCGCAAGGTGCTCGACTACCGCCGGCGGGCGGCCCTGGGGGAGGTGCGGCGGGACGCCGAGGTGTTGGCCGTGTTCACCGCCTTGCGCCAGATCAGCTCCAGCTACAAACTGCCGGCCGCTGAAGCACTGCTGCTGCGGTTGCTGGCCGAGGGGCAGGCGGTGGTGGTGTTCACGGCTTTTCTGGCCAGTGCCCAGTTGCTGGTGGAGCGGTTGGGCACGGGCTGCCTGCTGAATGGGGCTGTGCCCGTGGCGGAGCGTCAGCGGCTGGTGGATCGCTTTCAGGCTGGCAGCACTGATCTGCTGGTGGCCACCTACGGCACCGGGGGGTTGGGTTTCACGCTGCACCGGGCCCGGCACGTGCTCCTGCTCGAGCGCCCCTGGACTCCGGGTGACGCGGAGCAGGCGGAAGATCGCTGCCACCGGATCGGCATGGCCAGCGGCCTCACCAGCCACTGGCTCCAGTTGGGTGTAGCCGATCAGCTGGTGGATTCGCTGATCGCCAGCAAAGCGGAGCGGATTGCCCTGGCCCTGCATCGCGATGAGCAATGGCTGCAGCGACGGTCTCTGCCGGCCATGGTCCGGGACGTGCTGCAGCGCTGGTGAGCCAAGGGTTGGCTAGGGCCTGGGCCTGGTTGCGCTGCTCTTGCAGAGCTGTTCACGCACCTCCAGGTCGATGCGCAGCTGTGGGTCGATTTTCCCTCGGGGTATCGAACGGGCCAGGCGGACCGCCTTGCGCAGATCGGCGCAGGCTGCCGGGTCGTTGCCGGCGAGGCTGTGCAGCAGGTAGCGGTCGTTGAGAGGGGCCGGATCTTCAGGAAATGCCGCCACCACTTCATCGCACTCGTCCAGTCGCTCCTTCAAGGTGGCCAGGCTCAGCTCCCGCAGGCAGTCATCCCGGCTGATGGCCCGTTCCGGCAGCGGTTCTTCAGCACACCCGCCGACCAGCAATGTGAGGCCCAACAACACTGGCCACAAGCGCCCTGCCCCGGTCTTGCCTGGCCACCGCTGTTGGAGGAGGAGTGCCTCAGTAGCCGTAGCGTTCATCGCGGGTTGTGCCCGTGGTTCCCGTTGTGGTTTTTGAGCTGCTGGCTTCGGGCTGGGTGAACAGATCGCCCAGATAGCGGCCGCAATCGGGGAATTCGCTGGGATTCTCCACAACCGACTCTGTGATCAAGACTGCCGCATGCTGGGGAGAGGTGCGGAACAGCTGGTCGCCCTGGCGTTTGATCACCGCGTAGGCGGCATCCCAGCTCACCTGGTGGCTATTGCCGTTACTGCGCATGAAGCAATAGATCTGAGCACCCTTCCTGCCGGTTTCGGCATTGCCGCTCCGGGCCTGGGCCTGGGCCTGAGAGGGAGCAATCAGGCAGCTCGCCAGGACCAGTGGCAGCAACCAGACGGACCTTCTGCCGGCATGGCCGTTGCCGGTGCGGGCTGCTGTGGGATGGTCGAAGGGAGCTTTGGGGCTCGATGCCATGGCTTCAGGGGCTGGAAGCAAGGGCCCAACCTATCGATCGTTCTGGGTACCGTCGACCCCGTGAGGGTCCCATCCGTCAGCCTGGGGGTGGACCCCCTTGGGGAGCCACAAGCCGCACCATGAGCGGCAGCACGATCAGCACCGTGATCAGCCGAATGGCGTGTAGGGCGGCCACGGACGCTCCCACGCCGAACTCCGCGCCCACCAGGCTCATGCCGCTGATCCCCCCCGGTGCGGCGCCGAGCAGGGCCACCACGGGGTCGATGCCCAAGAGTCGGCTACAGAGCAGGGCGATCAGCAGTCCTGCAATCACCAGGGTGAAGGTGATCAGCAGGGCCGGTCGCCAGAGTTGGCGCAGTTCGAGGAGTGCGGAGGCGCTCAGGCTGGTGCCGATCACCGTGCCGATAGCGATTTCCAGCACCGTGCGAGTGCCCTGGGGCCAGCTCACAGGTTCCAGTTGCCCACTCAGGCTCACTGCACCGGCAGCGAGAAGGGCGCCTGCCAGGGGAGCTGCGGGAATGCCGGTGCGCATCGCCAGCAAACCGCCGACGATTCCCGCCAGGGTCACGATTGGCAGGGCCCAAGAATGTGTCATGCCTCGATTCTCGCTGCTGCTGTTGGAGGGGGTGATCCTGACCAGGATGGCCGAACGGTGGTGATCCCAGGGATCCCAGCTTGGCCGTGACCGGAAACTGTGCTGTCATCGGCATCATTCCCTTACAGCCATGGCAGCCGAATCCGTTTCTTTCCGGATCACCCGCAACACGGAAGATCTGGCCCAGACCACCCATGCCCTTTCCCAGAGGGTCGTCAAGCTTGAGCAGCGCGTGCAGGAACTTGAGATGCAGCTGCGCCAGTGGTCGGCGAAGCAGATCGACCAGCAGCCCGAGCAACTCGACAGTCTTGAAAATGTGGAGCGGCTTTTGCATGACTGCCGCTGTCTTCTGGGCATCGACGAGACCACACCAATCGCCATGGGTGGCGACCCTTCTCCCGTTGAGGGTGACCAGCCTCTGGCGGCCTGAAGGTCTGCCCCTCAGCCCCTGGTCAGGGGTGGCAGAATGGGAAGAAATTCAGTTATGGCTTACCCCGGTTTCTCCGCAGCCGCTTCCTTCCACGGCTCCTCGCTGCACGGCTCATCACCCTCTTCGCATTCAGGTCTACGGCGCCCTGTTCCATCCCCTTCGGTGCCGACGGCTGGAGGGGGTTTTCCAGCACGCAGCAGCGAGAACGACCATCAGCTTGAAAAGCTTGAATTTGCCCTGGCTGTGGCCATGACCCGCGGCGATGCCACCCGGGTCCAATCCCTGCGTGAGCAGATCGCCGCTCTTGGCGGTAACTGTGAAGAACCTGGCACCTGAGCAGTCGGACCCGTCTGGCCTGAGCTGACCCCCTTGGGGTATAGGTCAAACGCCTGCAAAGCAATGGTCATCGGTTGCCGTTGATCTTTTGCTTTTGCTAGGTTGAGTGCGGCCCGCGCCTATAGTTCTTCGTATAGACCCACCAATAATTGCCGATTTCCTCCCAGATCAGAATGGTCTGACTTCCTTTCGCTTTAGCCATTTTTGATTCCAGTTCTTCCCTTGGGCAGGGTCCCAATTGCCCATGCCCTTGGGTTCATTTAGTATCCCGTTTAATTCCCTTCTGATTGGTCATTCTGATCGTCCACAGCCAGTCGGCCCAGGTTTGTACGCTTCAGTCTGCAGCCATCACGATGTAACAACCAGGATGCAACAACTAAAATGCAACGGCTAAGATGTAACGATACTGCGTCTCCGCTGCGTCAAGCTCCCTGAGGCCAAAAGCAGCTGATGTTGAAGCTGGTTGAAGCTGATCGACCTATCTCACTGACGGCCTCCCTTTACTCATAACCCAATGATCGCAACACTTCTCCCTCCATCCTCCAAATCGATTACCCCGGCAACACCTGCGGTTGATCAGCGCCCCCGCTTGCAGGCTGAACTTGCACTATTCGAGCAACAGGCCACCAGCGCGGTGCAGGCCGGTGACCTCGATCAGGCCGCAAAAGCCATCCTCAATGCGCTCGATTGTGAGCGCCGACTCGCCTGCTCTGGCCCCCAGGTGCTTCAGCTGATCAAACCCCGCAATTGACCTCGCTGGGTCAGGCACTCCAGCTTGTGGTTGTGCTCAACAACATGGCTTTTTGACTTCAGCACCGCTGCTCCTGACAGAGGGTGAGGCATCAAAGGGGAGCACGGCACCACAGCCCTCGAACAGTCCGTAGTGGCCATTGAAATCGCCGATCAACGTGAAATGGGGCGCGAGGCGGCTGTTGGCGAGCATGCGGAAGGTGTTGCCGCACACGGGAAACACCTTGCCAGTTTCCATCCTGTGGTGCTTGTCGAAGGGCAGCGCGTTGGGATACTCGGCGATCGTGCCGCGGTAAATCACCGCCTGACCATGGTCCTCGCAGGCGTCCTCCAGCTCGGGGATGGAGAACAGCCGATAGGTGGCGGAGAAAAAGCCGATGGCACCAGTGAGCGCCGCCAACTCGGGGTCGGTGATCTCCAGGGGGCGGTCACCCACGAGTCGAGGGTCGGCGAAGCCGGCCTGGCGGGCCAGGCGAAGGAAGTCGTTCCAGTAGAGGGCGCCGCTGAGGCATTCGCCGTAGAGCACCGGGTCGTGGCGCAGGGCCTCGGGCACACGTCGATCGGTGTACACGTCGGCGAAGTAGGGACTCCTGAAAAAACCAGATCAACTGCGGCGCAACTGGTTTCAGCGATCGAGACCCGATAGACTGGCCTGGTACTGGGCAATCAACGATTGCTGCAATTGCTGAACGCTGCAGATGTACC